>CAYWUL010000021.1:0-8697 GCA_964461205.1 uncultured archaeon | reverse complement strand
CGTAATTTTCTTGTCAAAATTGCTTTTTTTATAAAAATAAACAAAGAAACACCAAATTTTGAATAATTTAGCTAATTTGAGGCAAATAAGCGATTTTTTTAGTGGACGTACTGGAACAATGGATTTCACCCGTTTCGTCAGGCGGCGCCGAAATACATCAAGGTATTGTCTTCAATACCTTATAAATATTAAGTGGACGTACTGGAAAATGGATTTCCGGTTAATGTGCTCATACCAAGAAACGAGCTCCACTCCGTGACCCTTCAGCGCTCTCAAATAAAATTACCGTTGCTCTCTTCCGAGTCTGGCGGGGTTCGTCTTACAAGAGGGCCTGTAAGGACAGAGCTTCGACACTCATTAACTGGCGATACGCGTTAACGTAAAAACCTCTTTCCCAGTTTCGACCCCAGCATAAAGCGGATTTCTGGTAACAAGCCACCGCTAACGGCCCAGTCTAGTCCAACATAATTCTTTATAAAACCATTAAAAAAGCTTTTCAATGAGAAAAACATATCTTTTAGATGCCTAACAAACTTATAGACTCAATTCTAACAAACAAAATCTTTTTCTTAAAGGGGAGAAGTAAAAAACAAAGAATAGCCCGGGCTGCTGCCGTAAAATTGGTTCCTACATTCAAAAAGAATAGAGATTATTTGTTGAGAGAAATATACAAAGCAGGCAAGGCAGAAGGGGGGAGAGTTCATGAAACAACAGCGAGCATTGAAGGATTTTCTAGAGAGCCCTTTGAGATTTTAGAAAGCGCGTCGACTCATTTGACATTGTTAGATGCGAATGTGCCAGATTATGCTCAAAAAAAAGTATCAAAGGTTTTAGTTGCGTTTAACCGAAACAAAATTGATGAAAGTCAAGCTGTGCGACAACTTATTAAAATAGGATTTTCACGAGAGAATGCTAAAAAATGTGTTGAAAGACAACAACATAATTTAAGAGCAGTTCTCTCAGAAATACCAGTGATTTTTGATTGGTTGGATTCAAGAAACTAATTCTTTTATTAGTTTGTTAATAAGTAATTATTATGTCTTGTTTTGAAATAACTAATAAAAATTCTTCTTTAGCAAGAACAGGCGTTCTAAAAACAGCGCACGGAAAAATAGTCACTCCGTTTTTTATGCCAGTTGCTACAAAAGGTGCGGTAAAAAATATTCTTCATTCACAACTCAAAGAAATGAATTTTGATTGTTTAATTTCAAATGCTTTTATTAATTATTTAAAACCGGGCTTGCCAACAATAGAAAAAGCAGGGGGATTGCACAAGTTTATGTCTTGGGACAAATCTCTTTTTACTGATTCTGGCGGCTTTCAATTAATCTTGGATCATTTTTCTCCAAAAATAACTAACAAAGGAGTTACAATGACAAATCCTTTTAACAAATCTAAAGAATTAATTTCTCCAGAAAAAGCAACCCAAATACAAAATTCTCTTGGTAGTGATGTTGCAATGGTTTTAGATCACCAACCGGTTTTTGGAAAAACACGAGCAGATTATTTAGACTCTGCAATAAGAACAATTGAATGGGCACAAAGATGTAAACTCGAACACGATACAAATCCAAACAAAACAAACAAGAAACAATTATTGTTTGGAATTGCACAGGGCGGAAATCATTTTGATATACGCCAAAAATGTGCTATTGCTTTAACAAAAATTGGTTTTGATGGTGTTGCTCTTGGCGGGTTTGGTATTGGGGAAGCCCAAAGCGACATGTATAAAATAATTAAATCTACAAAAAAAGTTCTTCCAGAAAATAATTGTACTTATGTGATGGGAATTGGTTCTCCTATTGAATTATTAAATGCGATTTCTAACGGGGCTGATTGTTTTGACTCTGCGTATCCAACAAGAATGGCTCGCCATGGGAGAATATTTACTTCAAATGGAGCAATACAAATTGATAGGACAATACACAATAAAGATTTTTCTCCAATTGATAAAGACTGTGGTTGTTTTGTTTGCAAGAATCATTCACGAGCATATTTGCATCATTTATACAAAACATATGAACAGAATGCCCATATTTTGCTTTCTTATCACAATATTTATTTTATTCAGAATTTAATTCAAAATATAAGAATTTCAATAAAAGAAAACGAATTTGAAAAGTTTAAGAAAGAGTTTGAATATAAATATTTAAGAGGGAGAAAATGAAGTTGAGTAAGGAAGCCAGACAAATTGAAGTGGCCAAAAAATTAGCTTATGCTATTGTTTATGATAAAAAAAGTCCACGGTCATTAACTCCTAAAGAAATTACTTTAATAAAACGAGCATATTCAAAAAAAGGGTTGGCAGAGGCAATATCTGTTGTTTTGTTGGCACAAGAAAAAAGAAGAAAAGCAATGCAACATGCGCGAACTAGTTTGAGAAAAACAAATGCAATTCTCAAAACAAGAGGATTAACAACAAAGGTTGTTAGGAAGAGAAAATGAGCAAGCCAATTATTGCGGTGTCTTTTTCAGGAATAATAATGAAGGACACGCCGTGGAAAAAAGCACACGAAGTTTGGTTTGAACATTATGCAAAAAAATTAAATAAACCCGAAATCGAAGAATATGCAAAAAAAGAGAATTGGTTTGATTATGTTGATAAGGTAATGGCTCTTGCCGAACCTGAATTAAATGATTCTGAAAGAACAATAAAAGCAAGAGAAAAATATTTTGATGTTATTTGTGATTTTGGTTGCGACAACCTATCTTTAGAAAACAAAGAAGTAATTGAGTATTTTTACTCAATAAAAAAAGAATTTTTTTTAGGCTTAATTACTACTACCTCGCTCGCAACAATTCAAAGAATTCTTAAAGCAATTAAACACGAGGATTTGTTTGATTTTATTGAGTGTTCTTTATTGGAAGAAAAAGATGATAAATTAGCTGTTTTTAAAAGATTTATTGAAAAGAATGAGAAACCTATTTTGTATTTGGGCGGAAAAAGAAAAGAAACAATTGATTTTTGCCAGGAGAACAATATAAAATTTGTTTTTGCTAATTTTGAAAAAGAAAAAACAGAAATTAATTCAATAAGTTCTGTAAATGAACTCAAAGAATTAATTTCTAAATTATAATTTTTTTATTTAAACATCTTCTATTCCATTTTCAGTAATCCTGTATAATGCTTCTCCGTCTGGAAGTGAAGGACTATCAACTAGTTTTGCAACTCTTTTATCATCCTTACTTTTTCTTAAGTAAAGTCTTGTTTTTGTTGCGTGCCCTACAATGTTTCCTCCAACTGGGGCGGTGGGGTCTCCAAACAAAATATCTGGTCTGCTCATTACTTGGTTTGTTACTAACACTGTTACATTATACATTTCTGCTAATTTTTGTAATGTTCTCAAATGTTTGTTTAATTTTTGTTGTCTTTCAGAAAGTGTTCCTCGCCCAATATATTCTGCTCTGAATTGTGCCATTAATGAATCAACTATTATTAACTTAATGTTTTTTTCTTTGATCATTTCTGCTGCTTTTTCTGCCAGCAACATTTGATGGTCTGCATTGTATGCTCTTGCAACAAAAATGTTTTTTAGAACTTTATTAACATCCATTCCATGTTTTTTTGCAACTTGGATTATTCTTTCAGGTCTAAACGAATTTTCTGAATCAATATATAAGCACGCTCCGTTCATTCCTCCTTTCTCTCTTGGTAATTGAACCGTTACACTTGTTTGAAAACACCATTGGCTCTTTCCCGAGGCCATTTTTCCATACACTTCAGTAATACTTTGGGTTTCTATTCCGCCCCCAATAAGTGCATCTAATTCAGTGCTTCCTGTTGTAATTCTTCCTACGAGTTTTCTTTTTTCTGCTAAAATATCAGCGCTCTCAAAACCCATTTCTAGAGCGTCACGTGCAGCCTTTATTGCTTTGTCTGCGGTTCCATCTCCTAAACCAGCAATTTCTTTTAATTCCATTGGGCTTGCTACTGCCATTTGTTCCAATGTTTTATATCCTGCATCAAATAGTTTTTTTGCAGCACCTTCTCCCACACCGGGAAGATCTTGTATTGTTTCTATTTTTTTCGCCATCTTACCACCTCTTTCTAAACACTTTGAACACTCAATTGGCGTTATGTGTGCCCCTGCGTTTTAGATTATAACAAATGTATTGTTCCTTTGTTTATAAATATCTATCCAAGTTCTGTGCCGGTCAAAAAACTATTTCTTTTTGTCAATATTTTTTTTATTATTTTTTTATTCTTCTTATTTTTTTGTTTTGGTTTCCATTTTTTGAGTTAGCTTTTTTAACCTTTCTGATTTATCATATGAAGTAAGCAGTTTTTTTGTAAAAGTTAATTTTTTTGTGAAAAAATTGTTAGAATTTTTCTCAACACGCCTGTTTTTGAGAGTAAATTTTTTGGTGAGTAATAAAGGTGAGTTTTTTGAAAGAAAGTTTTGAGTATTGTTACGAATGCAAAATGAAAAATGCAAAAGAAATTGAAAAAAATGATTTATTTTTTTTAAATAACATGTTTTTTGTTTTTAGAAAAATTGATTTGTTTATTTTCAAAAACGAAAAACTTGTTTCAGAGTTTGTGTTTGTATTTGTCCTGTTTTTAGTTATGTTAAAATTTAGTATTTTTCTAAGCGTTCCTTTTTTGTTTGTTTTAGTTTTGATTTTGTTCAAATTTTGGAAAAAAAGAAGGTGTTTTTGTGAATTGTAAATGTAAGGATTTGAAAGAATGGGTTTCAAAAGAAATTATCTTTCTTGAAAGCTTTCTAAATGATCTTTCTGAGGGGTCCCGTGCTCACTTATTGATTACTGGCAAAATTCACGCGTATCAGATAATTTTAGAAGGATTGAACAATTAGCATTAAATTACTTTTTCTATTCAAATATATTATGGAAAAAATAAGTTTTAGTTCTCGTCCGTCTTGGGATGAATATTTCATGCTTTCAGCAATAATTACTGCTACTCGTGCAAGTTGCTTAAAGTTCAAGTCTGGGGCAGTAATAGTGAAAGAAAAGAGAATTGTTTCTTCTGGATATAATGGTAATCCTCCTGGTGTTCAAAGTTGTGTTGAAAAAGGTTATTGTAATAAAGACAAAGCTGGAGTAAAATGGGGTTCTAAGGGATCCGGTCATTGTTTAGCTACTCACGCTGAAGCAAATGCAATAATTCAAAACCATGAACAATCCTTGGTTGGGGCAACAATGTATTGTCTTCATTTTCCTTGTAATGAGTGTGCTAAATTAATAGCTTCTTGCGGAATAAAAGAAGTTGTGTTTTTGAAAATGTATAGGGAAGAAGTTCCTAAAGCGGAAGAGATTTTTGAAGGAGCTAAAATAAAAATTAGAAAAATGGATTTGGATTTTAAATCTGCTTTAAAAATAATTTCTGAAGTAATGACTTCAACAAAAGAATAAAATAATTATTATTTTTTTAGAGTATTTATTCTTTAGTATATTTGTCATAGATGTCTTGGAACAAGCTTGGTGTTACTTTCATTACTTCTTCAAGTATCATTACACTCATTCTTCTGATTTCCCATTCTGCGTGTTGTGTTAATCTTAGATTGAACAAGTGTCTTAGCGCTCTTGCATTTGCAAAGAAAGAACAATGTGTTGCAAAAGCAACAGGCATTACTTTTCGTGCATCTTGTTTTGTTGCTCCTAATTCAATTTTTTTCTCAAATAATTCTATTGCTTTTTTGTTTATCTCTTCATCAGCCTTTAATAAGTCTCTTACTTTGTCTTCTTCAGTAATATAATCATAAGTATTGTAAACAAATTCGTTTCCTCCTCCGCTAACATATCTCGTACTTCTAAAACTCCAACCCACGCCAATTTTGTGTCTTGTCCATTGTGCTTGAACACTCTTTGTTATTCCACCTATATCAAAAACAAAGTTTACTGCTTGTAATGGAGTGTCGTGCCCCATTTGTATTAATCGTTGATTTAATTCTTTGTCTAATTCATTATTTTTTTTAGGATCTTCACTATACTTGTTTGCGGATTCCCAACAGTGTCTTGCAGTGTATGCTGGCAAGGTTTCTGAGTCAACTCCTTTTTGTTTCATTTCTTCTGTTGTTTGTGTTATTCCTATTAATGCTACTGTTGGCTCAATATTTCTGTACATTTCTTTTCTAATTTCTTTCCAAGGGTCTTTCAATCCAACCCCACTCATCAAATCCATACAAGAAATATGCCTTATCTTCTTTTATTTCTAATCAACAAGTGTCCAACAAAATGTGTTCTTTGTTGGTTAATAAAATGCCTTGTATTTTATAGATCACATGGCTTGTGATTTTTTTTGTGTTTTGTAACTCAACAAATAAATAGTTGTTTGCACTATTATTAATGATAAAAATGTTTGAAGAACTAAAAAAAGAAGATCCTCTAATTTTCGATTTGATCCAAGCCGAGAAAAAAAGGCAAATGGAAGGAATAGAACTCATTCCTTCAGAAAACCTTGTTTCAAAAGCAGTCTTAGAAGCAATGGGTTCATATCCTAATAACAAATATTCTGAAGGTTATCCCGGAAAGAGATATTATGGTGGAAATGAAGTTATTGATAAGATAGAAAATGAGGCAATCAACAGATGCAAGCAATTATTCAATGCGGAACACGTGAATGTTCAGCCCAATTCTGGAAGCCCAGCAAATATGGCGGCATATGCTGCGTTACTTTCTCCTGGTGATAAAGCACTTGGAATGAAATTAACTGAGGGGGGTCACTTAACTCATGGCCACAAAGTAAATTTTTCTGGAAAGACTTATGACTTTCTTCAATATGGGGTTGACAAAGAAACAGAACAATTAGATTATGGTGTGATCCGTGAGATCGCACAAAAAGAAAGACCAAGATTAATCCTTTCGGGTTACACGGCGTATCCAAGAAAAATTAATTTTAAAAAGTTTAGAGAAATTTGTGATGAAGTTGGAGCATATTGTATGGCAGACATTTCTCATATTGGTGGTTTATGTGCAACGAACGTTCATGAAAATCCCGTTCCGTTTTTTGATGTTGTTACAACTACAACTCACAAGACGCTTCGTGGTCCTCGAAGTGCAGTAATAATGAGCAAAGAAGTTTTTGCAGAGAAGATTGACAAAGCAGTTTTTCCTGGCTTACAAGGTGGCCCGCACGAACACACTATTGCGGCAAAAGCAGTTGCATTTGCAGAAGCATTAAAACCAGATTTCAAAGTTTATGCTGAACAAATAGTTGTTAATGCGAGGCAACTTGCACAATCTCTAATTGATTTGGACTATCGTTTGGTAAGCAACGGAACAGACACCCATTTGATATTGGTTGATACTCGTTCTTCAGGCATTTCTGGTATTGACGCAGAAAAAGCACTTGAGAAGGCAGGTATTTATTGCAATAAAAACACGATTCCTTTTGAAACAGGTTCTCCATGGGATCCGTCAGGTATTCGTATTGGTACTCCTGTTCTAACTACGCGCGGAATGAAAGAAGATGATATGAAACAAGTTGCAGAATTTATTGATTCTGCTCTGAAAGCAAGAAATGATGAAGCAAAATTAAAAAAAATAAAGGCTGAAGTGGTTTCTTTTTGTTCAAAATTCCCGTTTTACGATTAAAAAAGATTTGGTTGTTTTGTTCTAGCAATGGTTTTTTATTTTTCTAAACTCTTTTTTTTGTTTATCTTTTTTTTAAATATTTTCTGTCTCTTTTGTTTGCAAAAATTCCAAACTTTTCAGACTAGTTTTTTTTGTTTTCCAAATTCACTTGTTTTGATTTAATAGTTTTTTTTATCTTTCCTTCATTTTTTACTTAGTTTTGGTTTGCTTTTTGTTTTATGTATACTATCCAAGTAAGCTTTATAAACCAAAAAAACTTTTCTAATTCACACATTAAAAAATGTGAAAAAATAAAGAAAAAATTAGAAAAATATAGAAAAATGAAATTGAGTGATGACCTTGCCTAAATTTGTAACAAAAAGAGACGGTTCTAAAGTTGCTTTTAATCCGGAGAAGATTAAAACAGCTATTTGGAAAGCGGTACAAAGTGTTGGTGGAACCGATAAAGAAAAAGCAGACCATATTGCTAGTGTTGTTACCGAAAGAATTAACGCTCGTTTCAAGGAAGAAGAGGTTCCCACTGTTGAACAAGTGCAAGATATTGTTGAAGAAGTCTTGATTAAGTCTGGCCACGACAAAGTAGCAAAATCCTATATTCTTTATAGGCACCAACATGAATTAATGCGAGCAAGAGAGCAGATGCTTTCTGATTTTGATATTATTGATTCGTATGTAACACAAGAAGATTGGAGAGTAAGAGAAAACAGTAATATGGCTTATTCATTACAGGGTCTAAGAAACCATATTTCTTCTAACCTAGTTTCAAATTATTGGTTAATGAAAATATATCCTAGTGAAATAGGAAATGCCCACAAAAACGGGGACCTACATATACATGATTTAAGTGAATTAAGTGTTTATTGTGTTGGTTGGGATTTAAAACAATTATTAATGGAGGGGTTTAGGGGTGTCCGAGGAAAGATTTCTTGTAAACCTCCAAACCATTTTCGTTCTGCTCTTGGCCAAATAGTAAATTTCTTTTATACTTTGCAAGGGGAAGCCGCAGGAGCGCAAGCATTTTCAAACTTTGATACTTTGTTAGCTCCTTTTATTAGATATGATAATCTTTCTTACAAAGATGTAAAACAATGTTTACAATCCTTTATTTTTAATGTAAATGTTCCTACAAGGGTGGGATTTCAA
>CAYWUL010000020.1:0-11966 GCA_964461205.1 uncultured archaeon | reverse complement strand
GCCTTACTTGACATTGATATTGGCGGAGCAACAGGATGTTTAATACACATTACTGGTGGACCAGACCTAACACTTGGAGAAGCAAATGCTGTTGGTGAAATGCTAACAGAAAAAATCGATCCAAAAGCAACTGTAATATGGGGAGCAAGAGTAGACCCAACATTTGAAAACAAATTAGAAGTAATTTGTATTTTCACAGGTGTACACAGCCCTTACATTAGAAGTGCTGCAGTAAAAGGAATAGATAGAAATCACGGAACTAGTTCAAGAAATAATAGAGACAGAGAACTGGATCTAGATTTCATAAACTAAATACTTCAATAAATTCCTCAACTCGGGGGGCAATTGCCCCCTTTTATTTTTTTAATTTTTTTGTTGAAAAGGTTACGCGGGACGAAAGTAATTTATCTCCTTACTCAAACCTTATTCGGTACTTTCTTAGGACTACATAAAACATATATTTAAATATATGTAGTCACCTAATTGGTGTATGGTTCATATTGAAGAAAGAGTTGAAGGTAAAAAAAAGAAGTTTTATCTGGCTAAAACAATTCGTAATAAAGACAAGGTTAGGAAGAAGCGAATATTTCTTGGGACTGATTTGAATACAATTCAGCTTGAAAAATTAAAGAAAGATGCGATGGTTGAACTTGGCGAAATTGATTTTGAAAATGTTTTAAACCAAACAGAAATACATGAATTTGAAAAAATAAAAGAACAACTAAATAAACAAATTTCTTCTTTTGACAAAGATAATTTCTATGAATTATTTATTTCAGAATTCACTTATGGTTCGAATGCAATAGAGGGGAGTACATTAACACTGGATGAAACAAACCAAGTTTTATTTGAAGGGATTTCTCCAAAAGGAAAACCTCTAGTCCAAGTACAAGAAGCGAAAAATCATAAAGAAGCATATGATTTTATCAAAAAAAGCAAGAGAAAAAAAATTGATACAAAATTTTTGTGTGAATTACAAAGAATTGTTGTAAAAGAAACAAGAACAAGCGGAATTGGGGAACTTAGAAGTGTAAATGTTAGGGTTGGAACACACATTGCTCCGCCATTTTATTCTGTTCCACGAAAACTAACTGCTCTTGTAAAATGGTTTAACTCTAATATGAATAAGTATAATCCTGTTGTTGTTAGTGCTTATTTTCATGCTATTTTTGAAGAAATACATCCTTTTGTTGATGGAAATGGGAGAAGTGGAAGATTACTACTTAATTTAATGTTGCAAGAAAAAGATTTTCCTCCACTAATTATTTTCTTTGAGCAAAGACAAGAATATTATACAGCACTTGAAAAAGCGCGAAAAGACAAGGATTTGTTGCCTTTAATTAAAGTAATAAAAAAAGGTTACGTAAAAATGTTAAACAAACTTGAAAATAAATAAACTAAATTCATTTTACTTTAAACCTTAAATTCTTTTTTGTTCCTTCTTTTTTGTTAGTAATAAATTGTTTTGTTTTGTAAGGACTTTTTTTCCTGTTCTTTTTTCTATTTCTTTTCTAGTGTTTCCAGCTATTGTTCCACCGTCTTTTGCAATTTTTTTGCTATGAGAAAATGTTTTTGGGTTCTCTGTTTTTGAAATTTCTTTTGTTGTAACTTCTCCAAGCATATTTAATACGAGTTCTAAATTCGACATATTATCTCTTAAGTTTTCTTTTTTTAGGTTTTTGAATTGCTTGTATTCTTTTACGGTTTTCTCAGACCAAGCTTTTGTTATTTCATTTGTTAGGATTGCGAAGTCTGTTGGTTTTTCTACTCCTACTCTTTCCCATTCATCTGTTAGTTCTTTTCTTATTTCAATTGTTTTTAGTCGTTGGTTTATCCATTCTTTTGAGTAACCTTTTTGTAAATAAGTTTGCATTGCTCGATTAATTGTTCTTTCTGGGTCTGCAGTTTCATCAATTCTTTCTTTACCAACCATTGCGAGCCATAATTTGAATGGTTCTGCTTTTTTACTCGGAATTGATTGAATTAAACGCAATAATTGTTCTGTGCTTGCAACATCGGTTTCTCTTAATTTGCCATCTTCTGCAATAAATTTCAACTGGTTACATTTTGTAACCGTTTGGTTTCCTTCTTCAATAAGTCTGTGTTTGAGCACTTTCCAGTAGTTTCTTGCAGTTTGAAACTCACTTTCTGTTAAAACAGCAATAACATCAACGATAGAAAAATAATAATCTTCTTCATTAGCATCCCATTTAATTCGGACTTTCTTATTCTCAAACAATTTAATTGCATTCTTTTCTTCCATAAAAACAAGTTGTTTTGAACATTATAAAAAGCTTCTTAGAGTTGCATGCCAGTGAGAGAAAGGATTAAATTGTTTAAAATCTTAGTTTTATTATGTGTCCTGTGCTTAAGGGTGGAGCGAGAGATAGAAGAGTAAGAAGTATCTCTAAAGGTAAGCGAATTGATCGTGTTAGTCTTGGTAGTGAAGCTTCTGTAAGGCGTGTTGTTGTTACGCTTGGAAAAGGAGAAAGCCAAAGAAAAGTTAAACTAGCAGAAAAAAAATTTTATCCAAGAGAAAAATTACCGGCTTATTCTAAGCTTCATCAACCAAATTTAAGAAATCCTGAGGCACAATATAAAATGATGAAAAGATTACAAAACCTAAATCGAAGATATAAACTAAAACTTCCAATCCTTACTACAATGCGACTGCGAGCTCTAAAAACTGGGGAGAAAAGAATTTATTCTACTGTTTTGAAAAATGTATTATCTGCTGATGAAATGCTTTTTGGTGGGGGTGGGTTAAGACTTGCAACTTATAAAAGAAGAAAATGTGGAAAAGACAAGAATGGAAAACAATTGTGGGGAAGTGAAACAAGATATTTGAAAATAACTTCTAAACAAAGGAGAGAATTAGCTGAGGAAAGACAAAGAGTAATATTATTGCTTGAAGCATTTGGTTTTAGGATTGAAGAAAAAGATGCTTGGGTTTATACAATGGATCCAAAAACTAGAGAGATAAAAGTCTGGTTAGGGGATTATGGAAATATTGTTGAAGTTTCCCCTTCAAAAAGAAGAGAATTTTTTCCATTTGAATTAAAGTTATTAGAAGAATATTTACCCCAACAATAAAAGTTAAGTTTAACTAAATCTCTTTACTCAAAAAATTCCAAAGAATGTTATTAATTTCAATAAT
The DNA here is from genome assembly GCA_964461205.1 of uncultured archaeon. Classification (GTDB taxonomy): domain Archaea; phylum Iainarchaeota; class Iainarchaeia; order Iainarchaeales; family JAAZKV01; genus JABIDZ01. Next base: position 8,809 of record CAYWUL010000020.1, on the reverse strand, counting down.
AATCTCTGGGTAGTATCTGTAATTATGTTCAGAATCTATTTCAACTAGTTTTTTTGGTTGAGCTGATTGTTCATAAATTTCTCTCACTTCAATTGGTTTAACTGTTGTATCTTTTTTTCCTAAGACAAAGAGTTTTGGTTTTTTACAATTAGATATTTCTTTAATTAAGTCGTGTTTAACCGCGTCTTTGTAATAACTTTCAGGTAATTTGAATGTTATTTTTTCTCCATTGGGAGTGTCTCGTGTTGAGATGTGATACCCTTGTGCCTTATCTTTTTGAGGCATTGGGGATGGAGAATCATGAGACATTATTGCTACAATATGTGTAACATTAGGGTTTTTTGGACCAGAAACTAATGCAACACTTCCACCTCTACTGTGGCCAATTAATGCAGTTGGTTTGTTACCAAAGTATTGTATGATTTCATCAATTGCTCTTAGATAATTTGTCATATTATAAAGACTAATATCTCCTGGACTTTCCCAGGTTCCTGGTGGATCAAAAGAAACCGCTAGGTATCCTTTACTAGCTAAAAAATCAACATGTCCTTGCATGTGAGGATAATCTTTTGTATCTAATTTTCCAGGCAATAATAAAGCTAATTTTTCAGCTTTCAAATCTCCACGCAAGTAAACAGCTAAATCAAAACTTGGCGTTTTTATGATATTCATAAGAATAATTTGATAAAAAAGGTTTAAATTGGTTTTTCAAACTAATTAAATTTATTATCTCCATTCTTTTTAGTGAGAGTTATTGTTATTAGAAATCGTCAAATACTTCTTGGGCTCTCTTTTTTTCATCATACTCAATATCATGCATGATTGATTCAGCAGTGTGTTGTTCCGCAAAGTGGTTTAGCAATTCTTCTTTTTGGTATGTGGCGTCGAATTCTTTTAGCAAGACTTCCATGTCTACTTTTTTTGTTGGGCTGGTTCTTTTTTTGTATTTTATAAATCCACGAAAGAATTCATTGCAATAATTAGCAAATATTTTTCCAATCTTTTGATAAATAACTATTCTATTATTGGCACGTATTGGAATTTTTATTTTGAGTCTTTTGGCAACTGATCGGCCAGCCTTTATTTGTTCTGCCGCATTGTCTCTTTCAATGCTTTCAAAAAAACCTCTTCCTCTTGAAACACCGATTGCTCTTAAGGGATAACCCATACGTAATCTTTTTCTGAAAGTGCCTGGTCCATCCGCTTCAGGAAAAAAGCTTTTGAACGAGTTTGGCTTTTTATTCTTCATATTAATTATTTCTTTTCCAAACTAATTAAAGTTATTGCTCCGCAACTTATTTTACCTTTCAACACTCAAATAAAAGATTTTCATTTTTTCACCAGGAATTCATCGATTGAGTCAATAGTTATTGTTTTGTCACAAATCTGGTTTAAATGATAGGACTTTCTTTTTTGGAAGTTAATGTTCCAAATTTTTTTGCCTACTTGTTGAACTTCTTTTATTGCAGGAACAAAGTCTGAATCGTTTGAAACAAGAATCGCCACATCAAAATTATCTTTAAATGCATTAGAAACTAAATCAACAGCTATTTTTACATCAACACCTTTCTCAAACCGAGAATTCCCGTGTTTTTCAAGCCTACCAAGAAAAAGCACTAGTTTTGGAATTTCTATTATTTTTGAAAGAAACTTTTGTTGAGACTTATATGCATTAATACCATCAAATCGTGACACGGGAGAAGTATAATAATTTATTTTTAATAATAAACCTTCTTTGGAAATAGATTCACAAAAAATACCCAAATCAATTTTTGCATTTCCAAAGCTGTTTACTAAGGAATGATATAAATTGCTACCATCTATAAAAACAAAGATTCTACAAAAAGAACCTACCGTTGCTGTTGCAATGGTAGGGTGGTTATTAACAATAAATGTATTTATTGTTTTTAAAAAACTATCTTTTAATGAAAAAAACATATAAGAAAAGCATTTTTGAGAGTTTAAAAGATTAATTTAAAGTTCGACAATTCACTAAAAAATCATTTCGACCCGCGTGACTTTTATTGGCGTCTCAAAAAATTATTTTCCCGCATTTTTCTTTTGCATCTTGAGTAATTGTTCACCCAAATCATACAGTTTTTTTGGTATTTTGTAGGATTCTATTTCAACACTACTCTTTTGTGCTAATCTAACTGCTTCTGCTTCTAGTATTTCACGAAAATTAGTTGGTTTTAGAGCTTGGTTAAATGTTGAAATAACTCCTATTGAAGTTTTGCCACCATTTGCTCGAATTCTTTTTACTACTTCATTATGTGTTCCATGTTCAAGATTAAAACCACCATGTCCTGCACCAAGAATAGTCATTGCTCGTAAAGGATTATTAGCATAATAAGGATCAGTGTCTGCTTTTTTTCTTAGTTCAAAAATAGTTTCTCCCATTCTTTGATTTCGAAATTTAACAAATCGTGCAAAAGTTTTTACATAATCTTCAACACCCATTTCTTCGCCCGCTCTTGATTTAAAGTGTTGTTCTATTTCTCTTTGAGAATAACTCTCAATAAACCTAACTCTCCTAACATCGTTTGCAAAAGCAACTAATAACGAATGTAAAACAAAGTTATTTTGTAATGGACAAAGTCTTAAAAATTCTTGAAAATATTTTTGATTCAACACAGGGTCATTTGCTCCTCTTTGGTTTGCAACAGTTTTCTTTGAAATAGCTATTAATGCTTCAGCATTTCTATCAATAATTTGTTCTAGTCTTGCTTTTTCTTGGTGAGTAAGTTCAGCAAATTCAAGAAAAACAGTATTATATGGGTGGCCTTCTTTTTTTGCGTTTGCAAATGTTTGTGCATAATTTGGAAAATCAAAATGTTTCATTTCGTGGGCACAATAAAAAAAATCTATTTTTGGGGTCCTGTGTGCTAGTTGATTAGATTCTTCTTTTTTTCTAAGGACAGCATTTGTTTGGGCGCGTGCACGAAAACCAGTTAATGCTGCGGCACCTAACCCTGCAATGAATTTTCTTCTACTCATACTGTTTTTTCTCATGTAAAATTAATGTTCAAACTAGTTTAAATTTGTTTCAAAAAAGAAAATGTTTAAATACTTTGTCATACTATTGTAATACACATGGAAACTACTATTGTTCAAGCAAGATTACCAAAAAACCTAATAAAACAGGTTGATGGGTTGGTAAAAAAAGGAAATTATCTAAATAGATCTGACGCAATAAGACAATCACTTAGGGGATTAATATTTGATGAGTATTTAGGAATAATTGCTGACAAAACCGATTCAGTAAAACAAATAAGAAAAGCAAGAAAGGAATTGTCAAAACAACCAATAGACCTTGAAGAAATAAATGAATTATTTAAGTAATTCTTCTGGTTTTTTTGCATAACCATTAGATTTCTTTATTAGTAAATTATCTCTAGTAACAAGAACAAAATTGTTTTTCATACAAATACTTAAATGAACACAATCAAAAAAACTAATAGAATAATTAAACTCTTTTTCTAAAAAGCGAGCAAACAAAAACTCGTTTTTTGAAACAAAATGTTTCTTAAAAAAAGTAGTGTGCTTTATCTTATCTATGACTTTTTTAGAGTCTTTTTCAGAAAGTACAAATTGCATTTCTCTAATTATAAATGAAGACAAAACTATTTCGTGGTTATTTCGAAGAGAAAAATCAAAGAATTGTTTAGCAATCTTTCCAAAATCTTTTCCAGAATAGCTCTTTTCATTCTTGAATAAATTTAGCCAAATACAAGAATCCACGTAATAACAAACCATAATAAAGGGCAATCAATTTGCATTTAAAAAACTAGTTAAAAATTCGGCAATTAACAAAGGAGTTTAAATTAGTTCTTGGCTAATTAAAAAGAATTCTTTTTTAATCTCCTCTTTCTTATTATTTACATGCCTTCAAGACAAGAACACAAAAAAAATGTTCACAAAACAAAGAGCAAAATACAAGAAAAAACAAAAAAACTAAATTTGTACAAACCCTTGGCAATTGCTTTGTTAGTATTAGTTCTAACAATTTATGAATACACTTACAATGGAGACACTACTTGGTTTTGGTTAGGATTAATTTTATCAGTAATAATAATGCTCCCAAATATTTTCTGGTTAGCAACAAAAAAAGGAACTACTTTTGGCCTTCCATTAATATTTACAATGCTAAAAACAAAGCATTTTGTTAACACTATACACAAAGTATCAAAACATGCTAAAATAATGGAAAAAATTTCTATTGTTGGAATGTTTTCCGGATTTGGAATTGCTGGAGTAGATTATTGGATTGCTAGAAAACAAGGGGGATTAAAAAGAATTTTAATTTTAATAATTTCTGCAATTGTTTTAGGAATTATTTTTTGGTACACAATGCAAATGTTGTTTGCTGTTCCTGCTTTAGCACCATTACTTATTCCTGGTTTGATTGGTTTTGTATTACTTGGTTTTGGAGGATTATCATTAGTATTTTTGTTGGGTTATGGTGTTCTTTCAGTTTTAGCTGTGTTTGCGGGAGAACAAATTTGTCCTTCAGTAGCACCAGTTCTTCCCGGAGTACCAATACCTGGGTTAGGAGTAGTTGTACCATTAATTGCATGGGTCTCTTTAGGATTAATTCTAGTAATACATGAAGGAGCACACGGAGTAATGCTTTCTTATTACAAAGAAAAAATACATTCAGTTGGTTTAATATTGGTTGGAATAGTTCCAATGGGAGCATTTGTAGAACAAGATGACAAAACTTTTGAGAAAAGAGATGACAAAAAACAATTATTAGTATTAAGTGCCGGCCCAACATCAAACTTATTCACAATGCTAATTGGAATAATTGTTTTTTTATTATTTTTAACAGCAGTTGCGCCGTTAGCAACAAACCTAAATAATGAATTTTCACAAATGTATTCTGGAATAAGGGTTTCTAGCGTAGAGGACACGGTTTCTTTTTGCGGTATTACAAAAGAAGCTCCTGCAAAAGGAAATCTTTTCCCTGAAGATATTATTATTTCATTAAACGGAATGGATGTTAACAATGTTACTTTTTTGAGTAGTGAAATTGCTAAGAGTGATGAACTAAATTTTAGGGTTTTAAGAAATGGAGTAGAAGAAAATGTTTTTATCAAACCAGTTTTGTTTGAAAGTATGGGAATAAAAAGAATAGGGGTTGTGTTTGAACAAATTCCAACAGGTTACCAACCTCCTATCTTAACACAAATATTAGCATCCCTAATAAGCGGGATTAGTTCAATAATATTCTTTTTTATTATACTTAGTTTTGCTGTTGGAATGTTTAATTTCTTGCCAAGCGATCCACTAGACGGCGGGAGAATGGCAAAAATAATTTTGTTACCATATTTTGGTTTCCTAAAATTCAATAAAAAAGAAACCGAACTATTTATTGGAAGACTATTTGTTTGGTTATTCTTAATCTCTATATTAGTAAATCTATTGCCTTATGTAACAATGGTAATCTAATTAAGTCTAGTTATTTGTTGGAAAATAGCACGTTAAAAACAACGAAAATAAAGAATAACTGCCTCGAAACGAGACAGTTAAGAGAGTTTTTTTTGAGAATATGAGTAAACTCACCCATTAAATTACTTTAACGGTAAGAATAATTTGTAATCAGGGTTATATATAAATATTTCGTTTCTTCGTCGATTGCCACTTTTTACCCTTTTTTGTCTCTAAATCGTGTTTTAAAGCATTTTGTGTTTTATTTTGTGAGTGATAAAATGGGAGTAAACTTATCAAAACTAATAGAAAAAGAAGAAATTACTATTGATAACTTAACAGGAAAAAGAGTAGGAATAGACGCATATAATATGCTTTACCAATTTCTTGCATCAATTAGGGGTCAAGATGGGCTTCCTCTTGCAGACACACATGGAAATGTTACATCGCACTTAACAGGGCTATTTTATCGAACAATAAACCTGGTAGAAAAAGATGTAAAACCAATCTATGTCTTTGATGGAAAACCTTCAGAACTAAAGAGTGAAACTCTAAAGAAAAGAAGAGAAGTTAGAACAGATGCTGAACAAAAATCTTCAACTGCATTACAAGAAGGAAATCTGGCAGAAGCAAGAAAAATGGGTTCTCGTGCTCTAAAATTAACAAAAGAAATGGTTGAAGAAGCAAAACAATTACTAGTTTATTTAGGAATTCCGTTAGTCGAAGCTCCACAAGAAGGAGAAGCACAAGCATCAGTGCTTGTTGCAAAAAAACAATTAGATGGTGCGATTTCTCAAGATTTTGATTGCCTATTATTTGGTGCAGAACACTTGTATAGGAATGTTGGTTTTAGTGGGAAAAGAAAAGTTGCCGGAAAAAACTTTTACGTTGACATAAAACCAGAACACATTCAATTAAGCAAAGTATTAGAACAATTAGGGATAACTAGAAAAAAATTGATTTGGTTAGGAATACTTGTTGGAACAGATTTTAATGAAAAGTTTCCAAAGGTTGGTCCAAAAACCGCAATAAAATTAGTAAGAGAAAATGATTCGTTTGAAGACATTATTTCTTCTACCGGTTTTGAACCGGAATTTGATTACAAAGAAATAGAAGAAGTTTTTCTAAACCCTGTTGCAAAAGAAGTTGATGCAAAAGAATTAGAACAAAGAGAAACAAACAAAGAAAAACTATTAGAATTTCTTGTAGAAAAACACGATTTTTCAAAAGATCGAGTTGAAAACACAATTGACAAATTTTTAAAACAAAGAGAAGAAAAAGAAAAACAAAAAAGTTTAGGGCAATGGTTCTAGTTTTTTTATTTATCTAATTCTTTTATTATTTCATTTAATTTACTAAGATCATAAGTTTCTCCGTCTACTTCTAAACTTCCATTGTCTCCAAAAGGATCTACTTTTGTATTATTTACCCAAATAACCTTCATTCCCATTTCTTTTGCAGGTAACAAATTTCTTTTTTGATCATCAACAAAAACAACTTCGCTAGCTTTTAGATTAATTCTTTTCAAGACTTCTTTGTAAAATTCTTTATTTGGCTTTGCTAGCTTTAATTTGTCACTGATAAAAATCTCTGCAAAATATTCTCTGACTCCAAGGATGTCAATCTCTTTTTGAACAATATTTGAAATATGATTTGAAACAATGTACACGGGTAGTTTTTTGGTTTTAAGAAAATTCATTGTCCCTTCATGCAAAGTAACTTGTTTTCGTGACCAATCCATAGATTCTTTTGTGAAAAAACTAGCATATTCTAAGTTACTTATTTCTCCAACTTTTGCAAGATTATATTGTTCTTTTGCTTTTTTATAATCAAGACCAGGGCAAAGCTCAACAATTGGTTCAAGTAAACTTCCATGTTGACAAATAACTCCAGAAAAATCTATTAGAATTGCTTTTATCATTCTATCACTTTATTATTGTAGAAATATATGCTAACAAACTTAGTAACATTCCTTTTTTTGATTTCTTTTGGCTTTGTTTAAAACTATTTTTGTGTAAGTTTAGTATTGCGTAATAAAAAACAATTATTGCTATTAAAACTAATAATAAATAAGCATAACTCAAATTAAAAACAATGTAAGCTGCTAGAGCAAACAATACTCCTATTTCATAATAAAAAACAACTAATAATTTTGCTCCTTTTTTCTTTAACATTGGCAAAGTAACCTTGAATCCCTTGTCTTTTTTTAGATCCTCAAAATCTTTTGTTACTTCTCTTGACATATTAATAAAGAAAGCACTAAGAGCAAAGAAAATTATTATCAAAGGAATCATTCCTGTTATTGAAGCGCCAAAAACAAAGGTAATTGCTGTTCCTAACGCAACAATAATATTTCCATAATATTTTTTCTTATACAAAACACTAGAATAAATAATTAATAAAAAAGCGAATACTAAAGCAATCAAAAATGACATTGTCCCAAGTGTCGTTGCTAACAAAACACCAATAATAAATAATAATTGAGAAAAATGTAAGGCTGTGGACTTTTTTATTCTCTTACTAGGAATAGGTTTTTTTGGATTAATTTTTTTATCAATTACCGAATCATAAACATCGTTAATTGCTTGTCCTCCTGCACAAATAAAAAAAGCAGAAACCATTGCAATAATAATCCCTACAAAACCAAGGGCATTAATGCTTGCTAAACCAACAGTAAAAGTAACACTAACAAGAAAACCAATAAGAACAGCTATCGCTGTCATAACACAATTACCAATCCTCATTAATTCCAAGTATGGATTCATAAAAAGAATAACACAAAAGAAGTATTTAATTCCTTTTATTTAGAAGAACGATTTGAATTAATCTAATTATGCAGCAGTTTTCTTTTTCTTCTTTTTCAATCTAAATCTCTTAGCTGCACATTTTCGGCATTTAGGAGGTTTTCCAGACGCACTTCTATTAGTAGCATTACATCTTTGACAAACATAAACATTCTCAAAATGTCTCTTTGTAGATAATTCATCAGCCATTTTTAACTCACCTTAACTAAGATAATTTTGTGAAGTAACATTTATAAAGCATTTTCTCTGCATTTTCATTAGGTGAGCTAATTTAATTAGTTTATTGCACTTCTGGCGAAGCCAGATGCTCTATCGAGCAGACAAAGTATTCTTGATGAACCTTTAATTAAAAGGTTCTGCGAAGATAGTGCTTTGCTCCCGCTCGGCGAAAGGAGCGCCCCGGTGGTGCAGCGGTCAAGCATACTGGCCTTTCAGAGCCTTGTTAAGGCTCGCGAAAGAATTGCCATTCACTTCGTGAATGACAGAAAACTTTTAGCGAGAAAAAAATAAGTGCTGATGATAGCCGGTGACTCGGGTTCGAATCCCGGCTGGGGTATTAAACAAAACCGTTTAGT
>CAYWUL010000019.1:0-12110 GCA_964461205.1 uncultured archaeon | reverse complement strand
CGAATGATTAGAAAAGGCTTTTAAATTGAAGAGCCTTTTTCTATTACATGAAAGCCAGGTTTGAAGTTAGAAGTATCAAAGCACAATGGAAACCCCCATTCAAAAAAGATATTACTGACGAGGTATTTGATGTTAAAGAAGACGACAAATTTGATAGAATAATAGGGAATGGAAATGACGAACACGTCTACAAGCTGATTTCTATTAATGGAAATATGGCCAAAGTAGAATATTCTAAATTATTTACATTAAAAACAGGAAACCCCGGAAATTATGTTCTTGAATTAATAAAGGACGAGCCAGTGGCCATGACTTATTTGTGGGGAGAAGACGGAGTAACAAAAAAAATCACTTACAAAGGAATTGCTGACGAAGTAGAAACAGAAGAAAATCCTACTGAATCCCTTGTTTAAAAATAGTCAATGCTTTTTTCAACAAATCGAAATTTTAATAGAACCGAAACATATTAAAACTAGTTCATATGTAAATCTATTCATATGACTGAGTATTATCCGCACAAATGCCTTTCAGTATTAGGAAACGAAGTACGAATAAACATCATTGCTTTCCTACAAGAAAAACCAATGACAGTAAACGAACTATGCAAAAAAATTGGAAAAGAACAGAGCTTAGTAAGCCACGCATTAAAACAATTAAGACATTGTAACTTCGTGGATTTTAGAAAAAATGGAAAAGAAAGAGAATACTATTTGAAAAGCGACATATTCAAGAAAAAAAACAAACCCTTATTTGAATTAATCGAAGAACACGCAACAAAATATTGCGGAAAAACAAAAAAAGAATAGTGAGAATTATGGCCAAACAAGAAATTTACTTAGACAATAGTGCAACTACACCAATCAGAAAAGAAGTCTTGGAAGAAGCAATACCTTTTTTGAAAAATAAATATGGAAACCCGTCTAGTTTTCATTCAAAAGGACTAGAAGCAAAAAACGCTATTGGAAAAGCAAGAACAAAAATAGCAAAAATCCTGAATTGTGAAGAAAAAGAAATAATTTTTACAGGAAGCGGAACAGAAAGCATTAACTTAGCAATAAAAGGAATCGCTTTTAGAGAATTATTAAAAAGAAAAACCCCAAACGAAGAGAGCCCCTGCCCGCAAACCAGCGCGACAGGTCTAGGACATTTCATAACACAAAAAACAGAACACCACGCAGTGCTAGAAACAATGAAGTGGTTAGAAAAAATGGGTTTTGAAGTTAGTTATGTGAATGTTGATGAAAAAGGAATTGTAAAATTAAATGAATTAGAAAGAGCAATAAAGAAAGACACTTTGTTAGTAAGCATAATGTATGCAAATAATGAAATAGGAACAATACAACCAATAAAAAAAATAGCAGAAATCTGTCACAAAAAAAATACTTTATTACACACAGATGCATGCCAAGGCGCAGAATATTTATCACTAAATGTAAAAGAATTAGGAATTGATATGATGACAATTAATGGAAGCAAAATATACTCATTCAAAGGAACAGGAATATTATACAAAAAGAAAGAAATCAAAATTGAACCATTAATACACGGCGGCGGACATGAACAGGGATTACGTGCAGGAACAGAAAACGTCGCAGGGATAATTGCAATGGCAAGAGCACTCGCAATAGCAGAAAAAGAAAAGAAAAAAGAAAGCAAGAGATTGTCTGAATTAAGAGATTATTTTATTTCAAAAATCAAAAAAGAAATACCAAGAACAAGGCTTAACGGGGATACAAAAAACCGATTACCAAATAACATAAATATTAGTTTTGAAGGAATAGAAGGAGAAAGCATATTATTACATTTAAACGAAAAACGAATTTACGCAAGCACAGGATCAGCATGCACATCGCAATCACTTGATCCAAGCCATGTATTAACATCAATGGGCCTTGACCATGGTTTGGCACACGGAAGCATTAGATTTTCTCTTGGAAAAAACACAACAAAAAAAGATATTGATATTACAATAAAAGAATTGAAGAGAATAGTAAAATTTTTGAGACAAATGTCATCAGAATGGAATGAAAACGAGGTGAAAAAATGAAGGTAGAAGGAGAAGATTGGTTTTACACAAAAGAAGTAAGAGAACATTTTTTGAATCCAAAAAACTTTTTGAAAAATGAAAAAGAAATCAAAGATTTTAATGCATATGGAAAAGTAGGTAACATGAAATGTGGAGATGTAATGGAATTATGGTTAAAAATCAAAGATGACAAAATACTTGATGCGCGCTGGCGCACATTTGGTTGCGCAAGTGCAATTGCAAGCACAAGCGTCATGAGTGAAATGATAAAAGGAATGACAATAAGAAAAGCATTAACATTAACCGCAAAAGACATTATGGACAAACTCAAAGGATTGCCCGCAATAAAGGTACACTGCTCTGTTTTAGGAGACGAAGCACTAAGAGAAGCAATCAAGGATTATGAAGAAAAGAATAAAAAATGAAGAACCTAGTTTATATCATGCCTAACCCAATAAAAGTCAGCTCAAAAACTCCTTTTACTATAAGTTCATCAAAAAAAGGGTTAACAATAGGGAAATGGATGGCAAGTCATTTGTTACCAAGAACAACACCAATAGAAGAAATATATTCACAATCTAAAAAAAATATGAAAAAAATTGCCACAGAATGGAGACAAATAAGAAAAAAAGAAACAGAACACACTCCAAAAGGACAAAAAACAATTATGGAATTTTATAGATTGGCAACTAATTACTCTGAAGCATATTGGAAGCTATGTAATCAAACATTAGCAAGAGGCCGAGGAAATAAAAAAGATTTACAAGAACAAAAAGAACAAGCAAGAAAAGACTTCAACTATTTTTCAAACAAATACCTATTTATGAAAGAACAAAGAAATAGAAAAATAAGCCCAACAGAAAGAAGACTAGATAATTTGCAACAAAAAGTAACAAAAACAAGAGAAAACTTTGAAGAAATGGTGAGAACTAAGGGCAGAGATGACTGGCACACAAAAAAAGTTTTACTAACCCACTTAGAAACTCTCCAAGAATATTTAGGTGCAGAAGCACAAAACTTGGCGCGTTTAAAAGAAGAACACCCAGAATTTTCAGAAACAATAAAAGCAAATAGTGAGCTCATCGACAGAGAATTTAAAGAAAATTCAAGACTTATAAAAAATTTACAGGATCAGTTATAAAAGCTAGTTTTAAATAACTTCAACAACTAATTATTTGTATGGAACTAACACAATATATTATAGTAAATAACTCCTTGAAAATGAACAAAGGAAAAATTGCTGCACAATGCTCACACGCATCTGTCAGTGTGCTAGACAAGGTTGATGAAAAAACTGTTCGCGAATGGAAACAAGGAGGAATGAAAAAAATTGTTTTAAAAGTTGGTTCAACAGAAGAATTATTAGAATTATTTGAAAAAGCAAAAAGAGAATTGCCTTGCGCATTAATCACTGATGCTGGGAGAACACAAATTGCTTCAGGAAGCAAGACTTGTTTTGCGTGCGGACCAGCAAATGAAGAAAAAGCACAAAAATACTTCAAGGAACTAAGACTACTTTGATAATTATGAAACACACCGTAAATCCTTTTAGAAAAGAAAACAAAGCACTACAAAAAAAAGTTGAAAAAGCATCAAGAGAATCTCTTGAAGAGAGATTACTGCACGGCGAAGGAACATTAACTGAAATGATTAAGACACAGAAACACGCCAGAGCAGAAATAAGAATGTGGGAAAGTAGAATTCAAAGACTTTTAGAAGATCAAAGAAAAGCACAAAGATTAAATGACACTAAACGAGTAGCTTTATTTGAAAAGGAAATAGAAATAGTATTAGATAATCTTGAGGAAGTAAGACTAATGGAAAGGCACTATAAAAAAATAATTGAATCCTGGTTAAGGAGAGAATAATATGTCAATACCATTCATGCAACAATTAGACTTACTGATAAAACAAAGCGATATTGTATTAGAAGTGGTCGACGCAAGGTTTCCAGAAAAAACAAGAAACAAGAATGTAGAAGAAAGAATTGTTGGAAAAGGAAAACAATTAATAATCGCATTAAACAAAGCAGACCTATCAACAAAAGAAAAAATAAGTTATGACAAAAAAATGCTTATCCAAGAAGGATTTAGAGTAGTATTTGTTTCAGCAAAAGAAAGAAAAGGAATAAACTTATTGAAAAGAGAAATTGGTATTGCAAAAGGAAAAAAAACAGAAATAACAATTGGTTTACTTGGTTATCCTAACTCTGGAAAAAGTTCTTTGATAAATGCATTAAGCGGAAGTGGAAAAGGAAAAGTTCGAACATCTTCAAAAGCAGGATTTACCCGAGGATTACAAAAAATAAAAATTTCTGAAGGAATTTATTTGCTTGATGCGCCCGGAATAATTCCTTATGGAGAAAAAGACGAGTTTTCTTTATTCTTAGTTGGATCAAAAAACGCAAACCAAGTACATGATTTCGAAAATGTTGCATTAAAATTAATAATGGAAATTGGTCTTGAAAAAATTGCACAAGTATTTGGATTAGAATTTAGCGGAGAAGATGAAGAAGAATTACTAGAAAAAATTGCTATCAAAAAAAACTGGCTCATGAAAGGCGGAACTGGCGACATTCGAAAAGCTTCTCGAGAAATATTAGAAATGTATCAAAAAAACCTTATCTAAAAAGAATTTATTCAAACACCCCTATTCAAAAAAATTACTTTTTAAATTTAAAAAAATTGAACTCAAATAAACTATAATTGATTAATTAAATCAATTAATTGTTTTAGCAAAACTTTTTTCTTTATCGATTTTTCGTCCTTAAGACGAAGTTTTAACTCATAAAGAATTTCTTCAATTTGTAGGCGCATATAGAAAAAGTGAATGAAATAATTTATAATGCTAATCATCAGCATGCTTCAAGCCAAGTTGTGTTTGAGAACCAAGAATAACATTTAATTTAGTTGTGTGTTTTTTTGCCTCATGCAAAGAAATCATATAATTTTTTTCTGTCTTATGAAAATGGTTTTTCCCAACAAATAACCAACCCTCGCGCGGAACCTTCCAACCAATATAAAATTCTCCGCCAGCAATTTCTGCCCAATCACTTTCTTCATCCATATTTTCATGAGTTATCGCTAAATAATTTCCTTTCCAAGCCTTACACTCAAAAGCAATTATTCTCCCCGCCTTCAAAGCAATAACATCAGGACAAGGAAGAGGATTAACACCTGAACCAGCAACACGAGTAACAGCAAACCCTGCTTTGTGGAGTTCTTTAATTAATTCTCTTTCAGCATTTGCTCCTTTATTATAACGAGTCATATTAATATTATGTTAAATAAACTAGAAAAAGCTATGTAAAGAATTATTCTTTTTTCTTACCAAAAATTCTTTTGAACTCTATCCTTATGAAGCCGCCCAAGAAATTTCTTACCATTCGGACCCTTGTATTACCTTGATGCTTGTGAGGCACGACTTGCTGCTTTTTCGTGTCGAGTGTCACGCCCAGTAATATGTGTCAAATCGAGTTTCTTTGGCGTTTCCTTGCGTTTTAAGGTTAATTTGTGAATTAACCGCCACGTAGTAATATTTATAAGGCAATCCATAATAAAAATCTTTAGAATTAGGGTTTCGATGGAAACATTATTGAAATTAAAAATTTCAACAGGGAAAAGCCGTTTTTGTTTTAAAAAAAATGGCGAAGTATTATTAGTTGAAGTTAAAAGCAATCCTGAAAAAGGAAGAGCAAATAATGAAATATTGAAAGAGTTTAGAAAAATTTTTAAAAAAGAAGTAAGACTTATTTCAGGATTTAAAAGTAGAGAAAAAATAATTGAGATAAATGCTTCTAGAAAAGAAGTTTTAGAAAAAATAGAAACCTAATTCTATACAAAAAGGAAGTGAAAAAAATATGGCAAAAACATATTTAAATACAGTAAAGTACGAAATACAAGCAACTTATGAAGTTGACGGGATAGTAGACAAACCAGACATTATAGGTGCTGTGTTTGGACAAAGCGAAGGTCTCTTAGGCGAAGACATGGACCTAAAAGAATTACAACAAGCAGGAAAACTTGGAAGAATAGAAATCACAGTAAACAAAGGAAAAGGAAAAACAACAGGAGAAATAATTATCCCCAGTTCCCTTGACCAAGTAAAAACAAGTATTCTCGCGGCAGCAGTGGAAACTGTTGAAAAAGTTGGACCATGCGACACAAAAGTAAAAATAAACAAAATTATTGATACTAGAAAAGACAAAAGAGAAAAAATAACTGGCAGAGCCAAAGAACTATTAAAAAAAATGCAAAAATTTGAAGGTGTTGAAACAGATGAAATCGCACAAGGAATAAGAAGCGATATCCGAACACAAAAAGTAGTAGAAATAAATGGATTATTTGCAGGACCAGAAGTAGAAACAAGCAACTCAATAATTGTTGTAGAAGGAAGAGCAGACGTAATAAAACTATTAAGTTATGGAATCAATAACGCAATAGCGATGAACGGAAGCAATATCGAAAAATCACTAATTGATTTATGCAACACAAAAGAAGTAATTATTTTAATTGATGGAGATAGAGGCGGCGAAATGAACGTTCAAAAACTCGGATCAATGACAAAAGTTGATTTTGTTGCAAAAGCCCCGGATGGAAAAGAAGTTGAAGAACTAACACAAAAAGAAATTCTTCAAGCATTAAAAAGAAGACAAGACTTCAAAACATACGGAAAGCCAACAACAGGATATCAAAGAAATTATCCAACAAACAATAGTTTCCAAAGACAAGGAGACCGCGGATTCCAAAGCAGAAATTACTCACAAAATAATTACACAAATAATAGAAGTAGTTATGGAAATGATAGAAGTTCTGCACCAAGAAACAATTATAGAAACGATAGACCAAGCTATGGAAATAATGGCCCACAAGGAAGCCGAAACAGTTATGGCCATAGTAGTTATGGAAGTGACAGGCCAAGCTATGGAAATAATCGTGGATTCGGACAAAGAAGCGATTTTAGGCCAAGAGGAGATTTCAGAGGAAGAGAAAGTTCTGATGGACCAAGATTTGATCCATTCCAAGGAAATTATAGACCAAGAATCCAAGCGAATGCAAATACAGAAACACAAAAAATACAAGATAAAACCGGAACAATAAAAACTCCAGTTAAAAAAAGTGTTTCTCAAACAACAACAAGAGCTCTTGGGATAGAAAAAGATTATGATAAAATAAAAGGCAGTTTGAAAGCAAGATTCTATGATTCAAAGAAAAACAAAATTAAGGACGTACAAGTAAAAGAGGTTGTTGAATCATTAGAAAAAGGAAGAAAAAAAGTTGAAACAATTGTCTTTGACGGAATCATAACAAAAAGACTTATTGACGCAGCAGAAAAACAAGGCGTAAAAAATGTCGTTGGAGCAAAAAAAGGAACTGCAACATCTGACAAAGTAAACGTATACACAATGTAAAAAAATAGAAAAAGAATAGCTTTATGCTATTCTTATTTTCTTTTTTTCTTAATAATTTTCTTATCTACTTTCTTATTCAATTCAAGTTCAACTTGTTCCACAGGAACAACTATTGAAGCATTATTAAATAGGAATAAAGCAAACAAAAATATTATCGCCCAAACAAAGAACACACTAACCGGACCTAAAAAAGCTGTCCAGAATTGTCTAGATGTTAATTCCATTGAACCCCCAACTATTTGTGTTCCTGTTATTTCTTGTAAAGATTCTTTACAATCTTGGTATTTTAGTTCTGATAAAATTGCTGTTAATTCAGGAACTGTTCCATCAATACTATACGCTCGATCAACACAAGAATTGAAGTTCTTTACTGCTTGCCACGAATCAAACATGATTGCGCCTGAATGAAAGAGCATTAATACAGATATTACTAACAAGAAAGCACCAATTAGCTTCGGCAATTGAGCATTTCTTGAACCAATTTTGAATAATATTAACTTTCTCACAAAACCACCTTGAACAAATAAACAAAAAACTAGTATTTAAACTTTATCAAGAACAAGAATTGTTAAGGTTTAAAAAAACACTGCAAGAATTTCTTTAATATAGAAAGAATTGGGCCGGTGGTCTAGCGGTTATGACATCACCCTTACAAGGTGAGAGCCGGCGGTTCGAATCCGCCTCGGCCCACTTCTCTTTGAACTAAAACAAGATTTTAGAACAAGAGCTAATTATAAAAACACAAAAACCCTATTATTTGAATGAAAAAAATAATTTTCTTAATAATATTAATCCTGCTTTTAGGAATAACGCTTGCTGAAGAGTTTTATCCAACAACAATTGGAAGTTTAGATACTACTATAAGATTACACGGATACGGAAGCATAAGTGGTTTGAAAGAAGGAGAAGAAATAACTTTTCAAACACTTACTTTTCAAGAATCAGAATTTCAAGAAACTCGAGTAATAAAAGAAAACGTTTACATTAACGGCAAAACTATTTTACCAGAATATATTCTTGATGAATTTGGAAACAAATATGTAAAATTTACTATCCCTTACAATGGAGATTTTAATTATGAATTAATTGCAAATATAAAAACAAATGCGTTGATTAACCAAATAAAAGATTACCAAATTGGAGCCGTGGGAGAAAAACAACAAATATATGTAGAACAAACAGAAAAAATTGAGAGTGAATCTTCAGAAATACTCACCGTTGCAAACAATAAATTAACAAGCACCGGTTTTGTTGAAACACTAAACGAAACTATTTTTTGGGTAAATGATTATGTGAGTTATGCCCAAGGAAATGAATTCCAAAAATATTATTTACTACAAAAATCTGCATTAGAAACTTTATTAGAAAAAAAAGGGGTTTGTGACGAATTTTCAAACCTAGGCGCAGCGTTATTAAGAGCAAAAAATATTCCAACAAGACTGGCAATAGGATTAAGTTTTGATGGAAGAGAATGGGGAAACCACGCATGGTTAGAAGTTTACCATAAAGATCTTGGTTGGATACCAAGCGATCCAACTTTTAGAGAACCCGGTTTTGTTGATGCAACACACATAAAAATCGGTTCATTCAGCGATGTTTCTTTGTCATTAGCAAAAGCAATTTTTCCATCAACAGCAAACGTATTATTTCAAACACAAACTATCCCAGAAGTAACAATAAACAACAAAGCATATTTTGACATGGTTGACTTGAGTATTAACACAATTGAATTAAAAGCAAACCAATGGAATGAAATAGAATTAAATGTAAGAAACAAAACTAATTCAGATTTAACCGTTCCAATTAAAATAAGAGAATCTTATTCAGACATATTAATTGAAGACACTTCAAAATCAACTCTCTTGACACCAAATGAAAGTAAAAAAGTTATTTTCAAAATGTATCCAATAATTAATTTGGATTCTGGAGAAATCGCAAAGGGAACAATCTCATTCAATTCATTAAGCGAACCACTAAATGTTGAATTTATTATAACTCCTTCTCCAGAAGTAGACAATGGCACAGTGGTGGTAAAAGATGTCACACCCATTTCAAACCAAGGAAAATTATTATTAATATTTACAATAGCAAACAATTCTTCAAACGAAAGCCAAGTAGATATGAATTTAGTTAAAGGACAAGAGGTTTGGAACTGGACAGAAACCATTCCACCGTTTACTGAAACCGAAATAAAAAAAGAAGTGGATTTAGAAAATACTACTTATTTCTTGACAATAGAAACAAAGAACGAAATTTATTCACAAAGCATCGTTCCAGCAATACAAAAAGCACAAATAGATAACACGCCAAAACAAACAAGTGTTGTACAAAAGATTGATGAAGGATTAGACGAAACACTAATTGATTATTTGATCAAGAACCCTTGGTTAATTATTTTTGGCTTATTAATAGTATTTGCCGTATTGTTGTTGTTAGTATTTGCATCTAAACGCAAATACGTATAATTTTTAAACAATCCCAAAAACAATTATTCTAAACGAGGCAAAAACTGCGGGCGTGGTATAGTTGGTTATTACGCAGCCTTGCCAAAATATTATTAACAAAAGTAGCAATTAGGCTGTAACTTGGGTTCGAATCCCAGCGCCCGCATTAAAAAATAAAAGAAAAAATCATTCCAATTAGTAACAAACCAATTCCAATGCCTTGGACTAACAAAATCTTTTTTGCAACGGTTGCACGAATCAAAGGTTCATATTCTTGATCTTGAAAACGAGCGTTCGGACCAGAAAATAATTTCTTTCTTACGGATTTATAAGTTGGAATTAAAGCAAGAATTCTTTTTGGAAGAAATAAATAATAAAAACCAAAATAAACAAAGAAAAAAGACAAAGAGAGTTGTTGATTTGTTAACGCAATAATAAAAGTAGTTATTCCCCCAACCCACGCGAGGACATTTAATAATAATACATTAATTTTTCTATTCATCAAAAGTAAGAGGGATTAACAGTTAATAAAATCTATTATTTTATTTCTTTTTTCTTTTTGTTTTTTTAGAAACTTTTTTCTTAGTAATCTTTTTCTTTATTGCTTTTTTCTTAGAAACTTTTGTTACCTTTTTTACAAGAGCAGATTTTGCCATGTGTTTGTGATCAGAATGAATTACTCTTCTTGCAAGAACTCTCTTTATTCGTGTTCCTGTTTCGTGTTCCCGTTCTAATTGTGAAAACAATTCAATAGAACCAAAATAATAACCAAGTAATGCTGGAGCAAGAGCAAATAATGTCGCTATTGAAACAGCTATTTTGTAAGCGGCTGCCGCATTCATATAATATAATAAAACAAGATTTGATAATCCTCCTAAAATAATACTAACAATAATAAAAAGAACAATAACAGAACCAACCGCAAAGACATACCCAACTAAAGTTTTCCAAAACCGCTTATGTGTTAAATGCCAAGAAGCCTTCACAGCATTTTTAACAGAAATATTCTTACTATAAAAAATTGGTATTGAAAAAGAAATTCTAACAGCATTATAAGCAATAATTATTGCATAACCAATCAAGAAAATTATTAAAGCAACATCAATAAACATGCTTTCAATATACATTGAATAATATAATAATAAAACAGAACCAATCAATAATAACAATTGAGTAAAACGATATGCTTTGTGTAAATTCCAAACAAAAATATGCCACAACTCAACAAACACAAGAAAAACAGTATCAATATAAACAGTAACAGAAACGTCTTTTGATTTAAAATTTGTTTTTTGTAAACAATGAGTTGTTAACAACATTAAACCAAGCAACACTGCCAAGTACATTATATCATATAAGAGAATTATAATCCAATAAACTGATTCAGAAAAAGAACTAGCATTAATTGTCCCTGGAAAAAAGAATAATACAGGAAATGATAACCAGAAAAAAACCAAGAACCAAACAATTTTATCTGTAGAAATCCATTCATAGGTTTTGCTAATTATTTTATCATAATCCATGTTAATCTAACGCGTTTTTTGTTTTTAAGCTTTTTTCTTAATGAAGAACTTTGTCAATTTCACTCTTTACCTGTTCAAATACTTCCCAAATAGTTTTATTGGCATCAATAATTTTTATATTCTCATTAGGAAGTTTGTTTGGTAAATCATGAAAATACTTTCTCAATTTTTTAACAAAATCATTTTCTCTGAATTTGTCTGTTTTTTCTCGCTTGGCATCAATTGCTTTATCCATTCTTTTTTGAGATTCTTCACCAGAAACATCAAAAATCAATGCTAAATCTGGTGCTAAAAAATCTTTATGTCGCAAGAACACTTTATCAAAATCTGTTCCTTGAACTGTTTGATAAGCAATACTAGAGTACTTGTACCTATCACAAAGAACAACAAAATCTTTTTCTAAAGCTGGCTTAATTATCTCTTCAATATGCCATTCTCTATCTTTTGCAAACAACTCAAACAATTCCGTTTTGAAATCATCACTAGTTTTCTGTTTTTTGAATAATTCCCTTATCTGCAAACCAAACGGACCATTAGTAGGTTCATCAGTAATCAAAATATTATCATACTTTTTGTCTTTATCAAAAACATAGTCAAAAACCTTCTTTATTTGAGTTCCTTTTCCACTTCCAGGAAGACCATCAAAAACAACAAAAGTCCCCATTTTTTCACCAACAAAAACAAGGGCTTTCTAGTTAAAAAGAATT
>CAYWUL010000018.1:0-14074 GCA_964461205.1 uncultured archaeon | reverse complement strand
TAAGTAATATTTTCTCTTTTTTTCATTAAGTCTTTCGATTGAATACCTTAACATTGTTCTTGGCATTTCTTTAACATGCTTATCCAAAAATTGAATCAAAACTTTTTCATCTTTTTTTCCAACCTCTCTTAATGCCCAACCACTCGCTTTGTGCATTAGGTCATGTTTTTCTGTTAAATATTGTTCTGCTAGTTTTAATGTGTCTTCGAATTCATTATTTTTAATAAATGCAAAAGTTGCTAAAATTGCAATTCGTTTTTCCCACAGCCAACAGAAACCATTTCTTCCTTTTTTATTTGATTTTGCTAGTTTGTACAAAACTTTTCTTTCGCTTTTTTTGTCAAGTAAATAATCTCCGATAATATTTGGCGCACTCAAATCAACCAAATCCCAATTATTAATATTTTCTGTGTTTTTTAAATAAAAATCGAAGATTTCTTTTTTTGATTTTTTTATTTCTTGTAATTCGTTTTTATTTTGTGATTTTTGCTTTTTTAGGGTTTCATATTTTTTGATTAAAATAAACAATGCTATTTGTCTACAATCGTGTATTGGGCTTTCTAAGAGCTTTTGTAATTCTTCAAGGTTAAGTCCATAAAACTCTTTTGCAATTTCTCTTACTATTGGAACTTTTATTCCTAAATGAATATCACCTTCCCCGTATTCTCCTTTTCCGGTTTTGAAAAATCCTTGTGAGAACTTTGCTTTTTCTTTGTCAGATTTTTTTAGTAATTCCAATTCAACATCTTTTGAATTCATATATTAAAATTAGTTGATAATAATTAAAAATTAGTATTAGGAAAAGAATATCTTTTTGAAGAATTAAAAAATAAGTGTGTTGGGAATTTCTTAATTCTATTTTTGTTAATTATTTCTTTACTTCTTTTTCGCCTAATACTTTTGTTAGGGCAACTGTTACTATTACAACAACTACTGTTACTATTATTGCTGCCAAGGTTAGTTCTGTTGCTCCAGTTGCGTTTTCAAAAAGAACTGATAACCATGCAGTTATAGCGTCTTTCCACACAAGTGCTGCAACAAAACCTAATGCTGCCACAACTAATGTTAAAGTTTGTTTTCTTATTTCTATTAATAACTTTTTCATTTGATTACCTCCTGAATTATTTTAATTAAATAAGTCTTTTTTATTTTTAAATAGGTTGTGAATGATTTTAGCCGGCCCCGCCTCCACCGCCTCCTCCACCACCGCCTCCGCCGCCCCCTCCACCAGAGAAGCCTGAGCTTCCACCAGTAGCAACGGCTGAGTTAAATGATGAAGAGAAACTATTTGATAAACCAGCAAAATCTGCGGATGAAAATGAAGTTGCTCCAATAAATATGTGTGAGTTAACTGAATCAATGTCTTTGAATTCTATTTTCAAAGCTTTTTCAACAGCTTTTGCTTCGCCTAATGCTGCGGCATAAACCAAGTATTTTTCCCACAAAACGATTGAATGAGGTGGGCGATCGTTTATTGCAGTAAGATCATGTAAGAATTTTTTAAAGTTTTTCCATTTTAAATAATGCAAGTGTCCTTTTTCTGTTCTAACTGGAAGAGCTTGCGGGAACAATGCATACAAAACTATTCCAATTATTATTGTTGAAATAAATGCGCTTGAAATTATTAATCCAAGAATTATTGATGCCCCAATTGTTAGTCCGATATATTTTCCAATAGCATTTTTTTTGTTATCAAATAATTCTGCTTTATACTCTCTTTTTACTGCAGCTTCCCACTTTTTGAGCCAAAGTTGGGCATAACTTGGATGTTGTTTTAGGTACTTTTGTATATCTTTTATTGTTGCTATTTCGGGAGTTTTGTCTTTTGGCTTTTTTATAATATATTCTTCCCAAAATGATTGAGGGTCCGCGATTGCTATTCTATGCAATAATGAAAAAATATGTTCTTGGCTTCTACTTAATGCAATAGTTGTTGCGAGTACGTGTATTAAGAATTCTTCTTTACCGTTCTTTGTTACTTTTTCGATTTTTAGTTTCCCTTTCAAACACATATGTAAGATTTCTGCGCCAATATCTTTTGGAATTGGGGTTTTGTTTATGAATCCACTTGTTAGTATTCGTACAATTGAAGGTGAATAATCATAAGGGGGTTCTCTTTCATACATTGCATTATAATTTAACCTTGGTTCTCTCCCCCAAAAATGCCAGCACAAAATAAAGATTATTATTTGAATTATTAATGCAATAATTATTCCAAGCCAATTAAAATCTCCAGGTATTGCTGAAAAGAAAAGTAAGAAAAAACTAAAGAACATGAGTACTCCAATTGATACCATTGCTTTGCCTGTTTTGGCACTTACTTTTCCAACTATCCCTCCAACAAAAATCAAAATCATTCCAATAAACGGGGCAAATAAAAAAATTGTTAATAAATAATCTGTTGTTTGAATTGAAGAATAATTACTCTTCCAATTATTTTCTTCTTCAGTAATTTTTTCAAGTCCTGGCGAACTTCCTTTCGGAACACCCAGTAATTCTACTGGAAAAGCAACTCTAATTTCAACCCATTGATTGTTTGGAATATTAAACGCTTGAAAAATTAGTTTTTGGTTATCTATCACACCAATTTTTCCATTAAGATTTGGATGACCCCAAGAATAAATTTCTTTAGTATCACTAACTTTTTCTGGCAGTAAAATAAATCCTGTTAACTCTCCTAAAGGTTTATCCCATCCGTCCCGCCATACTTTCCAATAAAATTCTCCAACATCACTATAAACATTAACCGCATTAGTAATAGTATAAGTCATTTTGAATACTTTTACTTCATCTTGAGCAGAGTAATTCCATTTGTATTCTGTTTCACTAGATCTTTCTGTTTTTTGAAAAGTTAGTTCTTGTGTTCCATCAAAAACATGAAAATTCGAATAACTCCAACCTCCTTTTGGGAGAGTTCGATAAGCATAAGTGAAACTTCCACTGAAATTAAACGTAATATATTCTGTTACATCTACACTTCCATCTTGATTTATTATAAATTGAACATCTGCTTTGTCAATAGAATAGCTCTTTGCTGAAACAAAAACAGAACATAGAATAAGAAAGAACAAAAAAATGAGTAAAAAATTCCTTTTTTTCATAAAAAATTAATGTCTTTGTTATATTAAAAATAAGTTGTTTTTGTATAGAATAAACGCCCTTGGTTGGACTTGAACCAACGACCTGCCGATTAACAGTCGGACGCTCCACCTACTGAGCTACAAGGGCCTAAAACTCACCAATCTTTAATTAGTTCTAAGAAATTACAAGTCTAATACTTTAAAAACTTTGGCTATACGCTTTGCCAAGGAGTTTGGTGGCAAATTTTTGTTCAAAAATAATGAGAGTATTCGTGTTTTTTGAGATATGTTTAAATATTGATTTTGATAGAATACACCTAGTGGCGTGGCAGTATTTTCTGTGGCGGAAACTTTTGGAAAACCTAATCAAGCTAAGCTTGATTGGTCCATTGAAGCGTATACTTCAATTGGAAGTTTCATCAAAACTAGTTTTTGTGAAAAATCTTTCCAATAGTCAACTGATTCTGGAGATATTGATTCTGTCTTCGCACTTTTAATAAAAGTGCATAATGGCGAGAGCCATTCGAAGGAGGAATCTTTATGGATAAAAAAAAGGCACCAGTAGTTAAGAAAAAGTAATTTAGGAGTTAATAAATAAAAAAAATATTTAAAATTAAAATAATGAGCTGTTTTTTTTACAGCTCATTTTTTTTGGGTGATGATATGGAGAATATGTTTGTGTTAAAATTAGTAGATGGAGAAGATATTATTTTAGGATTAAAAAAATTAGCAGAAGAAAAAAGTATTGACTATGGTTTCTTAGTTAGTGCAAGTGGTTCAATAAAGGACTTTGAACTTGTTTCTATTGAATCAAGAGGCGGAATGTCAAGAAATCTATTTAGAGAAGAATGTGATGTTGTTTCGGTAAGTGGAAAAATAGGAAAAGTGGACGGTAAACCAGAAATTAATATGCGTGTATCAATTTCAAGCACTGGGTTCACTTCTAATTCTGGACAATTATTAAAAGGAAAAGCAGCAGGCACACTTGAAATAGGTGTAAGAAAAGTTAACATGAAAAATATTATCGGCGCCTAAATGGCGCTGAATCTTTTTTTAGAAAGGTTTTTCTTATACTTTGTGTATTATTTGTAATATATGCCTAGACGAAATATTGGAAAAAAAACAGTTCCTAAAAGAAAAAGTGTATTATTTGTTGATGATGATATGTTAGTTCACTCTGAAACAAGAGAAGTTGCTTCAAAAATTATAGTTAAACACAAACATGCGTTTTCTCCTGCCCAAGCAGAAAGAATTATTGCAAGACGAATGAATGCTATTCTTTCTTTAATGAGAAGATTTGAATTAAGGTTAAGTGTTGAAAAAGACAAAACCAAAATGCGAGAATTGAAAAGAAAGATGGGTGTTTTGAAAAGAATGCAAAAAGAACCTTTTCATTTAGTAGTGAGTGATGTTAATATGCCTCGTGGAAAACCAACAGGAATAAAGTTTGTTGGGAAGGTTAAAGAAAAATTTCCTGATCAGAAAATTATTATGTTTTCTGATGATCACGAATCAATGGATCATATTTTTGAAAAACAAGGTATTCTTGGCGTAACTAAACTTAGTTTTACAAGGGATAGAGATTTAGAAGAGGAAATAAGAAGACAATTAAGAAAAGGTACTTCTAAGAGAAAAAATAACAAGGCCTAATTTTTTTGTCCTTGTCTGCATGTAATTTTTTATCTGCCATTTTTATTTTTCTTATCTTGGATTAAATAATATTTTTAATAATGCCTCCCTGATATACAAACCATTTTCTGCTTGTTTGAAATAAATAGCATTCTTTGTTTGGTCAACATCAATTGCTATTTCATTCACCCTTGGTAATGGATGCATTATTTTCAAATGGTCTTTTGTTTGCTCAAGTATTTTTTTGTTTATTATAAAAGAGTCCTTTAGTTTTTCGTATTCCTTCTCATCTTCAAACCTTTCTTTTTGTATTCTTGTGACATATAATACATCAAGTTCTGGCAAAACCTTTTTCACAGAATCTGTTTTTAGAAAAGAAATGTTCTTTGTTTCTTTTATTATTTTTTCTGGAAATTGCAGTTCGTTTGGTGCAATTAAATAAACTTTTATGTTTTCAAATTTATTTAATCCTTTTACTAGCGAATGAGTTGTTCTACCATATTTTAGATCTCCAATAATTCCTATTGTTAATCCATCGATTTTTCCAAGTTGTTCTTGTATTGTGTATAGATCTAGGAATGTTTGTGTTGGATGTTCGTTCTTTCCATCTCCTGCATTGATTATTGTTTTGTTAGTAAATAGAGTTGCATTCCTTGCTGCAAAATCATCATAATGTCTCATTATGATTCCGTCTGCATAACTACTCACTACTCTTATTGTGTCTTGTAAGGATTCTCCTTTTTTTGTTGAGCTTTCGTCCGCTGAAGAAAAACCGATTGTTTGTCCTCCAAGATTTTTTATTGCGGTTTCAAAGCTCAGTTTTGTTCTTGTGCTTGGCTCAAAAAACAAGCAAGCAATTGTTTTATTTTCTAAAATTCGTTGTTTTTCTTTTCTTGGAAGAAATTTCATTTTATCGGCTTCGCAAAAGAGCTCTTCCAAATACCTCCTTGAAAAGTTATCAATACTTATTACATTTTTAGAACTAGTTTCTATTGTGGATTCATTTATCAAAAAACCCACACAAATAATGGTACAAGTTGTATTTATTGTTTTTGCTTTTCTAAATTTCTGCGAAAAGTATTATTAATTTTGAAACAGTTATTGGTATGTGGTTAGATTTAGGGCGGTTGAAAATAGACTTTTTGAGAATACAAAGAGAACGAATTGAAAAATTATTAGAAAGTAATTTAAACAATTAAGTGTCATTTTTTGAATGGATAAACAAAAAGCAAATTATATTGTTGATATACTGATTTTAATAGCATTTATTATTGTTGCTGTTACAGGGATACTAAAATGGCCGGCAATCGTTGGGATTGGTGGGGGAATACATAAATCTGCTCTAATGATTCAATTAACTACTTTGCATGATTTCAGTGGCTTGGCTGCGATAATACTTGCTTTTTTACATGTTGCTTTAAATTGGAAACTCTTGGTTTGTCTTACAAAAAGATATTTTGGAAAAAAAGAAAAAAAATGTAACTAAAAGAATTATCAATTACCTTTTTTTAATGAATCTTTAAATGTTTTATGTTTTTAGATAAAAATTTTTGTCGAAAGGTTTTTCTTTTCTTTTTGTATTGATTAATTATGGGTAATAAAGAGATTGATGATTTTGTAGAAGCAATATCTACCGCAATGTGGGATATGGACCAAAATATAAAGAATTTTTGGCCGTTGAATGGTGGCCAAGTGTCATCTTATTTTGATGTTGCAGAAGGACTTGATATTTGTAATCGATTAAACGAACTAAAGAAAACAAAAACTATTGAAGAAATTGCTGAATTAATGCCTGCGCCAGATATAATAAAGAGTTTTTTGATGTTTAATGGTTCAATTGGTCCAAAGGTTGCAAGAATTTTAAAATTAGATAAAATAACAATTGAAGAAACAGTTGATTATTTGAGTTTTTTATTTGAGATAATAAAAATAAAAATGAAGAGTAATTATATGAATTTAGATGGGAAGAATTTATTACTTGATGAAAACCAAATTAATGAGATTCTATCTAAAAAAAATTGGATAACCCCAAAAGATGAAGAAAAAAGATCCGTAGCAAATTTGATAGTGACATCAACGCACTTATGTTATTCGCTATTTTATGATTTGTATCAAACCGCGGGTTTCTATATCCACGGGCCATATGATATGAGTGAAAAATTTGGTCAAGGGGCTATTTTGGTTGTTAGGGAATATCATAATATTAACCCAAGAGATATATGGCCAGAATTGGTAATGCCTTATGATAATTTATTTATTTATGGGGTATACAAGGGGTTGGATTTTAAGCTTGATTTTGCAAATCATCCTCATACTACTACAGGAATAGCTGACAAACTTGTTGCATGTGCTGTGGTGTTAGGAGGGGAGGAGATTGGATTGGAAAAAATTGAAGAAGTTGAGTTATTATTTGAAAGAATTACTGCTGAACAAACTAAACGTGTTGAAACTCTTTCTGATTTTGATAAAATTAGAAAAGGTGCCGAAATTTCGTTTTCATTTTTCAAAAAACTAAGAGAAGCAATGGGTGATGATGACTCAAAGTTGTGCGAACAAGTAGAAGAAACAATAAATTTATTTGGAGACAAATTCATAAAACAATTTGCTGATGGAAAAGCTGAATCAAAAGAACATTGGGCAAAATTATTTGATCCGCGAAATGATTATTTGGATTAATTTATTTTTTCATTAGCCCATTAAATTTTTCTGTAACATCATATCTCTTACTTTTGTATTGGAGAATAACTCTGTTTTTGTTTCCATCTTTTACATGATATAAGTGTAATCCTTCTCCAACTTTAGGCCACATTTTACTTTTTGGTTTTATTTTTTCTCCAGTTAATCCTTCAAAAGCCGCAATTACTACTAAATCGTGTGAAATATTTAGCAATTCATTTTCTTTAATGCCTTGTTTTCTTGCTCTTTCTCCAATAGCAAGTTGTTTTCTCACAAGATTCTTAATAAATTCTTGCGGGGGCTGCATAATCTCTGCAGAAATTCGTCCATCAAGCCAGTCTCTAACAGTTTGCTCCCAATGGGCGTAATCAACTTTTGTGTAATCTCTTATCGGGCTCTCCTCATGTAAGGTGGCTCTTTCGGTTTTACCAATTTTTCCAAGTCCGCGAGCATGGCTTATTTTTCCCCCAGCACTGGCATGGCCTGATGCAATATTCATTGCAGTCTGTCTTCCGCGTTCTGCAGTTGTGTGATATAATCTAAGTTTAAGATTTTTTGGTAGTTTTTCACCAATTGCTAAGGCATCTCTTGCTCCTTTTGCAGTGGTTTGAACGGTTAGAAAATTTCTAACAGAAATAGGTAGTTTTTCAGTATGCCTTTGCAAAGTTGTTCTGTTTTCAACCTGGAGCTTTCTTCCCTGAAAATAAATGTTCTTCACTTTTCGCATGTAAATAACTCTTCTAAAGTATTATATTAAGTTTTCTTTGTGCCTTGTTTTTCAAAGCGGTTAAGTTATTGTACATTTCTTGTTAAATTTCTATTTTTCTTTAAATCTTTTCTTACCCAAAAGGGGTGTCTTGAACATATTTGCGAAGTGCTTTCGGAATAACTTTATATATTTCTATTGTCTCAAATAATGTGTTGTGTGTTTTATTAAATGCAATAATTAGGATAAGAATATGTGATATAAATGGCTGGACCTACAAATAAAAAAGGATTAAGAAGGCGTGTTGGTAAAGAAAAAACTCGAAGAGTATTATATGGAAATTTGGCCCAAGTCCTAAGATCCAGAGTTCAAACACACTCACAAAAAGCCCCAAGCTATATTGGTATTTGTGATGTAGCAAGCAAAAGACTTGCCAGGGCTTTTGTTCATGATTTTAGAAAATACAATAGAAATCCGCGTAGAAAACTTATGATAGGGGTTATGACACACCCCGTTGTTTTAAATCCAGATTTGCCTGTTCCTCCAATTGTACGCAAAGCAATAACTAGTAGTTTTCCAAAACCAGAGAGTTTATCAAGGGGGTTTATTGATGATCCGCAAGTATTGAATACTATACATTATGCAGACTTATATGGGCCTAAGGGTCCACGAGGGGCTGGAGAGGTAGCAAACGTTAGAAGAAATTTAGAATTATGTGTTGGGTATGGTGGCAAGAATCTCCATGCAATTCAACTAGATATTAATTGGCCTAAACCTGATGAACTTAGAGAATTCAGAAAAAGACACCCAAACATCTCTCTTGTTTTACAAGTAGGAAAATATTCTTTAAAAGCTTGCAATAACGACCCACAAAAAGTAGTCAATCGCCTTCGAGAATATGGTAACTCAATAGATCATGTTTTACTTGACATGAGTATGGGCCAAGGCAGAGCCATGACTAGTGGTCCCCTTTTACCATTACTTCGTTCAATTAGGGCTGAACTTCCATACCTTGGTTTAGCAATTGCAGGAGGCCTTGGACCTGAGCGCAATAGGGAACTTGAACAAATTGCGCGTGAATTCCCAGATGTTTCTCTTGATGCACAAGGTCGTCTAAAACCAGATTTCACATATAGAGATTCGCTTGGACATTTATCTCCTTTGGATTCTGCAAACGTGGAAAAAAGTAGAAAATATTTCAGAAACCATTTGAGTGCGTTAGACAGAAATCAAGCATGATCCGAATTAATATTATCTTAAAAAATATAAATATCTTTTTTATTTCTTATTGTCTTGCAGTAATTTCAAAACCATCATAACAACAATTAATTCTATTGCAGCTTCTTTTTGGATTTTCTTGTCGCTCATTTTCACTTTGATTTTACCTAATTTAAGACTGCCCCACACATAATGGTATAATTCATCACTTCTACTCATTAACTGAATACGATTTAACATAGGAAAATAATTGCTATTGTGTCTACTCCCAAATAGTTCTTTTGACCATTTAGCCCCCACACCAATCTCTATGTCTGTCCTAATCTTGTTCTTGGGAATAGATGGATTAATGTGTCTATCTATTATGTATTTTGTTAGAAGAGCAATAGAACCTTGAAAGCCGATGTCAAAAATAATTATTTTTCTTTTATTAGTTTGGGTGTGCTTCTTTATGTACTTGCTTATGCGGTCAATTATTGTGGCAAAATCTGAATTTAAAGAAACAAACAAATCCATTAGGCGGGCATATTCGTTATAAAATTTTGTAAAATCTTTTGGGTAACGTAAATGTGATGTATAAAGTGCCTCCAGCATTGTGGCATAAAAACCCCAAACTCCTTTTTTGTTGCTGAGTAATTTTCTGCCAACGAGTATTTGATCACTAGAAGTTTTCTTACCATCCAAAATATCCATTGCTTTTTGTGCTTCATGAAATATTAAACAATCGCGCAAAAGATACAAAGTATGACTATTAGCTTTTCTCCTCTTTTCGACTAATTTTGTTATAAACATGGCCATTTTCATAATGTGTTCAACATCTATTGTTTTGTTGTTATTCCAGCGTTCAATCTCTGTAAGTGACACAGGATTTTTTAATAATTCTTTAATATTTGACAATGTAAAATCAGAATATTCTTCAGGACTTGTTTCTTTCTTATTAAATTGAAAAAAAGTTTTTGGTAATTTTCCTTGATAATTTTTATTTTTCCATTTCTTTAACAAAACATCATACGGGGTTTCTTTATATTGCTTATTCAATTGTTCAATTATATTATGGGTTTTGATGAGTTTTTTGTTTGGTTTAAGATCAAAAGCAGTATTTTTATCCACCTCAAACCAATGGTTAAATCGATCATGATAATACAATTTACCTTTAAGTATATTATAGAAATTTACTCCTATTTTGTATTGTCCAGTTTTTTTTGAAATCCATTTTTCAAAACAATTTGTATAAATCTGTTGTAAAATATGTTTATCTTTGAAGTGTTCATCAAACACTTTTTCCCAAGCACTACCAAAAGTAGTGCAACCCGCATCTTCAACAATAAGTTTTATCCAATCTAAGAAGTTAAAACTGTGCTCGCAAACATAGTATAAATAAGCATCACTTGGTTTCTTCAATCTTTTTTGTATCTTTTGAATGTCTTTAATCAAGAATTCGCTAAATACTTTGAAATCAGAAGTAACGGCCCAATTTATTTTGTCTCTTGGAGACATCATTTTGTCAAAGTTTTGAAATAATTTTACTAGAAAAACATCGTCTGGATTTGTGCAGGGTTCTTTTGCATTATTTTTAGGAATTGACTTCAAAATTATCACTTAAAAAAAATAAGTAATGAAGTATATAAAACTAAGTAAGGGTATTCTTTAGATGAATTTCTTTTCATTAAATACTTTTATTTAACCTTTGTTCTTATTTTAATTAATTATTTTTGGGCGTGTTGTTATGCCATTCCTGACCATAACTCTCGTCTAACTGCGGCTTCCATTTTTAAATCGGTTTTTGTTTTTCTCTTCTTTTTGATTAAGCCGCGCGCTACGAGGGTATCAGTTCCAACTGCGCCGATTCTTGATTTTTTAACTTCTTGTCCAGTGTAAGTAAGTCCATAACGTTTAGCATACTTGCGTCCGCTGCGTGCTCGTGCCAGCTCTTTCAAATATGCATAATGAGTTAACTGTGAGGGTGTTGGAAATGGTTTTAACCCATTTGCTCTTCTTTGGGCATTTATTATTTGTATGTCTTTTGTAAAAAGCAACTTCTCGGTGCCATAGGGGCTGTGAATACCCAATACTTTGATAAGGTCTTCTGTTCCTGATTTTTCACGGCAATATGTGAGGCCTTTTTTTGTGAGACCGCCTTTCTTTTTTAATATTCGATTTTTAATTAATCGTGCTTCCCACTGGCCAAGTTGGGCTGCTTGAATTCGTGATGGAGGGGTAATCCATAATAACAATATAACATCTACGCCATGTCTCTGATATAATCCTGTAACAAGTCTTAGCTGGGTAATCATTTTTTCAGCAGCTGATTTTGAGTAATTTTTTCGGATTGAATCTTCATAGAGTCTTTGTTCTTCGGGAGTTCGTGGAACAAAATTTGTGGGTTCATGGAATGCAAGTACTTGATCTTCTTCGCCTTTTAATTTGAGTCTGCGAGATCTAGTAAGGGATTGTAAACCATGGCGTTCTTCGTGTTCAAGTGTTTTTAATAGCTCTTTTGCAACTTCTTTACGCAAGTGGCTTATCAATCTGGTGGCCTGGCTATAATTGATTGGCCCTGCTATTGCCTGTAGTATTTGTTGCTCTTCTGGGGTGAGTTGAATTCCGCGCCTTTGCAGTAATAATTCTGGAGAGATACGTATTTCTCTTAATGATTCCATGAATGTGCCGTGTGCGCTTTTTCTATTGGCAAGTGCTTGTTGTGTTTCGCCTCCAACCTCAATTCCGTCTTTGTCAATGAATCGCACTTGTGGGTGTATTACTTTTTGTGGAATTCCTGTGACTTCTGAAAATCGTGATTTTAAGTGCTTATTGAAAGTACTATGTCTCATATTTAATATATTTATTTTCTGTCTTATAAATATTTATGTGTTTGTGTTGCGAGGATTACTTTTATTTAATCTTTGTTCTTAGTTTTGTAAGTATATATTATTTTTTAGGAGTTGAGAAAATGGAAGAGACATTGAAGAATTTGCATAAAGCGTTTATTGGTGAGAGCCAAGCAAGAAATAGGTATACAATGTATGCAAAACAAGCAGTAAAGGATGGTTATGATCAAATAGGGGCAATTTTTACTGAAACTGCTGAACAAGAAAGAGAACATGCTAAACAATTGTCAAAAATGATCAATCAATTAGTGGAAAAGATGGGCAAGACCCAAGGGCCTGTTGTTGTAGAAACTGAAGGGGCATCAATGTTTGCTGGCACTGCTACAAACCTAAAAGGAGCTATTGCTGGAGAAAACTATGAAAATACGACTATGTATCCTGAGTTTGCAGCAAAAGCAGAAGAAGAAGGATTGAATGATATTGCTGTTCGATTACGCTCAATTGGCAAGGCAGAAAAGCATCATGAAGAAAGGTATGCAAAATTACTTGAAAATGTAGAAAAAGGCACTGTTTTTAAGAAAGAAGAAGAAAAGGAATGGGTGTGCAGAAAATGTGGGTATATACATAATGGGAATACTCCTCCTGCTAAGTGTCCGTCTTGTTCTCACGAAACAATGTACTTTGAATTAAGGTGTGAAGAGTTTTAATTACTCTTCTTACTTTAAAACAATAAAAAGAACAATATTGCATTACATATACATAACTTTGGTTGATAGTATTTCTGGATTTAGTGTTTTTTACTCGTTTTTGGCCAATAAACATAATATTTCTGGAAAAAACCTATTGGTTTAGCTTACCTGAATAAAAGCCCAAAAGATTCTTTATTTTAAATTCAAAGCATAAATAACACTTTTTAGGGTTTGGCAAAATAACTATTAGTATTTCTTTAGCATATTTTGTGCTGATGTGTCAAAATTTGTTAGTTATGGCGAAATGCTTTTTTTAACAATAATTTTAAAGGCAGAAATTGCCTTATTTTAGCATTTTAAAGTGTTATTTGCTGTATACATAATCAAAACCTTTATAAATAACTTAAGAGAATATATAACTAACATTATGTTTAATGCCTACAATAAAGGATCAGGGGTGAAATTATATGAAATCTATTATTGAACAAGCAGTAAATAAAGAATCAAAAGCTTCTTCTGAAGACAGATTAGAAGAATTCGGAACACCAAAAATAATGGTGGTTGGAGCTGGAGGAGCAGGATGCAATGCTGTAAACAGATTGGCAGCAATGGGAATCGTTGGAGCACAATTAGTTGCAGTAAACACAGACAAACAACATCTTGCAATAGTAAACGACGAAATAACAAAGGTTTTAATCGGAAAGAGTGTAACTAGGGGACTTGGAGCAGGTGGATATCCGGAAGTTGGAGCAAAAGCAGCAGAAGTATCTAGAAACGCTTTAGAAGAAATACTCTCAGGAGTAGACATGTTATTCCTTTCAGCAGGAATGGGTGGAGGAACAGGAACAGGTTCAGCACCAATAATTGCAGGAATCGCAAGAGAACAAGGAGCAATCGTAATCTCAATGGTAACTTATCCATTTGCTCTAGAAAAAGCAAGATTAATTAAAGCAGAAGAAGGAATTGAAACACTACAAAAAGTATCAGACACTGTTGTTGTAATCGACAACAATAGATTGGTTGAATTAGTGCCTAATTTACCAATACAAGATGCATTCAAAGTAGCTGATGAAGTAATTGCAAGAACAGTAAGAGGAATTACTGAAACAATTACACAACCTTCTTTAGTTAACCTAGATTATGCAGACGTAAGAAGTATAATGAGTAACCAAGGGTTATCAGTAATCGCTGTTGGAGAAAGCAAGAGTGTTGACAAAGTAAACGAAGTAGTTGAAGACACTTTGAAAA
>CAYWUL010000017.1:0-14522 GCA_964461205.1 uncultured archaeon | reverse complement strand
TTGTTTTCTATAATCAAGATCATTAACAAACATTTTTACCATTGGTTTCCATTTATCATCAGCAACTAAATGCACAGGCAATTTAACTGTTTCCGAATCTTTCCTATAATCTTTATCAGTGGCCATTTTTGCCATGTGTTTCCAATACAATGGTTCTTTGAATTTTTTTACTTGATTTGTTTTATGATAATTAGAAGCTTGATTATATTTCTTTGCCCACCCGTCCAAGTTCTTTTGAAACAAACTTTTTTTCTTTTTTAATTCATCCAATTTTTTTCCAATAATAAAAACATTTGGATAAGTAAGCTTTGGCCAAGTTCTTTCACTAGGAAAAGCTCTAATAACGCCATTAACAGAAAAATATTTTTCAACAGCGGTTCTTCTTTCTCCATCTTTTGGGATTTTTGGAAACTTCTTTTCAAATTCTTCTATAGAAGAAAAAACATTTTTCTCTTTATTCATTTAAATACAAAAGCAATAGAAGCTTAAAAACCTTGCAGAATGGATTTTGAAAAGAAATCCTTTTTGGGTTAATATTAAAAACAATTCTTTAGCTCTCTTAGTTAGTGAGATTATGTTTCCCGGAGGAATGAACCCAAAAAACATGGGCAGAATGATGAAGCAACTTGGCATCAAAAATGAAGAAATAGATGCTTCTAGAGTAATAATTGAAACCGAAGGAAAAAAACTAGTTTTTGAAAAACCACAAGTCCAATTAATGGAAATGCAAGGACAAAAAACTTACACTGTGATTGGAGAACCAATAGAAGAAAGTTCAATTCCAAAAGAAGACATAAAAATGGTTGCAGAACAAACCAATAAAACAGAAGAAGAAGCAAAAAAAGCACTAGAAGAAAATAACGGTGACATTGCTGAAGCGATATCAAAATTACAAGAATGATTACTAATTAATAGTTCTTAATTTATACTAGTTTGTAATACTTTTTTTATGCCACAAAGACGAAAAGGGATGTTGCATAAAGTTACTGCAGTGCGATGGCCAAAGGTTGAAGGACAAAGAGCATATGTGAAAGTTCTTTCAACTGCAAAAAAACGTGAACTTGGGTTTAATCCGAGACAAAGAATTGTTTGCAGAACAGTTAAATGTGGAGAAAACATGCCTGCTTTTTCTTCTGCTTTAACTCTTGGAAATTTATTGTATCCTGAATTATTTCCAAAACAAATCGCTTCTGGATTACAGCAAGGAGGAGGAATAGTAACCTATTCTATAGTTGTTGATGTAAATGAAATAACAAAAAAAGGAATCAATAGTTTTTATGGAATTCATGGATTTGGTGCAGAAGAAACATACTTTTCAGTCCTTAGTGTTAATATTCATAGATTAAATGTTAGACGGAGGGCAAAAGAATTACAAAAAAAAATTTTAGAAGATAGTGGGATTAGAATTAATTCTCATGAAGCGAATATTGGCGAGAAGGTAAACAAAGGGTTAGTTTGTTTTGATATAATGGATATTGATTTAAATATTTTAAAAAACAAAATTCGAAGGATTAAAAATCCATTAAAAAGAAAACAAGCAATTAATTTGTTTAAGGAACTAAAAAGATATTCTGATTCAGATGGATTTATAGAAGTTAGAGTGTAAAGTTAGGTATCTTAAATTTCTCTTCCGCCAACTATTGAAGCGTTTCCTCTTTGAATATTAATGGAAATTTCTAAAGGTATATTGTCGCCAACATTTCTTGTTGCTTCGACTTCTCCAGCAAAAGAATTTTCAAAAACAAATTCTTGGTTTAATTCTGTGATGAAAGCATTTTCTAATAAGAATTCTGCCTGTCTTTTTAACGAAACATTGTCATAATTTGCTTCAAGTAAATTTCTAACTTCACTTAAATTAGAAATATTTGTTTGGCCAAATGTTTGTCCTTGGAAAAAATAAACTAATACATTTTCATCTAACAAAGTTAGGTCATCTCTTAAAGTATTTTCATCAACATTTGTATCTGTTGTATTACTTGCTTCAAAAAATAATTCTTCTCCAATAGAAATAATTGGGAGAGTTTCATTTACTAAAAAAGTTTCTGGTTGGTTAGTTTTGTTTGCAGATTCAATTAATTCGATATAAGTAATTTCGTTTCCTTTTAATTTTAACAAACCATCAACAGTAATAACATCTCCAACTTGTGTTGTCAAAGAAGCGATTGCAACAGTTGTTGGATAGGTAAACTCAAAATTTCTTGTAATGTTTAAATCAGCGTTATAAACTTCTATTGTTCCAGGAGTATTAATAGTTATTTTTTTCATTGCTTGTGTTTCTCCAGTAAAATATTCGAGAGCAAAAATTTCGTTGACAACATCTTCTAATACAGAGTCTTTTTTTAGATCAATTTCTGCATAATAAACCCATTTTTCTCCTCCACCTCTAAATTCAGAAACAGTTATTCTTGATACTCCATCAATTCCTTTTATTGTCATGTCAATTTCTTGTTTATTTAAATAAGTGGTTTCTCCTGCCAACCTAATTGAGTTTAGTTCGGTTAAGACATTTGTGTCAAAAGTTGCTTGGTAATCAAAAATGGTTGTACTTTGATTACTTAGGTCTGTAAGATCAATATCGTTGTTGTTAGTTGCTCCTCTGGGTAAGTAAATTATTCCTGCTGCAATCATGCTTCCTGCTAATGCTACAACAATTATTATGCCTAAAATCTTCAATATTGTTTCTTTTTCCATCTAATCACTACATTTAAAATCCTTGTTATTAGGAATTTTATAAGAGAAATTAATTGAAAAGAATTTATAAAGGTGTTTCTATGGTGAGTCAAAAAACAAACGAAAAAGAAATAGCAAATGATACAAAAACAACTGCTAAAAAAGGGCTAAAAAGCGAATCTGTTGAAGAAAAAAGCAAGGAAAACAAAATTAAGGTTTCAAAAAGAATGTTAAAAGTTAATTTTACTGGAAGAGAATTACTTAACGAAACTGTTTTTGACACAACTATTGAAAATGTAGCGAAAGAAAATAATGTTTATAATAAAGAAAAAGAATATGGTGCCTTGGCAATTATTCTTGGGGAAAAAGAATTATTAGAAAAAATAGAAAAAGAATTAGCAACAATGAAGGTTGGAGAAGAAAAAACAATTCATTTAAATGAAAAAGAAGGTTTTGGGGAAAGAAAACCTGATTTAGTTAGGGTAGTTCCTCTAAAGGTTTTTCATAATGAAAAAATAAATCCTGTTCCTGGCTTGGTAATAAATGTTGGAAATGCTCTTGGAAAAGTACAAAGTGTTTCTGGCGGAAGAGTGCGAGTAGACTTTAATCATCCTCTTGCTGGAAGAGAATTAGAGTATGTTGTTAAATTAGAAAAAGAAGTTGTTGCTGGAAAAGAAATGTGTGAAAGTTTCTTTGAAAAATATTATTCACAAATTCCCAAAGTAGAAAAAGAAATAAAAGAAACAAACTTATACATAACACTTCCTTCTTCTGTATTAAAAGGAATAGAAAGAGTAAATGCTACAATAATAAAACTAGGAAAAGATTTAGGAATAAATATTGAAATAAAAAAAGCAAAAGAAGAAAAGAAAGAAATTGTGAAAGAAGCAAAAGAACAAGAAAAGAAAGAAACTAAAAAAGAAGAAAAAGAAGAATAGATTAGCACTACTTTAAATACTTTCTAATAATAATTTTATTATGCCGATATTACCGTGGAGAAGAAAAAATACAAACACTGTGAAAATAAATACTACTCACCACAGAATTTTAAGCGTTCCCCCTGAAGTAACAAAAGTTCTTTCAAGAACACAAATCTCCGTAGAATCAAACAGGACACTAACTCTATTAAGGCAAAGATTGAAAGGAGAGGCAGACATTAAATTGTGTGAACTAATTAAAAGCGGAGTAGAACCAAATCAAGCAATAAGAACTCTTGATAAAAAATACTGATTTTTACAAGAGGATTTTTAACAAAAAACAACCTTTTTAAAGCTTTCACAAAACAATATGATTACTAATTGACTGTTTATAGTTGATAAATAATGAATGCATTAAAATTTGGAATTTTAAATATTAATTTTTTTACAGAGGTGAAAAAATGAATTATTTTAGAGAAGTAGAAGGTTTGCCAATAAGCCTAATAAGTGAGAGAAATCAATTCAGCTCGCCTATTGGCCCAGTAAACCAAAATCCTAGTGTAGAAGACACAAAAACAGGAACAACAACAATAGGGATAATCTACAAAGATGGAGTAATAATCGCTGCTGACCAACGAGCAACAATGGGGCACATAGCAGACAAAGATGTAAGAAAAGTTTTTCCAATAACAAAGAATGTTGCAATAACAACAGCAGGAACAGTTGGAGACTCATTAGCATTAATCAGATTTTTGAAAGCACAAGCTAATTTATATGAAATAGAAAGAGAAACAAAAATAACTCCAAAAGCAGTAGCATCATTATTATCAAATGTATTAAACGGAAACAGGTATTACCCATTTATTTTCCAACCAATATTGGCTGGAGTAAACAACAAGCCAGAATTATTCGAATTAACTCCTTATGGGGGGATAATGGAAAAAATGAATTATGCTTTAACAGGATCAGGAACAACATTTGCAATGACAACACTTGATAGAGAATGGAAAAAAGGGTTGACAGAAAAAGAAGCAATTGATCTAGCAATAAGAGCAGTTAAATCTTCAACACACAGAGATATTTATTCGGGCGGAGACTCAATAACAGTTGCCGTAATTGATGATAAAGGGTATAGGGAAATAGATTCAAGCGAAGTAGAAAAAATAATGAAAACAGTAAGACTAAATTAAATTTACAAAACTTAGTAAATACTAAGCTAAACAAACACAATAACCCAAATAATTAATTATTTTTTAACTGTTATTGGCGTGTAAAAAAGATTATCAAAAAATTATTTTAAGAGATGATAAAGAATGGTTCAAAAAATACCAATGATAAAAGAGATGACAGAAAAAGTAAAGGAAATACTTCCAAGGGACTGTGAAGTAACAAAAATAGAAATTGAAGGCCCCGAAGTAGTTCTTTACACAACAAACCCAAGAGCATTTTTTTCTAACGACAATTGGGTGTCAAAAGTTGCTTACGAATTAAAGAAAAGAGTAAACATCAGAACAGACAAAAAAATGTTGATGGGTAAAGAAGAAGCAATGAAAAAAATTAAGTCAATGATACCTGAAGATGCAGACGTAAAAAACATTTATTTTAACGAGCCTTTTTGTGAAGTAGTAATCGAGGCAATCAAAAAAGGAGTTGTAATAGGAAAAGGCGGAGAACTAAGCAAGGCAATAATAATGGAAACTGGTTGGACACCAAAAATATTGAGGGCTCCAACAACAGAATCAAAAACACTTAGTGGAATAAGAACATTTTTGTATAAACATGCAGATGAAAGAAAAAAATTCTTACTTGACACTGCAGAAAAGATTTTTGCACCTATTGAAGAAGAAAAACATAGGTGGATACGATTAACTGCTCTAGGTGGATACAGAGAAGTTGGAAGAAGTTGTTCTTTGCTAGAAACAGAACACACAAAAGTATTGCTTGATGCAGGAGTAAACTTTTCAGACAAAGACCCCTACCCATATATTGACGCGCTAGGTTATCCCTTGGGTGAATTAGATTCAGTAGTAATTTCTCACGCGCACTCAGACCACCACGTGCTATTACCTTACATCGGAAAACTAGGTTTTGACGGACCAGTATTTTGTACAGAACCAACAAGAGACTTAATGGCTCTAATACAATTTGATTATATAAAAGTAAATGAAGCAAACGAAAAAGACGTTCCTTTTTCAGAACAAGATGTAAAAAACTCAATACTTAGAACAATTACTAGAGAGTACAGAGAAGTAACAGATATTTCTCCAGACATGAGAATAACTTTCCACAATGCAGCACACATTCTAGGAAGCGCATCAGTACACTTTAATATTGGTGAAGGAACACACAACCTCGTTTATAGTGCGGACATGAAATATGGAATAACAAGATTGTTTGATAATATTGATATAAGATATCCTAGAATAGAAACTCTTATTGTTGAATCAACCTATGGTTCAAGAGACGCGATTCAAACACCAAGACAAGAAGCAGAACAACAATTATTAAAAGTAATACAAGAAACAAACGAATTTGGTGGAACAATATTAATACCGGTTTTTGGAGTTGGAAGAGGACAAGAAATAGCAATGGTAATAGAAAATTTTTACAAACAAGGATTAATTGATGGAAACAAAGTATATATTGATGGGATGGTAAGGGAAGCATCAGCTATTCATACAGCTTACCCCGAATATTTGAGAAAAAGTTTAGAAAGAAGAATACTAACAAACGATAGTCCATTTGACAAAGATATTTTTCACGAAGCAAAAAGAGAAAATCGTGACACAATAATTAATGAAAAAGGAGCAATAATAATTGCTACTTCTGGAATGATGAATGGCGGGCCAGTAGTAGATTATTTCCAAAAAATGGCTTCGAACGCAAATAACACTCTTATTTTTGTTGGATATTTAGCAGAAGGAACACTCGGAAGACAAATACAACAAGGACTAAAAACAATGCCAATAAATGAAAATGGAAAAACAAAAAAACTTGATATTAATATGAGGGTAGAAAACATTGATGGATTTTCAGGACATAGTGACTTCAACCAATTAATGTCATATATCGGTGCATTAAAACCAAAACCAAAAAAAGTAATTGTGAACCACGGTGACCCACAAAGAAGTGTAGAATTTTCTCGTGCGCTAGCACAAAGATACGGAATAAGTTCAACAGCAATTAGAATACTTGATTCTATAAGACTAAGATGA
The DNA here is from genome assembly GCA_964461205.1 of uncultured archaeon. Taxonomy (GTDB): domain Archaea; phylum Iainarchaeota; class Iainarchaeia; order Iainarchaeales; family JAAZKV01; genus JABIDZ01. The sequence continues at coordinate 7,720 of CAYWUL010000017.1, read as the reverse complement.
TTGGGTCATTAACAATTCCAAAAAAGTAATTCTTATTAATAATAAAATCCTATTTTTCTAATGCCAAAAAATTCTTTAGGATCAGATCATTTAGGTGGAATTGATGCTCATAGAAGAAGAGAATTAAATAAACAGAAAAAAAAGCAGGAAAAAAGAGAAAGACAATTACAAGCTTCTAAAGAAAGGCACGAAGCACACAAAGAACTACTTACAAAGTGGGCAGAAAAAACAAAATCGCAATGTATGGAAATACTAAGACAGCTAAGAACAAACCCGACTATTGATAATGTTGTTTTTGCGTTGGGTGTTTGTGAGTGGTACAAACAACGTATTAACAAAGTTTTGAAAGGGTGTGGCAAATTAAAAATCGATCCTAGTTTGAGATTCTTGCTTTATAAAAACGGAGAAAGAATTCTTTTTGAAACCTTAATGATGAGTTCAAAATTTAGGGGTGGTCAAAGAGAAATTAATAGTGCAATTGAAAGAGCAAGAAACGAATTTGCTCGTGATATGATTCAATAGTTTTTTTATTTCTCTGATACTTATTTTTATTATGCCAAAAGGGAAAGTTCACGGACAAGGTGGTCATGGAAGACATGGAAGAGAAGTTGGGCGTGTTTATGCGCATGCAGAAAAAATTGAAGAAGTTATTGGGAGACAACAAGCAAAAAGAGGAAGAAAATTTAATGCTCAAGTCCAAAGAGCATTTGAAAAAATAACTATTGAAGCAAATGAAAAAATAACAAAGACTGCTGACCGTGCTAAAGCAAATTTAGTTAATCTTGTCCATAGGGATGGAATAAATGTTTTAGAATACTCTCTAAGGGCGTTGGCGATAGACGAATATGTTTTTGAAAAAGTAAGAGAATTGATTTTGGGGGATAAATTAGTTGGGCCATTTGCTGGAGAAATTGATTTTGAACAATTCAGATTTCTTAAAGATCATGAAAGAGAAGTTGCTTTTGCAATGGTTCTTGGAAAAAAACCAAGCTTATCAAAACAAAGAAGAATTCAAAGAGATATTCAAAAACTGAAGAAAAAAGTTGAAGCATGGTCAAGAGGCATTTTTTAATTATTTCTCATAAGCTTTTTGTAGTTTTTCAAGAGCAGTAAAAGTTTTTGTCGTTTCTTTTTCTATTTGTTTTTTTACCCAAGAACTATAACTCTCTGCCAAAGAACTTCTTTTTTCTGAATCAGGACTAGGGTTTAGGTAATACTTGTTGTTTTTTCTTTCTAGTAAATTTAGTTCTATTAATCTGTTTAAATGGTAACGAATAAGTTTTTCACTTATCTCGGCCTTTGTTTTCTTCTTTATTGCTTCTTGAATGTCTAACGTAGTTGGGTTTCTTTTATTTGTGAAAAGAAAAGTAAAAAGAGCATCAAGAATTAAGAATGCCTTGTCTCTACTTTCATTCTTTGAAATTAAACCAAGTGCGAGAGCGCACCATCTTAACAAAGAGTTCTTTGTTAAAGCAATAGATTCTGGAAAATCTATTTGCTTTACATTGAATTCTTTTCTAATTAGTTCTGCTTCAGGAATCATTTTCACACCGTTTTGAAGAAAAACTCTTTTTCTTTGAAACTTTTTGAAAAAGTTTCATCAAAAATTAAGAAAAACTCTTTTTCTTTTGGAAATAGATTGTTCTTTGTTATATTTAAACCTATTTCTTTGTTTTTTTCAATTTTTAGATTTGTTTTTTCTTTTTCCAAAAAGATTATTTGTATACATAACAAAGCTTTTTTAATTAATCTCTTCATAATACTAGTATTGGTGTTAAAATGGTTGAATTAAGAACAGAATTAAATCCTTTACGACTTGTTTTAGGGAAGAGTAAGAAGGTTGAGTTAATGATTCAGATTACTAATGATTCTGATAAAGCACGTTTAATGTCGTGTGATATACTATTGAGTAACCAAATGGCTTTTGAAAAACAAGGGCGAACTAATGCCCAGAGCTTGATGCTTGGAAATGTTTCTCCTGGAGAAAGAATAATCCGTTATTTACAAATATTTCCGAGGATGAGTATTGAGGAAGGAGAACAACCAGTATTTGTTACAGTAATGGAACATTATGAAGACAAATATGACTATATTTTAAGCAAGAAAACAAAAAAAATAAGTTTAAGAGTAGAATAATTATTTTCTTCTTTCTCTTTGTTGTTTTAAATCCAAACGAAATTTAGTATTTCCTTTAACATCTATTGGAACCCCGCCAACTTTTTTGTATCCAAAACGTAACCAGAATTTTTTTGCCCGAGGATTATGTGCGTGGGTGTGCAACTCGTCAAATTTCATTGAATGGAGTAATCTATTTGAGTGGCCAACTAATTGGTTTCCAAGCCCTTTTCCAGTATATCCTTCTTTTAGACAAGTTTTTCCAACCCATGCATGGACCTCTCCGCCTTGTTCATGGAATTCAAAATATCTGTATCCTATTATATTTTTTCCATCAACCATTACAAAACAAGGCCACTCTTTTCTTAATGGTCCATCTGAAATTTGATACGCTTCAGAAAATAAATCTTGGTTTTTAAAAAGCCAGTCTAATTCTGAAGATTTTGCTTTTCTAACCAAGAATTCTTTTTTGCTCATATTATGTGTGTGTAGTTAAGAGTTTTTATTTTCTTTTATCTAGAAAAAGCTGAAGGGTTTCCACTAGTTATAGAAATACTTTCGCCGGTTATTTTTGAACATAGGTCAGAATTCAATAAAATAATTTGATTTATTACATCCTGATAAATGATTTGTTTTTGTAAGGCTGTTCGAGAAACATAATGGTTTACAACCATTGCTCTAACTTCTGAATTCAGTTTTTCTTCTTGTAATCTGGGATCATCTTTTTGAATCAAACCTTTATCGATTGCTTTTTTTTCAAAATAAGTTTTGTTCCAAATCGCAGAAGAAATTCCTAGTTCTTCGTCTCCAAATAAATCTCCTAATAATAATGCATTTACGCGGATTCCATTTTCTCCTAAATCTAGAGCGAAACTTCTTACCATTGAACATTGTGCTTCTTTTGCTACTCCGTATAGTGAAGATCCTTTTGATGCTCCTCTTGCTGATGCGCTAGAAATGTTAATTATTGCTCCTTTTTTTCCAAGTTCGATCATTTTTTTTGACGCTATGTTAGTATTCAAAAAATAACCATTGATGTTAATGTCGTTTGATAATTTAACATCTTTTTCTGTTAAAGAATCAATTGTTCCTAGGCGAGCAATGCCTGCACAATTAACTAAACCATCAATAGAACCAAATTTTTCAATTAATTTATTATAGACCTTTTCTAATTCTTCTTGAGAAGTAACTGATGCTTGTAAAGCAATTGATACTTCTTCTTTTGTGTTAATTTCTTTTTCTAATGAGTCAATTGCTTCTTTGTTAATATCTATTAGGCCAATTTTTGCTCCTGAAAAAACTAGTCCAAGGGAGATTGCTCGTCCTAAACCGGAACCTGCGCCTGTAACTGCAATTACTTTATCTTTTAGTAAATTTTCAAGTAAAGGATTTAGTTTCATTTTGTTTTCCATTATTAAAACAAATTAGGAATTGTTTTTATATCTAAGGAAACAAAAAGACGGGCAAGAAAACAATTTGTATACATAACAATATTCTTATTAACTCTCAAAGAGTATTTTTTATATGGGTAAACCAAGACTTCCGAAAAGGGAAAAACTAAAGAAAAATGCACGAGTTACTTCTAGAATTCAAAGTATTGCTAATACTTTTGTTGGGGACAGGTTAACCGCTGCACATAATATTGCTAAATTTGTTTTAGAACAACTACCTTATGAAGAAGGTAGGGCTGATTTCAAAACAAGATTGTTTAGAATGTCGGCGGGACATGCGTTGAGAAAAAAGATTACTGTCGGTGATTTTCATTGTGTGGAAAGAAGTAATTTAGCAATTGCTGTTTTGCACGGCGCGGGAATATCTTCTTGGTTAGTAAGAGGATTAAGATTTGATTCGCTTAGACAAAAATGGCTTTTTCATGATGCTGTAGAATTTGTGCATGGAGGAAAAATTTATACTATGGATTTTTTTATAAAAAAACACGGTGGATTTGTTATAAATGAAGGTAATGCTGAAAAACACATAAATGTACAATCACAAAGACCAAGTATTGTATTTAGGGGTGCCGATTCAAACCATTTGGGAATAACTAATTGGGAAGATTATGTAAGATTTTCTAATCGGTTTTTCAAAAATATTGGGGTTGAGTTAGAAGCTAATGAAAAAAGAGTTAGGGAGCTTATTAAACATAGGATTATTCCAAAAGAGGTTGCTCCTAAGATATTGTCTCTTTTGTAGTTTGTAAATAAATTTTGTTACAATTTAAATAAGTGAATTTAAACAACAAGCATTTAATCTTTTGTTATCTATTTATTATATGATTAAGGCAGTGATTTTTGATCTTGGTGGGGTCATAGCTTTTAACGATCTTAATGTTTTTTTAAAGGCATTTGCTAAAGAACTCAAAATAGATTTTGATTTGTTAAAACAAATAGAAAAAGAGAACCATGAAAAACTGATTCTTGGAAAAATTTCGGTAAAAGAGTTTTGTAATTCTATTAGGACAAGATTTGATTTAGAGTATGATAGTTTGACATTAATGACTATTTGGGAAAAAGTGTATTCTCAGAATGTAAAAATGAACACTGATTTGTTTGGAAAAATAATTGAGATAAAAAAGAAGTTTAAGATTGGTTTAATCTCTAATCTTTTTGATGTTACTGCACAATACCATCAACGACAAAAAATGTTCTTTTATTTTAAACCAGCTTTGTTTCTTTCTTGTAGGGTTGGTTTGGCAAAACCGGATCCAAAGATTTTTGAAAGAGCAATATCCGTTCTTGGTGTAAAAGGAAGCGAAATATTGTATATTGATGACAATGAAGAGTATTTTAAAGCAGTGAAAAAACTTGGAATGAAAACACTCAAATTTGAAGATAATAAACAAGTATTCAAAGAATTAAGAAAATTGAAAATCTTGTAATTGTTTATTTAATTCTTTAATCAAAATAATAGTTTAGTCAACCCACTTAGCATTATACACATCAACTATTTTTTATATTACTTGGAACAGAATATATTTATGGAAAAAATAATTGCTGTAATAATAGCAAAAGATGAACAGAGGGCAATAAAGAGAACTTTGAGAATTCTTAATGTTTTCAAAGCCAAAGGACTAATTCATGATATAGTTGTTGTTAATGATGGTAGCAAGGATATGACTGCAAGAGTTGCTGAACGATATGGTGCCACGGTAGTTTCTCATTTAAAGAATGAAGGGAAGAGGCAAGCGTTTATTGTGGGCGCGTCAACTGCTAAAAGGATGGGGGCAACAATAATGCTTTCTCTTGATGCCGATATAATAAAATTTCCAGAAACAACTTTAAGAAAAATGATTGATACTGTTCGCAATCCAAGAAAAACTTTGATGGCGACTGCTCAACAATATGAAAGGATTTGGCCATTTGAATTTAGGGTTGGTGGAATTGGTATTAATCTTGGTTCAAAAGCTATTCGTGCGATACACATGCAGGCACTAGATCCGTTGTTTAAAGCACAGGGGAGATGGCTTGATTTAATGTGTGCTAGTCAAGGTGTAAGGTATAAGGATTTGAGTATGGGAGAAATCCAGCGGGCTAATAAATGGGGTTTAGAAACTGCTTTGGAAATGCTTGTTCCTAAAAATAAGAAAAAAGAATTAGTTGATAAAGTTGTTACTCGTGCTCCGTATTTTAAATCAATTTTTTTTCATCCAAATGCACAAATGGATGCTAGGTTAATGCTTAAAGAAAAACAAAGAGAAAGAAGTATTCATGCGGAGAATATTGCAAAGGGTGCGGGAAAGAGAAAATTAATTCGAGCTATTCAAGCGCCGGCAAGAAGATGGGGGAAATAATCTTTTTCCTTTGGAAATAATCTGTTTTTTAGTATTTTGGAATGTTTATTAAGGTGGAGAGTAACACTCTATTTATGTCTCCAGCATCTGCCGGACTATTAAGGTCTGTAAATAGAAGAAATAAAATGGTTAATTCTAACTTGGTTAATCGACTAGATCGGCCTCCACGTAAACCAAGAAAAAAAGTAGAAGTTGTTAAGCCTGTAATAAAAACAAGGGTTGTTAGATATAGGCAACGACCTAAAAAGATTCAGGGCGTGGTTGATCTAATTAAAAAGACAAGTATGCTAGACCCACTTGAGGCAAAAAAACAGGTTATTTTTTTGATGAGACAAAATAAGGTTTCTTCACAAACTATTTTTGGAGATGTTGGTATTGATTCAAGGATTAGGCGTAGGTTGCGCACTCTTCTTCAAAGTTAAAAATACTGTTATGTATCTTTTATATACATAACAAGGCTTTTTTGGGCGGTTTATGCAAAATGGATTTATTGTTATTTGTTATTAAAATTTACTAAAAAGACACAATTTCTAGGACATTTTTCAAAAGTGCCGATTGTATTTTTTAATAATTTTTGTCACAATTAATTGAGGGGTGTTTCTATAACAGGGTTACTTTTTTAGTTGGACCATTATTCTTCTCTTGTATAGTATTAATGATTGTCTTAGCTCTTTTTTGAGGGTTTTGTCTGCCAACATGGCATCAATTTCTTTTATAGCGCTTTTCCCTCTCTCTTGTCTATCTATCCTTTGTTCTTCTAAAGATAACTCTGGAATTCGTTGTCTTTTTCTTATGGGTTCTTTTATTGCAGGCATATTAAATTTATCCTTCTGAAGTATTTAATTTTTTACCTCGTTTTTCGACCATCTAACGAAAGTCTTATACATAACGCTTTTGTGTCTCTTTTATTTTTGAAGGGAGTGATACTTCCACTAATAATTTTTAGCCACCTTTTTTTTCAAAAACCTATTATTTTGCGAGGGCGAAATGCAGTATAAGAGAGGTTTTGCTGTATCTCGTGTTTGGGGAGATGAATATGGGCTTAAATAGCTTAGAATGGCTAGAATCAGCTAACTGGCACATTATTCCACTATTGGGGTGGAAGCAAAGTGCTTTAAAATGCGTTTAATTAATAGTTAGGCTAGTTCTGTTTGTACGAGAACCTTTCTTGAAGCTTTATTATTCCCAGGTTTCTTTTCTAAAAAGGACTTTTGATCAAAAGAATTGTTATGTAGAAAACTTGTCTGGTTTGGATCAAAATGTGCCGTTTGATGAATGGGATTTACTTCAAATACCTTTTCTATTTCTTCTTTAGTCCATTTACATTTTGTTTTTCTAAAGTTCATTGAATCCCTAATATCACAAATCTGCAATATTCCTTCTTTTGTTAAGTGCTTTTTTTCTTGTATTAATTTTAAGCATTGGCACCATTTTTCAAAGCTTTTTCCTTTATTAGTAAGGAATTCTAACCCATAGAAATACTCTTTTATCCTAAGACATTCATTAAGACCCTGTGTATAGTAATGAACTGCCGTTCTTGAATTACCTTCTTTATCTGGTCGCTTTTGTATCTGAAAACGACCAAAACCAAGAGTTTCTTTGATCCGTTTTAATGCTTCAAAACCATCATCTTCAGCTTGAGTAATTCTAAATGTTGGATTTACTCTAAATAAGTAAGGATTTTTGATATTACTTTTCTTATTTGTCTTCCTTGGCTTCCTATCAATATATCTTTGAATAGTAACACTAAAACAACCTTCCCCTTCAACCAAACCCAAAATATAATCTTTGCTTAACATACAGTAATATTGCATT
>CAYWUL010000016.1:0-16384 GCA_964461205.1 uncultured archaeon | reverse complement strand
TGTAGAGCTAATGGTTCCTCGAAAGAGTTGAACAAATAGCACTGAAAAAAGGTGAAAAATAATGGGAATATATGACATACCATCAAAATACTTGATTGAAGAAGTTGCTACTAAATTAAAGGTAGAAATCAAAGAACCAGAATTTGTAAGATATGTTAAAACTGGAGTAAATAGAGAAAGGGCTCCTCAAAGACAAGATTGGTTCTATGTAAGAATGGGCAGTATTTTGTACAGAGCATACAAATGGAATGTTATTGGTTCAGAAGGATTACGAACTTATTATGGTGGAAGACAAAGAAAAGGTGTAAAGACAGAACATCACCACAAAGCAAGTGGAAAAGTTATTAGAAGTGCTTTACAAAAACTAGAAGAAGCAGGATATTTAGAAAGAGCAAAACCAAGAGGAAGACAAGTTAGTCCAAAAGGACAAAAATTCTTAAACGAATTATCAAAACTTGTTGCCAAAAATATTGAAGAAGGAAAATACATTACAAAGAAAGTTGTGAAAAAAGAAGATGCCAAAGCAAAAGAAGTACAAGACGAATTAAGAAAACAAGAAAAAGCAATTCACGACAAAGAAAAAGAAGCAAAGGAAAAAAAAGAATCACATAAAGTAAAGAAGAAAGAGGGAGAAAATGAGCAGTAACAAAGATCAAGACTTTAAAGATTTTCAAATAAGTGAAAGAAAAAAAATAGGTTCAGGGCTCACAAGCGCACCCGTATGGTTAATGCAAAAAGCCGGAGAACGACTTTGGAATGCAAGACAAAAAAGAACATGGAAAAACATTGAGATTGGAGACAGACATAAAAAACACAAGAGAAAACAAGGAAGAATAACTATTAAGAGCGGAGATCATAAATAAGGTGAAATAAAATGGCTGAGAAAGAAAAAATTGTTACTATTAACTTGAGAAAAATATTCGAAAAACCAGCCACAAAGAGAGCAAACTCAGCAATATACACATTAAAAAAAGCAGTAAGAAAAGAAACCAAGAACGACAACATAAAAATTAGTAATGGTGTAAACGAAGCATTATGGGCAAGAGGATTGTTTAAAGGAATTAGAAAAATAAAAGTAAGAATAATTGATGGAAAAGAAGTAAGAGTATATTTACCAGATGAAAAAATAGAAATAAAAGAAGAAAAAAAGAACAAGGGAAAGAAAAGCAAGATAGAAGAAAAGATTGACGAAATGAAAAAGAAAACAGAGACTCCAAAAGAAGAAAAGGAAAATGCGGAAAAGGGAACTGTTGAAACAAAAAAATACTCAGAAGAAAAAAAAACTGAAGACAAAAAGACAGAAAAAAGCGAAAATACTGCCTCGAACCCGCCGGACGAAATCGGCGAAGAAAAGAAATAAATTAAACAACTTACTCTAATTATTATGAACATAAAAAGAATACGATTGATGGGTAGCGACTACATTGGTTTATTTGCAATAACCAACGACACAGTTTGTTTTGTCCCACATTCAATAGATAAAAAAACAGAAGACATAATACAAGAAACACTAGAAGTAAGAACAGTAAAAATCAGTTTGTATGATTCTTCATTATTAGCGGTTTTCGGAAAAATGAACAATAACGAAATTATTTTGCCAAGCTTTGTATTAGAAAAAGAAATCAAAGAAATTGAAAAAGAAATGAAAGTAAGAATAATTGAAACAGAACACGCACTCGGAAATTTATTAGAAATGAATGATACACACGCAATATTATCACAAACATTAAACAAGAACGACGTGAAACAAATACAAAAAGCAGGGCTAGAAATAATACAAACAAATATTGCAAAAACCGATGCTGTGGGTTCTTCAATATTATTAACAAACAAATCCTTTTTAGTTAATCCAAACAGCAGTATGGAAGAAATTAAAAAGATACAACAAGCACTAAATATTAAAGGGGGTTCTTCAACAGCTAACACAGGAGACGCGTTTGTAAGAAACTCTGTAATAGCTAACTCAAAAGGGATCTTGGTTGGAGAACACACAACAGGACATGAATTAGCAAGAATAGAAGAAGCACTTGAATAGGAGGAATAAAAATGAAATTTGAGATAAAAGGAACATTCAAACAACAAGGGGAAGACCAAGGATACACTAAATTACTTAATGCAGAAAACGAAAAAATGGCAAGAGAAAAAATCTACTCTCTTTTTGGCGGAAAACAAAAGATCGCAAGAAGAAATATTACAATTAGCGAAATAAAGGAGGCAAAAAAATGAAACAAACACTTTCAGAAAGACAAATAATACAACTAGCACAACAAGAAGACGCATTATTACAAAACAAAAGAACTTATTTAGGAAACTTGGAAAATGCTTTAATCGATGTTTTAAAATCAATAGCTTCTTTAAAAGAGATAGAAAAAAAACCAGGAAAAATACTTGTAAGACTTGGACCGGGAGTATTAGTTGAGGCAGAAATAAACGAGACTGAAAATTGTAAAAGAACTTTTTCAGAAAATGGTTTCAGAGATGCAAAAATAAAGGACACCATTGTGTGGTTAGAAGAAAAACACAAAAACTTAGAAGAACAAGTAAAAAAAGTTAGTATAGATGTGGCAAAATCAGAAGCTAACTTAGGGCAACTTTCAGCATTATTAAACCAAATCGAAATGGAAAAAAGAAAAAATATTAGTGTGAAATAAAATGTTTGGATTATTAAAAAAGAAACTGTCAAATTTTGGAGACAAACTAAAACATAATCTTGACAAAAAAACAAAAGAAGTTGAAGAATCACCAAGAGAAAAAGAAATTAACACTAAAGAAATAGAAAATAAAACACTACAAAAAAAAGAAGAAATTATTACTGAAAAACCAATCCAAGAAAAAGAAACATTAATTGAAAAACCCCAAAAAAAAGAAAAACAAAAATTAACAAAAGAAGATAGAGAAAAAGCTATTTTTGAAGAAATACAAAGAGAAATAGAAAAAGAAGACAAGGATGCACTTGAGACTATACAAAAAGAAGAAATCTTGGAAGACCAAACAGAAAAAGAAATTCTTTCAAAAGAGCTTATCAATAAATTAGAAAATATCGAAGAAGAAAAAGACACCGGTTCTAGTGATAAAGAAAAAGTTGAAGAAGACCCGTTTGAAGAAGAAGAGGCAGAAGGAAAGGAAATAGAAGAAGAAAAGGTATTTGAAAAACCACGAGATATAGAAGTTAAAAAAGTTGATGAAGATAAAAGAGAACTAAGGGCAAGAGTTGGAAAAACAGGAAGACTAAAAGGATTTTTTTCAGGAAAAGTAGAAATACACGAAGGCGATGTAACAGAATTATTAGAAGAATTAGAATTAAGTTTGTTAGAGAGTGATGTTGAACAAGATGCTGCACAAGAAATAACCACAAAAATAAAAGAAAGGATTGTTGGACAAAAACTATCAATAAAAAACCTTGATAACTTTTTGAAAGAACTGATAAAAGAAATTCTTGAAGAAATGATGACAACACAAAAAATCAATTTATTAGAAGAAATAAAAAAAGCAAAAAAGCCATACAAAATATTAATGTTGGGGCCGAACGGAGCAGGAAAAACAACTTCGATTGCAAAACTAACTTATTATTTTCAAAAAAATAAACTGACAAGTATTTGGGCAGCTAGTGATACGTTTCGTTCAGGAGCAATCGATCAATTACAAGAACACGCAGACAAACTAAATGTAAAAGTAATAAAACAAAATTATGGTGCGGATCCGGCAGCGGTCGCTTTTGATGCTGTAAAGAGTGCAGAAGCAAATAAAATTGATGTAGTATTAATTGATAGTGCAGGAAGACAAGAAACAAACAAGAACTTGATGGAAGAATTAAAAAAAATTGAAAGAGTAGCAAGACCAAATCTAAAAATATATGTAGGCGAAGCATACACTGGACAAGGATTAATTGACATGGCAAAAGAATTTGACGAAATGGTCGGAATAGACGGATTTATTTTAACAAAAATGGACACTGATGCAAAAGGCGGAACAACAATTTCTTTATTATACACTCTAAAAAAACCAATACTCTATATTGGAACAGGACAAGAATATACTGATTTTGAAGAGTTCACTCCGAAATATATAATAAATAGAATTATCTAATTTAAATATGAAAAATCCATCCATAAAAAGAGTTTTTAGAAGGATTAAAACACGACTTTCGTTTTATCCACAATTAATAAGAAATTCTAATTCTGGAGAAAGACAATTAGTTTGGAGAGGGAGACTTAGGGGAAAAAAAGTAATTGTGAAAGATAGTAGGAATATTGAAGAGCATTATGCTGAAAAACAACGAAGACGTGAACTAATAAAACACTTAAAAGAAGCCCAAGGGAATAGTTATGAATTAAAAGTTTCAAAAAGATATCCTGCACCAAACGAAAACCGTCTTGAATTGTATTATAATCTACCAACTCGATCTGAAGTACTTCAATTGTACATACACAAAATACATCCAAAAGTAAGAAGTGTAATGAAAAAATCTGGACTTGCTGGAATAGAATTGTATGAAAAATGCGAAGCGGCTGATCACGAGATGAGACAAAGATTAAGAACACTTGATTTAGAAATTGATACTTATGCAGGAAATATATTAGTGGACGTAAACTCAAAAGGAAAAATTATTTTTACTCTAATTGATTTCTAATTTTTAAAAAATCAAAAAAACTATCCTTTCAATGCTTTAATTCTTTTGACCGGCACAGAAGTCCCAAAAAAAATTAAATAAATAAAAACACAAAGTAATAGTGAAATATAAATACTTATTTTATAAATCTAAACGCCCAAACAGCTCAAAAGAAGAATTCAAACAAGAATTGATACAATATATTAAAGAAGAAACACAGACGGGTCATTTTCCTTCACGAAGAGAGTTAGAAAGAAATTTTCATTTCAAACTTGATGACCTATTTGAAGGAATCAAAGAATTGTATAACTCTGCTGGAATAAGATATAAACAAGAAGTAAGCCAAGAATTAAAATACAAAAAAGCAACTATTTTGCTCACCCTAGTTCTAAAAAACTTAGAAAAATTTGGACTCTCGCTTGTTACATTTCGAAAAGCAAACGAAAGAGGAATAGATATAGTAGCCAAACAAAAAAATTCACGGATAGGAATTGAACTCAAAGCCTACAACTCGCAAGAGAAATTAAAAATACGGGATATCTGCCAAGTAAAAAGATTTATAAAAAAAGAAAATTTAAAGCGAGCGATAATTATTACAACAACTATGCTTCAAGATACAAAAATATCTTATGATGATAAAATTTGTATTATTTTTTATGAACAACTTGCTGCTATTTTGGGCAAAGAAAGTAAAAAACAACTTGATTATATCAAAACTTATTCAATAAACAGAACAACTAAACATAAACAAATTAAAAAACAACAAATATTGGATTATGTTAAATTAGAATACCATATTTACAACAGAAAACCAAGATATAATGAAATTCTGAAAGAATTACATCTTGATTTATACACTTACTTTAACAGCTTATTTGAAATTTACAAAATATTAAAAATTCCAATTTGGACTAAAAACATGAATGGTCCTCGTGCTAGCAACCCAGACCCCGAAATTTTGGAAATATGGAAAAATGAATTTAAAATCTATATAAATAATATTATCAAAAAAGAGAAACGGTTTCCATCAGGGGTTGAAATTGGAGAACACTTTGGGATTTCACACATATGGAATGTTGTAAAGGTAAATACATTATACAAAGAACTTGGATTACCAACTTACCAAGAAAGAGCACAACGAAAATTACTACCCCTTTAAAGCGCGTATCCTGTCATTTATATCAGGGTGAGTTGAGAATAAAGATTTCATCCATAATTTTTGTCCCTTAAGGGGATTAGCAATATATAAGTGAGCTGTAGCCTTGTTTGCTGCTTCTAATGGTTCAGTATCTTTAGAAATTACTTCAAGTGCAGATGCAAGACCAAGAGGGTTACGAGTCATTTGCACAGCAGAAGCATCAGCAGCAAATTCTCGCTTACGAGAAATAGCAAAAGTAATCATCTTTGCAATAATGGGAGTAAGAATTGCCAAAATAATTGAAACAACAATAACAACAATTATTAGCCCGCCTGAATCGCGCGAGTTACTCGAACCACGAAAACCACCATAAATAAACATTCTAAACATTAAATCAGAAAGTAGCACTGCAATTCCAACCAACACTGTTGCAATAGTCATTGTTCGAATATCATAATTCTTTATATGCGATAATTCATGAGCAATTACCCCTTGTAATTGGTCTCTATTCAAACGAGTTAAGCAACCCTTAGTAACACAAACTACTGCGTGTTGTGGATCTCTTCCTGTCGCAAAAGCATTTATCGCAGTATCATTAATTACAAATACTCTTGGCATTGGCAGACCAGATGCTAGAGTAAGTTCTTCAATAATATTATATACTTGTTTGAATTGTTCTCGCGGAGCTTCTTTTGCTCCAGAAATAGAAGTAACTATTTTGTCAGAATTATAATAAGAAATTATTGCAAACAAAATTGCAAGAAAACCAAAAATCGAAAAAATAAAAATAAACCCAATTCCAAAAGCGAATTCAAGAACAAGAGAAATCACATATGAAAGAATTCCAATTAAAATAAAGAACATTAGAAATAACAGATAGGTCATTTTTTTGTTATGAGAAATCTGTGAATAAAAATCTATTACCATCATAACACCTAAAAACTTTTTGAAAAAAGAAAAGTATTTGAGCAATTTACTTGAACAAAATAGTTTTTACAACTATTTTGTAACGCGAAAACCTTTGGTTTTCACTTGCTCAAATCTGAAAAATCAACTTTTACGTTTTTCTTTTCTTCAGCAGTTGCTTCAAAGAATTCACTTTCTTTGTTCATGCTAAACATGTTTGCTACAATATTTGTTGGAAATTGTAGAATCATTGTATTCCACTTCATTACCATGTCATTGTAGAATTGTCTTGCAAAAGCAATCTTGTTTTCTGTTGAAGCTAATTCTTCTTGTAATGATTTAAAGTTTTCATTAGCTTTCAAAGCAGGATAAGATTCCGCAACAGCAAAAATTGTTTTCAATGCTCCAGAAAGCATGTTTTCTCCTTGAGCAGCTTGCTTAGGAGTCTTTGCTGACATAATTGCTGTTCTTGCTTTTGTTACTTCTGTAAGAACTTTTTTCTCGAATTTAGCATAGCCCTTTACTGTTTCAATTAAATTAGGAATTAAATCTGTTCTTCGTTTTAATTGTACATCTATTTGTGCCCAAGAATTTTCTACTTGTTTTTTTGTAGAAACCAAGGAATTATAGATTGCAGCAAGTGCAACAATTATTATTACAACGATTAAAACAATTACTCCCGCAATAATTAATTCTATCATAAAAACACCACCTTTAATTATTCAATAATAAACTTATTAAAAAGGATTTCCCTAAACAAGAATCCAAAAAATGATTAGATTAAGGCATTTTAAAATTGTTTGCAAACAAATATTTTAATACTAAAATCGGTTAAAACGAAGTGATTACATGCTTGGAGAAAAACTAAGAAAAGCCATGGACAAGATTTCTGGAGCGGGAGCAATCGACAAAGAAGTTGTAAAAGAAGCAATAAAAGAAATACAAAGAGCATTAATCGGAGCAAACGTAGAAATCAATATTGTCTTGGATTTATCAAAAAGAATTGAAAAAAAAGCTTTTGAGGACAGCGGAAAATTAAGTCAACGAGAACACGTCACAAAAGTTATTTATGACGAGCTAGTTGGTATGATGGGGGGCAAAAAAGCTCCTGATGAACCAAAAAAGCTCTTATTGTGTGGTTTATTTGGTGCAGGAAAGACAACTGCTGCAGGAAAACT
The DNA here is from genome assembly GCA_964461205.1 of uncultured archaeon. Lineage (GTDB taxonomy): Archaea > Iainarchaeota > Iainarchaeia > Iainarchaeales > JAAZKV01 > JABIDZ01. Next base: position 8,553 of record CAYWUL010000016.1, on the reverse strand, counting down.
AGGCTCTTGGTATAAAAAAAGAGGTAAAAAAGTAGGAGTGATCGCTGCCGACACTTATAGACCTGCTGCTTATGAACAATTAGAAACAAATGCAAAACAAGCAGAAATAGATTTCTTTGGAATAAAAAAAGAAAAAAACGCAGCAAAAATAGTGAAAGAAGGACTTAGCAAATTCAAAGGATACGATCTAATCATTTGTGACAGTGCAGGAAGAAGTGGCTTAGATGCTGAGTTAACAAAAGAAATCAAAGAAATTGATTCTGTGTTTGAAGCAGACGAAAAATGGTTAGTGTTAGGAGCCGACATTGGTAATCTAGCAAAAAAACAAGCACAGGCATTCCATAAAGCGGTAGGAATAAACGGAGTAATCATTACAAGAATGGATGGATCAAGTAAGGGCGGAGGAGCACTAGTAGCATGCAATGAAACCGGCGCAAGTGTTTACTTTATTTCAACAGGCGAAAAAATAAACGATTTTGAAGCATTTGATGCAAACAGATTTTTATCAAGAGTAATGGGTTATGGAGACTTAGAAGGGTTACTAGAAAAAGCAAGAGAAATAGACATGGACCAAATGAATCCAGAAGAAATAATGAAAGGAAATATTAATTACAAAATTTTTTATGAACAATTAAAAGCAACAAAAAAAATGGGCTCATTAACAAAGGTTGCAGGCATGCTTGGATTTGGAGCCAAATTACCAAAAGAAGCAATGGACATGGGACAAGAAAAAATGGATTCTTTTGGAATAATAATTGATTCAATGACAGAAAAAGAAAGACTTGAACCAGACCTAATGAACAGAGGAAGAATTGAAAGGATTGCAAAAGGATCAGGAAAAAAAGTAGAAGATGTTCGCGAACTAATAAAACAATTTAAAAAAATGAAAAAAATGTTTAAAAGATTTAAAGGAATGAGCGAAAAAGGAATGCAAAAAATGGGCGAAAAAGATCTAGGAAAAATGCTAGGACAAATGCAAGGAAAAAAAGCATTGAAAAAAAAGTTTAGGTTGAAATAAATGATTAATCTAATACAACAAATCGTCTTGGTCGGAGGAACCTTTGTTGGCGGAGCCACTGATACAAAAACAGGTTACATATACGATTGGATAACTTATCCAATGATAATCATTGGAATAATTTTGAGCTTAATACAAATGCAGTGGTTCAATATTATTAGCGGGGTAATCCTTTTTTTGGGCCTGTTAATTGCATACAAATTTGGAAAACTTGGAGGAGGGGATGTAAAAATATTTACAGGACTTGCTTTATTAAACCCATTTAATAATATTGATTTTTTAACAACAATAGCAATAATTTCTGCAATAACAGCAATAATGTTTTACTCTATTTATTATACAATAAAATACACGCGAATTGGAATCAAATGGAAGAGAGAAAGAGAAGGAATTAGAAGAGCATTATTGCTGGGGGTTGTTATTATAGTGTATTTGTTTTTTATGAGCACAATGGCACTAGTTAGTCTTGTATTTGTTTATTTAATTGGAATTCCATTCATGCTAGGATTATTATTCGTTGCATTACAAAAAGGAATCAAAGAAGAGTTTTTCGAGAAAAACGTTAAGTTAAAAGAATTAGAAGAAGATGAAGTGTTAGGCGAACAAAACAATAAACACATTTTGAAATTGTTAAAAGGAAAAAATCTTTTGGGTGAAAAAGAAATTATTCTTTTGAAAAAACACGGAATCAAAGAAGTGTTTGTTTTGAGAAACCTACCAAAATTTGGGCCATTCATTTTTATCGGAACATTATTTGCAATCTTGGTGCCCTATTTTTTTGAAATATTATTATTTGTATAAAATTAGTTAATGTTGAGAAGAATTAGAAGGAATTTTAAATAGAAAAGAGTAAGGATTTGTATGAATATACTTGTTACCGGCGCAAACGGTTTTGTTGGAAAAGAACTTGTTTCAGAATTAAAGAATAGAAAACACAACGTGTTTGAATTTGATCTTGCAAATGGAAAAAATATTTTAAACAGAGCACAAATAACAGACTCTCTGAAAAAAATTGATGTTGTAATTCATTTAGCAGCAATAATCGAAAATAACAACCAAAAACTATGGGAAGTTAATGTAACTGGAACAAAAAACCTTATTGAAGAAAGTGTTAATGCAAGAATAAAAAAATTTGTTTTTTTGTCGAGTACAGGGGTATATGGAAAACAAAAAGGGTCTATTAGTGAAGACAGTGAAGTAATCCCAGAAAATAATTACGAAAAAAGCAAGGTAGAAGCAGAAAACATTGTGTTACAACATCAAGAAGAAATCTCTGTGAATATAGTTAGAAGCGCAATGATACTTGGGGCAAATGATTATTGGAAAAAGATGTTTAAAATATTAAAGAAAGGTTTTCCATTACCATGTTCAGGAAAAAACAGTTTTCAAATAATATATGTTAGAGAATTAATCAATGCAATAATAACTGTGATGGAAAAAGGAGAACCTGGAGAAATTTATTTGGTTGCTGGAAAAGAACAATGGACATTACGCGAGTTTTGCAAAAAAACAAAAGGAATCATGGAATTAAAAGAAAGAATGTTTAGTATTCCTGAAGTAATAGCAATAATAATTGGAAAACTAATTGGAAACGATTTAATTAGTTCTGATAATATTAGACACTTAAAGAAAAACAGAAAATATATTATAGAAAAAATTGGAAAGATTGGTTTCAAACACAAATATACTATCGAAGAAGCAATAACAGAAACATTAGAAGAACTAAAAGAAATTGATAGCGACACAAAAAATTAATTCTTTTAAAACAAAAAAAGACCCAAAGAGTTATTGTTTTGCTTTTGCACCTTTTTTTACTGCTTGACACATTTTTTGTAATTTGTTTTTTGCCTGTGTTCCGCCGTTCGTTTTTTCTATCGCAGAACCAACATGTATTATGTCTGCTCCGGAAGAGATACAATCAAAAGCAAATTCTGGTGTTCTTACGCCGCCAGCAATTAACAAAGGAATATCAATTGCTGATTTTGTTGCAATAATCATTTCTTTTGTTACTGGTTGTGGTGCTCCGCCACCAGATTCTAATATGGCTAATTTTGAACCCATATATTGTCCTGCAAGAGCATTTGCAGCAGCTAAATATGGTAGGTTACGAGGAATTAATTGTGCTCGCCCCATAAATCCAACTGCCCTACCCGGTTCAACAATAATATAAGATGTGGGAATGACTTCTATTCCCATTTTTTTTATTGGAAAAGAAGAAGCAACTTGTGCTCCAGAAATATAATAAGGATCGTTACTGTTAAGCATTGACATAAAATACACTGCGTCAGCTAGTTTTGAAAGAGTAGCAATATTTCCTGGAAAAAGAATTGCTGGAATAGAACATGCATCTTTTATTGCAACTAATGTATCATCTAATACTCTCCCTTGCGCACCAAGAGAACCACCAACAGCAATTGCTTTTGCACCAGCATCTTCAGCAATCTTCGATACCTTGGCGGCTTGCTCAGGAGTTTGGTTAGGCGGGTCAATAACAAGAAATAAAGCACCTGCTTCTTCCTTTAATTGACTCAATAGTGCCGTGTAAACTTTTCCACTAGTCATACTACAATGTTATGGAAAAAACAAGTATAAAAAGGATTCTATTTGGCAAACAAAACTAATTATAAAGGGAAAATCCATATAATTATCATGGCTAAAAACAGTGTTTTAATAGAATTTGTTGATAGAACAACAACCACTGAAAAAAGCGTCATTGAAAAAGATTTATTAAAAATGGACAAAAAAAGTGGGTTTTTAGAAACCCCCCAAGGATTTTTGTGCAAAATACAAACACTCATGATTGAAAAAAATAAAATAAAAACAATAACTAATAACATTCTCATTTCGCCAAAAAAGATTTATTGCATGAGCATTTCTAGAGACAATTTATTTATTAATATTTTAGAAAAAAATGCTAGCAAAGCACATAAACCAGAATTATTTATTATCGAAATTTTAGAAGATTATATACAAGAATTATATTCCCTTCAAGAACAAATAGAAAAAGATATTGATATATTGGAAAATAAAATCGTTGAAGGCAAAACAAAAAAAACCCTTCCAAAAATATTTATCACAAAAAAGAAAGTAATGCAATTAAGAAAAATCAACAAGAGTTATTTGAGACTTGTTGGATCTATTTCAAGAAAAAACAAATCCCTATATCGAGAAGCATTGCCACTATATGAAGAAATACTCCATTTTGATGAAATGACTGATACATATAGAGAATTACTTTCAAATATTATTGATGCTCATTTAAGTATTATTTCAAACAAAATGAATCAAATAATGAAAGTGCTTACAATAATTGCTACAATAGCAATGCCGTTAACTGTTATCTCAAGTATTTATGGAATGAATATTGGTTTGCCATTACAAACACAAAGCAATGCGTTCTTATTTGTAATAGGGCTAATGGTTTTAATTGCAATAATCATGCTAATAATGTTTGCAAAACTTGGATGGATAATAGAAAAAGATTAAAACAAAAGTAAGAATAAAAACAAATAAAATTAAAATAAAAAAATTCTAGGAAACAAAACTAATTCTAAATGATACTCAATAATGTTTTAATTTTTTTTCTTTTTCCTAAAAGAAAGTTTTGTTCCAAACAAACCAAGTGTCATACTCATTGGCCCACTACCAAGCCCGGATCCTTTTGAAGATTTTTTGCTTGTTACTTTTTTTATAGCAACTTTTCTCTTTACTGTTTTTTTAGCAACCTTCTTTTTTCCATTTACCATAAAAATCATCATATGAGCTTTTCAAGAACAAGCCCTGCTGCCGAAATAACACTAAAACCAATAATTAATGCAACAAGATTTGACCAAAAAATATGCCCTCTAAAAAACCATTCATCAAAAATAACATCCATTAGGCCCCATGCCCCTTTCCAAAAAAGAATAATTGCTAAAGCAACAATGAGAGTAAACAAAACTTTGTTCTTTCTCTTTAATTCCCAAAAAGGTTCAAATACTGGTTTAGACATATTAAGAGTAAGCAAACGAGACATATAAACATTTGCTTTTAAAATAAAGGTTGCTCATAGTTAACTACTTTTTTTAGTTAAAATTGTTTTTGCATAATTAGTTATAAAAAAGCTTTGAAAGGCTATCTATATAATATGGAAAAAAATGAGCTCATCAAAGAAATTTCTGAAAAGACTGGAAAAACCGAAGAAGAAATAAATAAACTTATTCAGGCGAAAGTAAAAAAGTTTTCTGGGTTGTTAACAGAACAGGGTGCAACATTCATGATTCAGAAAGAACTAGGACTAAAACAAGAAAATGGAATAGAAGCAAAAATCAGTGAATTAAAAGACGGAATGAAAGATGTTGACATTGAAGGAATAATAAAAAATATTTACCCAGTAAAAGAATTTGAAAAAGGTGGAAAAACAGGGAGAGTTAGTTCTTTTTTAATGGATGACAAAAGTGGATTAGTAAGAGTTACGCTTTGGAACGACCAAGTAGACAAATATGATCTAACAATTGGAAGCAGAATAAAAATTAGTAATGGTTTTGTTTCAAGCTATAACGAAAAAACACAATTGAGTTTAGGGTATAATGGAACAATAGAAATATTAGAAAAAAAAGATGAAGTGTTTGAAAAAATTAGTGAATTAAAAGCTGGAATGAATAACGCAAATGTTGTTGGAAGGCTTGTTAGAAGATTTCCCTGCAAAGAATTTAATAATGGAGAAAGGCAGGGAAAGCTTTGTAATTTTCAATTTGGGGATGAAACTGCTCTGTTGAGAGCAACGGCATGGAATGAAAAAGCCGACGAGGTCCAAAATTTTATAGAAGGAGATGTCCTAGAAATAAAGAATGCATACACAAAAGATGGGTTATTTGGAGTAGAACTAAATTTAGGTTACAGCGCTCTGTTAAAAAAATCTGACAAAGCAATGCCAAATCTTGTTGAAATATTAAAAGAAAATATTTCTGAAAAAAATATTAATGAATTAGTTGAAGGAGAAAATATTATTATTAATGGAAAAATAAAAACTATTGAAAATAGAAAACTATTCTTTGTTGCGTGTGAGAAATGCGGAAAAAAAGTAGAAGGAAATATTTGTGAATCTTGTGGAGAAGTAAAAGGAGAAAAAAGATTTATTGTAAATAGCACAATAGAAGATGACACTGGCGAAATCAGAGCAAGCTTTTTTGGAGAAAATGCTTTAAAACTATTAGGAAAACAAAAAGATGAATTAGAAAAAGAACTAGAAGAAAAAAGCGTTGAAAAAATAATTGAAGAAATAAATGAAAAAATTGGTGGAAACAAGATAAAGATTCTTGGTTATGAAAAAACAAATTCTTATTCTGGAGAAAACGAGTTTTCAGTAAAAGATGTTTTCTAAGAACGAAGAATAACGTTTGTAATGCTCTTTGTTGCATCCAAAATCTGTTTTGTTTTTTCAGTCTTCATCGGTTTCATTCTTTTTACATTTCCTTCATACGCATTCTTTGGATCCATTTCCTGCAAGAACCACTTTTCATTAGGAATATAAGAAGCCATTTCAACAAAATCACTTATTTCTAATTTTGGATATAACGTTGTTCTAAATTCATGAGGAATATTCGAAGAAGAAATTAATTCTATTGACTTTTTAATATTTCTTTGTGGAACTTTTGTACGCGCGATCAATTTGTATTTTGATAAGGGGGCTTTAATATCCATTGCAATATAATCAACCATCTTATGATTAATTAAATAACGAAGTATTTCTGGTTCGGAACCATTCGAATCAAATTTCACTGCAAAACCAAGTTTTTTTATTTTTTTAACAAAATCAATTATTCCTAAAGTGCAAGTTGGTTCTCCACCAGTAATCACGACTCCATCAAGCATCTTTTTGTTTTTTTCTAAAAAAGAAAAAAACTCTTCTTCAGGAATTAATTTTCTTTTTGATTTTTTGAAAAGAGGATATGATGTTAGTTCTTTATTATAACAATAGGGACATTTGAAATTACAATTAACAAGAAAAACTATGCAAGCAACTTTGCCAGGAAAATCGGTGAGCGTTGTTTTTTCTAACCCACCAATAAACATATTTATCACCTTAGCAAACTTTTGCTTGCGTTTCACTTTCATTAGTAGAAAACATTTTCCTATCTTTGAATTCTGCTTGTTTTCCATCATTCCATTGTTCTACTGGTCGAATGTATCCTACCACTCTACTATATACTTCACATTTTGTTTTTACCATAGTTATCATCTCCTTCAATAGTTTTTATTTTGTTAATTCTTTCCCTACCACGCCTTGCTTCGTAATTTTTTGTGGATCATCTTCTTTTTCACAAATCGGACAATACTCGTGCTCTCCAGCAATATATCCATGAATAGGACAAATGCTGAAAGTAGGAGTTAAAGAAATATAAGGCATGTGATAATTGCTAGTGATTTTTTTAACTAACAATTTTGCTGCTTCAGGGCTTGGTAATTTTTCTCCCAAGAAAATATGGAATACTGTCCCCCCAGTATATAATGTTTGTAATGGATCTTGTTTATCAAGAGCATCAAATAAGTCGTGAGTATAACTTACTGGAAGTTGAGAAGAATTTGTGTAATACACCGGGGCTCCTTCTTTAGCTTTGGATTCATTAGCAACTATTATCTTAGGATATTTTTTCTTGTCAGTATTTGCTAATCTGCGAGAAGTTCCTTCTCCGGGAGTTGCTTCTAAATTATATAAGTCGCCTGTTTCTTCTTGATAATCAGCTAAACGATCACGCATAAACAACATTATTTTTTTTGCAAACTCCGAACCCTCTTTTGTTGTCAAATTTTTTTGCATAAAATTTACTAGAGACTCATTCATACCAATCAAACCAATTGTAGAAAAATGGTTCTTCCAATATTGACCTGTTGTTTCTTTCATTCCTCGTAAATAATATTTTGAATAAGGATACAAACCATTTTCAGTTAGATCTTCAAGCATTTTTCTCTTTATTATAAGGGAATCTCTTGCTAAATCCATCATTCTTCCTAATTTCTCAAAAAACTCTACTTCATTTTCAGCTAAATAACCAATTCGCGCCAAATTAATTGTTACCACTCCTATGCTTCCTGTCATTGGAGCACTACCAAATAATCCTCCACCCCGCTTATTCAATTCTCTATTATCAAGTCTTAATCTACAACACATACTTCGCGCATCATCTGCACTCATATCACTATTAACAAAATTAGCAAAATAAGGAATCCCATATTTTGCAGTCATCTCCCAAATCTTATCATACTTTCCTTCACTCCAATCAAAGTCAGGCGTAATATTATATGTTGGAATAGGAAAAGTAAATATTCGACCATCATTATCTCCTTCAGTCATTACTTCTGCAAGGGCATCATTAAAAATATCCATTTCTTTTTGGAATTCACCAAAAGTTGCTTCCATTGCTTTTCCACCAATTATCACTGGCAAGTTCTTCATATTATTTGGAACCTTTAAATCAAGAGTAATATTTGTAAAAGGAGTTTGAAATCCCACCCTTGTAGGAACATTTACATTAAAAATAAAGGATTGTAAACAT
>CAYWUL010000015.1:0-18067 GCA_964461205.1 uncultured archaeon | reverse complement strand
ACGTAACAGTTGGCGGAACAACTTCAACAACAGGATCAGGAAACACTGATGAAAACGTAATGGAATTTGTAAATGGATACGACGAATTCACTCTAATGAAAGCAGATTATAGTGATTCTTCACAATTTGCAAACATTGCAGGAAGAACAATTAGAAACGCAGCAACAGAATCACAAATCAACATTGATGAAAACTTAGAAGTAACAGCTGATGTTGAATTCCAAAGTGTTGCTGATGGAATATTCCCTGGAGAGACAGTTGCAAAAATCCAAACTAATGGATTATCATATTCTCTAAACCTTGGAACAGGAATTCCATACTACACTAGTCTAACTCAGTTAGATGCTAATGCTGAATACAATGTAAAAGTTCCAATCTTAGGAAAGGAATATGTTGTTGACGAAGCAACATCAACAAAGTTAGTTCTGTATGCAGACACTACACCAACAGAATTAGAAGTTGGAGAATCAGTAGATGTTGCAGGTGTAGGAGCTTATGAAGGAAAAACACTAACAGTAAAATTAGTGGACTTAGTACAAATAGGTTCAGGAAACACAACATACCAACCAAAATGGACTCTGTTCGATGGAGAAACAGCATTGAAAACAATTCAAGCAGCAACTCCTTATGACTTGAAAGATCAATTTGGTTCAACATACTTCACTGAAAGTGTGTACGTTTCAGCAGCAGGATTAAACCTTGCAAATGACACTTACACTGCTACAGTAAGAACAGGAACTGAAAGATTAGAAATTAGAAATGGGCAAGTATTCCCATACGATTCAACAAACACAACAAATCCTGAATGGAAAGCAACAATCAATTCAACAGCAACAGCTTTGAATGGATCTAACGGAGTAATAACTTCTGTTCAAATAAAGAATAGTTGGGCATACATCCAAACAAAGACTGAACAACCTAACTCAAAGCTTGCGCTTGGAGTTGGACAAACAGTTGAACTTCCTGAAGGATACGGAAAGTTCCAATACTTAGGACCACAAACAAAGAATATGGCTAAAGTAACTGTTGGTGGAGACTCTGTTCTAATAACAGACACTAAAGGAATACAAAGAGATATTCCATTAGTAATCTCATTAGGAACAGGAACAAACACTTTCTCAGTTGCAGGAAGCACATACACTGTGGACGTAAACACTGCAGAAGACAAAATCAGATTTTGGACAAAACCAACTTCAAATGTTGCACAACCATACATAAACCCTATTGGTGATCAAAACACTGAATGGTTTGATGTAGCTTACACAGATAAGGATGTAAACACAGATGTTGGTGCGGCAGTTGGATTAACAGTTGATAATGACTGGTTAACTAACTCAGCAGCTATTATGACTAATAGTACATCAACAGTTGGAAAGGTTGTTTACTACTTTGGTGGTGACGAAGCAACTGGACAATTCTGGTTGTTCTTAGCAAAACAAAGATTTGATGTAGACAGCAAGGCTGACACTGTAAGTGGTGCAACTGGAGAACTAATGTTCGCTGGAACTGAAGTTGATCAAAACAGATTAAATGGAGTTCCAAGTTATGGTTCAGTAAGAGTAGATTTGAACTACTACTTGCCAGATCAGTCAACATACAATGTTTTGACAAGTGAAATAACAGAAGATACAAATGTTCCAATGGGGACATCACCTGATTTATCAGATGTTTCTAAGGTTACTGCTGGTAGTTTTAGATCACCTGACTCAGGAGATGTATACCAATATGTTGCAACATGGGTATTCAATGAAGGAAGTGCTTGGGCAGCTGGCGTATCACCAACTACTACAGACATAAACTTCTATCAAAATACTGAAAATGCTCTGTTAAAAGATAGTACTGATCAAAAGAATGAATATGAAGGAGCAACTGTCGAAGTTAGACACGCAAGTTGGACTCTTGACGAATATGCAGCATCTGCGTCATCAAAATTGACAAAGGGTATAACTGTATACGGAACTACAGTAGACGTTGCTGACGGAGTAGCTACAATCATGTTACCTGAAGAAACAAGAAAAGTAGAAGCTTACCTTGGTTCATCAGACACAGTAACAACTGTTGTTGGTGGAGAACAGTTAACAGGAATAGCTGTTGGTGGATCTGACACTACAACTGCAGGAACAACTGTAACAGTTGATGCTGTAAACGGAACAGCTTCTGGCGGAGTTGAAGTTGTATCAGTTGGAACATTAGTAAAGACTGATGCAGACTTTAGTAACGGAAAATCAATCATCATTGGTGGTTGGGTTGCTAACAATGCTGCAAAGAACCTAGAAGTTTCAGCAGGAAACACACTAGAAGATATGTTAGTATCTGACGGTGATTATGTTGCTGCTGTATTAACTAGCGGAGACATTGTTGCTGCAGGAAAAACTGCTGCTGACACTGGAGCTGCTGCCTCAGCATTGATCAACGCATTAGAAGGATTAATGTAAATATAATTTGAAAAGAAAGGTCGAAAGACCTTTCTTTTTTTCTTTTTTTAATAACCAAATCTTTTTTTAAAACATCAAAATTCTTTTCATAAATTCCTTATCTTTTTGAAAGATTTTTTAAAGACTCTTTGTTTTTTTTAGAATATTTTCTTGAAAGCCCTTTGTTTTTTTGAGGATATTTTTGAGCTAACTTTTTCGTTTAATTTTTAAGCGTATTGTTAGAAAATTTTCTTATGGTTTCAGAAAAACAAATTGCTTCTACAGGGAAAAACCTTGACGAAATTGTTGAAAAAGTGAAAAAAGAAACGAATAATAAAAAAATAAAAAATAAAAGAAATGACTTAAAAAAAACAAAGAAAAATAATACAAAAAAAGAAACAAAAACAAACAAAGCAGAATCAAAAACAAACAATAAAGTAGAAATCAAAATAGAAAATAAAGTTAATATTTCTAAAAAGAAAATTTCTAATAACAAATTATCTTCGAGTGATAAAAAAAAGATTGTGTTACTTGGTTTAGTAGCAATAATGTTAATCTTAGTTTTTGCAATGCTTGTAATATTTCCTTTTGGTTTTTATAAATATTCTTTTCCAGTAAATGGAATTTATTTTTTATCAAATGAACATACTCCAACAAGTTTTGTTCAAGAATTTAGAAACGCAGACACAATTTATATTTCTCCTTTAATGGTTGAAAATAAAGTGCAACCCTTAATGGTAAATTCACTAAATTTGTGGCAAGTGGTTTCTATAATGAATGGAAAACAAGCAATACAATTGATTAGGGTGGCTGACGATTCTGGAAACATACAACATTGTTATACTAATAATGGTGATCCTACACAAAACGAGTTAGTTGAAGTAAGTAAGTGTCTTGAAGTTTTAAATGACAATGAAAAAACACGTGTATTAATTGAAGAAGGAAGAGAAAGAGTAATGATAGAAAAAAATAAGGTAACAGTTTTTTCTAGCATTGGTGTTATGAGCCAAGTTAATTTCATTGTTATTTCTGAAATATTCCCAAATGCTCAAGAAGCACTAGACATAATTAACCAAAAGATTTATGGAATTAACTAGCATTAATTCTTAGAAAGTGAGAAAATGCAAAAATACCTAAAATACAGTGTAATCCTAGCAATACTGGTTTTTGTTGCACTTGCCATTTTGGCTATTATTACTGATTCTTTAATACTTATAAAAGAAGTTGATGCTCTATTTTTCGCCTTAGCATGCCTTTTTTTCATCATTTCCATCATTTTATGGGTTATTCCATGGGCATATTTGCTAAAAAACAATAAAGAGTTCTCTCTTATTTCCTCAATAATACTGGGTTTTTCATGTGTTTATGGGGCTTTAACTCCAATACAAGTTGGTGCAGAAGCATTAAGATCAATAAAAGCAAAAGAAATTTTTCACATATCATACTCTGACAGTATTTCGGCAGCAATGATAGTGAAAGGACTAAAGTTTTTTTTCTTAGGCATATTAGCGGCAGTAGTTCTTGTTGGAATAATTCTTAGTGTTGAATTATCATCAGTAATGGCTTTTGGAATTGGTTCTGGTTTCATAGTAATAATACTTGCAGCGTTGTTATTTTTGTTACCATTAAACAAAGGGGTTGGTCTAGCTATTTCAAGAATGTTTTTTGGAATCGGAAAAAAAATTTCTATCTTCAAAATACTTGGAAAATACTTTGAAAATTATTCTTCTTATTTAGAAAAAGTTTCAAGAAAAAAATTTGTAATAGTTTTTTTCTTAGCAGCATTATCATTTGTATTTGAATTTATTGCATTATGGTTTTGTTTTATTTCCCTAACCGTCTTTATTGAATTATTCCCTTTGCTTGTATTGTTTGTAATAATTTCTATTTTAGAGAGGACCCCTATTTTGCCGAGGGGAATTGGGATTGTTGAAGCAGCGGGATTCATTTTTCTTTCGCTTCCAGAATTTACAAACCTTTCATTAACAATTTCCCAAATAGGTGCAATATTAATTCTATTTGATGTTGTAAGATTGCTTGTGCCAACAATAATTAGTTTGTTTGTTTCGTTAATCAAATTAGAACCAATTAGTGAACCGAAAACAAATAAAAAGAAATAGAACTAACTTATATCATGCAAGAACTAATAGTAATTCCAATCATACTATTCTTAATTTCTTTATTAAGTGTGTTTATTGTAATAAAACGAAATTTTAAGAAAGGAATTGTTGGAAAAAATATTAATGCTAATGGGGAACCATTGGTTGCGGAAAGTTGTGGAATTGCTCTATTAATTCCGATATGGATTCTAATAATTTATTCTATTTTGTTTTTGAACTTTGGTATTGAATTAATTGTTATTGGAATAACAATAAGTGTTTTTGCGTTCATTGGTTTTTTGGATGACAACAAAAACAAGTTTTTTGGTAGAGCAGTTGGTTGGAAAATTAGGGCAATGCCGATAGCAATAATTTCTTTAATAACATCAATTATTTTTTTCTTTTCTCCAACACTTGTTGGGGTAATATGGATAATATTGCTTGCTTTGTTTGTTGCCGGACTAGCGAGTTTTAGTAATACTTTTGAGGGACTAAATGGTTGGACTGTTGGAACAAGTTTTATCATTTCTATTTTTGCTTCAATAATTGCAATACAAATTAATACCAATTCGTCTTTCTTATTCTTGGGCATAGCAGGCATAATACTTGGTTTATTAATATTTAATAAATTTCCTGCAAGAGCATTTCCAGGGGATAGTGGAACATTATTAATTGGTTCAAGTATTGCAGGAATGGCATTATTTACTCAAAACATTTGGTTTGTAATATTTGTATTTTTATTATTTATACCACACATGGTTGATTTCTTTTTGTTGAAAATGGTTACAAATAGGGATGATGCGACACAACAAAGACAACGACCTTACAAGCTTCTAAAAAATGGTAAACTAACAATTTCTGATTACAAAGGAAGAACAAAATATGATTTTGCAAAACTAATAATGAAAATTTTTGGTGCGAGAAAAGAATGGCAAATCGTATCCATAATTTGGGCAATAGTAATATTGAATTCTTTATTATGGACATTTATTTTTTTAGAATTTGTTTTTTGAATTTAAGTTGATTTTAACTTTTCTTTTTTTTTATTTTTTTTTGTATATTTTTTTATTATTTTTGAATTAGAATACTTCTTCTTTCATTAATTCTCTTAGAACAGTTGTTGCATAATTTCCTTTGTCTAAATAAAAAGAAATCCTTACTGCTTTTTTTCCTTCGTTGAATTCATCGTCAATAATTTCTTCTAACTTGAAGTTTTTTACAAAAAGAACTAGTTTTTTTCTACTTCCCTTGCTACTTAATTCACTCAGTCCTCTTACTTTGAATAATTCAAAAGAGATTTGTTCTTTTTCAAAAACTTCTTTTTCTATTTCTCCCATTTTTCCTTCTGAAAAAGTTGATTCAAAACCAGGGAGCAAACCGGTTGGAATACCATCTTCCAAAATATCTTCTTCAATTTTTTCCATTGCTTTTTCTCCAAATAACTCAATTCTTTTTTCTAAAAAATTATTGAACAAATAACTTTGATAAGCATGAATGAACAAGTAACGAATCTTTTTTGGTAATGCGTTTAATGATCCTAAAAAATCATTCGGGTTATGTACAAGTTTGTTTAATAATGCTAGTTCTGTTCTACATTCTCTTGGAAATTCTTTTAATGCTTGTCTAAAATCATTAGTTTTTGCCAAGTTAATTCTTGCTTTCTTGATATCTTCTTTTTCTTCTTCAAAAGTTTCTGTTAAATAAAGCATTATTGCTTCTCTATGTTTGTCAAGCAATAAAAATTTTCCAACTTTGTGAGTAACATCTCTTTTTCCACCAAATCTTTGTGATCCAAAAAAGTTTGGGATTCCATTTTTTATTTGTTTAGAAAATTCTTCAATAATCTTTTTTATTTCATCTTCATTATTTTCAATATTTCTTAAAACAATATTGAAGTTGTTTCCTTTTAGGTCTCCTAATTCTAATCTTTCGCCCCAAATAGCATTTCTTAATTCTAATCCTCTGACTCCAAATCTCTTTAATTTCTCTATATTTGGCTCATAAATACTTATTCTCTGGCAAGTAATTCCTCTCTTGTCCTTCATCCCAGCATAGCCAATTCGTTTATTACTAACTCCGGTTCCTCTTGCAATCAAGGAAATTGCTTTGTTGTTATCCGTATTGATTTTTTCTAATTCTAAAATAAGATGTTCTTTGTTTTCAGTATTTTCCGGGACAATTAATTTTTCAAATTCGCCTCTTTCTTCAAAAGGAATATTAAATCTTTTTACATTACAAACAACTTCTCTCACAGAGTCATCTGCTTCTTTTTCTTCATAAACCTCTTCTACAATAAAATCAGAGTAACGATGTTTGAACCTTGCTTTCAAAGGACTAGTTGTGGTAATAAAATTCATTTAATCACTAATTATTAATATCTTAGAATAGCTCCAACTCCGCCAAAACTTTCTAGAAATTGTTTGCCTTGGCTTGTTTCTGAACTAACAACTTGTACTTCTGCACTTGTAGAATTTGCTTTTTCAACCATGTATTCTAAATAATCAATTTCTTCTAGGACTTCAACTTTTGAATTGCATTTTGAACAAGCTAATTTTGTTTCGTCATATTTTTCTGGGTCTTTAAAAAGTTCTATTTCTTCATGGTTACAATGTGCACACTTTTTTTTGATTATTAACCAAGGAATGTCTTCACTAATAATTAATTTTGCTACTCTACCGGCATCTAAATATTCTTCCACTTCTTTTATACCATATGTTGCTAAACCATCTTTTGCAACTTCGCCTAAAAAATTTTCTAGCGAAAGCCTTTCTCTCATTAATTCTGTGTCTTTTAATAAAATTTCACTTTTTTGAACAACTTCTCTTATCCCGCCCTCATCAGTATATGAAGTATCAACTACTCCTATAACTTTTTTTGCTAACTCGTGGTGAATGGCTTCTTTGTCAATAAAATATTGTTTTGTCATTCCTGGCCCGCCGATAATAACTCCTTTTAATTTTTCAATTTTTTCTAAAAAACAATTATTGAATTTTCCTGCCACTCGTTTAAAGAAATCTTGCATTGCTTCTTCTCTTAGTCTTTCAAATCTTTGTGAACTATTGTGTACAACTAGTCCATTTGCAATAAAATTTTGATTTTTTACACTAATATCGATCATTGGTTGTTTTTCAGATTTTTTAATTGTTAATATTTCTGTGGGTAATAATCCATAATCATAAACTTTTTGCATTTGTTCTTTTGTTTTATTAGTAGACTTATTGATTATTTGTTCTTTAAAAATTTCTTTAGAAATTTTTCTTTTTCCATTTAAAAACATATTAACTGAATAAAATTTTTTTAAAGCGTTATTTTCAATTAGAATTTCTTTTGTTTGGATGCCATCTGCAAGTATTTGACGACATTTATCCTTAGTACTTTTTTTTGAAATAATTTCTACAAGTTTTTTTGATTTACTCTCGCTATTAAAGTTTATTTTATTTCTAAAAATTTCAAGCGAATATTTTCCACTAATGTTCACTGTGTATCTTATATTATTTGAATATTTATTTTTTTGATTATTATATTCTAGGATAGATGATATTATCCCAAATCTTAGTAAACATAGTTGAATTTGCTGAGCTAACTTTTTATTATTAATCCCAAGCCCAATTCCTTTATTTGAGGAATATCCTTCAGCATCATAAATTCCTTTTAAAAAAGTCGAAAGAACTTCCTTGTCTGAAGATAATATCTTTGTTGGAATTTCTGAGTCTAAAGCAGTATTAATTTCAGGGAAATTTTCTTTTATAAAATTTACGATTTGTTTTCCATATATTCTTGTTTGATAATAACCTTTGTTTTTTCGATGGGTTATTGATGAGTTAGCGTTAAATATTTCTTTTGCTAAGTTTGAATAAAATTTAGCTAATTCTTCATCAGATTCAAATAAGCTTATTCGTTCATTTTCAAAGGAGCCATCTCCTTCAAAATATCCAATAAATTGAGCTAATTTTTTGTCTAGTTTATCTGGAAGAATTTGTAAATCAGTTGGTTTGCAATTCTTTTGAATAAAATTTATTGGATTAATTTTTAGGCCCTTGCAAGCAGTTTCAATTGTTTTTCTTTGACACTTGCGTTTTCCAAGTTCCATTAGAGAAATTTCTGTTTGAGACAAATTTATTTTTTCAGCAAGTTCTTTTTGGCTTAAATTTTGTGATTGTCTTATTTGTTGTAAAATTGCTTGGCCACTTTTACTTAAATCATATCGATTGTATACATTAGTTATAAGACTAGCTTCTTTTGAACTAATCTTTATTGTTTCATTAAATAGTAGGATATCATTTTTATTTAACTCACTTGCAGGTTTTTCAATTATTACTCCTTTATTCCAAATAAAAAAAGCATGGTCTGGTGAACAAGAAATCTCAAACACTGGATTTTGAGTTTTTATTGTTATTGTATTTTTTATAGTTTGCCATTTCTTTGTTATTCTTGAATCGATGGTTTGTCCTGTTTTAAAATCAATACTTTTTATTAAATCATTTTCTTTTACTTGTTCAATATCTTTTATTTCTCCGTTTGACAAAATTATTTGTGTTTGGGGGGCAAGACATTGTCCCCCTGCTCTTGTTTTTCCTGGCACAGTTGAAGTGAAATGTCCTAAGATGTCATATTTTTTTCCACTCAGCATTGCAATTGTTGCTTCGTTTTTATCAATAGTCATTATTGCATAGAATCCGTCGGGCACAATCATTTCTTGTAAAGGATCTAAATGAAATTCTGAATCACACCAATAGAGTTTTGTTTTCAAATCTTTTGGAGGAACAACAGTAAATAATTTTATGTTGCTTCTTCCTTCAACTTCAGAAATATTTCCAGAAAAAATTATTATTCCTTTTTCTGGCAAATTAAAATTAATCTTTTTCAAAAAAACAATTATTTTTCTTAGTGCGCCCTGAACATTCTTTCTTGTAGTGGGGCTCTTAATATTAGAACTCTGATTGATTTCTTCGCTTAATTGCCCCATAACAGTACTTCTGTCTGTTCCATTTGGAACGTAAAGAGATATTAGTTCAGTATGTCTACCCTTATAATTGCTAATCTGTTTTAGCTTTTTCTTGAAAACCGCCATCTCTGCATCATAATTGCTTTGTGCCATAATACCAAGCTCAAATATTTAAAGGAGTAACTCCTATTAATTTCGGTGTAATAAGTTTATTAAAACCTAGCAGTGATCACGATGTTTGATATGTTTAATGAAGAAAATGCTTCAACAATGGAAACGAATTATTCTAGTACTTCTTCAACAGCTTCTTCATATAACACAAATTTTTCCGGAAAAGGTTTTGTGATAAGTGTTGGGGGGAGTGTGTTTATTGGAGAAAAACCGCTTGCTGACAAAATCTCTGATTTTTGTTCTGCTATTAATTCTCTTGGGGAATTTAGATTTGTTATTGTTGTTGGTGGTGGAAAAACCTGTAGGAATTATAATGAAGCGGCAAAATCATTGGGGGCAAATAATTTTGAGTTAGACACTTTAGGAATTGCTACTACAAGATTGAATGCGCGATTATTTACTTATAAAATTGAAAAAGCACACAAAAAAGTAATTACTGATTTTTCTGAAGTTGATGAAATTGTTAATGAAGGGCGAATACCTGTTCTTGGTGGGATGGCTGAAGGCCAAACAACTGATGCTGTTGCTGCACTAGTTGCAGAAAAACTTGGGTTTGAATTTATTAATTTAAGTAATGTTGACGGAATCTACGATTCTGATCCAAAGGAAAATGAAGAAGCTGTTTTGTTTAAAGAAATTTCATTTAATGATATGAATTTTTTGGTAAGAGAAAAATTGCTTGTTCCAGGACAACATTTATTTGTTGATCCGCAAGCCGCATCAATTCTTTCAAGAAGCAAGATCAAATCGTATTTTTTAAATGGGGACCATTTAGAAAACTTCAAGAATTGTTTACGCGGACAAGAATACAAAGGAACTCTTGTTGATGAAATTCCTGATCATATTGAAAGAGACGAACCAGTATCTATAGAATTTGAAAGAGTTGAAGAAACCGATATTCCAAAGAAAAAACTCGTGAGAAAAAGAAAAGTTGTTGAAGAAGATGAAGAAATCGATCCAAGAGATATTGATTTCTAAAAAAGTAATGTTATTTTCTATACTGATTAGTCTAATTTATATTGAAAATTATTTTTACTCCAAAACCAAAGCGGAGAATGCATATCAATCGGATTAATATTTGTGTTTTTTAACAATTCTCGCCAGCGTATATTTATTTTTTCTTTAGAAAGTTTTTCAGCTTCAATTTCTGAAATAACTCCTAACTTAACAGATGCTTGAGTAATATGTGTGTCCGGAGCAATATCAATAAATTCAGAATTCTTGAATTTTATTCCTCCATATTTCTGGATTATAAAAGACCAGTAATTAAATATTTTTGGGCCGGATAAATAAGGAAAGCCTTTCTTTTGTTTTATTTGTATTTCTTTTTTTAATTCTAAAAAATCATTATTTGTTTTTTTAAATATTTCTTTTATTCCGCAAAAGTCTTTACAAAGTGTCCTAGAAATTGTGTGCCAAGTGTTTGTTTGTTTATTTTGTTGTAAAGCAAGTTTGTATTTTATTAGCTTCGCTCTTAATTCTTCTTCTTTCATTTCGCAAACCTTTTCTAAATCAAAAACCTGTTTAGTTTCTTTATCATTAAAGGTTTCTAAAGCGCTTTCCCATAACTTGTAACTGTTTCTTTGATAATTAAGTGCCATTGGCAAAGTAAAATA
The DNA here is from genome assembly GCA_964461205.1 of uncultured archaeon. GTDB lineage: Archaea > Iainarchaeota > Iainarchaeia > Iainarchaeales > JAAZKV01 > JABIDZ01. The sequence continues at coordinate 6,822 of CAYWUL010000015.1, read as the reverse complement.
AACAAGCTTTTCTTCTTCTGTTTTGAATTCTGGGTGAGAATCTTCAGGCATCTTTGTTTGGCCGATTTCTCCATTTTTGTAAGCACTAATCAATCTTTCACAATTAGTAATTAATTCATTCATAAGTATACGTTATTCATTGATATTAATAATACAAATCAATTTTGTAATTATCGTAGCTTTCGCCAAGTAAGTATCTTACTTCAAAGGCATTAATGATTGGTTTTTTGTAAGAAACAAAATCATCAATCGCAATTCTGGGGCAAGCGGTTGAAATATATGCTTCCTCTTTTGTTCCAAGAAGTTTTGATTGTTCAATATAATCCATTGAATAAATTCTTGCATTTTTTCCTTTCTTTTCTAATTCTTTTTTTATTTTTTCTGCAATAGTAATCCTGTTTTGTCCCATCTTGGTTGTAACAAGTATTCCAAGATGCTTTGCTTCCTTTGCTTTTTCAATCATAAGAATTCGTTTTCTTAAAAAAGTATCTTTTTCTTTTCCAAGTTCTCTTATTTCGTCATTAATAGGATCAACAATTATTACTTTTTTTTGTGTAGCAAAATGGATTCCTAGTGGGTGAAACAAACCATCTCCAAAATAAATTATTGTTTCTTCTGTTGGAACTGCCGAATAATTACACCCTAATACTTGTGCTTCAACAACCCTTACTCCTTCTTTTGTTAGAAGAGAAATACCTTTTTTTTCAAAAAAGTTCTTTGCTTCACCAACATAATCAAGAAATTGTGCAGTTGTAACAAAACCTATTCTTGAAATATTTCTTTCTTTTAAATACAAATAAAGTTTTTCCATTATTTTGTTAAAATTTTTTAAATAATAATGCATTGGTTCATAAACAATTTTTTCTGTGCTCTCAACAAAAGCATTATGGCCTAGATGTAAAACAGCATTACATTGCATTAGTTTTGCTTCATTTACCTTAACATCGCAAGCCCCAAAACAAGGATCCATTGAAGTAATAACATCAAAACCTTCTTTTTCAATTTGAGAAATAATGCTATCGCTCTTTACTTTTAATCCTTCTGGAATTTGTAATAGAATTCTTTTTGCTTTCATTTTTTTTAATTCTTTTATTGCATTATCTAAATTTATTTTTAACATAAAAGAAGCCTTGTTAACAACTTTTTTAAAAGCAATTATTAGAAAAAGTGTCCTACAAAATGTGTTATTTTGTAGGTTAATAAAATGCTGTGGCATTTTATGAATCCTATATTTTGTGTGTTAATCTTACTTTTTAAACAATTTTCCAAAAAAGCCTCTTGCTTCTGGATTTTTTTCAAGTAATTCTAAAATTCTTTTCTTTTCTTCTGCCATTACAACATTTCGAATGTTTTCAACAGCATCAATGTTTGCAGAAACACTATCAATTCCAAACCAAACTAATTTTTTAACCATTTCTGGATTAGAAGCAGCTTGTCCACAAATAGATGTTGTTACTCCTGCTTTTTTACATTTTTTTATAACATATTCTAGTTGTCTTAAAATTGCAGGGTGCAATTCAGTAAAATTCTTTTGAACCTTTTCATTATTCCTATCCATTCCAAGAGTTAATTGTGTCAAATCGTTTGTTCCAAATGAAACAAAATTTATGTGCGGGATTATTTCATCAATAATCCATACTGAAGCGGGAGTTTCAATCATTACTCCAAAAGCAACCTCTTCTTGCAGGCCGACTTCTTTTGCGATTTGTTTTGCTTTCATTACTTCTTCTAAAGATTGAACAAATGGCAACATTATTCCAACATTTTTTACTCCACTTTGTCTTAATTCTTTTATTGCTAATAATTGTGCTTTGAACATTTCTGGCTTATCAATGTCTCTTCTTATTCCATGCCAACCAAGCATTGGATTGTCTTCGTTTAATTCTTTTTCTCCGCCGGCAAGTTCGCGAAATTCATCACTTCTTGCATCAAAAGTTCTAAACCAAACTTCGCCTTTAAATCTTTCAGCAACATTCTTGATTCCTTCTTTTACAACATTTTTTAGTTCTGTTTCTTTTCCTTGTCTAATAAACTCTGCAGGGTGCATTCCGCTTGAAGTAATCATGTGTTCTGCTCTTAACAATCCGACTCCATCAGCATTGGTTGCTGCCGCTTGTTCAGCAGCATCAGGTAAAGCAACATTTACTTTAACCTTGATCCTAACGTCATTTAAAATATCAATTATTTCTTCAACTTCTTTTTCCTTTTCTGTTTCGTTCATTTTCTCAAATTCTTTTTTCCCAAACTCTTTTTCTATTTCCACTACTTTTTGTGTTGTTTCTGGAGATAGTCTTTTTTCTTCTACTTCTTTTGCTAGTCCTTTTTCTATTTTGTCAACTTCTTTTTCATTAATAATCTCAATTTCTTCTTTATTCACAATTATGCTGACTTTGCCCGAATAGATTTTTCCTGAATAACCATCAATAGTAACTTCTTGTCCATCTTTTAATGTTAGAGTTGCTCTTTCTGTTCCAACAACACAAGGAATACCTAATTCTCTACTTACTATTGCTGCATGACAAGTTCTTCCTCCTTCGTCTGTTATTATTCCTGATGCTTTTTTCATTACGGGTACCCATGAAGGAGAAGTCATTTTTGTTACAAGTAAGTCTCCAGTATTAACTTTTACAATATCATCAATGTTTGGAACAACCTTTACTATTCCTGAAATAATTCCTGGCGAAGCAGGCAACCCTTCCAGTAACACTTGTTTTCCTTCTAAATTCTTTTTCTCAATATTTTCTTTTTCTATTTCATTTCTTCCTTCTTGTGTTTCCATTTTTTTCTTTTCAATATTTAGGGTTGTTATTGGTCTTGCTTGTACAATAAACAAAATATCTTTTTCCATTGCCCATTCAATATCCATTGGTTTTTTGTAATGCTCCTCTATTTTATTTCCAATTGATGCTAATTCGATTACTTTTTGATCACTTATTTTTTGTACAGATGCCTTGTTTTCTCCAAGATTAATCTTTGTGTTTTCTCCGTTTTCTCTTATTAACATAAATGTTTGTTTGTTAATTTTTTTCTTTTCAAGTTTAAGTGTTGTTTTATCGACAACAAAATTATCCGGAGTAATTGAACCTGAAACAACTGTTTCTCCAAGACCAAACCCTGCTTCAATAATTATTTTTGTTGTATCTCCATTAGGATCGGCAGTAAACATTATTCCGCTTACTTCTGATTGAACCATTTTTTGTACAATTGCACACAAACCAACTTTTTCTGTTCCAAATCCTTGTTTTTTTCTATAATAAACTGCTCTTGCAGTAAAAAGGGATGCCCAACATTTTTGTACAGATAAAATTAATTGTTCGTTTCCAAGAACATTAAGATAAGTTTCTTGTTGTCCAGCAAAACTTGCTTCGGGAAGATCTTCTGCCGTCGCACTACTTCTAACTGCAACCAATGTTGCTGCTCCGTTATTAATATCCTGATTTAATTTTTGATAAGAAGCAATAATTTCTTTTTTTATTTCAGGTGTCATTTGTGTTTGCCTTATTAAAAGTCTAACTTCTTTTGAAATCCTTTCTAATTCTTCTGTATTTTCGACATCGATTGCATCAATCTTTGTAATGATTGTGTTTTGTATTCCTGTTCCTTTGATAAAATTAAAATAAGCTTCACTTGTAACAACAAAACCTTGTGGGACAGGAAAACCAGCTTTAACCATTTCTCCAAGAGAAGCCCCTTTTCCTCCTGCTTGTGCAATGTTCTGCATTGTTATTTCATTAAACCATAAGATATTTACCATGCTATAAGAAGAAGCAGTTTCTACTTTAAAATGTTTTGCTACAAATGCTTTTTTATGGAACAAATAAGTTGGAATGATTTTGAAAAAGTTGAATTGCGTGTTGGCACGATTATTGATGCTAAAGATTTTCCGGAAGCAAAAAAACCTGCATACCAATTAACAATTGATTTTGGGAAAGAAATTGGGGTAAGAAATTCAAGTGCACAAATAACTTCGCTCTATAAAAAAGAAGAGTTGATTGGGAGACAAATTGTTGCTGTTGTTAACTTTCCTCCAAAACAAATAGCAAACTTTTTGTCAGAATGTCTTGTCACTGGATTCAAAACAAGTGAAACAGATGTTGTTCTAATTCAACCAGATAGAAAAATAGAAAACGGTTTGAAGTTAATGTGATTTTTATGACTGTGAGAAGAAAAGTAGTTATTGCTAGAAAAAGAAATCCTGCTAGAAAAAGATTGCCTGCTGTAAAATTTCAAGAATTTAAAGACAGCCTTTTTCATTTAAATAACTCTATTGGGGAATTTTTTTTACTCCCTGATAGAAAAAAAATGTTTTGGGCAATAAACCCAAATAATTGGAATTCTCATTTAAAACACATCAAAACAGAAGGAAGAAGAGGACATAAAGGTTCAAGAAAAGACGAATCAATGCAAGTTGTTGTAAACAAACCAAGGGGAAAACTAAAAAGAACCCTCTTGTTTAAGCCAGCGCAAATCCCTAATTATCGTTTTCAAGAGTTATTTGGTTTGGTTCGTTTTCGAAGAGAAGCAAGAATTGTTACAGAAACTCCAATAGGATTATGCAAGATTGATAATACATGGTATACAATTACTTTGAGAGAACAAGGAGAAACATTAAAATTAATTGGTGATAAAGCAAATGGTTCTGTGTTAGATGCTGCAAGATTATTTGGAAAAGCATTTAATGCTGGTCTATTACAAAATGATGCTGGTGTAAAACATGTTCTGGCTAGTGGGAAAAGACTTCGTTTGTTTGATTTAGAGTTTGCTACTCGTGCAAGAAATAAACAAGAAGGATTAAGGGATTTTAGAGCATTTTTTGTTAGTGCTGTTGAAGAAGGGCTTATACAAGACAGAAAAAAAGCATTAGTCGTGATAACTGCTTTTTGTGAAGTTACAGGGTTAGAAAAAAGAAGTGTTACTAAACTAGCAAAAGATGCTTTGTTACAAAGGATAAAGTTTGAAGAAGAATTTAAAATAAAATCTAATTGGTTATCAAATATTTTTGAAAGAAAACATCCTCCTTTAGAAGAAATAGCAAGATCTCTTGGTACTAATTAGAAAAATAAAAAAATGCTTTACAAAAAGTATTGTGTTTGTTGTTGAAAAAGATTTGAATTCGGTTTTTGAAAAGACTATTTTTTCTTTTCTTCTTTTTTGTCTTTTGGTGCTTCTTTTCCGTCTTTCTTTTCTTCGCCTTCAACTGTTTCTTCTTTTTTGTCTTTTCCTTCAGTTTTCTTTTCACCTTTCTTGCCTTCTTCGGTTTTTTCTTCAGCTACTTTTGTCTCAACAACAACTTCTCTGATCTTTGTTGTAGGAATAGTTCCGATTTTTTTTATGTCTTTGTGGAATTCAACATAAACATCAAAAGGGAATTTTGCTTTAGACCCCATTAAAGATTTTTTTACAATTGCTTTTTGTTCTTTCATACAAAGAACACTAAAAATAACTTGTCCTTTTCTTACTCTTGCACTTCTACCAATAGCTTTTCCAAAACTCTGTGACATTCCTTGAGAAACACGATCTGCTCCTGCCCCTTGTGCGGTTTTATTCTCTCTCAAAATATTACTTGGATATACTCTAACCTTCATAAAGAAACCATCTTTTCCAAGTGCTTTTACTAATTGTCTATTAACAGTCATTCTTACACTTTCAATTGCATTGTCTCTTAGATCAAAGCCTTCTCTTACTTTTAAATCAGCAACAACGTCATATTTCTTTGTTGGATTTCCCATGTTAAATTGTCTAATTTTTAACATTGGGGTTGCTCCTAAAAAGTTTTTTCTTGGAACTTTTACAGCTACTCTTGACCATGCTCTTTTTGGTTTTTGCTTTCTTCTAAAGCCACGCATACCATGTCCTTTAATGCCTTTTTTAGCGTTTCTATAACATCTTCCAGGTCTTAGTCCCATTCTTAATCACTTAAATTATTTCTGCTAAAGCTCACCAACTAAAGCTAATAATAAAGAATATGCCTTATGAAAGCTTTAAAAACGTTCTTTCTGTCCCGTTTCGCCGCGACGGTACGACTGACTCAGGCACCATTTACAATGGTGCAATAGTGGCTTTTTAGAAAAAAGCAAGGGAAGGAGCTTATACCAGATGTTCAACTCTGTCCAAGATTATTTGAACTTTTTGAGAGACGTTTTTAGAGCTGCGTGTCATATGGTAAGTATAAAATTACTTTCCCATTTTTTATTCCTGCAACCATTGCTTGATCTACTTGAGCAACAAGCCAAGTTTTTGTGTTTTCAGAAAGGGAAAACTTAGTTAAATGTGTTTTTAGTTCTTTTTTTGCATTATCAATTAAATCAATCATTCTTTTGTCTTGAGCTATAAGTTCTTCAGTTAAATCTTTGACATACTCCATCACCAAAAATTTACCAACTCGCCCATATGCTTTTGGTAGTTTTAAAATATATTTTTTTGGGAGAATTTGCTTTTGTCTTATCGCGACCATGAAATTTGTTACATCTTTTCTAATGGCTTTCCAATTCATTCCGTGTCTTTTTGAATATTCAGTATCTTTTATTGCCAATTTATGGCTACCAAACTCAAAAATTCTAACTCTGTGAAATGAGTGATAAGGTGTGGCGGGAGTAAGCTGTTTAAAGAAAAAAGGATTCAACATTTTTAGTCTTACAGAGGACAAAAGTTTTCTCCGTTCTGCATTTGGAACTACAGTTCTTTGATAGTGTGGTTTAATCATCTTTTACACTAAACAAATTGTGTTTCTTTGTTTTTAAAAAAGAATTTGTTTTAAGGTTGCTTTGAACAACGAGTGTAAAGCAAGGGAAGTGCGTTCAACCTGTTGTTCAAAGCAAGGGC
>CAYWUL010000014.1:0-18103 GCA_964461205.1 uncultured archaeon | reverse complement strand
AGTGTCTATTGGGTGGGTGCGTAAAAATTTGCCACAGTCTTTTGCACGAGCAGAAGTGGAATTTTTAAAATTACTAAATGCAATCCCAAATTATTCTGGAAGGGGCTCCTTAATACAATTTGCGAAAGATGCATTTTATGGTTTTTGAATAGCATTTCTTTTTAAATATAAATATTTATAATTTCATGGCCTGTGATGATGTAAATCCCTACTGACATTAGTGTGATGATTTAATCCAACTCTGAGGCTAACTGCAATGACTTAACCCACCTACACAAAGTGTTTTGGATTTAGTTTTCTGCTTTTTTTTATTTTTGCCGTAGCCATTCTCCTTCGGAGATAAGCGCGATTTAATTTATATGCTAAAGTGTGAGTGCCTTCTACAAGCCAGATTTTTGCATCTGGGAATGCCTGTCTTGCATGCTCTAAGTTATCTATAACACACTGGTCTCGATATCTGCCCATGCCTGTTATTGTTGTTGGGTAAATGCCTTCCTTTTCTAATTGCTGTCGAAAGTTATGAGAGAGGTATCCATTGGAGTGCTTGTTCGTCAGAAAGATTATTTTTGGCTTTTTTTTAAAAAGTTTAATTTGTTTGTCTAATTGGGGGGTGTATCCGGCAGGTGGATTAATGACTATTGGTATTTTCATGGACGCTGCTTTTTGCATTGCATCGAGCACTTTTTTATTGTGATCTTTTTCAGCCGGTGTTTGATGTTCTTGGAACGTTGGAGAGTGGATAACATAAAGAATTGGGCCTCTGTATTCTTCAACCATGATTATTATTTGTTTTCGATCTTTTTATTAATTGCTTTTTGTGGGGCTAAGTCATCAGAGTGGATTTCAACTCAACTCTGAGGCGTTGATATGTTCGTTTAACTCAACAAAGCTGGGAGTTAATTATTTATTGAGATGGACACACAATAAGTATTGAGTGGTCTTTGTTAGTTGAGGTGTAATTAGGGTATATGATACTGTTATTGTTTTGTCTGAAAGAACTGAGGGAAGTCTCCCGAGTCCGGAAGGCAAAAAGAGAGTTAGAAAGGGGATTGAGTTATTTAAGCAGGGGACTGCAAAATCTATTACCATGATTGGAAAGAGACATGGCACTATCCCACAGGATATTACTCATGCAGAAGCAATGAAACGATATGCTTTGGCAATATTGCAGAGAGAAGGAAGGTATAAGTTAGATTTTATTTTAAATGTTTTAAAAGAAATTGAAAAGGAGGAATAAGATGAAAACAGAATTAGTTTCAGTGAGGTTGAGGAAAGAGGAGCTTGATGCGATAAATGAAATTGCGAGAGAGGAAAAAACTGATAAAACAACAGCAGTAAGGAGAACTCTTGCTCTTGGTACAAAACAGTATTTGCTTGAGAAAGCATTAAGCAATTATATCAAAGGAAAAATAAGTGTTGGCAAGGCGGCGGAGCAAGCAAATGTTTCATTGTGGGAAATGATGGACTTACTTAAAGAGAGGAACATACAAAGCAACCTTGACTCAAGTGATTATTTGCAAGGTTTGCAAAACATGAAAAAAGTTTTGAAGTAAAAATTGATCGGGGGGTTAAGGCATAGTTGAGTGTCGTAGTCCAACTCTGAGGTAGAATTTTTATCAAAAATTCATAAAACGGGCGCTTTCAGCAGCCCATTCTTATTTTTTAAATTGTTTTGTGTGAATTTTTTTATGGAGTTAAAAGATTTTGTTGGAAAGCCTTGTTCGAGCAAAACTAGTTATGAGTTTTTTTCAAAGAAAAAGACAACTATTGATTTAGAAAAAGCTTCTAGCGAATTAGAAAAAGTATCAAAAATCGAAGTTAACTCAAAAATACTATTAATAATAAAAGTCGATGATGCGACAGTTTCTTTATTCAAAAACGGAAAGCTACTTATAAGGGGAGAAGAAAAAGAAGATAATGCAAAAAAAATTGCTCAAAAAGTTTGCTCTGTCCTAAAAGAAAGCGTAACTGAAAAAAAAGGATTATTTGGTTAAAACAAAATTTGAATAACAAGTTTAAAATAGGTTTTAGCTTTATTATTAATATGCATGGTAACGCAGAATTCTTGATATTATTCGTTCCTTTTTTTGTAATAGGAATAGGGGCAATCTACGCCACATTATTCTTCCCAATGTTTTTTATTTTTCACATTCTTTTATGGATTGTTGGAGTACTTTGTTTAGGAATTGATGTGTTTGCTTTAATGGTGCAATATGTTAATTGGAAATATTATAGAGAGTGAAAAAATGCCCCCAAAAAAAGACCATCGACAAATAGCTCAAGAAAAACTTGACAAATTTTGGGGAGTACGCGCCGAAAATGCACAAACAGCAAATGCCTTTGGTTACCATCCAAAAAGATCAAAAACAACTGTTTTGAAACTACTAATTAAAAAAAGAAAAACAACTACAAGAAATCAAGAAATAAATCAGATTCTTAGAAAAGTTGGATTAACTGCACATCGCTCAAGACACATTGATCTAAAAACTGCCAGAAAACTTGTTAAAGACGCAACCCATATTTTTGGAGAACACCCACAACTTATTTCAAGTGGAAAATGCATAACCATTTTAGGAATACATGCACAAATGCTTACTGATTTAATTAAGTCAGGAGTATTAACTAGTGTTCAATTTGAATTTGGTAGCATGCCAACAATTCATTATTTAGACATATCAACTCTTTCAAGAGAGTTACAAACCCCAGAATTAGCTAAATTTTTGATGACCCAAGTTGCAAATAAAGGAAGATCTACCAAGGCAATGAGACAAAAAACCATAGAAAAAATACAACAAAAAGCTAAAACATTACTTACTAAATAAAAATAGTTTGTGCCTAATTAATATGATTATTATAGATTGTATATTTTGTAAAATTATTACAGGAGACATTCCTTCTAACAAAATTTATGAAGACGAAAACTTTTTAGGTTTTTTAGATATTAATCCCGCCGGAACTCTCAACGGCCATTCAATGTTAATTACAAAAAAACATTTTCCAAATAAACTTGAAGAAATGGACGATAAATTAATAAAAGATTTTTTTGTGGTTTTGAAAAAGATTATTTCTGCGATTAAAAAGGTTTCAGGAACTGATTCAATTAACATTATCCAGAATAGTGGAGAAAAAGCAGGACAAATAATTGATCATATCCATTTTCACATAATTCCAAGAGAAGAAGGAGATGGAATTATAATTAGTGAGAACAGACAACACAAAAAAGACAATTTAAAAGAAGTTGCCGAAAAAATTAGAAATTCTGTGGAAAATTAACACAAATTCTAGGATTTATAAAATGCAAAGCATTTTATTAACCTACAAAATTTCACATTTTGTAGGACAGTTTGGAAAACAAACCAAGAAAGTATTAATTCAAGAGTGACTTATTAATTACAGAAGCTAAAAGCTACTTCTCCCACACACAAAACAAGGCTTTCTTGTCAGCCGACCGGCACAGATGCTAAGAAACGCTTTAAAATAAAGAAAAATAGGTTTGTGTATGGATATCAATTTAGAAGAGATCGAAAAACAAGAAAGTAGTCCCTTTGTTGAAAGATTTGAAGAGTTCTTTAATTTTGAGTACAAAAAACAAATAGAAAAAATGATTGAATCTTATCCAGAAAAAAGATCGTTAGTAATAAACTTTAAATCGTTAGAAAAATTTGATCCAATTTTAGCAGATGAATTACTAGATAGCCCCGATTCTGTAATTGCTGCAGCAGACACTGCAATAAAAGAGATTAATATTCCCTCTTTAAATGTCGAAGAGTTTGCACCACATATTCGTTTTACTAATCTTCCAAGAGACAGAACTCCGACTCTAAAAAATATTAGTTCGGACCACTTAGGAAAACTTATTTGTGTAGAAGGACTGGTAAGACAAATAACAGATGTTCTACCAAAACTAAAACTCGCGGTCTGGAAATGTAGAAGGTGTGGAAATGTTTACAAGATTCCTCAAGAAAAACAAACAGTACAAGGACCAAGCATGTGTGAATGCCATAGTAGAGACTTTGATTTGGTTGAAGACAAGAGTCATTTTATTGATTATCAAAAAGTACAAATGCAAGAACCATTAGAAAAACTAAAAGGAAATGAACAAGCAGTATACATTGATGCATATGTTAGTGATGACTTAGTAAATTTGGTTTCTGCAGGAGACAAAACAGCATTCGTTGGAGTGCTAAGATTAATTCCCCCACAAAAAGACAAAAGAACTGTTTATGGAAGATATATTGAAGTAAATTATTTAGAAGAAACACAAAAAGAATTTGAAGAAGTAGATGTTTCAAGAGATGAAATAGAAGAAATAAAAAAAATGTCAATAGACCCACAAATTTATGAAAAACTAGGACAAAGTATTGCTCCAGCAATTTATGGACATGATGTTGTGAAAGAAAGTATTGTATTACAATTATTTGGAGGAGTAGCAAAGTATCTTCCCAATGATCAAAAAATTAGAGGAAACGTTCACATTTTATTAATCGGGGATCCTGGTTGTTTAATTGGTGACGAACGAATTGTTATGGGAAATGGAGCAATCAAAAAGATTGAAGATTTAGGAGAAGAACACCTACAAAAAGTTGATTTTCAAATATTGACTGGCGAAGGGGGAAAAAAGAGAGACAGGGCAATAACTTTTTTCAAATACAAACAAAAAAAAGTAATGGAGATAATTACTGAAAGTGGTAAGAGCATAAAAGGAACACATGATCATCCCTTATTGTGCGTAACAAAAAAAGACGGCCAAGTAAAAAGAGTTTGGAGAAGACTAGATAAATTTAAAATAAAAGATAGAGTAGCAGTAACAAATTTTATTCCATGTACAATAACAAAATATGTTCCAACAAATTTTGAAAACCCAGAAAGACGATTCGGGCCAAAGTTTAAAGGAAAACTTCCACAAAAAGTTGATCCCGAACTTGGAGGACTATTAGGTTATATGTTAGGAGATGGTTGGGTAAGAAAAAAAGAAGCATATTTTGTTGTTTCCGAATACGAAAAAGATATTTTACCCCTTCTTGAAAACAAAGTCATAAAATTATTTAATATAAAACCAGCAATAACAAGAAAAAAGGCGCCAGGTAGAAAAGTGTTTTTGAACAGAGCAGGAATTCATTCAACCAATATTGCACAAAACTTATTATTTTTGAGAAAAAAAAGAGTTCCTGACCAAATACTGGCTTCAGGAAATAAAGTCGTTGCAGAATTCTTGAAATGGTTATACGAAGCAGATGGTTGTGTTTTTAGTAAGGGTAGAGGAAATCGCTCAGTATCATTAAAATCAAAAAATATTGAGTTATTAAGAGATGTTCAAGTTTTGTTATTAAGATTTAGTATTCATTCAAGAATTGTTGGAGACAACTTAATGATAAGGCGTGGAGAATCAATAACAAAATTTGGAAAAAAGATTGGTTTTGTTTCAAAAAAGAAAAAAACAAAAATGAAAGAAGCAATGAAAAGTGCAAAAGAACATTCAAGATTAAAACAACAAAGAAGTGAAAAAATCGTAAAAATTATTGACCATGGTTTAGAAGATGTTTATGATTTAGAAGTTCCAAAGAGTCATCGTTTCATTGCAAATGGAATAATTTCACATAATTGTGGTAAATCACAATTATTACAAGCAACTGCAAATATTGCTCCAAAAAGTATTTACATTAGTGGAAAAACAACTTCAGGAGTTGGACTAACTGCGTCTGCAGTAAAAGATGAATTTGGAGAAGGAGGATGGACATTAAAAGCAGGAGCCCTTGTTTTAGCTTCTGGCGGAATTTGCATGGCAGATGAATTAGATAAAATGGATCCACAAGATAGAAGTGCTTTGCACGAAGCAATGGAACAAGGAGTGATAAGTGTAGCAAAAGCAGGAATCGTTTCTCGTTTCAAATCAGATACTTCTTTATTAGCCGCAGCTAACCCAAAATTTTCTCGTTTTGATAAATTCCAACCTTTTTTCGAACAAATTGATTTGCCAGCATCATTGATTTCTAGATTTGATTTATTTTTTATGATAAGAGATGTGTTAGATAGAACACAAGATGAAAAAATTTCCGAACACATTTTGAAGACACACCAGAGTGGAGAGAAATTAAGACAAGCAGCAAAAACCGGAATCGCTCTTTCAAAAGAAGATACTGCATACATTGACAAAATAACAAAACCTCCAATTGATTCTGATTTATTAAAAAAATATATTTCTTTTGCAAGACAAAGGTGTTTTCCAGTTCTTACAGAAGATTCAATAAGATTGATAACTGATTTTTATATTGGTTTAAGAGATCAGGGAAGAGGAGAAGGAAATTATGCAGCAACAGCAAGACAATTAGAAGGGCTTGTTAGACTAGCCGAAGCAAGTGCAAAGATACGTTTGAAGAATGAAGTTGAAACAGAAGACGCAGAAAGGGCAATTAGATTAGTAAGAAGAAGTTTAGAAGAAACTGTAACTGATCCAGAAACAGGAAAAATAGATATTGATATTGTTACTTCTGGAGTAACACACGCTAGACAAAATGCAATAAGTATTGTTTTGAAAATAATTAAGGACGCGATGGCAGAAGGAATTGACATGGTTCCGTTAGAACAAATACAAGCAGAAGGAATGGAAAAAGGGTTAGATGAAGGAAAAATAATTTCTGCTTTAGAAGAATTAGAAAAAAAAGGTGAAGTTTACAGACCAAGACACCATTTTGTAAAACCAACAAAAAAACACTAAAACAAACTATGACAAAATCTAATAAAAAATACTTTAATAAATAGATTTTTTTAGCACCTTGGAATTTCTTTGTTTTCAACCACCCCGCACATTCTACAATACCATTGTTCCAAAACCATTGTGAAATTATTTGATGCCCCCCTTGGCAAATAACAATTTTGTAATTCTCTCCCACAATTTTTGCAAAAAACTTCTGTGCCCATTTAAAAAAAATCATTCTTTTATTTATAAATCAAAAAGGTACAAAATTAAACACCGAATAAAATAAGCCCTAACAAAACAATTTAACTTAAAAACACAATATTGCTTATTCTAAACATGAATTGGCTTGATAAAAAAGTTTTTTTATTACTAGGAATTGTTTTTGTTATAGGTGAAGGATTAGGATTACTTGTTGCTAACAATTTGATTGCGCTTGGAATAAAAAGCGAGCCATTAACTGGAAATATGAATAATCCATTAGAAGCAATTTATTTAATTGTAATAATACTACTAATGACTAGTCTCATTTTAGTATTGCTAAAATACAAAAAACAAAGAAAATTTTTATGGTTGTTTGAGTTTCTCGCTGTTTTTGCGACTGGAACAATTGTTCTTGGTTCTTTTTTGCCATATGATGATTTGTTAGTGTTAGCAATAATGATAATAATTTTGGCAGTACGATATACGCACAGGGAGAATATTTTTATCAGGGATTTTGTTGGAATCATTGCTATTGCTGGAGCCGGAGCAGTAATCGGAATTTCTTTTGGATTGATACCAGTAATATTGTTTGTAATACTACTTTCAATTTATGATTTTATTGCAGTATTCAAAACAAAACACATGGTTGAGTTAGGAAAAAAAGTTACAAAACAAAATCTCGCATTCACAATTGCAATGCCAACAAAAAAACACACCTTTGAATTAGGGAATGGTGATTTAGTAATTCCTTTAATAGTTGCTTCGAGTGTTTTTGCAAACGGTTTTTTTGTAAACAATTTCTTAGTTGCAATTCTTTGTTTAATTGGGAGTTTTATTGGACTAGTTTTAAGTATCTATATTGTATCAACAAAAAAGATTGCTTTGCCAGCACTTCCCCCACAAACAGCAATAATGGTTATTATAATTGGACTAGCTTTTTTGATTGGGCTATAATAAAATTAGTTTAATTAAAATAAAACTATTTTTTAAGCACCGAATAAATGTATTAATGCTCCAATTCCAAAGAAACCAGCATATGCAAGTATAATATAACGAGGAATTTTTCCAGCAGCACAACCAATAAAAAATTTTTTCTTAGAGTATTTTGCTAAACCTGCAGCAACACCAATAATATCAAATGGAAGAGGAGTAAAAGCAAAAAACGCGATTAATGGAACACCAACGTTTTCTAATTTTTCTTTTACTGTTCGTAACTTGTCGACTTCTTTTTTTTGCATTGATTCAAAACTCTTTATTCCAGCCAAGCCAACAATATAACCAGAAAATTCTCCTATTGAAGCACCAATGCCAACAATCACTCCTAAAATAAGAGGAGTCAAAGGAATTATTCCATTATTCAAATTAAAAAAATCAATTGTTGAAAGAGGAATTATTAATAAGTCAATTGGTAAAGGAAGAAACAAAGAAGCATTTCCAATTACGGCAGCAACAAATAAACCAAGCGGGCCAATGGAAACTAAGAACGCCATCAATGCATCAATCATAAATTACTAAAGAAACTTGGATTTATATAGCTTTTGTATTGGATAATATTTGTGAGCAATATGGAAATGAAATACGAAGAAATGCTTGATAGGGCTTATTTAAGCATACCAAAAAAAGCTTTAGAACATGAGCGTTTTGAAATACCAAAAGCAGATTCAATAATACAAGGAAAAAAAACTATTGTAAAAGGAGTTAGTGCTTTAATGAAAGAAATTCGAAGAGACAAAAAACATTTCATGAAATTTTTGATGAAAGAAACCGGTTTGCCAGTAACCGAAGGAAATAATCAATTAACAATTAACGGAAAAGTAGGAGCAATACAATTAAACAAAAGCATAGAAAGTTATTTTTCTCAATTTGTATTATGTTCAGTGTGTAAGAAACCTGACACAAAAATAATTTCTCAACAAGGAACAAAAATGATGAAGTGTGAAGCTTGCGGAGCTATAACACCAGTCAAAGGAATATAAGTGATATAATTGATTGTTGCAAAAAAACATGAATTAGAAAGAACAATAGTTCTTGGTGTTTGTGATAAAGAATTGTTGGGAAAAGAATTTGAAGAAGGCGAACTTTGTTTTACTGTCTCTAAAAGGTTTTTTGGAGAAAGCGAAGTAACAACTGAAGAATTAATTGAATTGTTTGAAGAAGCCGATTCTATTAATTTATTTGGAAATAAATGTGTTTCTATTGCAAAAGAGCAAGGTTTAATAAATGAAAATAAAGTAATTTCTATTAGTGGAATAAAGCATGTGCAAATTTATAAGATCTGAGGTGTTAAGATAACAAATTTCAATAGTCAAAAAAGAAAGAACCAAATGCAAAAGAAAAAGGGATCTTCCGAACCAGAAGCAACAGAAGAAAGTATTGGGCGAGTAAGACTCCCTAATAGAGACGAATTAGAACAATTTGGGATAGTAACACAATTAATGGGGTCAAACCAAGTAAGAGCCCTTTGTGAAGATGGAAAAGAAAACCAGTTACGTATTCCTGGAAAATTAAAGAAAAGAGTTTGGTTAAGAGAAAACGATATTATTATTGCAAAAATGTGGGATTTCCAACCAACAAAGGGCGATGTTGTTTGGCGTTATTTAGGAAACCAAGTTACCTGGCTAAAAAGAAGTAAAAAGTTAAGTAAACTCCCAATCTAAAGAATTAAAAATTTAAAAAACAACTCTTTATTATTACAAAAAAAGGTCTTATTATGGAAGAAGAAGAGGAGTTCGAATTTGAAAAAAAACGATTCGTGAAAGACAAGAAAGCAAAAAAAATTTTTGACTCTGTTTTTGACCAAGAAACTCTAAAAACAATTTTTGATCTCGCTAGTAGAAAATATTTTGAAGAAGTAGAATTTGTTATTTCTACAGGAAAAGAAGGAAACGTTTTTCGATGCAAATCAGGAACAAGACATTACGCACTAAAAATATACAAAGTAGAAACCTCTGATTTCAAACATATGACAGAATATATTTCTGGCGATGAACGATTCAAAACAGTGAGAAAAGAAAAACTAAGTATTGTTGAAACTTGGACCAGAAAAGAATTTAGAAATCTAGAGGATATGACAAAAGCAAAAATACGTGTGCCATTACCAATAATCGCAAAAAGAAATTGCTTGCTCATGGAATTTATTGGAACAAATGGAGAAGCTGCTAAGAGAGCAAAAGAAAAACCATTCAAAAACATGAAAGAAAAATATGAATTAATCTGTGAATACATGGCAAAAATGGTTAAGAAAAAAATCATTCATGCAGATTTAAGCGAATATAATATATTAAATAACAATGAAGAATTAGTAATAATTGATGTCGGACAAGCAGTTAGCACAATGCACCCTCACGCACAAGAATTTTTTGAAAGAGATGTTACAAACATGTCTCATTGGTTTGCAAGACACGGTGTTGACACAAATTATGAAAAAATGTACGAGGATATAAAAAACAAGAAATAAAAAAATAAAAGAATGAAAAAGAAAAAGAGATAAAATATAAAACAAAGAATTAAAAAAAAGAAGAACAATTCATTTTAATAAAAGACAACACCAAGGGTAATATTATGGAAGAAGTTATTAGAATTCCGGATGACCGAATCGGAGTATTAATTGGTCCTAACGGGGAAGTCAAAAGAAGAATAATAAAAGAGACAAAGACAAGTGTTATTATTGACTCTGCTTCAGGAGAAGTCGTTGTTGAAGGAGAGGGAGAAGGTTATTTTAAAGCCACAGATATTGTGAAAGCCATTGGAAGAGGTTTTTCTCCACAAAGAGCATTCACCTTATTGAAAAAAGATTTCTTGTTAAAAATAATTCACATACCTGATTTTGTTGGAGGAAACGCTTCTGCACAGAAAGCAAAGAGAGGAAGAATAATAGGGAAAGAAGGACTTGCAAGAAAAGAAATCGAAAAAAAGACAAATTCTCAGATAAGTGTTTTCGGAAAAACTGTCGCAATAATCGCTAATATACAAGATATTGAAAACGCTGAAGAAGCAGTAGAATTATTATTGAAAGGATCAACACACGAAACACTAGAACATTTCCTAGAAAACAAAGATAAAAAGAGATTTGAGCTTTAGAGGCAAAATATGGCACTTTTTCAAGAGTAAGTTTAAATACTTTATACCATTCAATTTTATTATAACCTAAAAAATATATTTGGTGAGCTAGTTTGGTTAAAAAACAAGAAGAAGAAAATATTTCTCCGGAAGATGCACATAAAAAACTGGAGAATGAGACACAAAAGTTAGACAATGAATTCAAAGAACATAGTGTTGCAGAGTTCTTTAAGAAAAATAAACAAATGCTTGGTTTTTATGGAAAAGTAAGAACACTTACAATGGTAATACATGAATATGTAACTAATTCTTTAGATGCATGTGAAGAGACAGGAATTCTACCAAACATTGATGTAAAAATTGATGAATTAGGAAAAGAATATTATGAAGTTACTGTTACAGATAATGGGCCCGGAATTAGTAATGAAAATGTTGGAAAAGCATTTGGAAAATTATTGGCAGGAACAAAATTTCACAGATTAATACAAAGTAGAGGACAACAAGGAATTGGTTGTTCTGGATGTACAATGCTAAGCCAAATGACAACTGGAAAAGCAACAAAACTTATAACAGGAAGAAAAGGAAAAACCCCTATTTCTTTAGAAATAACAATTGATCCAAAACACAACGAACCAAAAATAACTAATTTAAAAGAAATCGAAAAAGCATTCCAAGGAACAGCCGTACAATCAAAATTCAAAGGAGTATTATATAGAGATTCAGAACAAGGACCGTTAGAATATTTAAGAAGAACAGCAATATCTAATCCACATGCACAAATATCTTTTAGAGATCCACAAGGACAAAAAATTACTTTCAAAAGAACACACAACAAAATCCCAGAATTACCAAAAGAAGTTAAGCCACACCCAAAAGGAATTACTGTTGATGAAATTATCACAATGGTAAAAGTAACAAAGGCAAGAACTGTACAAAGTTTTATATCAAATGATTTTGATAGAACAGGAACAAAATCAATCAACGAAATAAAAAAGAGAATAACTTTTGACATAAATAAGGACCCCAAAAAAATTAGTTGGGAAGAATCAGAAGAAATAGTAAGAGCATTCAAAGAAATTGACTTTATTGCACCATCAACTGATGCTTTGAGACCAATCGGAGAAGACCAAATAAAAAAATCCTTAGAAAGCATTATCAAACCAGAATTTTTAACAGTACTAACAAGAAAACCAAGTGTTTATGCAGGTGGCTTTCCATTCCAAGTAGAAATTGCAATAGCTTATGGTGGAGACGCAGGACGAAACATAAATGGAGAAGGAAGAAAGATGGAAATAATGCGTTTTGCAAACCGTGTTCCTTTGCCTTTTGATGCAGGAAATTGTGCTTTGACTCACGCAGTACAAAGTATTGACTGGAAAAGATATAACATAAAAGATGCAGAAAATTCTCCAGTAACAATATTCATTAATTTTATTTCAGTACATATTCCTTACACTGGAGCAGGAAAACAATCTGTTGCCGACGAAGAAGAAGTATTGGAAGAAGTAAGACTTGCATTAATGAGCACAGGAAGAAGAGCCGGAATATACATATCACACAAGAAAAAGGAAGAAGAAAATCAATTAAAAAGAAAAATCTTCCAAAAATATATTCCAGAAATAGCAAGAGCTTTAAATGAGTTAACAAAAACAAGTGAAGATGATCTAAAGAAAAAATTAGAAAAATTGGTTTTAGAAAAACTAAAGTTAGATGAAGCAAAAGATGCAAAAGAATTAAAACAAATGCAAGACCAAATGGATAATGATTCAAAAAGTAGTATTAGCGAAGAAAATATACCTGGAAAAAAAAGTAAAAAGAAGGTGAAAAAGTAATGGCTACAACAAGAGTAATGAGAAAACCAAAAGCTAGTTCAGTAAAAACAGAAATAGTTTCTCCAAAAGAAATTAGTGCAAGAATAAAAAAGTCAGCAGAAGCCATGGTAAAAGAAATTAAAGCCAACCAAGACCCAACTTTTACAACAATGCAAAGAGGAAAAAGCAATGTTGTTTGGGACGAGAAGAAAGGATACTTAGGACTTGGAGACAAAACAATTACAAGAAATTTTTTGAATGTCGCACACGCAAAAAAATTCATGCAAACATCAATGATCATGTCAAAAACAAACGAGTATTTATTACACAACAAAACTGCTTCAATTCGTGAAATTTATTATGAACTAAAACACACAATTGAAGGGACAAAAGAAAACACATTTGAAGGACAAGACGAATCAGACCCAGTAATTGTTGATATCGAACATAGCGTAAACACTATCCGAGAAAAACTAAATTTACACGCTAATCCAAAAGGAACTCTTTATGGAAATATTACTCTAAAAGACAAAATGCACAACAACGATAAATTCAATGCCTCAAAATTAGGAAGAGGCGGATGGAGTATCATGTCAAGAATGGAACCTGAAGAAATCGAAATAATTGAAACAGATGCAGACTACTTACTCGTAGTAGAAACCGAAGCAATGTTTGAAAGACTAATTGAAGAAGGATTTCCAAAAGACAATCATTGTTTATTAATTGGAGTTGGAGGACAAGCAGCAAGAGGAGCAAGAAGATTAGTCCACCGAGTACATAAGGAATTAGAATTACCAACATATGTTTTCACAGACGGAGACCCATACGGATGGTATATTTATTCAGTAATAAAACAAGGATCAATGGCACTTGCCGCACACTCAGAATTCATGAGTGTTCCTGACTCACAATATATTGGAATGACTCTTGACGATGTAAAAACATACGGATTACAAAACGTAACAGAGAATATGAAAGAAGGAGACATAAAAAGAGCAAAAGAAATGATGGCTTACCCTTGGTTCCAAAATAAAAAATGGCAAGCACAACTACAAAAAGCACTAACCGAAAAAATTAGAATCGAACAACAAGCATTAGCAAACAAAAAACTTGACTTTGTTGCAACAACATACTTGCCAGAAAAAATTAGAAACAAGGATTTTTTGCCTTAGAAAAACAATAAAAACTCTTCAGAGTAACTATATTTTATGCCACATAGAAACCAAGGATCAGCAAATGAAAGAGTAATAGGAATCCCGAAATTGTCTGAAGGAACAATTGGATTGTCTACCCAAAAAAGAACAAAAAAATATCCTATAAAAAAATACTTACCTGTTCCTGCAGGAAAAGGTAGACACGATTCTTTAATCAGAGCAGCAGTTTTTAGTATAAGAAAATCCAAAAGACGTTTTAAGAAACAAACCGATTTTTATAGAGCCTGTGCAAATCTAATACAAAAAGAATTTGGTGTAACTGTCAGTTCAGCTGCGCTTGGAAATAGATATTTATTTTTAAACAAAGAAGGATATTTAATCCAGGAACCAAGAGTTCAAACTCGTAAAAGATCAGCACAAGCCCCAGATGAAGTCAGGTTTACTCAACAAGAACTTCGCATTTTTGGACAAAGTAAATTTAGAGGATTAGGAAACAAAGAGTTAATTAGACAATACAGAAACGCACTCAGAAAACCAACAAAAGAATCTGAACAAGTCAAAACTGAAATACTTCTTGCTTTCAGACACCACGCCAGAGGGACTAGCAAAACAATAGAATGGTTTATGAACAAAGTCACAAAAAAATAAAATATTAATAAAACTACTCAAAAAGAATTAAAGTAATTCAATTTGAAAAGTTAAATCTTGTTTTTTAAGTCAGCTAAAAGAATTGTTTTTCTTTTAAGTAATTCTTCTGACTTTTTTTCACCAATCGCATGAACTGGAAGATTTGTAAAAATATTTTCACACAATTTTATACATGTAGTAATTAATCCAGTAGAAATGTTTTTTTCATAATTTACTTTTATTTCATTAGAAAGAGTAAACAACTCATTTATCTTTGCAAACGAATTCAAAATACTATTAAAAATAAGTTCTGCATTTATGTGATCAAGCTTTTTTACAAACAAATAATTCATTTTTGTTTTAAATAATAAACCAAGAATTTCTTCTAAAACATCCCTAAGCGAGTAAAAATAATTATCAGCCATTTCAAAATCCCTAACCTTAAGAGTCTTTTCTTCTGCCTTTACAATTAATCTTTCAATATTTTGTCTAAACAAGAGCAGAGAAGAACGAAGACGATTTATTCTTTCACTAAAAGAAATTTCATAAACCTCGTTCAAAATAGCATCCTGTTTTATTGAAACAAGTCTAGAAGTAACTAATGCCAATAATAACAAACCAAATATTACTTCAAAGATAGCTACAAGTTTGAAGATTCCTTCTGGCAAAATATCTCCAAATCCAGTTGTTGTAGCAGCAACAAAACTAAAATAAATCGCATCAAAAAAACTCGTTACTTTGCCCCTCTCAGCATAACTCAAAAAATTGCCTTGTGAACTAAAAAAAATATAAATTGCGCCAAAAAGCAATATTACAACAATCCACATCACTAATATTCTAGAAAACTTTAGTTTGTCAATCCAAGTTATTGCCTTACCATCGTCCAACCAAGAGATTGGTTTTGGCCTTCCAATAATTTTAACCATCTAAAAACCTTGACAAATATAATACAAACCCAGAATAATAAGTTATCATTCCTAAAAAATAAAAAAACAATTATCAAAAAACGGCAAATAAAAAAATTATTCCTTTAACAAAACACTCTCTGCTTTTTCTAATTCTTCTTCAGCAAGAAGAGAAAAGATTCTTCTTGTATCAAATTTCTCTAGTTTTGCTTCAGCAACATTCTTTTCCAGCAAATCAATACCAAATTCAACAATACTCTTTTTCTGTGCTTGTAATTCTTTTAAATCAGCAATTCTTCTTTTGAACTCTTCAGAAGAAAACTCTTTCGAAACAGAAAAAATTGCTTTATCCATAGGAAAAGAAAACTTAATATCTTTTTGTCCAAACCCTTTTGCAATCATCCCGGTTAACTTTAATCTAATCAAGGGTTTTATTTCATTTTTTTCTAACAAAAACTCACTTACTTTTGAATTAACTCTTTCAAGTATCTCATCAGGCCTAGCATTCTCAAAAACTATTTTCGAGTAAAACAATTTTCTTTGTTTTTTGAAAGGAACAAAATCAATTTTCTTTGTTTTTGTATCAAATAAAAAAACGCCTTTTTCTTTTTTTCCTTCTAATTTTTTCATTTGAGTAAAAATAGTAGACCCCGTTAACAAAAATCGTTTTCCTTCTGTTTCTTGTTCATTATTCCAATGTAAATGCCCATCAATAATCAAATCAAATCCTTTTGGAAGATCTGAAAGAGAAAGAGAAGCTATTGATTCATCATCAAAAGGAAGGAATTCTTTGAAAGATTGGTGCAATAATAATAAGTTACAAAAATCTTTAATTGGTTTTGGAGAATACTTTTCTAAAACTTGTTTTGCCATCTTTTCTGGAACTCCTCCAAGCCCATGAATAAAAACTCTTTCACCATTTTTTTCTAACTCAATGTAACCAGCATGTAAATGAACTAAGAAACTACTTTTTTCTAAAATATCTAACGCATTTGCAAAATCTTTTCCCCTGTGTTCATGCGTTCCGTGGATTGCAATAAAAGGAATCCCGCGCACCGTAACAGAAGATTCTTTTTCAAAACACTTTTTTGCCAGCCTTGTTTCATCACCAATATTCTTTGAAAAACAATCAAAGGTTTTTAACCAAACTTCTTGGCTAGGAACCGCAGAATCAAACAAGTCTCCCGCATGAAGAATAAAATCTACATTTTTTTCTTTAAACAATTCCATTGTTTCATCAAAACGTTGAAATGCTTCGTCAAAACGCTCGTCACTTCCAAAACCAAGGTGCGTATCTGAAAAAATCCCAATTAACATAAGAATAAATGCATACTAAGGGGTTTTATATTATTAGTATTGTTTTATGCCGGTCAAGCTAAACAAGTAATATAAGCGGAGCAAAGGTTTTTTCTCCAATCAAAGAATCAAACTCTTTCTTTTCTTCTAAATTTAGGGCATCACAAAAAATACCATTAATCCTATTATTTGCTAACATTTCTCTTGCATCTTCAACAGAAATTGATTCTAATTCTTTTGAATTATTATATTTTTCTAAATCCAAAACAATTTTGTTTTCAGATTTAATGAGTTTAATTCGACAACCTGTTTTTAACAAACTAATCGCTAATTGTTTTAATTTATTTTTATTTTTTCCAATCAAAGCAACATTTCCTTGTGAACCAACAGGCATTCCTTCTGCACCAAGAACAGAATCAAAATAAAAAAAACTCTTTTTGTCAAAAACAATAATATTTAATTGTGTTTTTGGAGCACCCAAATTCACTTTTGTTTTTTTATTATTTTCTAATATTTTTGAACCTAACTCAATTTCTATTTGTTTTGATTTTATTTTATTATTAAAACTCTTACATCGAACAGCAAAACTCTCCTTTATTTTTCCACTACTTATTTCTAATCCTTTTTCAATTATTTCTTCAGTTGAATTTGTTTGTTCTTTTTGTGATTCAATCAATAAATGAATTCCAAAACAATTTTTCAAAGAAACAATTGCTTCTTTTGTTTTGTTTGTTTCTACAAATAAACGACCAGAACCAAAAGAAATTACTCCAAGAGAAATATTTTCTTTTTCTAAATAACTAGCAATATTTTTTTTAAGAATTGAGTGAATTCTTTTTTGAACTTTGTTACTCTTTAAAGAAATCTCCGGAGCAACCACTACAATCACACAATTTGGCTCGAACATAAAAACCTTTGAATTGGCTACATTTTTAAACAAAATGGAATCCAATCCCTGTTTCGCCATGTCTTGAAGCATACTTCATGACACTCGCAAAACCCTGTTTTGCTTGGTGACAAGACTAAGAATGTAGTGAAGCATAGCTTCATTACACCCACAAAGCTAATTGGCTTTGCTTGGTTTGCCATTTGCTCTTGTAAATGACAGAAAGCAAAATCACAAAAAAGCTTTGTTTTTTAAACAAAATGGAATCCAATTTTTTCAATAGCAAGTCATTCCGAGCAAAAAGCGAGGAAGAGTCCAAAGGACTCCGATTCTGTCGACTGGAATGCCAGTCGCAGGGGTGGCAGAGCGGTTATGCACTCCCCTGCAGAGGGAGTTAGGAGGGTTCGACTCCCTTCCCTTGCTCTACACTCGTTGTTCAAAGCAACCCTCATAGAAAAGCATTTATA
>CAYWUL010000013.1:0-18862 GCA_964461205.1 uncultured archaeon | reverse complement strand
TATATTTTCTTTATTTTTGCATTTTAGTTTGCACAAATCCAGCATATTTTCTGATAAATCTAGTGCAGTAATAGTTTTGGACAAATCAGCTAAAAATTTTGTATATCTTCCTGTTCCACAACCAACTTCTAGAATGTTCATTTTGTTAAGTTCAAATTTAGAGGACAAGAATGAAATAACCTCATTTTTTGAATCTTCATAACTATTAAATCTGTCATATTCTAATGCTCGAGAATTATAAGAAAAACGCCAATTTTTAGTATTCAAGAAAATTCACCTGACGTGTCTATTTGTGGGTTTTTTTTTTAATCTAAATCGCAGAAATCTTGGTAACATTTTTCTTTTCGGTTTTCCAAGCATCCCTTTTTGCCGCATTATTTCATGAACAATAATCGGTACGACAGTTCTCAATGTATAAAATTTAGTATTTCCAACCATTGGGACCCTAACAATTCCATCTAACACAGCCATTTTTTTCTTACTTATTCCACCAACTTCAGTGCCAAAAACAATTGCTTGTTTACCTTTTGATAAATCAGTTTCAAATAAAGATGGTCCAGAATTTGGAGTAGTCCCAATTACTTTATACCCTTCTCTTTTAAGAGCTTCAACTCTTGAAAAATAATCTTGAGTATATTCTACATTGGACATTTTTGGGTCCTGTTTAAAACCTGGTTTCCAAGAGTCAATAAGTCCCGATACTTTCCTATGGTCATGTCTTATCGAATTTCCAGTTATATCCACTTTTCGGCCAGTTGCTATCGCTAGATGTAAAGCTTCTGCCATATCGCGAGGATCTTTAATTGTATCAAATAATAATCTAAAGTCAGTAGCCATGATATTATTATTAATTTAAATGGTTTAATAAGTTATCCTTAACAGTGTTTTTAATCTTTTTAAGACAATCGGCTGGATTTTTTCCAACGAATATTTCCCCATGATCTTTCAAAATACAAAAATTGTGTTTTTTTAAAAGTGGAACTACTGCATTGCCTGTTTTGGGCAATCCATATCTGATGTATTGCTTGGTTGAAAATGCGCTAAATTTTTTTGATAAGGTAATTATTTTTGCATGTGTGTGTACAATGCACTTAACTTCTGGCATCTGTCTAAATATTTCATAAAACATTGGGGTTTCACAAGATGGTTTTTTCTTTCCAATCCAGTGGATTAGGGGTTTTGATTTGGATAATGGGATATAACTAAAGTCGTCTTTTTTTAGGGTGCCCAGACAAGAGCCAGTGGTTGTTACTATAAAACCGTTATTTACCTTTAAAGCAATACATCCTTTATCGGCATGGGTAAAACTATTGCTAAAAACCTTGTGTCCAAGTTTAGAAAGCATTTTATAGTTAGAATTTATAAGTTCAAAATTTTCTTTTGATCCCTTGGCCTGTTTTAGGGGATATTTTAATCTGCTAAATCTAACATAAATATAGTCAAGAATTTTTCCAAAACTAGCCATTGTTTTTTCGCCGTTCTCTTTTTCGTCAGGCCAAATAACTGAAATATAATTTGAGTCTAAACAAGTCAAATTTTTTTCAATCACAGGATTTTGCCACAGAGCATTATTCATGGACAATGCTAAATAAATATTCTTTTTCTTCCCAATCGATGCTGCAAGAATTGATAATGCATAATTGTCAGCAATTCCCAAAACCATTTTATTAAAAGTGTTGAAAGTACATGGTGCAACTAGTACTAAATCCTCTTCTTCGATGTTGTTAGAGTAATCGTTAATGACTTGAACATTTTTTAGTCCTTTAAATTTTGGAATA
Organism: uncultured archaeon; assembly: GCA_964461205.1. Classification (GTDB taxonomy): domain Archaea; phylum Iainarchaeota; class Iainarchaeia; order Iainarchaeales; family JAAZKV01; genus JABIDZ01. The sequence goes on along the minus strand of CAYWUL010000013.1, from coordinate 17,084 downwards.
CTAAACAACTTTTTTGTATTATCGGTTGGAATAACATATATTTTTTTACATTTTTGAGCTAATTCTTCTACTAAAGGTAATATTGTCTCAGATTTACGCCCTGCGCATATAATCAAATAAATAATCATCTCTTCTAATTTTTTTGGTTCATGCATAAGAGAACTGTTAATCATTATTATATAAATATATTCCTATGTTAGTCAATTGTGGAAACAGATGAGAAAACTTTCAATAGAGAGTTGAAAATGATCAAAATGCAAGATGCCATTTGTACAAAGTTTACTGGGGGGTATGTGGGCTCAACACATCTTTTCAAGAAAGGGAGAAAAAAAGTTGTTTTAAAAAAATATAAACAAACAAGAAAAAAAGAAGATATTTTATTTGAGCTTGAATATTTAGGATTTTTGACTGAAAATAAGTTCAATGTTCCAAAACCATTATCCAAACCATTTAAAATTAAGAATAATTACTATGTCTTTTTTGATTACTTGGCAGGAAGAAGAAAATCAAAGAACCGTGTGAGTCAAAAAGAGTTTAAACAAGTAATCCAAACTGTGTCAAAAATGCACAAGGCTTCGAGAAAATTTCATCCAAAACACTCAAAATCAGAAAGAGACTTATTCACCTTTTGGTTTGACGATATTGTAAAGAAAAAATACTACAAAAAAATCGATGTTAATACAGCAAATTTTTTATCACATGAAATTACAACATTAAAAGAAAAGATACTGCCTAAAAAAACAGATTTTAAGCAATTACTAATCCACAACGATCTTTGGTTAGGTAATATGAAATTTAGCCAAGATAAAATAGTTTTCCTAGATTTTGATGACTGTTGCCTTGGAGCAAAAGTTAGTGATCTTGCAGTTGTTCTTATAGATTATATTATTACCAAACAGGGGATTAATACAAATAAATTGAAGGTGGCCCTAGACATATACAAAAAATCAAATACCTTGACTAAAAAAGAAGAAAACATATTATTTTATCTAATCAGACATAGGATATTAGTTCACTGTAATTTCTATCTAATGAAATATAATGAAACTAGTAAAATAGGATTTAAAAATAAATTTAGAGAAAATTTAAAAGTATTACAAAATAACAGCTTGGCTGTTAAAAAACAAAACATAGTTAAAGAATAAAGAGAAAGTATTACTATGTTAAAATCAAGAATTTTTGGAAACAGTGCTTTTAAGCGAGTCTCAATATATGTTCGGCACGGCCCAAAAACAAATGATAGTCCCAACGCTGTTTTAACCTCTCATGGAAGAAAAAAAGTTCTTAGACGTGTACAAATACTTCCTCATGACGAAATAATTATTGTTCGTGCCAGCCCTACTAAAAGAACAGTTCAAACTGCGAGGACTATTGCTAAAAAGAGAAGAGTTAAAATCCAATTATCCAAAGAACTAAACTCGGAAACACTTATCTTGGACCAACAAAAATTTGTCAATTACTTTCAACATGGAAAAAAATGGGCGAATTTTCTAAGAGATTGGTTAGATGGAAAATTAAACGACTTTGTTATTCCGCCAGAAAATGTTGTACGAACAGTTCTACGAGCCAATGAATTAGGGTGGGAAACACAACCAGGAGTTTTCATGCAAATAAGTCACTCAATGGTTTTAGAAGCTCTACTTGAAAAATTAATTGGTAAAAAATATGAACAATTGCTTACTACTAGAAAAGAATTTAGTCAAAATGAAATTGACACTACGGAAGGGTTTATGTTATATTTTGCAAAAGGCAGGGCAAAGTTAGAGTTTAGAAAGCAACATTTTGATGTCACAAAAAATTTAAGAAGACTTTTAGCGTAATTGAATACTCTTTTAAACAAATATTAATCCAACAATAATATGGGAATTAAATTTAAAAAACCTAAAGTGGAAGTTCATCTTTCAAATCCTCTTTCAGTATGCTGGCAGATAACAAAAAGGTGTAATTTTACTTGTGCACACTGTATTGCTAACGCCCAAGCAAATAAAGAAGGATATTATGAAATGAATACTTCTGAAGTAAAATCAACGATTAACAAACTTGTTGACGCTGGAGTAGTAAGGTCAGATTTCACAGGCGGTGAACCACTTTTACGCAAGGATATTCTTGAGATAATTGACTATGCAACTAAAAAAGGAGTTTATTGTGTTTTGACCAGCAATGGATCAATATACTCAAAAGAAATCCAAGATTGCTTAAAAAGAAATGAATCACTTATTCAAATAAGCGTTGATGGGGATAAAACCGTTCATGAAGGATTACGCGGTAAAGATAATTATGGTAGAACAATAAAAAATCTCATTAAGTACACTAAAGCTGGAATAAAAACAAGGATTAACTTTACAGTAACAAAGCAAAATGTTCACTTAATTGATTATATTTACAAAATTGCAAAAGATAACAAAGTATCCCGCCTGATGTATATTTTTATTGCCCCCCAAGGAAGGTGTTATTCACATGAAGACAAATATTGCCTAACTGGCAAGGCTTTTGAAGAGGCCAGAAAAAAAGTCAGGAAAATTCAAGACAAAGGTGATCAACCCCATATAACAGTGCATAACTACATCATAAATAACCAGTCTTGCTTTTTAATAGAACCCAACGGGGATGTAATAAGCCAAGGTTATTCACAAGACGATTGTATTTATTCTGGGAATATATTAACAGACAGTGTAAAAAAAATCTGGGACTCTGGAAAATTTGACCATTTGAAACATTTCTTGCAATATGGTTATCTGTTTGAATACAAAGAAGGATATTAAATTTGTGGTTTTAAAGCCCTTATGCTACATAATAGCCTTTTTAAGACTTTATAACTTTATAATATTATAACCGAGAGGCTCTTTAAAAAAGAGTTAAACTAAACGATAACGTTTGTCGCCCGGCTGGGGTATCTCTTTTTATATTACATTGAACATAGTTGCATTATTGTTAAAGAATTAAATAATAACAGAATTTGGTCTTTCAAGGAATATCGACAGCAATAATTTTTTCCACAAACGTTTTTAAACTTTCTTTAATGCACTTAATTAATGATTCCGAAAAAAGTTTTTTTTACAAAAGGAGTTGGCGTTCACAAAGACAAGTTAGCTAGTTTCGAGCTTGCTTTGAGAAAAGCAGGAATAGAAAAGTGTAATTTAGTATACGTTTCTAGTATTCTTCCTCCAAAGTGTAAGATGCTTTCACAAGCAGATGGTTTAAAAGAATTAAAACCTGGTCAAATAACTTTTTGTGTAATGGCTAGAAATGAAACAAACGAACCAAACAGATTGATTTGTGCTGCTATTGGTTTAGCAGTTCCAAATGATTCTGATGCGTATGGTTATCTTTCTGAACATCATGCGTTCGGAGAAACTGATGAAAAAGCAGGAGAATATGCTGAAGATTTGGCTGCAACAATGCTTGCAACAACTTTAGGAATAGATTTTGATCCAGATACAGCGTGGCAAGAAAGAGAGCATGTTTACAAAGCGAGTGGAAAAATATTTACTTCAAGAAACATTTGTCAGTCAGCACAAGGAAACAAAGATGGTTTGTGGACAACAACAATCTCAGCAGCTGTTTTTATTTTGGAATAAATTAATTAGTTTCTAAATAAAATTTGTAATTGTTCTTATTTATTTCAAATTTTCTAAAGTATTTATTGTTGTCTTCTTATTTCTCTTGCTTCTCTTCTGGCTTCGTTTTCGATTTTTATTTTTTCATTCTTTTCCTGTCGTCTTTTTTCATTCATTTCTTCTTCATAACTTATATTTCTTCCAAGAATCAAAACTTTTAATTTATATAAGAGTCTTAAAGCAAGTTCTAAAACCAAGAAGTAAAGAATGAATGATGCGATTTCTATAAAGAACAATGGAAGAGCAATTATTCTTTCAAATAATAATTGTGTTGAAAAAAAGTCTGCTTGAACAATAAAAACACCAAGCAAAGCGAGAGGAATCATTTTTGCTAAATCGCGTGCAAGATCTTCGTTATAATATGCACATATTCTTGTAGCAGAAATAACTGTTGCAGAAGTTAATAACAAAATTGGGATAGTTTGGTCTTTTGAAAGAAGAAATAACATTACTGAGAACAGACCAAAAAAGATGAATGAAATTATTGGGTAAAAGATAATGTATTTTGCTATGAATTGTATTCCTGAGAAAAAGTTAATTATTCCTGCAAAAAAACCAGTTCCTTCTCTTCTATTAAAATGAAAAAAATCTCTTTTTGCTAATGATCTATAATAATACCAAACAATTATTCCATAAATTGCTATTGCAACTCCAGCAATTGTTATTGCTTCTATATTCAAAAGAAAAGTATTTATTATTTCGTTAGCTATTGGAATTCCAACATCAACAGTATTTATTGGCAGAACCATATGATGTAATATGTTTCAACTATTTTTATTCCTTTTCTTTGGAATTGCTCTAAGTGGAGGAATGTTTTTTATATTAGCTTGAATATTAATTACATATGAAAATATCTACTAAGAGTCCTTTGAGAAAGATTCCTGCACATAGAAGAAAAAGAGCATATAAACTTGCAGTTCCTCGTGGAGGAAGAAGAGTTCTTGAAAGAAATCTGAAAAGACAAGTAATGGCAGAACCTGAATTTAGAAACGCTTCTCCTAGTACGGTTGAAAAAGAAGTTCACAAAAGACTTGTTGAGATTGTTCGATATTATGATAGGAATAAATTTAGTAAGGACTCATAAAATTTTTGTAAAACAACTTTGGAAAATAAATAGTTTATTTTCCTTTCTTTGCTTTTTTGATTAGCTTTTTAACCTTGGTATTTAATTTGTGATAATCGTTTTCAGTAATATTTGCTCTTTTCCATAACTCGATTTTTATTCCATCTTTTTTATTTCGTGGGATAATATGGAAATGGCAATGCATTACAGATTGTTCAGCACTCTCACCATCATTTAGCAGTATGTTTGCCCCATCATTTTCAAGTCTTACCGCCTTACTAATTAAAGATGTGTGTTCAATCAATTCATGTAATATTTTTTTTGGACAATCTTCTAAATTTTCATAGTGTTTTTTTGGAATAACTAAGATGTGTTCTTTTTTTGGGTGTGGAAAATCTATTGAAAGAAAAGAAATAGTATTCTTGGTTTCTTCCAAGATCTCGAATTTGAATCGGTTTTGATGGGTTTTCCATTTTCCAGAAACAAAATCACAAAATATGCATTCTTTAAGTTTATCCATAAATATTGAACAGTTTCAACACTTAAAAACTTATTTCTATGTGGAATTAATATGGAAAAAGAATATTTTGGTATTCCAATTGATGAAGGAGCTATGGGAAAAAATGACGGGTGCAAGAATACGCCAAAATTTCTTTTTGACTTGTTTAAGATTAAAGGAGAATTGTTTAAGTTAGAAGGAGGATTAGAAGAAAAACAAGAACAAATATTTTCACAAGCAAGAGGGATATTTAAAGAAAAGATAAATGGTGTTCCAGTTTTTTTTGGAGGAACACACGATATTACAGGGTTTATTTTCAAAGCATTTGCCGAAGCAAACAAAAATGCAAAGTTATTGATTTTTGATGCACATGCTGATTGTGAAGATGCAGTGAGTGTAACTACTCATGAAGATTTTGTGAGAATGCTTATTGAGAAAAAAATTATTAAACCCGAAAATTTAATGATTATTGGTCTAAGGCATGTTTCTGATATAGAAAAAGAATTTTTAAAAGAAAACAAAATAAAGAATTTTTATTTTGAGGAAATTAATGCTAGTCTAGACACATTCCAAAAAATAATTGAAGGTTTTGTAAGTGAAGGACAAGTATATGTTTCTTTTGATGTTGATGTAATCGATAGTGAAAGAATGAAGGCTACTGGTTATTTTCCAGATGGCGGTTTTTGTGTGGATGAAATAAAAGCTCAGCTTGATATTGCATTTAATAAAGCAATGGCATTTGACTTAGTTGAATTTAATCCAACAAAAATTGGGCTTGGTGAAGATGAATTAATAAAAAATTTATTTTCTTCATTCTTTGTTTAAAGAATTTTATTTTTTCTTGTTGCTTTTTTTGTGTAAAAGTATTTTTTTATTTTCGTATTTTGTAATAAGTAAGTATCCTATGTCAAAAACAAATATTGATATAAAAATTTCCCATTGCCAAAAGATAAACGAGATTGCAAGTGCTGAAATTTCTAAAAGGGGTCTTGAAATAACAAAGGATTGTATTTTTGTATTCTTTAATTTGTGTTTGTCAAAATAATCATTTACTAATTCTTCAAAAATATTAATAATTACAAAAAAGATTAGTAAGAAACCAATTGCTTGAGGCAAGAATATTAATGTTAATAAAATTGCTAATGTTGTTGCAGTACGATGTGCGATTTTGTCAATTTTTCCAAATAATATTAATCCGAGAACTGTTCCTATCCAAAGAGGAGCTATAATTGGAAAATAATATGCCATTAAAAAAATTAATAATCCATAAACTATTCCTATAAAAATAAGATTTTGTTTGTTTTTTTCTTTTTTTGTGTCTTCTAAATAATCAGCAACCTTGACGATTACTCCAGTAATAAATGCGAGTATGATTATCATTAAAAAATAGCTAATAATTTCTATCACTTAAACACTTCTTTCATTTTAATTGCGAGAAATGGAAATAAAATTGTTGCTTCGCCTTCAACACAAACAACATTTCCTTCTTCTTTAATCTTACTCCAAGATTTTGCTTCTCTTGGTCGCGCACCTGAAAGAGAACCATCTCCTTCTGTTGCAGTTGTAACATATATTGCGTAATCTAAGCCATCTCGTAAAATATTGAGTCCGATTAAATGGTGTTTAGCGATTCCTCCTCCGAGAATTATTCCTGCTGTTTTGTCAGCAGTAATAACTATTTCTGCTGCTTTATGCATGTCTGCAGTAACATCGATCCCAAATTCTGGGTTCTCTTGTTTAAAAAAATATAATTGTAATCCAAGTGCTCCGTCAGTTATTCCTGGACAAAAAATAGGAATATTATTCTTTGTTGCCCAATAAATAATTGAGTCTTCATCATCCACGGTTTTTCCAAGTTCATATATTAATTCAGAAGGAGAAATCATTTTGTTTTCTTTTCTTTGTTTTTCTAACATTTTTTTAAAGAAAGGTTGTAGTTCTTTTTCTAAATTTTCGTACCTGTCTGTTGGGACAAATATGTTTCCTATTCTGTTTGTTCCCTCTTTGTGTAGTTCAATATCTGATACATTAAATTCTCCTAACAAAAAAGGAGTTTTAACCTTCATTAAATCTTCTTCGATAGATCCGACGCTAGTAATTATTGCATCAACCATTTTGTATTTTACAATTTGTGCAAATACTTCTCTTAATCCAGAAGAAACCATATTCGATGTAAAACTAAGGAATACGGTTGCATTGTCTTTTTTCATTTTTTCAAGTATGTTTCCTGCTTTGTTTAAATGGGTTGCTTGAAAACCAAGTGTCTTAAAATCGTCTAAGAGATCGAGAACTTTTTTGTTTTCTAAGTTAAATCCTTTTATGCTTTGTAATTCTTGCTTTGTCATAAATTATCTTTCACTTAGGGGTATTTAAAAAGCTTATTATCCAGCATTTTTTTATAGATTTAGCGAGATTGTGTGTTAAAGTGGTCGAATGAATCAGAAGGAGATTGAAAAAGAAATTAATGCTATTAAAGAAAGAAATAAGCGAGTTGAAGCAGACAAGGCTTGGGAAACCAGTAATTCAAGAAAAATAATAATTGGAATTCTTACTTACATAATAATTGTAGTATTTTTTGTTTTGGCAGAATTACCAAATCCTTATATTAATGCTTTAATTACAGCTGTGGTTTTTGTTTTGTCAACTTTGTCATTGCCTTATTTCAAAAAATATTGGGTAAAAAAAGTTTACAAAAAATAACTAGCGAATGACTACGGAGCCTCGTCCTTTTTTTCTTCTTCTTTCAATGTCTGTTAGTATTCGAGCTTCTGGCAGAGCTTCTTTAACTGCATCCTGATATATTTTGCTTTCTACTGCTCCTGAAAGAATCTTTCCTTGTTTTGCGCGTTCGGTAGCTACTTTGCTTGAAGCAACACGCATTGCTCGTTTTCTGGCTTCTTCTTCTCGTTTGCCTCTAAGAAGTAATGCTCTAATAATCTTCATGTAAAAATAGCTTTTTTAAAGTATAAAAATCTAACTATCTTTCGTTTTTAACCTTGGCCTTAACAAAGTTTAAATATTTGAAAACATTCTTTCTATTATGTCATATTTAGTTCTTGTTCGTCACGGTGAAAGTAGATGGAATTTAAGTAATAAATTCACTGGTTGGGTTGACGTGCCATTGAGTGAGAATGGAATAAGAGAATCGTTAAGCGCAGCAAAAAATCTAAATGGATTAGATTTAGAATTTGCTTTTACTTCTAAGTTAGAAAGAGCACAAGAAACATTAATGATAATGCTTGCTCAACAAAAAAAGACAGGGATTTTTTTACATAAAGGAAAGAAAAGACATGATTGGAGTAATCATCCAAAACAATTTGAAAAAAACGAGATTCCAATATACTCTGATGATGCATTAAATGAACGATATTATGGCGCTTTGCAAGGAAAAGACAAGGATGAAATGAGAAAGAAATATGGAGAAGAACAAGTTTTTACTTGGAGAAGAAGTTATAATGTAGCTCCTCCAAGAGGAGAATCATTAAAAGATGTTTACAAAAGATCAGTTCCTTATTTCAAAAAAGAAATTATTCCAAGACTAAAAAAAGGAGATGTAATAGTTTCTGCGCACGGAAACTCTATGCGAGCAATAATAAAATACTTAGACAATATTAGTGATGAAAAAATACCTTTCTTAGAGTTGCCGACAGGAAAATTAATTATTTACAAATACTCTAATGGAAAATTAAAAAGAATGAAACACAAGCATTCTTTTACAAGGCCAATTAAATGGAAAAAATAACTTTTTTGAAAATTAGGGTAATTAGAAATATTTTTTATTAGTTTTTTAAAGTTAACATCTTCTACATAATATTTTATCAATTTTTCTAAAATTGTAACTTAAGGTTTTTATAGTTCAAAGCTTTTCTTATTATGGGTGGGTAATTGACAAAATATATTATTGTTACTGGTGGAGTTTTAAGTGGACTCGGAAAAGGAATTCTCACTGCGAGTATTGGAAATCTTATTTCTAAAGGAAAGACTTGTGCAACAATAAAATGTGATGGTTATCTAAATGTTGACCCTGGAACAATGAATCCGGTTGAACACGGAGAAGTATTTGTTTTAGATGATGGAACTGAATGTGATATGGACTTTGGTCATTATGAACGATTTGTTGGAGTGAATGCTAAAGGAGAATGGAACTTAACAATGGGAAAAGTTTTCCAATCTATTTTGGACAAAGAAAGACATGGAGACTTTTTAGGAAAAACAGTTCAGTTTGTTCCACATGTTACTGATGAAATAAAAGAACGGATTTACAAAATTGCAAAAACAGAAAGAGCAGATATTGTTTTTATTGAAATTGGCGGAACAATTGGTGATTTAGAAAATGGTTTGTATTTAGAAGCTATGCGACAACTTGCTTGGGAACAAGGAACCGACAATACTTTGTTTGTTCACCTTTCATATGTCCCAATTCCTACTGGGGTGAATGAACAAAAATCAAAACCTACCCAAATGAGTGTAAAGTTATTAAACGAAATTGGTTTGCAACCAGATATTGTTGTTTGTCGGTGTAGTGAATATTTAACAGAAAAAATTAGGAAAAAGATTGGGTTGTTTTGTAATCTTCAAGAAGAAAGCGTTCTAACAGGAATTGATGTTAATAGTGTTTATTTAATTCCTGGCGAATTAAGAAAACAAGGGATGGAAAAATTGATAGAAAAAAAATTAAGAATGAAATTTGATTGTAATGATTGTTCTCTTTGGGATAAGCTAGCAAAAAAAATGAGTAATGGTCATGAACAAAAAGTAAGAATAGGTATTTGTGGAAAGTATACTGCTCTTGGAGATTCTTATGCTAGTGTTGTTGAAGCACTAAGACATTCTTCAGCAAATTTGGATATTGGCATGGAAATAGAAATGATTGACACTGAAAGAATTGAAAAAGGAGAAAAAGTTGAGGAAGTTGTTAAAGGATTAGATGGAGTAATTGTTCCTGGTGGATTTGGAAATAGAGGCTGGGAAGGAAAAATAGGAGTTATTCGTTACGCGAGAGAAAACAATCTTCCTTTTTTAGGGATTTGTTTGGGATTGCAAGCAGCAGTGGCCGAGTTTTCTAGAAATGTTTGTGGTTTAAAAGATGCTAATTCAACAGAAATGAATCCAAAAACAAAAGACAAAGTAATTACTCTTATGGATGAACAACAAAGTGTTGTTGATAAAGGAGGAACAATGCGTCTTGGTGCATATGAAGCAAATTTGAAAGAAGGGAGTATTTCAAAATTATATAATTCAAAAAAAGTTTCAGAAAGACATAGGCATAGGTATGAAGTCAATCCGGCATATCATAAAATATTAGAAGAAAAAGGATTAGTTATTTCTGGTTTGTCTCCAAATGGAACTCTGGCAGAATTTATAGAAATTCCAAAGCATAAGTATTTTGTTGCAACACAAGCACACCCTGAATTAAAATCTAAATTAGAAAAACCAGCTCCATTATTTTTTGGTTTAGTAAGAGCAGCAATGGAAGGAAAGAAATAAGTGCAATTATTTTTATGGATCAAGAGATTGTTGATAAAACAATTGAATTTGTTAAAAATGAATTAGATGGGGCCGAAGCTGGGCATGATTGGTGGCACGCGTATAGAGTCTGGGAATTATCCAAATCAATTGCAAAAAAAGAAAAAGCAAATTTATTAATTGTTGAACTAGGTGCATTGCTTCATGATATCGCTGATTCAAAATTTCATGACGGTGATGAAACAGTTGGTCCAAAAAAAGCAAGAGAATTTTTAGAAAAAATAAAGGTTAATGAACCAATAATAAAACAAGTAGTAAACATAATTGAAAATATTTCTTATAGGGGTTCTTTTGACAGCCAGGAAAAAAATTCACCAGAGTTAAATATTGTTCAGGACGCTGATAGGCTTGATGCAATTGGGGCTATTGGGATTGCGAGAACATTTGTTTTTTGTGGGCATAAAGGAAACGAAATTTATAATCCAAATATTAAGCCAAGAAAAAATTTGACAAAAGAAGAGTACAAAAAAGATGATTCTTCTCCAATTAACCACTTTTATGAAAAACTATTATTATTAAAAGGTAGAATGAATACAAATACTGGTAAAGAAATGGCTCAAAAAAGACATGAATTCATGGAAGAGTATTTGAGAGAGTTTTATGCTGAATGGGAAGGAAAAAAGTGAGAAAAATGATTGAAGATGTAGCATTAAATTATTTTAGAAGTATGTCAAAAGAAGAGCAAAAAGCCGTGATAAAGAGGATTTTTGATTCTCTCACTGAGAAAGAAAAGATAGAAATAGCAAAGTTATTAGTTGGAAAGAAATAGCTTTTTAATCTTAAAATAAGACTTATAAAGCTTTGCTTGTAGTTTTTATTTATTAGTGAGCTTTTAAGGCTTTAAATTAATGGTGAGCAAATGTCGACACAATCAAGAGATACTAGCAGATTCAAAAAAACAAAGGCTAGACAGCGATGGAAATGGACTAAGAAAAAACAAAGACGAAGAAAAAGAAAAAAAAGATATTTAAGAAAAAGAGCTAAGAGCTAAAGCAACTAATTGCTTTAGTTTTATGCAAAAAACAAGAAGAACTATTTTTCTTTCAGTTTTTTTAATTCGTTTTTTCAATGCGCTTTTCTCACACGTTTTTTTTTATGGGAATAATAAAAAGATTATTGCATTTGCAATAACAAAGACAACATTCATTCCATATAACAATCGGTAACTAGACTTCATGTCCGCGTTTTGTGGTTTCTTTATTGCTCCTTTCAAAAAAGGCGCGAATAATAAAACAATTATTATTGCTCCAAAGTATTGAACTGGTAGCCAACCTAGAAAATCGATTCTAAAAAAAGTTCCATTAAATAATAACCCCAAATATGAAAGACCAGCAATTAACATTACGAAGTAAGCAATTTTTTTTACTAATTTTTCTGGCAACAAAGCAACACTACTCTTCATTTTTAATTTTGTGTCATGCGATTTTGAAAACAATCTATACAATGAGTATCCCGAAAATTGTATTCCAACAACAAAAATGATTGGTAACAAAGGAGTTACTTCAGCAAACAAAGCAAACGCTGGAACAAACAAAACTATTCCTGAAAAATATCTAAAAAAAGGATTTACCATCGAGCCAGAAATAACATCAAAGAACTTTCTAGATTTTAACCTCCATGGTTTTGTAGTGTACAATAATTGATTTGTCAACATTATCAACAAGCACATTAATAGTAAGAAATTTCCTAGTGCAAAAGAAATTCCAAAAGAAATAATTAACAAAATAAGTGAAAAAGCTAACCCTTGTTTTGGACTAATTTTTCCAGAAGGAATTGGTCTGCTTTTTTTTCTTTCATGTAATGAATCAATCTTCCAATCAGTATAATCATTCAATGCATATAATCCTGACCAAAGAAGCGCAACTGCAAAAAAACCAACTATGAATGTTGTTAATTCTACACTCACTTGGTAAATATAAAATGCCATCAATAAAGCAATAAACATATTCAGTAAAGATTTGCTCCATTCAACTGGGCGTCCAAGTTCAACAAGACCAAGAATCTTTTCAGTAAGTGAATACTGTTTCTTAGAAGGTTTATTTTTTGTTTTGTTTTGCTTTGTTTTTTGTTTTGCCATGAAAAAGATAGAAGTTTATTCTTTTTAAATTGATCTTTGGTCTTTTTTATTATGCCAAATAATGATGATTATTTTGATGAAGACTATTTTTCGAGAAAGAATTTCTTAGAAGTTTTGTTAAAAGGAGGATACACAAAAGGAAATCACACTGGCGAGAATGTGTGGAAATGGAATTTTTTAAGAAATTTTATTCCTAAAGGGAAAAAGGTTAATGAAATTAAAGTATTGGATGTTGGGTGTGGTGCAGGGCACTTTCTTAATTGTTTACCAAGCGAAATGAAAAAGTTTGGTACTGATATTAGTAAGGCATCTGAAAAGTTAATGAAAAAAAACAAAATCAATTTTTGTTTATGTGATATTACAAAAAAAATTCCTTTTAAAGAAAAATTTGATATAATAACTGCTTTTGATGTTTTTGAACACTTAGAAAAGCCAGAAAAGGCATTGGAGAATGTTGGTAAAATGCTGTATACTAGCGGAATTTTGGTTGTTGAAATTCCAATAAAAACAATTTTTAATCAATTTCTTGGAAAAATAAAACTTGGCACACTTGACATTGATCCAACACATGTAAAAAAAGAAAATTTTACTTATTGGAAAAAAGTTTTTTCAAAAGAATTTGAAATAGTAAGATCAAAAAAAGTCTTTGTTGGTGCTATTAATATTCCTTGTTTTAATATTGATGGTTTGTTTGTTTTGAAGAAAAAATAATCTGGGCTATTGGGTTTCTTCAAAAGAAAGGTTTTTTTAACACATTTAACATAATTAGTTTATGCGTGACTTAACAAGAATTAAAACCAGTGTTGGTGAGAGTTCTTCTGCTTGGAAAACAAAAAAATCTTCTTTGCGTGTAACAAAAAATTGGTTTCTTGGTGTTCTTGCTTCAAGAATTCCTTGGAATATAAAGTATTCTCTTTACAAAGGAATGGGTATTAGGTTGGGAAAAAATGTTCAAATAATGCCGGACGTTAGAATGGAAATATTTTTTTCAGAATTGGTTTCAATAGGCGATAATACTATTATTGGTCAAGAAGCATTTATTTCTTGTCATGAATTTACAGTAAACGAATTCAAATACGGAAGAGTAGAAATTGGCAAAAATGTTTTGATTGGTGCAAGGGTCTTTTTGTTACCTGGAATAAAAATTGGTGACAACGCAATTATTGCAGCAAATACAACAGTGTACTTAGATGTTCCTGCAAACACACTAGCTTATGGTTCTCCTTTACAATTTAAAAAATTTAAAAAAAGAAAAAGCATGGAAAAGAAATAACTCTTTTCCATTTTTACTCTTTAATATTTATCCTAGTTTTTTCTTTTTTAGTTTGCTATTTCTTTTGCGTTCTCTTTCAAGATTTCAACCTTATCTAATTGTTCCCAAGGAAGGTCAGTTTTCCCAAAGTGACCATAAGCACTTGTTTTATAATAGATGGGTTGTTTTAATTTCAACTCAGAAATTATTTGTGCTGGTTTTAGTGGAAAATTTTTTCTAATTAATTCTTCCATTATTTCCAAAGAAACTTTTTCTGTTCCCTTACAATCAATATGGATACTTAGCGGTTCAGCGTAACCAATACAATATGCTAATTGTATTTCACAATTATCCGCTAGCTCTGCTGCAACAATATTTTTTGCTATGTATCTGCATGCATAGGCTGCACTTCTATCAACTTTTGAAGGATCTTTTCCACTAAAAGCTCCTCCTCCATGTCTTCCCATCCCACCATAGGTGTCAACAATTATTTTTCTTCCAGTTAAACCAGAGTCTCCTGCCGGCCCGCCAACAACAAATTTTCCTGTTGCGTTAATGAGGATGTTTGTATTTTCGTCAATCAGATCTCCAACCACTGGATTAATTACTTTTTCTTTAATGTTTTTTCGTAGTGTTGGCATATCACATTCTTTATGGTGTGCGGCTATAACAACAGTTGAGACTCTTACTGGTTTTCCATCAACATATTCAACTGATACTTGTGATTTTCCATCTGGAAGTAATTCTGCAATTTCTCCTTTTTTTCTTGCTTCTGTTAATCTTTTTGATAATTTGTGTGCAAGGTCTATTGGTAATGGCATTAATGTTTCTGTTTCGTTTGTTGCATAACCAAACATTATTCCTTGGTCACCTGCTCCTTGTTCAGTAAAGTCCCCTTTTCCTTCTGTAACTCCTTGTGAAATGTCGGGACTTTGTTCGTGTATCATTACTTTTATTTCGCTCTTATCACTAAAACCAATCCCATCAACAACATATCCAATATCGGCAATTTTTTTTCTTGCAATTGCTTCATAGTCAACTTTTGCAGTAGTTGTTACTTCTCCTGCGATACATACAAAGTCTGTTGTCACTAATGTTTCAACAGCAACTCTTGATTCTGGGTCTTGTTCTAAACACGCATCTAAAATTGCATCACTTATTCCATCACAAACCTTGTCTGGATGTCCTTCTGTTATACTTTCGCTACTAAACAAATATTTCATTCTACCACCTCAATTTCAATTTTTGTCATAGTTTTGTTTATTTTGTTGCGCACTAGTCAGTTACTAACTAGTGTTGTCTTTATTTGATAAAATATCAGTTTAGTTTAAAAACCAATTGGTGCTAATCAGTTACTAATTGGTGTTGTGCCAATTTAGGAGTTGTTTGAATTTATGTCTCAAGAAAATAGAATAAGTCCTTATTTTTCAGATGGGCAGGTAAAAATATTAGATGAATTAGTTGACAAAATCGGTTGTTCTCGTGCGGATGTTGTGAAACAACTTGTTTTGATAAAATTAACTGATATGGGTTATTTTGATTCAAAGAAAAAGAAATAGGCCTAACAATGAATTGAGATTAGGTGCAAGTAAATACTAATTATTTAAATACTAGCAATGGTTATTTAGATAGTATGCTTGATTTGGTTTTTTGGATTGTTATATTCATTATCTCTTTAGCTGTGCTAATTAAAGCAAGTGATTTGTTTACTGATAGTACGGAAAAGATAGGTGTTGCTCTTGGTTTACCAACTTTTATTATTGGAGTGACAATAGTTGCTTTTGGAACTTCTCTTCCAGAATTTATTTCAGCAATATTTTCTTTTGCAGGAAACGTTCCAGAAATTGTTGTGGGGAATGTTATTGGAGCAAACATTGCAAATATATTCTTGATACTTGGTTTGTCTGCAATAATTGGAAAGAACATAAAAATTAGTAGAAATATGTTAAGTGTTGATCTTCCAATGATGATTGCTGCTGCTCTATTGTTTGTATTTGTTGTTTTTGATGGAAAAATTGTTTTAATTGAAACTTTGTTATTGTGCGGAATGTTTGTTGTTTATTTGTTGTATATAACTAGAGAGGAACGACCAACAGATGAAAAAGAAATCAAAAAAGAAATTCGGGGGTTATTAAAAATAAAAGAAATAAAAAAAAGAACTTGGGCAATACTTGTTTTTAGCGGAGTATTAATTTATTTTAGTGCGCGTTTTACTGTAGAGTCAGTAATTGCTTTTTCAGAAATTTTTAACGTTGGAAAAGAAGTTATTGCTGCAACCATTTTTTCAATAGGGACAACTTTGCCAGAACTAACTGTTAGTGTTGTTGCTGCAAGCAAAGGAAAACCAGAAATTGCAATAGGAAATATATTAGGATCAAATATATTTAACGCACTAGCCGTACTTGGAATACCTGCTTTGCTTGGAATGATAATTCTTTCAGTTGACGTGTTTACTTTTAATGTAAATATCTTCATGCTTGCAGTGTTAATAGCAGCAACAGTGCTATATTTCTTTATTACACAGGATAGAGAAACAACTTCTTGGGAAGGATGGCTATTAATAATATTTTATATATTCTTCATACTTACAATACTTGGAGTAATAGTATAATATTTTGTTATTAGGATAGTTGGTTTTTTTGATTAGATTGAATACTATGCAACAACAAAGAGTTGTTTCTCATTGGAAGCAACAGTCTAAAAGAAAAACTCCTAATCAAATTCTTGCTGATTTGGTTAGTTCAAAAACAATTACTCAAGACCAAGCAAGAGAGCTAATGAATCGTCAAAGAAAAAACCTTGTTGAAATGATGTGTTTTAGTGAAGAAGCAGGCCAACACAAAGAAGAAGCAATGCGAACACGAGATACTTCTTTTTATGGGCATGCAGGAAATAAATTTGCTCTTGCAGCAGATCACGCAATGAAAGCAGGATTTAATTCTTATGCTGCTATTTTTTTACAAGAAGCAATTAATGCAAAAAAGTTATTTAGGGCACCAGCTAATGAAATTCTAGCATTACAAAAAACTCTTGAAGGATTAAAACAATAA
>CAYWUL010000012.1:0-23085 GCA_964461205.1 uncultured archaeon | reverse complement strand
TAATATTGCATTATCTATCCTAAAAGATTTTATCTTTCCCTTGTTTTTTGCTGAATTCATCATTGAAGTACTGATATCAGTATATTTTACTTCACAAGTGTCTGCTATTGCGCTTGCCCAATCTCCAAAACAACCTGCAAAAAACAATACTTTTTCTCTTCTTTTTAATCCGATTTTTTTTGCTATTCCTTTTTCTCTGGGAACAAATTCTTGTCTTCCAGAAGGATAAGCTCTTGTTTCCCAAGGTCTTGTAGTTCTTACCTTTTTTCTGGCTTGTGAAAACCATTTTCTTTTGTGTGTTGTTCTCATAAGATATTCTTGTTTTTTGAAATATTTAACACTTGCGAATTGATTGGTTTCTTAGTTAAATTGATTATTTGCTTTTCTTTTTTCTCTTTGGTCCTGCTAACTTTGTATCAATAATTGCTTTGTTTGCAAAGAGAAAGTTAACAAACTTTATTGCTATTGGTCCTGTTGTGAATGGTACTAATGAAGGAAATTGAAAAATTACAACTGAATAATTTGCTTTTGGATTTCTAAAAAAGTTTTTTCTATAAACTTCAAGCAAGCTAGCAAAAGTTTTGTTTGGGTTTGTTAAACCCGTATCGCCTAGTTCTCTAATAAAGTCAGATTTTATTTTGTTATAATCTACTTTTTGTTCTGGATTTTTTTCTATGCCTAATTTTTGTCTTGCTTTTTCTTCTTTTTTTGCTTGCAATTTCTTCCTTTCTGCACGTAATTTTGCAAGAGAAACAACTCTTTGTGTTTGAGTGTTTTGTTTTGAAGCCTCTCTCATTTTCCTTCTTTCTTCAAGAATTATATGCTCATGTTCTGGATTAAATCTTTGACTTCGCATATAAACTAATTTACTTCAAAAAATAAAACCTTTTCCTATTGAAGGGTGTCCTAGAATTAGTGTGTTTTTACATGAACATTCTTAGTGTTAGCTGTTTTCCGTGTGTTAGTCTATAATTAGTTTCTCTTACCCAATTAGCAAGAGTATTTGTCTCTGCCATTTCTCTTACTGTTTCCATCAATAAAGCACTATGCCCTCTTTCACGAGGCCCATCAACACCCATTTCCTCATTAACGAATCTGTACCAATTCATAAAAACCAAATCAATTTAGCACAACCTTTATTTAAATAACTAACTTTAAAAAGGTTACTAGCTATAATAAATATATTTATGTTAGAATTCAGCTCGAAGGTAAAAATTTTTGGTATTGTGAGAGAATGAAAACAAAAAAGATTAATGATTTGGAAGTTGCTTTGGGACAAATGGGAAAAAAATTTGACTTATTAATAATTAAAAGCATCTCAAAAAACAAAGGAAGAATTGGTTTCAACCAATTACTAAAAGACATTCCTTCTCTAAACCCAAGAACCCTATCTACTAGATTAAAGGATTTAGAACAAAACAAGATAATAACAAAAGCCCTGATTATTGGGACGCCAGTAAAAACGGAATATGCCCTTACTGAAAAAGGAAAGAAACTAATTCCTTTGATAAAACAAATCGAAGAATGGGTAAAATAGCTCTTTTTTTTAAACAAATTCGTTATGTATAAGCATTGTGTTTAGTTAAGATTAATTCTTTCTAATTGTTTTGTAAGAACAAATTTCATTTCAAGATATATTTAAATATCCAGCTAGATAAATAAGGATTGTATTATAAAAGGAGATTTTATGAATCAACAAGAGTATCAAAAAAGAATGTTTGATTGCTATTGTGATAACTGTGGAAATGAAATCTCAGTTCCATTTAAACCAGATGGAAAAAGACCAGTTTACTGCAGGGATTGTTTAAGAATAAATCAAACAAGAAATAAACATAGATCAAATCAAGGCTTTGGGGGAAGAGAAATGTCTAGATATGAGGAAGAAGAAGAGTACGACGAAGAATACGAGTAGAAAAAATATTTCTAGTGTATGAAAAACCAATTATTTTTAGGGAGTTGTTCTAAAAAAACAACTCTCTTTTTTTAAAATATTTTCAAAATCAATTTTATATTTTTAAAATCAACTCTGGTTTTTCACGAGTTTTTTTTACTTCCCACAAAGCTTTTCTACTTAAGATTTATTATTTTCTAATGTTCTATGTTTATTTTCTTAAATGTCGCGATAATACTCTTTATTGTGGTTACACTAATGACTTAGAAAAAAGAGTCGAATCACACAATAATGGGAATGGTGCCAAATACACTATGAAACGCAGGCCAGTAAAATTAGTTTATTCCGAATCCTTTGCTACAAAGAGCGAAGCAATGAAGAGAGAATATGCATTAAAACAACTAACAAAAAGTGAAAAAGAAAGAGTTATTCTTAATAAATAGGGTATATTTGGGTATTTTTACCACTCTCCTTATATGCTGTTGCTTACCTATATTTATTATGGCTGATTCTAAAATACAAGTAAGAAAAAAATATGAAGAAAACCTTAAAGATTCTAGGGCAAGCAAGGCGCAAGCTGAAGAAAAACAATGGGTTAAAGGTTTCCAAACTTCAATGGAACAAGACATTCTGGCTGCAAGTAAGAAATAATTTTTCGTTTAAAAGTACTAATTTTTAACAAACCTATCCAAAAAATTTTCCAACTTCGTTTCCAGCGTTAATTGTTTTTGTTGCAACAAAATCTTTTGGGAAGAATTTTTTGTATTTCTCATCACTAAAACGTTTGTCTAAGAACACACAAACGCCTTTGTCGGTTTCTGTTCGTATTACTCTTCCAGCTGCTTGAATAGCTTTTCCTATTGCAGGGGCAGTATAAGCATATTCAAATCCGCGTCCTCTGCCAAATTTTTGTTCATAAAAACGTATCATTGCATTAGTGTAAATGCTAACTCTTGCAAAAGGAATTCCAATTATTATTGCACAAGTTAAGTGTTCTCCTGGAAAATCAACCCCTTCTGCAATACTTCCTCCACTAACCGCAAGCAACACTCCTCCAAAACTGTTCCCAAGCAACTTAAAGTTATGTATAAGCTTTTGTTTTTCGTCATTAACCATTTCTCTTTCTTGCTTTAATATTTTTCTCCCAGTGTTAATTCGTGTAGCAATTAATTCTAATAATTCAAATGAAGGAAAAAAAACAATTGTATTTCCTGGAACCATTGAAACTACCTTGTTTATCTCAAGGGCAATCTCATCATATTGTTCATTATTTCTATCAGAATACTTTGTTGTTGTTTTATCAACAAAGAGATTCAACCTATTTTTTCTTGGAAAAGGACTGCTATATTCTTTAAGAATTGGTTTTTTCACTCCTAAAATATCTGCATGCATCTCTAGTGGTAATAATGTCCCAGACATTAGGATTGCTGAATGAACCTTTTCTAATATTCCTTGTGATATTTCTGCTGCATCAAGTGGGTTAATGCTAATTCCAAGAGAACTTTTTCTTTCAATCACATGCAAGGTGTGTTCTTTTTCTTTGATTAATTGATTCAAAAAACATTCAACGTTTAATAAGAAAGATCCTTCTGCTTCATGTTTTTTCATGAACTTTGTTGCTGCTTCTCCAATTAATTCTAAATTGTCTTTTGATATTTTTTTTACCATGTCAAGATCTTCTTTTTCCAAAACAGCTTCGTTTCTTTCAAGAGAAAGTTTTTGTCCAAGTATAGTAACCTCGTTTTCTAAATCTTTTAAAAAAAATTCTGCATCAAAATTACCAATATTCTTTGCTTCTTTTCTTGCTTTTTCTATTGAATTAATATCAAGGCTTGAAGACATCATGTCAATTAAACGTGAAGATAGATTATGTGCTTCGTCAATTATTACAATAAAATCTTCTAATTTCAAACCATTTTTTCCAAGTATGCCTTCACGTATTTCATCATTAAATAAATGTGAATAATCTCCAACAATAACATCAGCTTTTCTTGCTAAATCAAGTGTAATTTCATAAGGACATAATTCACGAACAACACAAACCTCTTTTATTTCATTATATAATTTATTGAACTCTTTCATTAAAGGAGATTTATTTCTTAATGCCAATTGTCTTTGTTTTGGAGTATAACCCTTACTATTAGTATAAAATTTACACAATTTGTTTTTCTTTTTTTTCAAGCACGCTTCGTAGAAACCCTTTGAATAAAGAGTGTTTGATAATAAGGGATCTACACACATGGATCTTCTTCCAACCAAATCAACTGATTTTATGTTTAAACTAAATTTGTCATTCATTAGTTTAATTGTTTCAAGAACAATTTCGTGTTGAGATATTTTCGGAGTAATAAAAAAGATTTTTTTATTTTTTTCTAAAGCAAGTGCGATGGCTGGCGCCAAACTAGAAACGGTTTTTCCAAGACCGGTTGGAGCGTGTGCAAAGAGTATTCTTCCTTCTTCAACCGTTTTAGCTATGTCATGAATAAGTTCTTTTTGTTCTCCGCGAACAATTTCATATGGAAAATGGACCTGCATAAAAGAGACAAATAAAGTCTTCTTAAAAGCGTTTGCCAACTTCTTTGCCGTTAAAACTAATATGGTTAAAACTAAGGAGGTTAAAACTAATATGGTTAAAACTAAGGAGGTTAAAACTAATAGATTTATTTATTTAGGTTTATTTATTTAGAAAGAGTTATTTAGATTTAAATTGTTTAAAAGCGTTTAATGGTCATTCTTACAATAACAATAATATTATATCTTTTTGCTATGCTAAGTTATAGCTTGGTGAGTCTTTTTGAGTCTATATATTGGCCCTAAACCTAGGGAATGGCAACTTGAAGCAATTTCTGCTTGGGAGAAACAACATAATGGAATAATCCAAGCTGTTCCTGGGGCAGGAAAAACAATACTTGCTGTAAGGATGATTGCCCAAAAATTAGAGGAAAATCCTAATTTAAAAATATTAATTGTTTGTCCTCGTTTAACTTTAATTCAACAATGGATTAGTGCAATACATGATTATTCTAAATTAAAAAAGAAAGACATTTACGAGATTTCGAGCAATAATGATATCAAAGCATATTCTGCTGTTCAAGAAAAGATAGGCAACCATAAAGTTTTCTTGTCAACATTTCATCAAATAAAACAGTTTTTTACAGAAGTAAAATGGAAACAATACGAGTGGTTCTTGATAGTTGACGAAATGCACAACACTACTGAAAATTATAAATTCCCAACTAATCACGTAAAATATAAACTTGGTCTTTCAGCAACTCCAAAAAAGAAAGGAAGAGGAACAGATTTTAACTTGGGTGGAATAATTTACACATATTCTTTTGCCCAAGCTCTGCAAGACCGAATAATTCTGGAGCCGGTAATAAAAATTGTTTTTTACTCAGTGAATGAACAATTATTCAAACAAATCGAAAACAATAACGAAAACACAATTGATTTGGCGGAATCTGCATTTGATGATTTTCTTCCAGAAATAAACGATTTATCAAATCCTGGCGAGTTTGATAATCAAGCCCAACAAGATTCAAATGTTTTTACTACAAAAAACACTGATTTTATTGGTATACAAAAAATACTTGAAAATAAGTTTAATATTGGAAAAGAAAATAGTTTTCAAACACTTGTTTTTGTTAATAGAATAAAAAAAGCCGACTTATTAAATCAAATGCTTTCAGAGAGTTTTTCAAAAAAGATTTCTCATTCATACCACTCAAAATCACAAAATTATCATATAAAAAACAATTTTAATAATTTAAAAAAAGATTTTGCAGAAAACAAGTTTAATGTTCTTATTTCAGTAGGGACACTTGGTGAAGGAATAGACTTTCCATACGCATCACATGGGATAATTGCTTCTCCAATATATAATTCTGGAGCGTTTGTTCAAAAAGTAGGAAGACTTCTTCGGTCATATGAAGGACACAAAAAAGCAGTAATATATTATTATGTTCCTTCAGAGCTTGTTACTCGTCTAATAACTGATGAAAAAATAGAACCAAATTATTTCAAGTCCATAGTAAAAATTGCTGATGAAAACAAAGATTTGTATTTTGTTGACCGGCAAACCCTAAAAGAAGAAAAAGGAAATATGGAAGAATTATTAATACAAGGAAGTGCATATGAAAGAAACGAATATATTAAAGCAATAAAGATGCCTTCTGATTTAGACTCAATAATGCGTTTTTTTAAAAGAGTTTTTCCAGACAAGATAAAGCATTGGAAAAAGATTTATTCAAAAGAAGTGAATGAGGCAGAATCTGAAAAAAATATTTCCTTTGTATTATTAAGGGGAGAACTATCAAAGAGTTTTCGTGGGGCACAGTTTTTTGCTAACAATATAGCAGTAAACCTCGAGAATATATTGCTTATTCAAAAACATTTTGCGAAAAAAGAATTTAGTGATTTTAATACTGTGAAAGAGTTTGTTAAAAAAAGTTTAAAACAAAGAATAATAGTAAAAATAAAATATGGTCAAGCACTTGAAAAAATAAGCTCAAAACAATCAGTTTTTTCTCATTCTGAAAGTGAAATGCTTGTTAATATGATCTCGGCAGAATTAAACGATTTTTGTATTCGACAAAAAGATATCAAAAAAACTATTACTGGTTTAAAAAATTCTGTTGAAGTTCTACAAAAGTTATCAAAAAAAGATTCAGCAAAAGAAGAAGTAATAAAGGAAAGAATAAAAGCAATGAGTGCTATTTCAAAATACTTTTTTTCTCTTCAAAGTGGTTTTTTGGACGAGATTGATTTATCGTTACTTGCAAAAATAACAAAGAATAGTGACGAAAAAATTACTCTAACAATAGGAAAAGACATTTTCTTAAGTAAACATGTGGATAAAATTTATGCTTATCCTGAAGACTTTGGTCTTAGTAGATGGCAAGAAATCGCAGAAGAAAAAATAAAACCAATTATTCTTTCACCAGTTGAATTATTTGTAAGAGAATTATTAATTTCAATCAAACCGAGTGAAGCATATGAAAAAATAACAAAGGATTGGGAGAATATTAAGAATAATGTTTGTGAAAAAATAAATATTCCTTTGCAAAAAGACATTGATATTATTAACGAACTTGAAAAACAAAAACGTTCAAATCAATTCTCTTTTGAATCAATTTTCTTTGCTTTAGAAGCAATACAAAAAGTAAGAAAATAGTTTTATTTTAAAGTGCCTAAGAAAACAGCGACTTTGTGGTCTGCTGGGAGTCTTCTCTTGGTATGAATATTAGTTTGGTGTCTCCTGGGCCGAGTTGTGGTGTTGTTGTGGTGAATGTTCTTGTTGTGTCATTAGCAACATAGCCGGTTAGTGTGATGAATTCTTTTGTGTTGTTTTTTAGTATGAAGTAAGTATCCCCGGCTGAGTCGATTCCTGTTTCTGTTAGTGCAACTTCTTTTGATAGCCAGCTGGTTTGGTTTGTTGTTAGATTCACATTTGTTCCTGAGTCTGTCATTCCTAGTAGCATTGTTACTACTACTAGACTTATTACAACAACAATTCCTATTATTACTAAGTATTCGATTGTTCCTTGTGCTTTGTCCATGTTAAAATTAATTGATTTTCTCATATATATATATTCCAGCGCTTGGTTTTAATTATCTTTTATTCTTTCTTTTAATTATCGTTTATTCTTTCTTTTAATTATTGTTTATTCTTTCTTTTAATTATCGTTTATTCTTTCCAATTTTTTTTGAAATTAATTTTATTGTTTTTTTGTTATAAAAGATACCTTTAATTACTTCTTTGTTTTATTTTGTTTTATGGAGAAATTCTTTTCTAGTGAAAATAGGGCTTTTTTGTTTGTTATTGAAGAGATTTTCCTACTGCTCTTGATAATTACTCAATTATACTTAATATTGGGCATAAAATTGGCTAATGGCACAGTTCTTTTCTTCCAAAATCCATTACAATTGCCTAATTTGTTGTGGTTAATATCCACTATTTTGTTTTTTATTACATTATATTTTGGTATTGCTATGCGTGACAAGTTAGTAATAAAAGTACATAAAGAGTTTCATAAACTGGTTTTTGGTACAGCTAAACAAAAGTTTTTTGGGATGGATAGAGAGGTTATTGCTCTTCTTTTGTCAGAGTTTATTTTTGCTTTGTTAATCGCTTTAGCAATTTATATTTATCTTGATCCAGATGTAACTATTCCTGGTTTTAATAAGGTTGTGTGGCCGTATAATATAATTGCGTTTGTTGTTTTTGTTATTGTTGGTTTATGGATTTTTTCTCAAACAAAACCTTTTAGAGAAGCAGTTTATGGTGATTCAATTGTTAGAAAAAAAATTCTTCCTGCTGAAAGATTATTTCCGACAAGAAGAATAACTAACACAAGAAGAAATACTATTAGAATTTCTCACAAGAAAAAAAGTTTTACAAAAAGAAATAGGACTAAGTTAAAAAGAAAAAAATAAGGAAGGAGATTAGAAAACAAGAATAATTTTGATTAAATTTTTTTGGTGATTTTATGCGTTCAAAACAAACTACTCCAGATCCACAAGAACTTCCAATGAATACTCTAAAAAGAAGTATTACTTTAAAGCAAGCAATTATTTACGGCGTGGGAATTATTCTTGGTGCTGGAATTTATGCGCTTATTGGTGAAGCAGCAGGAATTAGTGGAAATGCTGTTTGGCTTTCCTTTGTTGTTGCCGCAATTATTGCTTCTTTCACTGCATTATCTTATGCAGAGTTATCAAAACTTTTTCCAAAGAGTGCTGCTGAATTTATTTATGTTCAAGAAACAACCCACATAAAATCCTTGGCTTTTTTTATTGGTTATTTAACGATTCTTACTGGTATTATTAGTGCGGCAGCAGTTGCGCTAGGGTTTGCAAATTACTTCAAATATTTTGCTTCTTATTTGCCAGTTCTAGCAAACCTCCCTCCTTTTGTATTAATTATTGGAGTTGCAATTTTGATTATCATAATTCTTTCTTTGATTAATTTTAAGGGAATAGAAGAGAGCGCAAAACTCAATACTGTTTTTACTATAATTGAAGCCGGTGGTTTAATATTCATTATTTTTATTGGTGTTTCTTTTATTGGTAGAGTTGATCTTTTAGCAGTTCCTAGTGGAGCTATCCCTTTTTCGTTTGAATTTTTGGGCCCAATTTTTGGAGCAGCTGCATTAATCTTCTTTGCATATCTTGGGTTTGAAGATATTGCAAATATTGCTGAAGAAACAAAGGACCCAAAAAGAACAGTTCCTCTAGCTCTAATAATTTCTCTTCTTATTACAACAATTATTTATATCTTGGTTGCAGTAGTTGCTGTTAGTGTTGTTTCAGCTCCTGCTTTGGCTGCTTCTAGTGCAGGTCATTCTATTAGTGAAGGGCCACTCGCATTAGTTGCTTCTACAGCATTAAATAATCCAATTGGCGGTTTAATATTTACTTTTGTTGCTTTGTTTGCAACAGCAAATACAATTCTAATTCTCTTGATTGTTTCTTCAAGAATGGCTTATGGTATGGCAAAAGAAAATAGTCTTCCAAAGATTTTTTCAAAAGTTCATAAGAAAAATAAGACACCGTATGTTGCAGTTGCTGCTATTGGATTAATTTCTATTTTGTTTACAATGAGTGGTTCTATTGGGGTTGTTGCTTCTTTAACAAACCTTGGAGTATTCTTAGTATTTTTTGCAGTAAATGGTTCTCTTGTTTTGTATCGATTCAATAATAGAAAAGAAAAGAAACATGTGTCTGGTTTCCGTGTTCCACTAAATATTGGTTGGTTGCCAATACTTCCAACTCTTGGAGCAATTTTTTGTTTAATAATGTTTTTAACTCAGTATTGGACTCCGATTGATCTTGGAATTATTGAGTTACCATTAATTGTTTTTGGAATGATTGTTTTCCTAACAGCGTTTCCAGTATTCTGGTTTTATAGAAAAAATAAGAAAAAGTTTGATAAAGAATTCTAGTTTTGTTTAATTAGAGTATTTGTGCTTTTTTTAATAGATGCGGGAATAATTGCAATTATTGGTAGCTTAATAAAAGCATTTTTGCGAGTTAAATAATTTAGTTTTTAATTGGCAATTTTTCTATATTCACTACTTTATTATTTATTTATTCCACCCTCGCAATAGATATTGTTGTTTCAAATTCTGAACCAGCATTATCTCCTTTAATAGTTTTGTTAGAACCTGAAGATTGATATACTATTATTTCAACATAATCTCCAACCCCTAAATATACAAGACCGTCAATTACTTGTGAGTATTCTCCATCTGTTCCAGCAGGAGAGTATTGGTTTCTATACCAGCCTGTCCCATTTACTTCTATTTGTGATAAATAAGAGTGATTGGGAGAAGACAACTCCTCCCATCTTACTTCGCTTGAAACTTGGTAATAACCAGCATTTTTTGCTGTAAATCTTCCAACATTTCCAGTGGTATCAAATTCATTTAGTGTATCAAATCTTTCAGTATCGTAAAGAATTGTCGTTGATGTTCCTGTTGCTATTGTTTTATCAGAAGATAAATATGCTGAAATAAATGTTTTGTTTACATCATCTAAAATCTTTCTTTCTACGCCTGTATTATCCAAAGTATATAAGGTATTATCATTTTTTGCGTATAATTTTACAAACCCTGAATCAGGATTGCTTGGAGTAGTATTATGTTCTAGTATTAGTGTTCCTGCTCCGTTTACATCTCCAGCAACCCCTTTATCTCCTTTAACTCCTTCAAGTTTGTGTATTTCAAATCTTGTAAATGCTTGATTAGAACTTCCAATAGTTAAACTTGTTGCGTTTGCTTGGTTCGCCCAAACTTGTATATTGTCTCCTGTTTCCCAGTATTTTGTTATTGAAGTATTTGCTATTGGATATGCGTTTGCATAAGATGACAAAGAAATTCCATTTGAAACTGTAACATAACTTCCTGTTGTATCATCTTCAATAAAAACACTTGCTCTTTTTTGGTCATCTAATTCTATAAACACTACTTGTGCATAAGCAAAATAATATCCATCTTCTGGAATAGTATATGTATAAGTTCCAGTATTAAAATTGTCTCCAATATCATATATTTCTGTATTAAATTGGAGTAAAGTGTCTGTATTATTTGCTACTGACTGTCCTCCTGACATACCAATACTTGCTCCAATAAAATTGTTGTCTCCGCCGAATGTACTTGTTGCTACGCAACTTCCATCTCCAGTCAAAACTTCTCCAGTATCACAAGCAGTTTGTGCATTGGTGTCAGAGCTGCTGCTTCCGGCTCCGCATAGTCCTACTTCTCCGCTATCCACACATATCAAATTGCTACTTCCTGAGAACATTGCGTATTGAACATTATCTTGTTGGACTACTATCAAATCGTCTGGGCCTGAAGTTTTGTTTAAACCGTATTTTGATTGGTATAGAAATCTTACATTGTCTAGTTGGCAGGGGTTTGTGGTGCAGGTGTCTTCTCTTGGTATGAATATTAGTTTGGTGTCTCCTGGGCCGAGTTGTGGTGTTGTTGTGGTGAATGTTCTTGTTGTGTCATTAGCAACATAGCCGGTTAGTGTGATGAATTCTTTTGTGTTGTTTTTTAGTATGAAGTAAGTATCCCCGGCTGAGTCGATTCCTGTTTCTGTTAGTGCAACTTCTTTTGATAGCCAGCTGGTTTGGTTTGTTGTTAGATTCACATTTGTTCCTGAGTCTGTCATTCCTAGTAGCATTGTTACTACTACTAGACTTATTACAACAACAATTCCTATTATTACTAAGTATTCGATTGTTCCTTGTGCTTTGTCCATGTTAAGATTAATTGATTTTCTCATATATATATATATTCCAGATTTTAGAAAATAAGGTTTCTATTTTAACTTGGATTATTTTCGCCAATTAACTTTCACATCATCAGTTCTTTGCTTTGGTAATATTTCTGACTTGTTCAAAGGAGTTTTATTTCCTGCTTTGTGCATTATTATTCCAAGCCATGCAATCATTGCTGCGTTGTCAACCATTACTGAATTTGGGGGAACAAATAGTTTTGCTCCGCGTTCTTCACACATTTTTCCGACCATTTCTTGTAGTGCTTTTGAACACCCAACTCCTCCTCCGAGTATT
The DNA here is from genome assembly GCA_964461205.1 of uncultured archaeon. Lineage (GTDB taxonomy): Archaea > Iainarchaeota > Iainarchaeia > Iainarchaeales > JAAZKV01 > JABIDZ01. The sequence continues at coordinate 11,116 of CAYWUL010000012.1, read as the reverse complement.
ACTTGTTTTTTTTCTGTGTGTGCTAATGCGCGTTCAGTTACTTCTGTTAACATTGCAAAAGCAGTGTGCAGAGTTGAATAAATCAAATCATTTACTTCTTGAATATTTTTTTGTGGGTCTTTAATTTTGTTATATTTCTCTGTTGCGCTTGTGAGTAATCCACTAAATGCAAGGTCCATTCCTTTTACTGTGTAAGGTAATTCAATTAATTTTTTTCCTAAAAAATATCGTTTGTCTAGTTCTGGTCCTGCTGGAAAACCCATTCCTAGTTTTCTTCCAAAAGTGTCCAAAAAGTTTCCTATTCCTGTGTCAAGTGTTTCTCCAAAAACCCTATAATAATTATTTTCATAACAAATGATTTGTGTGTTAGCTCCAGAAGCATATAATAATACAGGATCATTTGCTTTGCATAATTTTCTTCCTATTTCTACATGTGCAACACAATGGTTCACTCCAATCAAAGGAATATTATGTAGCAATGAGAGTTGTCTTGCGGTTATTGCTGTGGGTCTTAATGAATTACCAAAACCAGGGCCTCTTGAATAAGCTATCAGATCAATGTCTTTCATTTTAACTTTTGCTTTTTCTAAAGCTTCTTTCAAAACTATTGGAAGATTTGTGTAGTGGTGTTCTGAAAGCTCGCGGGGTATCATTCCCCCAACCTTAGTGGTATATGTTCTTTTTTCGTTTGCTAATATGTTGCATTTGTCATCAACAATTGCGACTCCTGCTGTGTGAGCGGTTCCTTCAAATCCAAGGCATTTCATGAAAAATCTTTATAAGAAAAGGTTATTATTGTTATTTAACAATTGTTTTTCATGAAGAATCCTTTTGGAATAAGAGAAAGAAAATGCAGAAAATCAGATTATCTTTTTTTTAGAAAAATCATTAAGGATACTCTTTATGATTATGTAACAGAATATTTTCCTTTTGATTTTGAACATGTGAAAAATAGTTTTGATAAAACTTACAAAGAAGTAACAATCCTAATGAAAGGTAAAAAGAGAATAGGTTTATATCAATTAACTCCGCATGGGAAAAAATTAGAAATAACAAGAATTTTTCTTATTCCTTCTTATCAAGGAAAGGGAATTGGAAAATGGTATTTTTCTTATTTTGAAATTCTTGGTTATAAAGAAATTTTTTTAGAGTGCTGGGATAATAATCCTGCGATTGGTTTTTATAAATTGCTTGGTTATAAAAAAGTTAAAACGGAAAAACACAAGGTTTTTATGAAAAAAGCCATCTAAATTAAAACTTTTTCAATTTCTTTTTTTGTGATTTTTCCTTCTCTTAGAATTTCTCTTGTTTCAAAATTATAATATGTTGATGGCAAGGTTTCTTTTAATTTTCCTGCATCTATTAACAAAAAATCTTCTTTTCTAAAAACTTCTAGTACTTTTTCACTAAAAAAAATTGCTTTGCTTCCGTGAATATTTGCGCTTGGTGCGGTAAGGGGAAAGCCCACAAGTGAACATAATTTTAATGCAGTGTTATTTAGGGGTATTCTAACTCCGACAAAATCATTACTTGTGCAGGGGACTTTTTTCTTTGTACAAAAAAGAATTGTTAGGGGTGAAGAAAATATTGTTTCAAGAAGCCTTCTTCCTTTTTTATTTATTTCTAAAAAATACTTTATTTTTTCAAACTTATCAGTTATTACTCCAATAGGTTTTTCTTCACCTTCAATTTTTACTGAATGTATTTTTTCACAAACCTCTTTGCTCAAAGCATTTCCTGCAAGACCATATGAACTTTCGCTTGGAAAAATAACTATGCCATTTCCTTCTAAAAATTCTTTTATTTTTGAATCTTTTTTTCCACTCAAGAATTCTTTTTCACTTATTACTTGCATTTTTTCACCATATTCTAAACTGGTTTGATATTCTAAACTGGTTTGGTTACATTAATAAGTATAGTAGGATTGCTAAGAGATTATATAATAAGTGTCCGATATAATTTTGGAATATTGATTTGTTTCTTTTAAACCAATATGCTAGTATTAGTCCTAAAAAGAATACTCCTATTAGTTCTGCTATTGAACCATATCCTGTGTGTAATATTGTAAAAAATATTGTTGATAATATAATTCCAATTTTTGGAACTAAGAATGATCTGAAAAAGAATTCTTCAACAAAAACTAAAATAACTAATAATCCAATGAATCCCATTGAACTAGCTGTTAGGTTTTCAAGAATTACTTCTCCTACTTTTTCAAGATCATTTAATGGTAATCCACTAAGTGTTTCAACTAATCCTATGCCTGAAGCAATTATAATGAATCCTAGTAATAGTGCTCCTAATAAGGCTCCTGCTCCAACAAGTTCTTTTTTGTGTCCTTGATAGTTTGGTATCAATGTCAAAAATATTTGTTTCCAATCCATTTCTTTTATTATTCTTAAATAAAATAGTGGGACAAGCATGAATAATATAATATATATTTCATACACAAATAGGTACATAATTAGAAATTAGTCTTTCTTATAGTTAAATCTTTTGAGTTTACAAGAATTACTTTTTTTCCATGTATCCACAGTTTCCGCAAGCTCTTCTGTCTTTGTGTTCTGCCATGAATACTCCGGCTCCACATTTTGGACAAAACTTTGCTTTTCTTTTTACAGTTCCATCAGAAACATCATAATTTGTTGATTTTTTTATTTTTGCTTTTTTTTCTTTTTCAGCCATTTTATCTACTCCTTCTTCTCTTCTTTCTTTTCACTTGCTTCTTCTTTATCAGTATTGTCTTCCTTTGTTTCTTGTTCAACTTTTTCTTTTGCTTCTTTTTTCTCTTTATCTGCTGGATTTTCTTCAACTTTGTCTTCCTTAACATTTTCTTTTTTTACCGGTTCTTCTTTTTTAATTTCTTCCTTAACAACTTTTTCAGTCTTTATTTTCTCTTTTGGTACTTCAACTTCCTCTTTTGCTTCTTCTTTTTTAGGGGCTGTTTCTTTAGTTTCTGTTCCTTCTTCCTTTTTTTCTTCTTTAAAATTTCTTTTTAACATATTCTTGCTTTCTGTTCTTTGCATTTCTTTTTTTTCATCATAAGTTTTTGCGTCAACAATTATTTTGTTTTGTCCATATGTTGGTTCCATTCTTTGTATAATAATTTTTTCTTCAGGAATATTTGTTTTTGCTGAAATATTTTTTCTTACTTCGTCTCTTGAAGGAATTATTTTAGAAGTAACTTCTGCGATTATTTCTCCTCTTTTCAATAATTCGTTTCTAGAATTTTGTGTTATTTTTAGTTCCATTGTTTTCACCTGTCCTGTTCCGTCATGACTTGACGAAAGTTATTTATCTACTTAATCTTAATGCGAATTTTCCTTTTCGCGTAATGCCCATTTTTTTTGCGATTTCTGATTGTTCGGGATCAATTATTACTACATATCCTCTCCAGAACGTTGTGAAAGTAGTTCCTTCACAATTAAGACATTTGTCGCCTTCTTCCATTAAGAACCTACATTCTCTACAAGCTTTTTCTTTATTCATTTTTTTCAATCCTTATTTTTTCTTTTCTTCTTTTTTTACTTTTTCTTTTGTTTCTTTTTTATCTTCTTTTTTTGTTTTTTCATTTTCTTTTTTTGCTTCTGCTATCGCCCAATCTACTTTTCCTAAGAATGGTTGTCTCATTGTTAATCCTATTTTTGAATTTGATACATCTCCTTTTGTTGAGATTGTAACAATTCTTGCTAAAACATCATCGTCTGGAATAATTTTTTTCTCGGTCTTTTTTCCTACAAATCCTGGTAATTTTGCATCGTAATTAATAAAATCGTCCATTAATTGACTAACATGTATTAGTCCTTCTATTGGTCCTACTCTTACAAAAGCTCCGAATTCTGTTGCTTCTGTTATTGTTCCTCTAACTACTTCTTGTATTAATGGTTTGTAAGTAAGCATTTCTATTTCTGCTTCATAATATGCTGCTCCGTCTCCGGGAATAATGTGTCCGTCTCCAACGTTTCCTATATTTGTAATGGCTACTATTACTCCGTATTCTGAGTCAATTCTTCCTTCATAGTCTTCTTTGCATATTTCTAGCAAAGATTCCTTTATTTTTGCGCCTAAGCTCTTAGGTGGAACCCTAACTTTGTCATTAATTTTTGTTTTATAGAACATATGCTCACCTTCAAATATTTCTCGTAGAATACCTTTATAAAAGTAATTAGTCTGTGATTTCGCTCATATCAACCATGGCTAATTTCTTTATATAAACGCTCTTACCTCCGGTTTGCCTTATTTTTTCTCTTAATTTTTTGTCGTTTGTTGCTATCACGAATTCATTGCTTTTTTCAACTAATTCGTTATCAACATTCTCCACTTTGCTTTCTATAACCCTAATATTATTTTTTTTGATTATCTCTCTTACTATTGCTACTTCGTTCTTTATTTTTTTGCTTCCTTTTGATAAACCGTCTAGTTCTCCGATTGTTCCGCTCAAAACAAATATTTCTCCATTAACTCTTTCTTTTATTTCTTGTACTGCGTGTATTTTGTATCGGACCATTGTTAATAGAAAATTTGTGTCTAAAATGATTTTACTCAATAATATCCCTCGATTAAAAATAATTTTTTATTGAAAAAAATACTTTTATTGGATTTCTCCGTGCGCAATAAGTCTCCATTGTGAATTTATGTTCTTGCTTATTGCTATTTTTTCTCCTTTTTCTACAACTTCTTCGTTCTTTAATGCTAATTCAACATCTTCTTTCACTACTTTTGTCACAAATCCCACATTAGTGTTTGTTCCGATTGTCAAAACTAATGGGTCATTAATTCTTACTTCTGCATCTTTTTTGTTTAATCCTGTTCTTTCAAAAATACTCATCTTTATTTTAAGGATTTTTATTGGATCAGGAAGACTTCCTACTTTTGCGATTATTTTTCCTCTTAATTGATCGTTTTGTGCGATGCTTGGATCAAGGTCTGTCCCTACTGCGATTAGTCCTCCTTGGAAGGCTTCTTTTAATAATCCCTTACTTGTTGATAATGATATTACTCTTGTTTTTGTTTCCCCATCTATTCCTGGATAAATTTGTATTTCATCCCCTTCCTTGATACTTCCTTGTGAAATACTTCCTCCAAGTATTGCTCCTTTCATTTCCTTTACTCTTGTTCCTGGTTTGTTTATATCAAAGCTTCTTGCAACAAACATTTTCATTGCTTCTTTTGTGTCTTTTTTTGGCGAAGGAATTGTTTCTTCGATTGCTCTTATTAATAAATCAATGTTTGCTCCGAAGTTTGCTGATGTTGGAATTATTCTTGCTTTTTCGTAACCAAATTCTTTCAAAAAATTTTTTATTTTGTTATAATTTACCATGATTTCTTTTTTGTCTACAAGATCTATTTTGTTTTGTGCAACAACAATATTTTGTACTCCTGCAAATTTTAATGCCATTAAGTGTTCGATTGTTCTTGGTTGGGGGCATTCTTCGTTTGCTGCAATAACTAGTACTGCTCCGTTCATTAATGCTGCTCCACTTAACATTGTTGTCATGAGTGTTTCGTGTCCTGGTGCATCAACAAAACTTACTACTCTCTTGCTCAATACTTTTTCTTCTTTTGGGTCAGTAGTATATTCTTCTCCTGTCGGAGTTTTTATTTTGTAGAATGTTGCGTCTGCATAACCTAGTCTAATAGAAATTCCTCTTTTTAGTTCTTCACTGTGTGTGTCTGTCCATTTTCCCGTGAGTGCTTTTGTAAGCGAGGTCTTACCATGATCTACGTGTCCTATCATTCCAACATTTACTTCTGGTTGTACCGTAGTCATTTCTTTTTCCGCATCTTTTTTGATGGGTTTGTCTTTTTTTTCTTTTATATTTTTTTCAGCGCCCTTGCTTTTTCCAGTTTTATTTTTTACTTTTTTTATCTCACTCATTTTTTCACTTCTCATAAAATTTAAAGGAGGAAACCTTTATCAACACCGTTTCCTCCGCTTTTTCTATATTTAATGTCTTGATTTTTTTGTTGGTGCGTCTCCAAGTTCTGCACTTCCAGCCATTTCTAAGCTCTTTTTTACTGCTCTTTCTTTTGCTGAAAGGTTTTCATCTTCGTCTGGTTTTCCAGTACCTAGGACTTCACTTATTTTTTTTGAACCGTCTTTTGTTATTACTAGGTTCACTTGAGAAATCTCGATTCCTATTGTATTTCCTCTAACAGAATATCTTTTTCTTTCTCCTTTTCTTGTTTGTCTGAAGCCAACTCCGCCTGCTGTGAGAATTTTTTTTCTTGCTTGACCTTGAAATGTTCTATTCATGGGGAAACCTTCTTTGTCGCTTCCTCCAGTAATCTTTGCTTCAAAGCCAGTCAAACCAATCTCATCGAGCTTAACAACCTCTCCTATTTTTTTTCCTTGGAATATTGGTTGTTCTGACGTAGCACTATAGGCTTTTCCAGACTTTGTGCTCACAACGAACTTCATTTTATTACCTCCATAATAATTATTCTTCTCTTGCTTGTTTCTTTTTTATTATTTCAAGTATTTCTTTTTCTTCATTACTAAACTCGTCCAAATATTTGTCTAAGTTACAGTATTGATTTCTTGGTATACATGAAAATAATTTTTCTCCTTCAAATAAATTCTTGCCAACATTTCCATCATCGATAGAAATTGCGATTTCGTCACCTTTCTTTGCTTCTTTTACAGACTCATTTTTGTTTTGCATTCCTTTGATTTTTCCAATAACGCTTCCTTTTTCATTCATTACTTTCCAGCCTTCTTTTAAGGTTCCTTCGTTAATTCTTACTCCAACTATTGCTGGTTTGTTATTTCTAAAAACTTTTCCACGTAATATTTCAAATTCAACTGGCCACACAAGACAAGCTAAGTCTTTTTCTTTTTCTGCTTTCTTGTTTTTTACAACCCACGCTTGATAATCCTCAATTAATTTGTAAATTACTTTATCATTAAATATTACTACTTCTTTTTCTTTTCCTTCTGCTTCAGCTTCTTTTTCTACTATAACATTAAATCCAATTACTACGCCGAGTAATGGTTCTTCACATTGCATTGATGATGCTTCAATAACATCTTTTCTATTAATGTTTCCAATATCTGCTTTTCTTACTGGAATTCCTTCTTTTTTAAATAAACCAACTATTGCTTCAAGTGATCCTATTGCATCTGCTTTAATGATTATTCCTTTTTGATCAGAACTAAAAGTGCTTTCTTTTATTTCGTCTTCTAATTCTTTTTCGTCTCCTTCTTCTTTTATAACAATCATTGTCGATCCTACAAGAACTTCGTCAAGATCGGGTGCTGCAATTTTTATTCCAGATGCAGCAAATATTTTTTTTACTGAGGAAAATTTTTCTTTTGTATCAATCATTTCTTGCATTGCTCGTGGTAATAATAATGCTCTTATTTTTGTTTTTATAATTCCGTTTTTTCCCATTAGGGCAATTTCATCATTTACGTTTAGTTCTCCTTGGTAAAGAATAACATCGATTGTTTTTCCTAGTCCTTTTTCTTCTTTTGCTTCTAGTACTGCTGCTTTTCCTTTTTCGTTTCCCGATATTTCTAATTCTTTTCCTAAATATTTTTGTGATAATCCTGCTAGCAGAGTAAGTATTTCTGGTAATCCTTCTTTTGTGTGTGCTGAACATGGAACAATTGGTATTTGTTTTCCAAAGTCACATCTGTCAAATTGTTCACTTTGAAATCCATGTTCAAACATTTTTCCAACAAGAACATATATTCGTTCGTCAAGTTGTCTTTTCACATCAGGTGTTTGTGTTTTTAGGTTTTCTAAAAAACTTCCTTCTTTTGATGGATAAAATGGTAATAAATCGATTTTGTTCATTGCGATAATAAAAGGAACTTTGTTTGCTCTTAGTATTTCTATTGCTTCGATTGTTTGTGGTTGTAATCCTTGTGTTGAATCTACAACAAGTATTGCTAAATCTGCAATGCTTCCTCCTCTTTTTCTTAAATTAGTAAATGCTTCGTGTCCTGGAGTATCTATTACAAGTAGTCCTGGAATTTTTAAATCAAAACCAAATTTTTGTATTAAATTTCCTGCTATTTTTTTTATGGCATCAAGTGGTATTTCTGTTGCACCAATGTGTTGTGTGATTTTTCCTGCTTCTTTTGCTGCTACGCGCGATGATCTAATGGCATCCAATAAACTTGTTTTTCCATGGTCGACATGGCCTAGAACAGTAATTATTGGTTGCCTAATCATCTTTAATCACTCACTCATTTTTTTTGATTTCTGCTTTTTCTTTTGCGTATGTTTCTTCATCGCTTTTTTCTTCTTTTTCTATAACTTCATATTTGCCTTTTTCTGATGCACAATAAAGCCATCCAAAATTCATTTTGTCGTATTCTACTAATTCTTCTTTTTTGAAGAATCTTGCAAGTTCTTCTTCTGCTTTTTGGTTGTCTTCTGATGCGTGAACAATATTTGTTTGAACACTCATTGCGAAGTCTCCTCTTATTGTTCCAATATCGGCTTCTCGTGCATTTGTTGTTCCAACTAATTTTCTTACTACATCAACAGCGTCTTTTCCTTCTATTGCAATTAATACACAAGGAACACTTGTCATGTAATCCATTAGTTCTTGGTAAAATGGTTTTTCTTTTAGGTGTACATAATGATCTTTTAATTGGTACACGTTAAGTCTTTCCATTTTTAATCCAATTATTTTGAGGCCTTTTTCTTCAAACCTTGTTAATACTCTTCCTATTAGACATCGATTTACTCCGTCTGGTTTGATTATTACAAGTGTTCTTCTCATTTCTTTGCCCCCTTATCTTTTTTTGTTTCTTCCTTGCTTGTTTTTTCGTGTTCTTTTGCTGTCTTCATTGTTGTTTTTAGTTTGTTGTATGCGTTTGTCCATTTTGTTTTTGCTGGTTTTCTCTTTAAAAAAACAAGGTTTTTTTCGCATTTGTTTGAACAAAAATGAAATGTTGTTCCATCTTTTTTTGCGTATATTTTTCCTCCGCCTTGTGGAAGATCTTGTCCGCAAAAACTACATTTAACCATTATCTCACCTCTATGCCTTTATTTCCTTTGCTTCTCTTTCTGTGTCGAGTAACAAAATCACGTCTCCTTTTCGAATATTTCCAAGAGTATTTCTTCTTTTGATTCTTCCTTTTTCATACCCGTCTAATATTCTACATAGGATTTGTGTTATTTCTCCGTGCGAACCTGTTGTTTTTACTACTTCAACAACTTCTGCAGGTGTTGCTTTTCCATCCATTCATATCACCTACTTTTTTAGTTCCTCGATTTTTGCACCAAGGTCCTTTATGTCGTTTTCTACTGGGCTCTCGATTATTGCGATAGCTGATGTAGCCATTCTTAATCCAGCTTTTTCTCCAAGTTCTTTTCTTGTTGCTATGTAGCTACAAGTAATTCCTTTTTCATTGCATAGTACTGGCAAGTGCATTACTAGTTCTGCTGGAGAAACATCTTCTGCAACAATTATTATTTTTGCAGTTCCTCTTTCAACAGCCTTTGTTACTTCGTTTAAGCCAGCTTTGATTTTTCCTTTTTTAGATTTTTCGACTATTTCACTAGTCATTTCTTTTAGTGCTTTAGGTAACTCTACCTTTACGTATTCTGACATTTTAACTACCTCCGTGTCAACTGCCCAGCCAGTTGGCATCTGGGCACTATCTTCACTCTTTTGAGCTCGATAGAGCTTTATGCTTCTTTTTGGGCATCTACGTCATCGGCGAATAATTAGCCGTTAACTAGTAATCTTTCATTTCTAAACATTTAAAAAGATAAGTGTTATGTATAAGGCTGGTCTATTCATAACTAAAAATACAATAAATTCCTTTTTCTTCAATTCTTTCAATATTAACAAAGCCTAATCCTAACAAATTCACTTCATTTCCCGCTTTCTCTTTTAATAGTCCTTTTCCGCTCATCCCAAGTCTTTCTTTTCCATCACTCATTAATACTTTAACATCAATTCCTTCCTTCAACCAATCCATCATTTTGTATTTTTCGCTCGTTTTCTCATACCCTAAAAATTTTGCTCTACCGCCATATTCATTCACTTCTTCTATTTTTATATTAAAACCATCCTTCATTCTAACTAAATCTCCTTGTTGTAATTCTTTCAAATTTTTTTTGTCAATAATTATTTTTTGTATCACTCCTCCAAAGATTTCTTCACTTCCGTAAGCATTTGTTTTTCCATTTACAAAACCCATTACTTCTATTTCACAACCGTCTTCAATAAATGGATATGAATTAACTTCCCCAATAATTTCTTTGTTTGCTGCTGCAAAGTTTTCTATTCCAACTCTTGCTTCGTTAGGATTTAATCCAAGAGAAAAAATTACTTTTCTTATTGCTTCTGGTCTAAAACCTCGTCTTCTAAAAGATTTTAGTGTTGCTAACCTAGGATCATCATCTCTTGAAAGTCCTTCTTTTTCCATTAATACTTTTATTTTGCTCTTACTAAGAACCATGTCTCCTACTTGGGCAACTTTTCCATGATACATTGTGTGTGGATAAACCCATTTGAAATAATCATACAAATATCTTTGTTTTTTCTCATTTTGTATGTGTTCTTGTCCACGAATAATAAAATTTATTCCCATGTCATGATCGTCTATTGCGCTAGCAAAATTATATGCTGGCCACACATGGTTTTTCAGAACTTTTTTGTTTGGATGTTCTACATTGTCAACTATTTTTGCAAGCCACCAATCTCTTACGCTAGAATCCTTATCATTTAAATCCGTTTTTATTCTAACAACACATGAACCTTCTTTTAGTTTCCATTTTAACATATCCTTCCATTGTTTCATTTGTTCTTTTGCATTTTTTTCTCTACATTCACATGCTTCTCCTTTCCAAACTTTTTCTCTCCATTCTTCGCCTTGACAAGAACAAACATATGCATTTCCATCAGCAATTAATTGTTCTATTATTTTGTAATATCTCTTCAAATTATTACTAGCATTATAAATTCCTTCAACCTTTATTCCAAGCCATTTAAATTCTTCTAAAAATTCTTTTTCTATTCCTTCTACAGGTTTTTTTATTTTAGGGTCCGTATCGTCAAATCTAACAAATAATTTTCCACCATATTTTCTAACATATTCGTCTGAAAGAATTGCTGGTCTTGCGTGCCCAAAATGCATTGCTCCGCT
>CAYWUL010000011.1:0-23673 GCA_964461205.1 uncultured archaeon | reverse complement strand
CATATTCGTCTGAAAGAATTGCTGGTCTTGCGTGCCCAAAATGCATTGCTCCGCTTGGGTTAGGAGCAACTCTTGTCATAATTTTTTCTCCTTTTTTTAGCCAAGTTAATTCTGGCAAAACTTTTTCTTTTTCTACTTGTTTTAATTCCCAACCAGCTTCGTTAAACAATTCGTATCTTTCTTTTAACTCTTCTTTTTTTAATCCATTAACTTCGCTAACAACTTTAGTAATTATTGGCATTACTTGTCCGATAATAACATCAGGAAAAAGCGCTTTTACTTTTCCAACTACTGCTCCAACTTCTGCACGTCCTTCATGCTCATATGCATTTTTCACAGCGTATTTTGTTGCTGTTTTTTCAATGTCAGTATTGCTCTTTCCCGGAACCTTTATTTCTTCCATAATAATCTCTCTATAAGAATAATAGAAAAGTAGTATTTAAGAAAATAGTTATTGTTCTAAAACAGCTACTTCTGGTTCAACTTTTATGTCCCAGTTAAAACCAGAATAAACAACTGCTGGATCAATACTGTCAACCATTTTTTGTCTTAAGGCGTTTCTTGTTTCAGAATTTAACTTAACTGAATTCCTAACTATTTGTTCAGTTATTGGAGAACTCGTTTCTTGTATTCCTATTATTCCTCCTTGGCTTAGAATATTTGCAGCGTAAGAATTTTGTAGTATCTCTGGAGAAAAATCAGCATTCCCCAACAAAACATTGTTTAGTGTGTCAATTTCTGTTTGAGTAAGTGTTTCTCCTCTTACGTTTCTGATTAACAAAACTAATGCGTGTTTGTCTAACTCTGCTTGAGAACTTGGCCATTTCTCGCCAAGACCTAATTTGGGGTATCGAACAAACATAACGTGTGCTGTTTTCTCGTGATAAAATCCAATTACCTTAATTGGATAAATGGGCGAGTTAGTCATTATACTTTCTGGTAAGTAGGGCAAATACTCTGGGTCAATATCTTGGTAAAGGATAGTTCTTCTGCTTTGAAATGTTTGTCCTTCAATAGTTTCTTTAAATATTCTTCCATCAAGCGTAGTAAAGACCTGCTCTTCAGGTATTATATCAATAAATTTGCTTTTTCTTTCTATTCCTGTTGAACTACTAAGTATTGGGTTTGGTAATGTGCAACTGCAAGCATATGTGCGTCCAATAAAATCTGTTAATTCACAGTCAAATCCATATGATTCATAAAGAGGAACTGCTGTTTCCAAGGCCTTAATTAATTTATAACCTGTTGCACCATATCTTTGGGCAACGTCTGCAGAGATTTTCATTATCATTGTTCCTAAACCCGAGTACTTTGTTCTTAGTTCTGGTGAGACAAAAAAATCGACATCGGAATCACTAAGAAGATCCATTATTTCAGCAGTACTATTTTCAGATCCTGCAGTAATAATTGTTTCATCTCCAAAAAAATTAATTTCAAAATTTAGAAATGCTTTTACATTACTTATTGGCTCATTAATAAGTTGAATTCTTCCATGAATTGTTCTTGATGTGTATGTTGTTTGATTAGCTGGCTGATTTTCTAATATTGTCCTTAAACTAAATTCTTGCCCATCACTGGCAGTAACCCGAGTAGTTCCTGAAACAATCCATTTATCAGTATCGCTAAATCCTTGTGTGATTTCATTTCCAAGGGTTGTTTTTGTTGTAGATCCATTCCCTATTTGTGCGTAGAAATCTGTTTCATCAATAAGGGCCCGTGCTGTTTGTTGTTCATTGCTTTGTATATTTTTTTCTTTCGCAAAAAATATTATTATTTCTTGTCCTTCTGGAATAGAATGTATTATTGCCACTGTTTTTCCTTGTTGTAATCCTTCAAGAGCAGTTTGTCTCCATGCTGTTGCAGTTTCAATTGAAACTTTATGTTCAAGTGCAATAATTTCGGGAGTAAAATCAATTCCTGCCAATAATTTTTCTGCATTTGTTGGAGAATACTTTATTGCTCTAGTAGAAGAAATTTCACCAAGGTTTCCAGTAATTTCTATTGCATTTCCTGGTTCAGTTACAGTTACAATTGGTGTGCAAGGCGAAGCACAACTAATATCTATAACAATTGGTTTTGGTTTTTCCCATTTTGGTCTAAAAATTCCATTTTGAAATGCTTCTTCTCCAAGTTGGATTGTTGCTCGAACTTTATCAGTTATTAATGGAGCGATTTCTTCCATTATTAATTCTGCTCCTCCAACTCTTTTTGCAGGAATAAGTCTTCCCTTTATTGTTGCCATGTCAAAATCTTCATACCCAATAACTCGTGAGATAAATTCAGATGTTATTTCTCTATCAATAACTTCTGGAGAATAAGATCTATACTCAGGCCAAATTTGTAAAAACTTTTCTTTTAATACTTTCCAATCTGGACGTGATGTAAAATCAGAAACTAACAAATCCATTGTTTCCTGTTTTAAATTATAAAATCCTCTGTGTGCTTGTTCATGTTTTAGAGTCATTGTTAATTTGGCAGTGTCCATTTCAAGAGTGGTTGGATCCATCCAATAATAGCTAGAATCATAAGGAATAAATATTTCATAAGTAAATTGGTTTAAACATCCTGCGGCACCACAACTAACTTCGGGGTTTTCTGCCATCATTTCTTTTGAAGAAACAAATCTAATTTTCTTTTTATCATCGACTATCCAAGTATTAATAATATTTTCTGGAACAGCATCTAATGCATTAGGTAAGTCTACAACGACTGTTTCTGTTTGTTCAGCTAACATTGGAGCAATTGTAATACTTTCAACCCTTTCCATCTCTACAGTAATTCCTTGTGTAGTTTGTTCCACTAGGTCAGGATAATATTCATCCGGGTTAGTAATTTTTCTAATTCTAATAACGGCTTCTTTTGGTATGCCCCCTTTTATAATAAAACTTTTTCCAAGTTCCACACTATTAACTCCCTCAAGGGATTCAGGATCGAGATAAACAGAAGTATATTTGCTTAATATGTCTGGATCTATTTCAATCTCATACATTACTCCGCTTCCTGACCACCCGTGTTCAACATGTGACCCTCCAATACCAACATAGCCAAATCTGTTTGGGTCCGGGTTTGTAATAATACCTAATGTGGATGATCCGTGTATAAAATATCTTTTAGAAGCATCAAATGAAATCTCACTTAGGGGGATTGGATTTAATCTTAAAGTTCCAGTGCTAATGTCAACTCCATATTTTTTTTCTTTGGCGAATTGCATTATGCGTGCATAATCTTCTCTTGGGTCTGGATAAGATGTTGGCCCGGGAGGATTTTTTAGTAATCCATCAAAATATCCCATTTCAGCGTCAGCAAAAGGAAGATCTTCCCTTGACAAGGTCTTTTTTAGTGAGCTTTCACTAGCAAGAGGAATTTTGTTAAAAGGGATTTCTACAGTTTGTGTTGTTGTTTGTTGTGTTAATATGTCAGTTGGCGATTTAGAGGCAGTTATTAAATTTGCTTTTGCTTCAACAACACAACCATTAGCACATTCTTGCATTGTTACTGTGTTAGAATTATTAAGTGCAATTTTTGTTTGAGGAACTCTTATTTCTGCTTCAGCCCCAATTGCTCCACTTTTTACTGCTTCAAAGAAGTTTTGTTCTCCTCTAACAAATACTGCATCAATAACTGGAGTTACTAAAGGATTAACATAAGTATCTAAAAGTGTTGCAAGGTCTTTACTTTGAGTTATTTTAAACAGTTCGGGGTATTTTTGATTTTCTCTATTAAAAGCAAGTAGTTCTTCAGCGTTATCTGCGGCGGATTCATCTGCGTATTTTGGGTGTATTCTTATTAATTCTGAACGCATTTTTTCCCAGTTTGGATTTTGTAAAAGGGTATTCAAAACCATTTGCTTATCTTCAGGACTCATAAACCAAATTGCCCTATGGATTTGTTCGTGTTCAATACTATCTATCAACAAATTAGGCCCAATAAAAGTAACTCCTGTTCTTCTGCTGAAAAAAGCACTAATTCCAAATGGCCAATTATGTGCTTCTTTAATTCGCTCCCAGTATCCGCTCGAGCCAATATAAACTGTTCTCTGAAGGGGGTCCTCAAGAATCTTTTTTATTTCTGCGCCATGTTCCATCTTACCATAATCTAAGTGAGAAGCAGCATCAAGATTTTGCGCTTCAATAATTAAAGGGGCCCCATTTACTGTTGTGTTTAACGGAAGTTGGTTTGGGCCAATAACTAATGGATTTGATATTGAGATTGTTTTTCCATCAATAACAACTTCTCCAGCACTTGGCGAAGGCCGAATTTCAAGCATAGAATGTTCGTTTTGAGTAATAGCTAGGCCTTCAAAAAACTTTGCTTGAATATCTCTTCCATCTCCCCATCTTGGGAAAGTAATTTCTTCTCCATTATATTTTACAGAGTAAGCAGAGATGCTTCTTAATTCATCTAATGAAAAACCATATGTTTTTTCAACAAGAGCATTTATTGAATCGCCTTTGCCAAAAGAATATCCAATATTTGTTTGTGAAGAATATGTAATTGGTATTCCTGTTTTTGATGTTATCACAAAAGGATTTTTTGATAATACACTAATCTTTATAGTTCCTTTTCCTAATTTATCAAGAGAAATAATTGGATGCATCATTCCTTCAAGTAATTGATTATCAACAATAATTTGTGTTGCGGGTTCTCCACCAATTGTTACAGACGACAAGCTTAACTTGTCGGCATTAATTGAAATCAGGTCTTGAGTTAATTTTGGTCTTGGGAGATATGCAAATTGTCCGAGTTCATCTGAATCTACTTCTATTTCAAATTTACAAGTGCTACATTTTATTGATGCTGTTTCAACTTCAATAGGGGTTCTAAGTGCGTCATCAATGTCAAGTTGAGTTAATTTGTTTTCTAGCATTTCACGAACGTATGGGTTGTCAACACCAAGTTCTTCATAATTTTTCATTTGTTGTTCCAAAACAATTTTTTCTAATTCAATATTTGTTCTTTCAAGTTTAGCAAAATCAACAACGCGCTCTGTAAATAATGCTTCACTTACAGTTGCTAATGCACTAATTTCTTCTTCAATATTTCCTCCAAAGATTAAACTAGATCCAGAACTGCTTTTAGCTAAATCAACAGCGCTAACATTAGCCATTTGTCTAATAGCATAAGTTTCTTTTATTTTTGAAAAAGTTACTGCTGTTGAATCACTGGTTTCTATTGCTAATGAATTCATTAAATCATCAGCTTTTTCTGCTTGCGCAATTAAATCATCTGCTTGTGAAACCAATCTTTCGTATCCCTTATGAGTAATTATTCTGTCTTCTAACAAAATTTGTGCAAATCCTTTTGCTCTTCTTGCATATTCTACATCTGTTAAATTTAATGACACTCCATTAACAATTCCTTTTGCATTTGCATATGCTTCAAGTTCACTTCTTACTTGTGCAGTATATCCTCTTACAAAATACTCTTGCATTCTATCTCGATAAGCTTGTGTTGATAATAAGTCGTGTGTTAGAACTTTGTAAGTTTTAGTATTTCTTATTGAAGTAGTTATTGTTTTAAGTCCTTTTCTTGTTTTTGACCAAATTTGTTGAATTCTAGAAGCTTTTGTTAAAGGGCTTGCAATTCTTTGTGCTCCTCCACTATTTGTTAAAAGCCGTAAATTAATATTTTCCATTGCAAGTTTCATTCCTTCTGGAGAAGTAGCAGTTCTTTTGAATAATTCTTGCACCATTATTTTTCTTGCTGCTTGATTTTGTATTGCTGTTTGTGCTCCTTTCATTTGTAGCAATCTTGGTACAGCAACAACTTTCACAAATGCATAAGTTGTAGCAAAAGTAGCAATTGATTTTAAACTAGTAAATTCTTTGAGAATTAAAGTTGTGTTTTCTCTTCCTCTTTTCTTAAAAAATATTACAAATGGAATAAAATCTGCTTTGCTTCTAGTAATATTTCGCGCTTCTTTTTCTGCCAATGCAGCTGTATTTGTTTTTGGAAACTCATTCATTATTGTCAAATAATTTTCAAGTGCAACATCATACAGTTTTTCATCCCTATAATAATTAGCAATTTCAAGTGAAAATCCTGCTTCAACTTCTTTTGGAATTAATAATTCTCTTTTTTCAAAAGGAGTTTTATTTTTGAGTTCATTTTCATATTTTTTGGAATTTGTTTTGATTAGTTGTTGTTTTTCAATTTCTGTTTTTAATATTGTATTTGTAAAAGCAATTTGTACATCTTTCTCAACTAGTTTGTCAAATTTTGAGTCCCAAATATCAATTAATTCTTGGTTTGAATAATTACTAGAAACACTCCCATGTTCTCCCCCTAGGTTTCCATTAATTGTATTTGTGTATAATTCAGGTCTCTTTCCAATCTTTGCGATTATTGAGTCATCATTTTGTTCATAAACTTCTAATAAAGTTTTTCCTGAATAAAGTTGTTTCTTAATTTCATTCGCTCCCTTCACAACACTAAATTTTTCTTCTAAATCTTCTGTGCTTTCCCCCACATTCAACCATAATCCAGTTTTAAATGCGTTAAATACAGTGTGGTTAAATCCCCATAAATTCTCAAATTTCCTTGCTTGGTCTTCTCCTACTTCTTCTTGTGCTTCAACAATCGCCTTAGTAATTAGCAAATCCTCGTTATCTATTACATTTTGAACTAATGCTATTTCTGCTTCGAATTCTTCTGCTTTAGAAATATCGTTATGTATAAAGCTTTTGAATTTCATGTGTTTTATTAGTTCTATTTCGTGGTGTAATGGTCCATCAAAAGCCGCCTCTAAACATTCAATTGCTAAATCAATCTTTTCTTCGCTTGAATTTTCAAGCCAACTAGAAATAAGATTCCGATCCTTGTTTTCTTTTGCAATTGTTTCGTATATTTCCAAAAGACTATTTTGTCCATTGATAAAATTGATTTGATCATATTTGGTTGTTCCACTATTCCTTAGTTCTTTTCCTTTGTAAGTATCTGTAAAACTAGAATCATAAATTCTTTGAGTAATTAATATTAAACCTACTTTTTCCTTTGTTTTTTGTTCTATTTCTTTTCTTAACATTCCTCTTCTTGCTTGAAATTCTGCAGCATTTAATCTAACACTGGCATTGTCCCAAAAGGTACTCCAAGTACTTGTTTGTGGAAACTCAAAATTATTTATTGTTTCTTCTGAATTTTTGTTAGTTCTTCCAATTTCAATTCTAAATTTTCTTATTGCTTCATTTAATTGCAAAGTATAATCCTTGTCTGAAAATCCTTTTGTTGCTAACAAATGAATTATTTCTCGAAGTAATTTACTACTTTGTAAATCCTGTGATTTAATATCTGTAAATAATAAATCAACATTGAAATAAGATTGGTTAATATAATATTTTGTATCAAGTGTGTCAAAACCAATTCCTCTATCTAAGAACAATTTTGCTACTTCTCTTTCAAGATCATTTAAATCACTATTAATTTCAGAAATATGAATTGCTCTTATTGTTGGGTAGGTTTTGATTTTCCAATTCCCATATTCGTCTTCGTATTGTTTTTGTAGTTTTTCTTTTTCATCAATCCATTTTTGTGATGCCATTGTTAATTCTGGATCAAGTGTTGCCAGAAATTCAACATTTCTTTCGACAGTATTTTCAATATTTGTTGGTTTTGTTGGATCAAGCCACAATGAAGATTCACTTTTTAATAATTCAAATTTCTTTTCAAAAAAATTAGCTAAATCTAAAACATCTGCATTTTTAGTATTGTTTTTTATTTCTTTTAATTGGTATAGTGCTTCTTCTAATATAGAATTGTAATTATTAACAAAATTCTTTAATCCATTGTTGGCGCTTTCATAATCTAGGAAGTTTTGTCTTTTATTTTCTTCTTTTATTTGTCTTAATCCATCATATAATTGAGGATAATAATTTAATGAACCAACAATTTTGCTTTCAGAAATTTCTATATTTTCTTTAAAAGTAGTATCATATGTTTCTAATAACTGAGCTAATTGTTCAGGTGTTTTATCGCCAATACAACTAATTGCTTGTATTCTAGCAAGATCTCTCTTATATTCCGCATTTACTTCGTTGATTGTTTTTTGATATTGTTGGGGAAATTCATTACAAGGGTTATTGATTAAAGTTATTGTAGTTGGATTTTCTTTTGCAAAAATTACATTGTGTTTAATTACTATTTTTTCTTCTATTTCGCCTAATTCAGGGTAATTTTCAGTATTTATTGAAATAGTTATCAAGTATTTTATTTTTTTAGAAGCATTTTCATCTAATCGATTATACTCTAATTTAAAGTTTTCTGGCCCCTTAAGAACTAATTCTGTGCCTTCGTTTATTTCACTTTCTTCGTCTATTTCTATTATGCCATTCCACATTATTACAGGGGTCTTTTTTGAGTACTGTAAAACAATTTCTTTGGGCAAGCCATTATTCTGTTCTTCTGGTTTCATTGTTAAAGTAATATTAAACTCATCTCCAACAGTGGGGAGGCTTTGTGGCCCCAAAAAAGTCTCTCCGTTTTGTTTTATTGGAGTAGTATTTAGTGCATTCATTAATGTTGAGAAAATATTTGGTGCTTCAGCAAAACTAATTCTCCCTTCTTTAATTTTTTTCTCCTCTAAACCAATATTTCCCAAACTGCCATTAAATGAATTCATTATTTCTTTTGAGTGTTCTATTGTAAAATTTTCAGAAGGAATTGAATTGTAATTAATAATTAGTTCTTTTATTTGTGTTTTTTCACTTTCGCTCATTTCTAAATATTCTTTCAAAGGAACAGTAAACAAAATAGTTGTTTGTTCTAAATTAGCATCAATTCCGGAAATTGTAAAAGTTTTGGTCCCGGGACCAAGTTCATTAGGAGTTAATTCAATAACCGGGTCTTCAGCTAATACATTAAGATAAAAATCGCCTTCGAATTTTAGTTGTGTCCAATTGCTTGCTAATGATTTTGGGACAATTAAAAATCCAATTGTCGGGTTTTCAGAACTAATAGTGTATGTTTCCTTTCTTTCTGGAAATAATAA
Source organism: uncultured archaeon (assembly GCA_964461205.1). Classification (GTDB taxonomy): domain Archaea; phylum Iainarchaeota; class Iainarchaeia; order Iainarchaeales; family JAAZKV01; genus JABIDZ01. The sequence goes on along the minus strand of CAYWUL010000011.1, from coordinate 14,690 downwards.
AATATTTTTTGTTATTATTGCTTTACTAGTAGAAAATTGTTGGTTAATTATTTGTGGTTGTAATAAAAAAAAAGCGATTATTAGAATGAGAATAATTAAAATAATTAGGATTTTGTTTCTGCCGATTTCCATAATAATAATTACTATTTACAGAAATAAAAGCTTTTCATAGGTCTAATATTCTTTTCCTTTTTTCCAGTGGGCGTCAAAGAAGTGTGTTAATGCATATGCCATTGGTTCGTGGTCGCTTAGGATAGTAAAGTGATAATCTGGTTTGTCTTTTTTGAAATCACTTATTGCTAGTACAACTTTTTTTCCATCTATTATAAATGCGTTTAATCCGTGTTGTAAGTGTCTTACGTCAGATGTTTCTTTTAGTTTTTTTGATTGGAATGAATTAAGTAATCTTATTGAAACATTTTTTGCTTTAATTTTTTTTAAAACTTCGTGTAATATATCATGCTCATCTGTGATTTCTGTTAAACCAACTATTGTTTTTCCTGCTTTCATTAGTTCTTGTCCAAGTATTCTTTCAAAATCTTGTTTGTCCTTTACTTTCATTACTTTTTCGCCTTTCTCGTCATTTCCTGTATAAAGTATCAATTCTTCCTTTAGTTTTACAGCTTGCTTTTCTAGCTCATCTAGCTGTGTTTTTTTAGTATTTATCAATAAATCCACTGCTTTTTCAGCATCTATTGCCCTATAAATCTTAGGCCTTCCCTTGATTTCTATCAATAATCCTCTTTGGATAAGCTTCTCTAACACATCATATACTCTTGTTTTTGGTACTTGTGCTGATCTAGAAATAGTTGGTGCTTCTGCTTCCTTCATTTTAAATAGTGTATTTAGTGTCTTAGCCTCATATTCTGTCAAGCCGAGCTTTTCCAGTAATTCATATGTATTTGCCATTTCAACACCCATTCAATTAATATTAACCAAGAACATGTATTTAAATTTACTGATTACGGTTAATAAAAGCTATCTTCTTCTTGGTCGTCTGTTGAAAACTGGTGCGCTTCTTTTTTCGCTTTTTTCCATTTCTTGCTCAAAATCCTCGATTTTTGCATCAAATGTTTTTCTGTCAATTTCTTTTCTTTCAACTAATAGTTCTCTAGTTAATAAGTAAAATATTAATGCTAATGATTTTCTTCCCTTGTTATTTACTGGTAGAGCTATGTCGACTCCTTTTAATGGGGATTCGCTTCCTACAAGAGAGATTATTGGTATGTGTGATTCGAATGCTTCTTTTAATGCTTGTGAATCATTTAGTGTGTCACATAATAAGATTACTCTTGGTTCATAAAAAGATCTTGCTTCGGGATTAGTTATTGTTCCGGGTATGAATCTTCCTGTGTATGCCTTTGTTCCTGTCATTGAAGCAAATTTTTTGATTGCTTTTTGTCCGTATAATTTTCTACAAACAACAGCGATGTCATGTGGTTCGTATTTTGCTAGTTCTTTTGCTATCATTCTTATTCTTTTGTCGATTGTTTCTATATTAAAAACCATTAATCCGTCTTTTCTTTTTTTGAAAATGTATCTCTTCATTTCTCCGCTCTTGAATTTTGTTCCAATATGTACTCCGCTCTTCAAATAAGTTTCAATATCTATTAAAAGTTCTTTTCCTTCATAGATTTTACTTTCGTCTTCTTCAAAGTCTTCTTTTGAACTTTTTCTTATCCTTGTTTTTTCTTCAACCATTTTAATCACTTTTTGTATTTCATTATTTCGTCTACTAAATCAACACTTGTTAACAATGTTTTTCTGCAACAATATCTCTTTACTTTTAGTTCGTCTAAAACTTTTCCTGCATCTTCTCCATTTTCAGTTCTTTCTTTGAACTCTTCATACAAACCAGCAACTGGTTTTCCGCATGAAAAACATCTTATTGGTACTATCATCTTCATTACCTCTTACTTTGTTGTTTTCTCTTTCTTGCTTTTGGCCCTAATGGTTTCTTGCTTTCTACTTGTCGAACATCATCAACTAGTAATAATCTATCATATGCCAAGAATAATTCTCTGTATTTTTTTCCTTTTGCTCTTACAATTACTTTTGCGATTGCACTTCTTACTGCAGTAACCTGACTCATTTGTCCTGAACCTCTCACTGTTACACTTATGTCAAATTCTTTTGTTGTGTCTTCTGCTATTCTTAATGGTTCCATAATCATTTCTTTTAAGTGCCCGCTTGCGAAAGCATCTAGACTCATTTTGTTAATTTTTATTTTTCCTGTTCCTTTTTTTATTACTGCTCTTGCCACTGCTGTTTTTTTCTTTGCGCTCGCAGTCATTCCTGCTCTCTTTGTGGCTGGCTTTATTTTTTTCTTTGTTGTTTCTTCTTCAATAATCTCGTCTTTTTCCATTCTACCACTTTCCACCTAATAATTTTGCTACTTCTTCCATTGTCATAAAATCGTGTTTTTCATTACATTTTATTTCGTCCATTTTTTCTGCTTCTTCTAATTTTATTTTTTCTGGAACAGAGTTAAATATTTTTATTTGTTTTAATAATCTTTCTCTTGTTCTACTCTTATTTGGTAACATTCCTCTTATCATTTTTTGTAATATTTTGCTTGGTACTCTGTCATATTTTGGTCCATATAATGGGTTTGATTTTACTGCCGCATCCACTCTTTGTTGGAATTTTTTCATTACTGCTTGTCTTGTGCCTACAAGAATTACTTTTTCTGCATTTACAATTATAATTGTTTCTCCGTTAATTGCTCTTTTTGCAATCTTGCTTGCCATTCGTCCGGCAACTAATCCTTCTGCATTTACTAACATTATTTCACCATTACCAATTCGTTTACTTTTACTTTGTCATTAACAAAATCTTTTAATAAAATAAATTCTCCTTTTGCATTAATTTTTTCTATTGCTTTTTCGCTTGCTTCTACTGCAACAACTTTGATTTTTGTTTCAAGTGTTCCTTGTGCTAATATTTTTCCAGGAACAATAAGTGTTTTTCCTTTGAATTGTCCTGCTAGTCTTCCTAATTTTTCTACATTTATAACAATATTATTTCTTCTTGGTTTTCCAAGTCTTTCAGCAAGATCTTTCCAAATTTGTTTTTTTGTCTTACGACTAACTTTTTCCAAACTAGTAATTAGTTCTTGCATTTCCAATTTTTTTGCCATAATATTCACTTTTTTATTTTGCTTTCTGGTCATTGCTTTAGCAATGGCCAAATTCTTTTTTCATGAAACTTTTTCTAAAAGTTTCTAGTGCAGGGGGAGAGATTTGAACTCTCGAAGACACTAAGTCACAGGATAACATACACTTTCCACACTAGTTTTTCTAGTGCAGGTCTTTTGCATTAGCAAAAGAAGTGCCTTAAGTCCTGCCCCTTTGACCGCTCGGGAACCCCTGCAACTGCCACAGCCAGTTGACATCTGGGCACTGCATTCACTCGCGTTTGCTCGTTCAGCAGAGCTGTCTCTCCTCTGTGTCAGCTAGCAGATCCGTTTTCACAGTCGCCGCTTGCTTTCAAATCGCTTTGCGATTTTATAATTTTTGAACTTCTTTTTTGAAGTCCTCTAATTTTAAATTTAAATTATCTAATGCTGTTTTTATTATTTCTTCTCTTGTTAATTGTCCGGTTGTTTCTATTGTTAAAACAAATTCATTATTACTATAATCTAAATATACTCCGTGTTTTTCCAATATGTTTACTGGGTGATTTTGGAATTTTATGTTGTATGGGTCCATTAAGAATAATTTTCCTGCTTTTGATTCAACTGCTCCTTTTGGAAGTTCTTCCATTAATTCTTTTATATTTTTATGTGTTTTTTCGTTGTTAATGCTTGCAACTTCGTGGTATGCTATTATTGCTGATTGATGTTTTGCGTGGCCTCTTCCAACATCCATTATTGCTTTCATTTCTATTTTTATTTTATCTTCCTTCCCCAACTTAGTTATGTATACTTTTTTATCGATTATTTCTATTTTTGGGTCAGTACATTTTATGTCCTTGCTTGTAACCATTCCTGGTCCTTCTTTTTCTAATATTAATTTTACTGTATCTCCTTGCTTATATGATTTTAGATCTGTTTTTATTGGTAACAATCCTAATCTGTTAGCAAGCATTTCATCAAAAATAACTGAATCATTTGCATATATTGTTACTTCTTCTACAGCTAAACAAGGAACATTGTTTGTTATTGTTCTTCGTAATGAATTCATGAAACCAATACTTACGCCTTTTACTAAGTATTTTGTAACTTGTCCATCTTCATAAACTTTCTTTATATCCATAATTATCCCTTCTTTGTTTTTCCTCTAAACTTTTTTTCTTTTCTACACCCATCGTGTGGCATTGGTGTCACATTTTCGATTGTTAATATTCTCAACCCATTTCTTGTTAATGATCTTATTGCTGCTTCTGCTCCAGAACCTGCTGAATTGCTCTTGTTTCCGCCGTGTGCTCTTACTTTTACAAATACTTCTGTGATTCCTTTTTCTTTTGCAGCGTTCGCAATATTTTCTGCTAATTTCATTGCAACGTATGGTGAACCTTCTTTGTGTTGTGCTTTTGTTTCCATTCCGCCTGTTGTCTTTGTAATTGTTTCTGCGCCAGTAAGGTCTGTTAACAACATTATCGTGTTGTTGTGTGTTGCATAAATATGAATAATTCCTCTATTGTCTGTCATCTAAATCACCTAAGCTTTTACAGCTATTTCCTCCTTTTTTGGAGCTTCTTTAACTGTGTCTTTTTCTTTAATCTCTTCTATTTTTTCATTTTTTGTTTGCGCTTCTCCAACTTTTTCTTTTTGTACTTCGTTTGTTTTTTCTTCCCCTTTTGCTTCTTCAAATTCTTCTTTTAATTTGTTTTTCTTTTCTTCTTTTGTTTTTTTAGCATTAACTTTTTGTTCTATAATCATTTCTTTTCCATGATAACCTAGTTTTCCTTCTTCTTGTGCTGTTACAATATAACTTGGGATATCAATTTTCTTACCATTAACACTGATGTGTCCGTGTGTAATAAATTGTCTTGCTTGTTTTACTGTGTTTGCTAAACCTTTTCTCCAAACAAGGGTTTGTAATCTTCTTTCAAGTAATGCTTCGGAAGTTAATGTTAATACGTCTTCCAATGTTGGTTGTCCTTGTAATATTCCTGTTCTTTTTAATGAATCCAATAATTCTTTTTCGATTTTTAGTCTTGCTTCTAAATCCATTGCTAATAATTTTCTTGCAGTTGCTCTTTTTTTTCTAATTGTTGTTTCTGCTCTATAAACTTCTTTTTTGTTTTTTAAACCATATAATTCTTTCAATTCTTTTTCTTTTAGTATTCTTTCTTTTTGGAATGCTTTCCTTGGCTTTTGGTATGCCTTTCTTCTTTTTTTTGGATTACCCATATAACATCACTTTATTTTTTTTCTGGCCCCGCGCCTTTCTTTGCTGCAGTTGTATCTTTCTTTGATACTCCTACTACTCCACCTTTTCCTCTGTGAGTACTTCTTGTTTTTTGTCCTCTTACTGTTAATCCCCAACTATGTCTTAATCCTCTGTATGATTTTATTTCTGCTAATCTTTGGAAATCATTTCTTAATTGGAAATCTAATTCATTCATTGTTAAATGTGTGTTTTCTCCTGTTTCAAAATCGTTTTGTCTGTTCAATGACCATCTTGGTAAACCGTGTTTTGCTGGGTCTTGTACAATTTCTTCTAATTTTCGAACTTTTTCATTGTCAATTTCTCCAAGTTTTACTCCTTTTGCTAAACCATTTTCTTCACAAAACTTGTTTGCAATTATTCCTGATATTCGATGGCTTATTCCTTTTATTCCTCTAAGACTTTCTCCAATCTTTTTATTTCCGTCAAGGTCTTTTCCTACTACACGAACAATTAAATTCATTTCTGCCATAATATCACTTCTTTAATACCTTTTCTACTTCTTCATGTTTTGCATCTTTTCCTAATTTAACTTTTTCTTTTAATGGAAATAAATGTAATGCATTACATTCTTTTCTTTTAATTTTCAAACCATCAATTAATACTCTTCCTTTTTTTACTTCTGATAGAACAACTACTTTTCTTCCTGCTTCTCTTCCTCTTGTCTTAATACAAACTTGGCCTATTTCCATTATTCCACCCTTTTCATTACTTGTTTTACAAAGGTTCTGTATTTTTGATCAACATCTTCAATTTTTTTTGTTCCTGATGCTACTTTTCCTAATTCTATAAATATTTTTTCTCTTGCTTTTCCACCAACTACTCCTCCAAGAGGAACTGATGGTCTTTTTTGTGTCTTGCTTTTCTTGCTTGTTTTTGTTTTTTCGTGTGGAACACCGCTTAGCACTTGTCCTGTTACTGCACATTTTTTCTTAGAATTTTTTTCTTTAAAATAAACTTTTTTTGTCTTTGAAGGAAGTCTCTTTGATTTTCTCTTCATTGTTCTTTGTCCTGTATTTACCATAAAAATCACTTAATCATTTTGTCATAAATTTTCATAATTACTGTAATTATTATTGTTGCAATCAAATAATAGAAGAAATAAGCTTTGTAATACCCTGTTGTCATTGTAATTCCGATTGGAACCCAACTGAATGGATTCAATATGGCCCAATTTGCGAATTGTGGCAATGGAATCAATGATGGAAAAGTCATTCCTCCGTAAAAAAAACTCATTACTGCGAACGAAACCAAGAATACCGGTAGAGAAATCCATGTTGCTTTCATTGTTCCTTGCAACATTTCTGAATTTATTTCCAGCATTTCTTTTTGTGCTCCAGCAACTTTGTCTTTTTTTCCCTCCTTCATTAATTTCTTTATTTCTGCTTGTTTTTCCTTTATTCTCGCTTTTAAGCTCTTCATTTTTTCTTTGTCAACAAATTTTCTTTGTATTAATTTTGATACTATTGCTAATGCAATGCCTATAACTAGAATTATTATTGTAGGTTCTATTATAGCCAATCGCTCACCAATAAATTTTTTCTTGGGAATGTTATATAAAGCTTCCTTCTGACTCTTCCCAAAGTCATTTGGAAGGTTTGCTATAAGTAACAAACCATCTTTTTCAAGACGCCTTCATGTAGCAATAGCTACATTTTTCCTAACAATGGAGCCAATAAATCTGCTTGACTCTTTGCTATTTCTTCATAGAATCGATATACGATTCCTACTGTCAACAATATTCCTGTTCCTGAAGAGATTCCTGATAGAACCATGTCTCCAAGTCCAGCTAATAATGCAACAAATATTGATCCTAATATAGTAATTGGCGGAATATACCTTTTTAAAACCTTCTCAATTACTCTCTTGTCTTTTCTAAATCCTGGAATTTGCATTCCACTTCTTTCTAATTGTGCTGCTACAGAACTTGTACTTTGGTTACTCATTTCTACCCAGAACCAACCAAATACAACACATGCGATAATTAATAATGTGATAAATACTACTGCTTGTCCTATTGCTGGAATTGTTATTGAATTAAGTCCGCCTTGAATTATTATTCCTTGTACTAAGCTTTGTCCACCAATATTTGGTAAGTTTACTGCCCAACTTAAACCATTCATTAATGTGCTAATTATTGGAACATTTTCTACAAATAATGCCCACAACCTGACATTCATGAATAATGCCATTGCTAATATTACTGGCATGTTACTTACATATAAGAATTTCACAGGGTATCTTCCACCTGTTCCTCTGTGCCCCATCGTTATTGGAATGTTAACATGTATTCCTTCTGCGAACACAACTACCAAGAATATTACAATAACTCCGACTAATGGAAGTAATAATAGTAAATCGCCTGTTGTGAATAAACTCCATAATATTCCTCCTTGTCCGCCTATTCCTATTGGGGGCATGAAGGTTTGCCAGAATATTACTCCGCTTACTCCTGCTGCAATGAATAAACTGATTCCTGAACCAATTCCCCACTTTGATAATACTTCGTCTAAGTACAATAAAATTAATGATCCGATTGCGATTTGTAGTACTAGCGGAATTAACATTCCTGGTTCTGGTGCTAATAGTCCTGATCCAATGTAGATATATGCTTCTACGAAACATAATGCTACTGATAATACTTTTTGCATTGCTTGGAATTTACTTCTTCCTTCTGGGCTTCCAAGATCAAGATCAATTAGTTTTGCTCCTACAAATAATTGTAAGAATATTGATGCCATTACTATTGGTCCGATTCCTGTTGTTAATAATGTTCCAATACTACTTGCCAGGATTGTTTGTGCAAACATTATTTGTTGTACTGCGGGAGAGGTAAAGTCCATCCCAATTAATGTGATTTGTCCCATCACAAAAAAGATTACTAATGCAAGTGCTGTCCATAATAGTTTTTCTTTGAAAGAGACTTCTTTTATTGGAGCTTTTACTTCTGGTAAATATTTTGAGATTTTTACTAGAAAATCAACAATTGCTCCCACTTAATCACCATTACTCCGCTTCTTCTTCTGCTTCAAATTCTAGGTCTTCATCGTCTTCTATTTCTTCTTCTTGTTCTATTCCTTTTTTATTGTACTCAAACCGTCCTTTTGCTTTTTTGATTTTTTCTATTGCTTTTTTTGAAGCGTTTATTCTCACTATTAATTTTTTGTCAGTGTTTCCTTGTCCTAAAATAGTTTCATATCCTGACATTGTTTCTATTACATAAGTATCTTTCTCTTTTATTACTCTTCCTTTTTCAACTAAGCTGTCAATTTTTTGGTCAAGGTCTCCTAAACTAATGCATTGTCCTTTTGTTCTTGCTTTTAATCTATGTTTTCTTTCTAAAAATCTTCCTATTGATGCAAATTTTCCTTTTGAACCGCCGGCTTTTCCTCGTCCTCCACGACAACCCGCACCCCTATTATTCTTGGTGTCTCCTTGTCCGTGAGTTCTTTCGCCTCTTTGTTTGTTCTTTTTTCTTCTTTTTCTATCGCCCATAAATATCACTTCTAGTTTATATCATTCTTTTTATTAAATCATCAATTTTTTCTTTTCTGTTTCCAAGCGCCCCTCCTAATGAAAATGGTTTTTTGATTCCTTTTCTTTCATACCCTTTTCTTGGAGCTGCTAAACAAAATCTGTTTTTTAAATTCAATTCTTTTGTTTTTTTTCCTTCAATTAATCCTTTCAATGTTTTTGCGACATCTAATTTTCCTTCTAATGCATTTCCTCTTTTTTCTAGCGCTTCTTTCAATACTTCTTCGCTAATAATTCCAAATGTAGCATAATTTTCTACTTTTTTTAACATTCTTAATGCTTGTTTTGTTTCTGGCCAAACACTCATGCTGTTTGCTCTGTCTAAATTAAGTAATTCAAAAGTTTTTTTTACGTCAGGAGAAACATTTACTTTTCCTCTTATTCTTATTATTGCATACATTCTAATTACCTCATTTTCCTAATTTTCTTTCTATATCCTTTGTTGCTCTGGCTTTTGATGTTTGTGCTAGTGCATCAACTGCTGCGCAAACAAAGTTTAATTTGTTAGCAGAATTTCCTCTTGCTTTTCCCCAAATGTTTTGTATTCCTGCAAGCTCCATAACTCTTCTAATATTTTGTCCAACTGCTAGTCCTGTTCCTTTTGGAGCGGGCATTAACATTACTCTTACACTCCCACTTTTTCCAATTACTTTGAATGGAACTGAGTGTTTATCTTCGGTTGGTTGTTCTTCCCAAGATCCCGATCCTCTATAAATTTTTACTAAGTTTAGTTTTGCTGCTCTTTTTGCTTTGTTTATTGCTGGAAACCTGTCAATATCTTTTCCTGTTCCTACTCCAATATAACCATCATTATTTCCTACTAATACTGTTACTCTGAAACTAAATTTTCTTCCTGCTCTCACAACTCTTGTTGTTTTTGCAGTGTCAACTACTTCATCATTTAGTTTTAATAAAGCATCAACTATTTCGGGTTCTTTTATTTTGTATCCTTTTTCAAACACTTCATCGATTGTTGTTATTTTTTCTGCTTTAACTAATTTTCCTAATTGTGTTTTTGGAACCCAGTCTGAAAGCATTTTTGTTTTTTCTGCTATTTCTCTTTCTAATTTTTCTTCAATACTTTCGTCTTCTCTTCTACTTCTTCTTTTTCCTTTCTCTTCGGGTTTCTTTCTATTCATTCTGCTTTCACCTTTTTAATTTCTGTTTTTGTTTTTTCAAAAGCCTTTGTTATTTCATCAACTTTCATTCCTTTTTTTTCATAATTTTTAAATTTCTCACTATTTTCTTTTGCGTATTTTTCTAGCACGCTCCCGTTTATTCTTTCTTCACTTGGTAATGCTTCTTTTGAATGAGGAATACTTATTCCTGCATCAAGCAATCCTTTTAAACAAGCAAACATTGCACTTCCATGGCTTGGGCTTCTTCTTCCAATATCGAGTACTGCTTCTTTGTCCTTCATTCTCATTCCTAATAATAAACCAGTCAAATATGCTGATGGTGTATTATTTGTTCCATAAAAACCCATTTTGTCTAATTCTTTTGATGTGGCACTTGCTAATGTTTCGTCTCCTTTTGGATTGTATTTTATTGCTTGTGCACTTATTTTTGTGTTTGTTTTTCTTACAACAATTTTAACTTTTTCTGATCTAATTAAAGCTAATCTTTTCTTGTAATTTGTTTTTCCTTGTTGTCGTCTCTTGAACTTTGTTTTGAATGTTTTGTCCTTCATTTCTTGCCACCTTCAACATATTCTTTCAAGTATTTTTTTCCTCTGAAAAATCCACCTTTTATTTTCTTATAAACATTTGAATAACCAATTGCTTTCACTGCTTCTGGATTTTCTTTTTGTAATTCTTTTAGAGTTCTTCTTTGTGATCTAACTCTTGTCATCCATGTTTTCTTTTTCTCTCTTCTAGTTTTCTTGGTTCCTTTTCTTTTTCCTCTTCCTCTCTTTCTTCCTTTTTGCTTTTTAATTCTCAGTCTTTTTGATCTTGCCTTGCTTTGTTGGTTGTCCTGTCTTTTCTTAATTATCCTGTCAGCAATTAATCCCCTAATATCATCCTTTGTCATGGCTTCTTTTACCTTTGCTTCTTCTTTTGGATTAATATAAATTTTTCCAACGCCCACTTTTAGTATCTGTGATGCCAATTCTTTTGCTTTTTTTAATTCCATTTTTTCACCTAATTCAAAACCCAAATTCCTTTTTCATTTGCTTTTTTTACTATTTCATTTCTCTTTCTTTTTCCAACAGTTCTAGCAATTCTTGCCGCTTCTGTTTTAACTTTAATTTTTTCTAAATCATTCAAATTTTCTACTCTTACTTCAAAATAACCTGAGGGATGTATTCCTCTTATGTCTACTTTGTTTCTGTAACCTATTTTTGGTCTTGCTCCATGGTGTAATCCTCTGTCAAGATCTATTGATCTTGGTTTTCTCCATTTTTGCCATTTTTTGTTTGATTTTCTTCTTGTTTGTTTTTTTCCAAATCTCCCTCTGAATGTTGGAAGATCTTTTTTTGTTTTTAATGTTTTTTGTATTTCTAATGCTTCTTTGCTTTTTTTCTTGTTTTCTTTTTTCTCTTTTAAAATAAATTTCTTTTTTTCAACAACTTCTTTCTTTCCTTTTTCTTCTTTATTTTTTGTTGTTTCTTTTCCTTCTTCGTGTTTTTTTTCTGTTGTTTTTTGTTCTACTCTTGGTGTTTCTTTTTTATGTTCTGTGTGTTTTTCTGTTTTTACTTCTTTATTTTCTTTTGTTTCGTTTTTTGGAGTTTCTGCTTTTTTTACTTCCTTTGTTTTTTCTTTTACTGCAGTTTTCTCTTCTTTTATTTTGTGTTCTGCCTTGTGTGTTTCTTTTTTTGCAGTATGCTTTTTCACAGTTTTTTTTGCGGCTGTCATCTTACTCCCTTCCTCTTATTGTTTGTAAACCAAAATCTTCAGTAACTTCTTCTTGATTTTCTCTTGATTCTAAATAAATTCCGTCGGTATATCTTCTAATGTCTTTCCCTTTTACTTTTGTTCTTTGTTCAATGTTTGTTGCAGTTTGACTTACTTCTTCCAAATGGTTTCCTGTTATTGTTATGTCTTGTCCTTTGATTTCCACCTTTGCATCCCCTGCTATTTTTGCTCGTCTTGGAAATTTTTCTCCTATAAAATTCTTTATTATTACTTCATTTCCTTTAACTTCTGCTGTCATTGGGAAGTGTGAGTAACTAATCTTCATGGTGTATTTGTAACCAAATTTTAAACCAATAATCATATTTTTTAAATGAGCAACAACTGTATTCAACAAGGCTCTTGTTTGTTTGTTTACAGGACTTCCTACTAATACTAGGTCTTGTCCTTTTTTTTCTAAAACTAATCTATGGCTCTTGAATTCTCTTGAGTATTCTCCTTTGTCTGTTTTTATTGTTACATTGTGTCCTTCTACTGTAAAGTTTATTCCTTCTGGAATTCTTACTGTAACAACTATTTCTTTTTCAACCATTTTTTCACCTAAAACATAAATGCTATTAATCTTCCACCAAGTCCTTTTTGTTTTGCTTGTGAATGTGTCATTACTCCTTGTGGTGTTGATACTACTATTATTCCAACATCTCTTGCTGGCAAGTATCTTTTTTCGTATTTTTCAAAATTGCTCTTTTTTACTGCGTGTCTTGGTTTTATTGCCTTGCAAGTATTCATTTTTCCATTTAATTTTACATTGTAAGAAATGATTCCTTTTTCATCACTCATTTTGTAATTTTCTATGTATCCTGCTTCTTTCACAACTTTTAGTATTTCTCCTAAGAATTTTGAAGCCGGTCTTAAGTCGCATTCTTTTTTTGACGCTACTTCGCTATTTCTTATTTTTGTCAACGCATCTACTATTGTATCATTTACACTCATCTTAACACCTAATCATATTTTTTAAATCCAATTTTTTCTGCATATTGTTTGAAGCATCTTCTACAAATCCCTAATTTGTATTTTGTTATTAACCCCTTTGGAGAGCCACACATACTACATACTTTTTTTCTCCGTGTACTTAGGTCTTCACTCATGATACTTCAACTCCCATTTTTTCTACAAATGCAATTGCTTCTTCTGTTGTTACTCTTTGTTTTTTTCCAACTTTTTTTTGTTCTATCTTTCTGTATTTTATTCTATATCCTTTTTTCTTTAATGATATTAAAACATCAAAACCCATTATTCCTAATTTTGGATCATATTTTACTCCTGGGAGATCAATGTGTTCTCTTATTCCAAAACCAAAGTTTCCTTCTTTGTCAAAACTCTTTTTTTGAATATGGTTTTCTTTTGCAATGAATGCGTTTTTCAAAAACACTTCTGCATCTTTTTTTCTTAATGTTACTTTTAATCCTAATGTTATTCCTGGTCTTACTCCCCAATCAGGGATTCTTTTCTTTCCAGAAGTTTTTATTGGTGTCTTTCCAGTAATCAATTTGATTACTTGTTCTCCTCTTTTTAATTTTTCAGGTTCTGCACCTACACCCATGTTGACAACAACTTTTTCGATTATTACTTCATCCATTTTTCATCACTATATTTCTTTCAAATCCTTTATTGCTTCTTCTTTTTCTCCAATAACTATTACGTTTCTTTCTAATGTTTCGAATTCTCTTTTTTCTTGTTCAATTTTAACAAGTTTTTCTCTCTTTGCTGTTCCTTTTACAATTTCTTTTATTCTTCCTTTTTCTGAACAATGACTACCCTTTGTTATGTATATAAGTGCCCCTTCTTTCAATTCAATTAATTCTTCTATTTTTCCTTCTGGCACTTTTATTTTCAAAGAATCTCCTACATTTCCTTTTGCTCCAATGAAAACCATTCCTTCATTTGTTGTTATTTGAATTCCTTTCTTTGTTATTCTTTTGAACATTATTTTTGATATTTTTTCATTGCTTTTATTTTTTAATTCTTTTAAAATAACTCTTCTTTTTTTATCATAAACTACTCTGTATTCTTTTTCTTGGTTTTCAATACTTATAATGTCAAATAATCCAACCCCGAATTTGTGTTCTGTTTTTATTTTTCCATTAACTTTTATTTCTCCTTTTTTCAATATTTCTTTTGCTTCTCTTAAATTTACAGCAACTCCAATAAAATCTCTCAAAACAATTCCTAATGCAACAGAGTCCTCTTTCTTGTATGCTCCTGCGCTAGTTCGTATTGTCCACTTATTTTCTTTTCTCTTTATGTGCACTGCCCTTGGTGCGTTTAATGATTTTAATTTCTTTTTTTCTCCTTTTGAACTCATTTCTTATCACTCTTTTTCTTTATTCTTTTCCTATCGCTTTTATCAATTTCGATAACAATAACTTTTGATGGATCAATTGCTACTTCGAATTCTGTTCCATCACTCTTTTTTCTAATAACTTTTTCAACAAAGACTTTTCCTTTTTCTCTGTCAATGTTTGTTATTTTTCCTGTTTTTCCTTTAAAACTTCCTCTATTAATTTTTACTGTGTCTCCTTTTCTTAAAGAAACGCTTCTTCTTCCTATTTCTTCTCTTAATTTTTTATTTAAGTGTCCGGCAATTGCTTTTGATTTTTTGTGTTTTGGCGCTGTATAAGCATTCTTTCTTGATTTACTTGGTTGCTTTGTCATATTATCCCTCTAAATAACCACTGATGCCATTCCTACAATTTTTGGGAATCTTTCTCCAACTTCTTTTGCTACGCATCCCTTTATTTCTGATGCTTTTGGTAAACCGTCTGCATCAACTAATACTACTGCATTATCTTCAAATTTTACTCTCATTCCGTTTGATCTTCGGTATTCTTGTCTTGTTCTAATTACAACT
>CAYWUL010000010.1:0-41716 GCA_964461205.1 uncultured archaeon | reverse complement strand
AACACTACCAAAAGGTTTATATACTACATAATAATTATTTATTTTTAAAATGCAAGAATTTGCGTTTATTACAGCTCTCGACACAAAAAAGCTGTTTTTAGAAAAAATTAGGAAGAAAAGTTAGAAAAACAAACAACATTATTCGAAATTCAAAGTTGATAAGAACAAAAGGTTTGGTTTTCCCACTGTGCATTCTTAATAACGAAGAAGTGCTTAATAAAAATGCCTTTAAGCAAAAGAGATGAAAAAATGAGTTTAACCACATTAACGTTCAGCAATTCTGCAAGAACAAACGGAACAAGTAGCGCTAGAATTCTAGTATTAAAAACTGATCAATTTTTTGGAACAGAAGAATGTTGTATAATTGGAAAATTGGTTGATGGGATTGTTTCAGAAGAAATGCAAATTAGTGGAACAGAAAAAAAGATTGTTAGTTTGGAAAGCCATTATGGAGACAGAAGTTGTTCTAAGAAAGGTGGACAAGTAGTGTTAATGGTTTCTGGAGCTAGAAAAGAAGATTATGATTACGGACAAGAAATAACTTTTGAAAAAACTATTGCCGAAGCTGTTCCAGTAAAACCTAGAGGAAGACTAATCATAGCATAAAATACAAAAAAATCCCTTCACCTAAAAAGATTTATATTAGCTTAATACAATAATTAATCATGTTTATATCAAGAGAAAAGTTTTTTTATTTGTCACAAAACAATACAAAAGACGAATTTCTCAGGTTGACCTTTTATGGAATGTTATTGTTCTTGGCTCCCATTTTTTTAGGACACCAAATACTTGTTGGGATAATTGTTAATGCATTAATTATTAGTGTTGCGCTTGAACATTCTCTCAAAAAAGTTGCATTGCTTTGTTTTTTACCATCAATAGCAGTTGTTCTAACTGGCTTTTTGTTTGGAGGATTAACAAGTTATTTACTATGGGTTCTCCCATTTATTTGGGGAAGTAATTTTTTAATTGCGTTTTTGAGCAAAAAACTTTTCTTACAAAAAAAGAAAAATTATTTTGTGTCAACAGGAATTGCGAGCATTATGAAAACAATTTTTTTATTTGTAAGTGTTAGTGTTTTGTTCTTGTTTGGTTTGGTGCCTGTTGCTTTTTTAACTTTATTTGGAGTATTCCAATTAATTACTGCTGAGAGCGGAGCAATAATAATTGGTTTTTTAAAACTGCGCAAGTAAGAATTATTTGGTGAGTTAAGTGTTAATAGAATTATTCTTATCAATTTTTATAATCTCACTTGTTTCGTTAGTTGGTTTATTTACTTTATCAATAAACAAGGAAAAATTAAATAAATCTCTTAATCTTTTAGTTGCATTGTCTGTTGGAGGATTATTAGGAGGAGCATTCCTACACTTGCTTCCAGAATTAGTTGAAGAAAATGTTTTTTCACAAGTATCCATATTTATTTTGGTTGGAATAGTTCTTTTTTTCATATTAGAAAAATTTGTTTTCTGGCATCACTGCCATAAATCAGAACATGAGCACCTTTGTTTTTCTTATATGAACCTTATGGGCGATGCAATACATAATTTTCTCGACGGGGTTTTAATGGCCGGAGCATTTCTAATAAACATTGATGTTGGATTCGCTACTGCTGCGGCTGTTCTACTCCATGAAATTCCACAAGAGATTGGGGACTTTGGAGTATTATTAAAAGGAGGATTTTCTAGAAAAAAAGCACTAGCTGCAAATTTTTTAACAGCATTAACTGCTTTCTTAGGAGCAATAGTTACCCTTTTATTTAATTCATTTATTGCAGGTGTTGTGCCTGTTTTGGTAGCAGTTGCGGCGGGTGGTTTTATTTATATTGCAGGAACAGATCTTATCCCTGAATTACACAAGAACTCTGCTTGGAAAGAATCAATATTACAATTAGTTCTCATTTTAATTGGAATTGGTTTGATGGCAGCTCTTTTGTTTTTGGAATAATTAGAAAAGTATAAGAAGAAAAAGGAACAATTTCTTTTATGCCACTAATAAAAAGTAAGGAATTATACAAACCAATCAACAAAGTAGTGCATATAGGAGCGATCAGAAAAAGACACGCTCAGAAAGCAAAAGCAAAATTTATTGAATTAAAATTGGCCAATGAGGTTCCTGAATTTGCAATGCGCTGGGCAAGAGAATATGAAGAGGCACAAATAAGAAAAGCTCTTGGCGGAACTCTTTTTAGTGCTGAAGGAAGAGCGCTTAACAGAGAAATTGTTACGAGAATTGATGGAGTTATTTTGAAGAGTCTTTGCAGAAACAAACAAGAATTGAGGTGGGCTACAACAATAAATAACAGGCATTCAATTGCAATAGTTGCAGAGCATTATGCGAAACAAAAAAAATTTCATAAAGAAGAATTTATAAGAGCAATGAAAATTGGCATTTCAAGTTGTAAGGCAGCTGGACAAATTGCACAAGCAAGAAGATTTGAAAAAGGATTAGCAGATATTGAATCTGTTCCTGAAGGCGAGGCAAGGCTTGCACCAGACACAGCTAGAAAAATGGAAAAAGCATTTGATACTATTGGAAGGTTACAAACACAAGCAATGTATCGATTATTAGGGGAAGAAAGACTCGCAATATTACATGAAGCAGAGGATATTTTTGCAAGCCAAGCAAGAAAATTAATGTGGACAATTCTAGGGCAAAAGCAGAGAAATAACTGGTTCAATAACTAATTTCTTATCCATAACAAAAGATACCTTTATATACTGTTATGAATATATATTCATTATAATTATGAATAATAATTCATAATGGGTGCTGAAAGCACCCAAGACGTGAACCGGGTTTACGGTTCAAGAGGTGAAAAATATGCCAAATAAAGATGGAAGAGGCCCAGAAGGAAAAGGACCAAAAACAGGAAGAAAAAAAGGAAATTGTAAATAAAATTAAATTTCCAAAAATAAATAAAAAGGAGGCGATAATATGCCAAGAGGAGATAGAACAGGACCACAAGGTTTAGGACCAATGACAGGAAGACGAATGGGTTATTGTACAGGAAATAATATTCCAGGATACATAAACCAGGGTTTCGGAAGAGGTCAAGGAATGAGACGTGGAATGGGACGAGGATTTGGTTTCAGATCAGAATATTTGGATGAACCCAGATATAGACAAACTGAATACAAAGAACCCACAAAAGAAGAATTCTTAAAAGAACTAGAAGCTGAAAAAGCTGACATAGAAAAAACAATAAAAGAATTGAAAAAAGAAAAAAAATAATTGCTTTCTGGCTATCAAGAGATAGCCAAATTCTTCGGACCGACCATACGAAATTGGTCCAATAAAAGAATTGAAAAAAGAAAAAAAATAATTGAGAAAAACAATTGGAGAAAGAACAAAAAAATCTTTCTCCATTTTATTTTTTCGAAAGAAAAATAATAAATATAAAAAAGAATAATAATTCAAAAGTGATTTTATGCCAAGACCAACAATGCCAAGAAAAATAGGATTCAGAACGGATATAACTTACTTTAAACCAGCAGGAGTCCCACTAAGAAACTTAGAAGAAATAGTTTTAACGCATGAAGAAATTGAAGCACTAAGGCTAAAAGATGTTGAAAATTTAGAACAAAACGAATGTGCAAAAAAAATGGGAATAAGCCAACCAACATTTTTCCGCGTAATAAGAAATGCGAGAAAAAAAAGTAGCGATGCTATTGTAAATGGAAAAGCAATAAGAATTGGCGGTGGAAACTTCAATTTCCACGGACACGGTTTTGGAAGAAAAAATAAACAAATAATTATGGAGGAATAAATTATGCCACTAGGAAATGGAACAGGCCCAATAGGGCAATCAGGTCAAGGCCTTGGAAGAAATCAAGGAATTGCTGCAGGACCAGAAGGAACATGTATCTGCACTAAGTGTGGAAAAGAATTATTACATAAAAGAGGGATAATCTGCACACCAATACAATGCCCTAAATGTGGAGCACCAATGACAAGAAAGGAGTGAGATAAATGAGAATAGCAGTTGCAAGTTTAGGAGAAAGTGAAGACTCAGAAATTTCTAATGTCGCAGGAAGAGCGCCATTTTACTTAGTTTTTGAAGAAGGTAAATTAGTCGATACACTGAAAAATCTTTTCCGTTTTGGCGGAGGAGGATCAGGGACAAGTATCGCAAAAATGCTTTCTGACAACAAAATTGACAAAGTTATTGCTGGAAAATTTGGACCAAATGTAGAAGCTTTTTTTAAAGAAAAAAATATTCAAATAATTGAAAAAAAAGGCAAAGTTAAAGATGTGCTACAATGAATAATCTCCAAATAGCAATTTTCAAGACAAAAAATGCTTTTTTAAATAGTATTTTTGTAATGCTTGGAGTAATAATGCTCATTGCAATAATAATTGCTTTTATTCCAAAAAATATTGCAATAGTTACAGGAAATATTTTTACAGATACTTTAGTATCTGGTTTATTTGGTAGCATTGCCGCAGGAAATCCAATCACAAGTTATATTATTGGCGGAGAACTTTTACAAAGTGGAGTAAGCTTAGTAGTAATAACTGCTTTTTTACTTACATGGGTAACTGTTGGAATAATACAATTTCCTGCAGAAAGTTATTTATTAGGAAAACGATTTGCAGTTATTAGAAATTTAATAGCTTTTTTTTCAGCAATAGTAATTGCTTTTCTTGTTTTAATTACAATGAGCGTGATATAAATGGAATTATTAAATAAACTGGGAGAAAAAATTGGTTTTGGAAAAATATTTTTTATTATAGTTTTAATTTTGTATTTCATTCTTTTCTTTTTGGACCAATTATTTTTTACAAGTGTTTTTTCTAACTTTATAAAAATTATTCTAAATGTTTGGTGGGTAATAGCCATTGTTTTTGCATTTACTTTTATTGTAAATCTTTTATTAAATGAAAAAAAGATAGTTGCGCTTGTTGGAAAAGAATCTGGACTAAAAGGATGGATAATCGCTTTATTTGGAGGATTAATAAGCCATGGCCCAATTTATTTATGGTTTCCTTTATTAAGTGGATTAAAAGAAAAAGGAATGAAAAATGAATTAATAACAACCTTTCTTTATAATAGGGCAGTAAAAATTCCATTACTTCCTCTAATGATATTTTATTTTGGTTTGACATTCACAATTGTTTTAACATTTTGGATGATTATATTTTCTGTAATAAATGGAAAAATAGTGGGGGCGTTTTGTAATGAAAATAGCAATAAGTAGTGATAATGGTTTTGTGTCAGAACACTTTGGGCGATGTGAAGAATATGCCATTTTTGATATTGAAAATAATAAAATAACAAAACAAGAAATTTTAAAGAATCCCGGCCATGAACCTTCTTTTCTCCCAAAATTTTTAAAAAAAAAAGGAGTCAATGTAATAATTACCCAGGGCGCGGGTCCAAGAGCAATAGAATTACTCAACAATTTTGGAATTAAAGTAATTCTAACTGAAAAAGAAGAGAACAAAGAGGTTATTAAAAATTATTTGAAAGGAGAATTAAAAGAAAAAGAAAATCAGTGCAACCATTAAAAAAAAAGACAAATATTTAAAGGATTTAGTAATAAGTATTCATAATAATGTTACAATGAAAAAGGTTTTTGGAAAAATAGATGGTTTCAAAAACCTTTAAGTATAGTTTCAGTATATTATTTTAGAGTGAGCACATGAGCAAAAAAATAATTCTTGGTTTATTACTCATATTATTGTTTGCGGGTTTTGCAAGTGCATTAACAATAGAAGAAATCAATGCACAAAGTGGAACAAAAACTCCAGTAGTTTTTTTCAAAACACCAACCTGTCATTTTTGTGCGCAAGTAGATGCATGGATACAAACAATAGAAGGAAATTACCCAAATGTTTTATTTTTAAGACTTAATATTAATGAAAATCAAGAACTTGTTTTGAGAATGTATGATGTTTATGGTGTACCAACTGAAAAACGAGGAGCAGTACCTATAATTTTTGTTGGAGACACATATTATTTTGGGGGGGCTGAACCAGAACAATTCTTGGAAACAAAATTAAATTCCACTGAAGAAAAACAAAAATTATTAACTATTGGTGGAGAAGAAACCGAAATTAATTTAGCATATGTTGTTGGCCTTGGTTTAGTTGACGCAGTTAACCCTTGTGAACTAGCAGTGTTATTAATTTTAATGACAGCAATTCTTTCTAGATATCCTGGACACAAAAGAAAAGCTTTAAAAGCAGGATTATTATTTTCTGCAGCAATCTTTATTGTGTATTTTATTTTTGGTTTGTTATTAAGAGAAGTGTTTGGTTTTATTACAGACTTTTTGAGTGTTGCACAAACAGGAGTATTTTTAATATTTGGAATAATCGCAATTATTATTGGAATACTAAATTTGAAAGATGGTATTGCAAGAGGCGCAGGAGGATTTGTTATTGAAGTCCCACAAAGATGGCGACCAAGAATGAAATCACTAATTCAAGGAACTACTTCACCAAAAGGAGCCTTTTTTGTTGGATTAATAGTTGCCTTCTTTTTAACACCTTGCACTGCTGGACCATATTTAGTCTTCTCAGGAATACTTTCAAGCGTTTCTTTAGTATCAGCAATACCATATTTAATTTTATATATGTTGATTTTTATTGCACCAATGTTAGCAATTACCTTTGTTACATACCTGGGCTTTGCAAAAGTAGAAGATATGGGCGAATGGAGAGAAAACAATTCAAACAAACTTCATTTAATTGCAGGAATATTAATGATTATTATAGGAATTTTAATGTTCTTTTGGGGTTATGGAATTTTATAACCCCCAATAACAACTTTTTAAAAGACTTGTATCAATTTTTACATTAGGTGAGCAAAGCAGCCCCCTTTGTTTAATAAACAGGCAAAGCCTGAAGTGCTACTGAGCAACGCGAAGTGCACAGATCACCGAAGAATCTTTTTGCTGCCTCAGTAGTCTAGCGGTTAGGATGCACCCCTGTCACGGGTGCGACTCGGGTTCAATTCCCGGCTGAGGCGTGCTCGTCAATTGACGTAATATTAGCTATTGATTGACGAACCATTGATTAGACTTCTTTTTATAATTATTTTTCCAAAACAACAATGGGTTTTTTACTGATGAATCAGACAATGCAAAAATTGCATTTTTTAATTTTTTATTCTTTCTTCCAATTATAAAATTGATTTCATCCGAAAATTTTACTATTTCTTCAAAATTTGAAATTTGTAACGCATAAAGATTTTTAGTTCTAGTTATTATTCGCCCATTAATAACTGAGTCAGCCATTCCTTTCTTCTTAGATAGAAACAAACTAGAATTCATACCCTTTATTTTCAATAATACTTTAACAAATTCAAGTAATTCCTTATTTATACTAACTGCCACAATAACTCTAAGACAAAATGCTGCCCCAGCACTAACAGACGGACACCATTCTGAATCAGCTAACCCTTGAATAAACTCTTTTGGATGGGCTTTTGCAAACGGTTTTACTTTCTCAAAGTCTTCTTTTAATTCTTTGTATAAAAAAACTCACATTTAAATATAACTAAGAGTTCTATTTTTACTAGGTGATTACTTGAAAAAAATTTTGATATTAAGTTTGATATTAGTTTTATCTATTTTTATTTTAGCTGGATGTGTTACTCCGCCAGTGTGCGGAAATGGAATTTGTGAAGCTGGAGAAAATTCTAGTAATTGTCCTGCTGATTGTGGAACAGAATTAGGATATTTAGATGTTAGTGTTTCTGATGCAAACACAGGTTTAGCCTTGGGAGGAGCAACAGTATTTGTGTACCCTGATGAAGTTCCAGGATGTGGAATTAGTGTAGACGCTAAGCCAACAACTTCTGAAACAGATGGTGAAGGAATGGCTTATTTTAAATTAGCTCCCGGCGATTATGCAATAGATGCTTGGGCAAGCGGATACAAATTAACAGATCCTAATTTTATTTGTATAACTGTTAATGCCGGAGAAAATTACGGAGCAAGTATTATTTTAGAAAAAGATCTTTCTAAAGTTCCTTGTCAAGGATTACCTGGAACAACTGAAATGAGCCCTGGAGAAACAATCGAGGTTGATGGAGTTGGAGACTATAATGGAGAAAAATTAACAATTGAATTAACTGATATTGTTGCTTGGGGCGCATTCCAAGGATATGGTGCTAAGTGGACTTTAATGGATGATGGAATTGCCTTAAAGATTGCACAAATGTTACCTCCAGCTCTTTTAGCAGACCACTTTGGTTCACAATACTTTAACACAAGAGTAGAATTTGAAAGTGTTTGTTGGAAAAATGATGAACCATACGCAGTTGTTTCTATTTTAGAACCATTAGAAATTAGAAACAACCAAGTATTCCCATATGATTCATCACAAACTACTAACCCCCAATGGAAAGCAAGTTTTAGTACCAATCAAAATGGAATAACAGGAATCCAAGTTAAAAATAACTGGTCATATATCCAAACAAAGACTGAGCAGTCAAATTCAAAATTAGTACTTGGAGAAGGAGACTCTATTGAAATCGATGGAAGAAATTTTTTAGCATATTTTTCCGGAGAAAATAATAAAGAATACAAATCAACTATTGGCGGAGAAAATCTTTTTATAACTGACACAAAAGGAGTCATGAGAGATATTCCATTAGTAATTTCTTTAGAACAAGGAACTAACGAGATTGAAATTTCAGGAAACATATACACAATAGATATTAACACTGCTATTGATGCAGCAAGATTTTGGTTTGCTCCCGTGTCTGGAATAGCAGACCCTTGGGGAAATCCCCCCGGAACCAAGAATGTTGATTATACAGATAGAGGATATGATAATGATACTGTGAGAATAAGTAGCCATATCCAATTCATAATTGATTCCGATACAAATATGCATGCGCGATACCATATTGGAGCTGATGAAACAACAGGACAATTCTGGTTATTATTAGCAGGACAACAATGGTTTGAAGCAAAAGGAACAAATATTTTCTTTAATGGAACAACAATGGATAACAATATTTCAACAAGTTATAATCAAGTACCCTACTATTGGCCAGACCAAAGCACATACAATGTTTTAGAAAACGCAGGATTCACAATTGCCCCCACTTCAGGTGACAATTATGAGTTCGTCGCACTTTGGAGCAGCACCAATCAAAGTAAAGCAACAGAAATATACCAAAGTACTGAAGCTGGATTGCTTGTAAATAGCACTAATGGAAAAACAAGAATTTCCCAAGCAGATGTTGAAGTTAGAGGAAATGGTTGGACATTGAATGAATATTCAACAAACCCAACAACTAGATTACTACAAGCATACACAGAATATGGAACACGATTTCTTGTTAACCAAGGAGTAGTAGCAATTTATTCTGTTGAAAATCAAAGGAATTTTGGAGTTGGACTATCAGCCCAATCATTGGGAGGAATAACGCTTCAACCAATTTCTACCGACGGAAGCACAACTATGCACAGACTAAAAACTTCTACAGGCACAGATTACAATGCATCATTGGTTTTGGAATCCGCAGCAGTGCTTCAAGATATTGCAGACGGAGTTTACCCCGGAGAAATTGTATTGAAAATACAAGCAAATGATTTTTCATACAATATTGATTTCACAAATCCAATTATTCCAGGAGAAGAAAGAGAAATATTCTTTATGGGAAAAACATACAAAATAATTGAAGCAACTATGACAAAACTTATTTTGGAAGAAGTTGTTTTAGAAGTAATCCAACAAGGATAGATAAAATTTAATGGGAGCAATTAAAAAATTGCTCTCAAAAACTTTTTTTAGAAGTGCTTTAATTTTTGGACTCATTAATAATTCTTTTTCTTGTTTGTTCTGATTCTATACCACGCATCTTTCGCGCTAAATAACTTAATTCACTTTCAATAGTCCTAATATCTGCTTTTATTTGTCTCTCATAATCAGGTTCTGCTAAATTCAATTTCTTCCTTCTTTCGTAATTCTTTTTCAAATTATCTAATACGCGTTGTTTTTTCTCATACTCATATTTTAGATCAGATATTGATTCCATAACGAGTTGTTCATCAAAAGGATTTAAAAAAAGAATTATGGTTTGAAAAGATCAAAGTATAAATAAAAAAGGCTTATTACTCTTAATAATGTTATGAAGAAAACCTTTTTTCCAGAAGAATTTATAGAAAAATACTCTTCTTTTCTCGGAAGGGAGTGGGATGAATTCTTTGAAACAATTAAGAGAAAACAACCGAAAAGTGTTTGGATTAACTCTAATAAAAGCGATTTAGACGAAGTTGAGCAAAAACTTAAAGAAAAAGACATTGTTTTTAGGAAACACTCTTTTTCCACGCTTGCTTTGGGCATTGAAATGGCAAGACCAAGTGAATTAGAATTATTTAAAGAAGGAAAAATTAGTTCACAAGAAAAAGCATCAATCTTACCAGTAATTGCTTTGGCCCCGGAAAAAACAGATTTTGTTCTAGATGCTTGTGCTGCTCCCGGAACAAAAACAATACAATTGAGTAATCTTTCAGGAAGAGTAATTGCAACAGAAGTTAATTCAGAAAGAGTAAAGAGCCTGTATTATAACAAAAAAAAATTTGGTTTAGAAAATGTCGAGGTAAAAAGAACTGATGTTAGAAATTTAAAAGAAAAATTTGATAAAATATTATTAGATACCCCCTGTTCTAGCGAAGGATTAGTAAGAAAAAAAAGAGACGCATTGAAAGGATGGTCACAAAAACTTGTAGAAAGAAAAGCAACAATACAAAAAGAACTAATACTTCATTGCTTTGATTTGTTGAAAGAAAAAGGAGAGCTGGTTTATTCTACTTGTTCATTTGCAAAAGAAGAAGATGAAGATGTAGTAAATTATTTACTTGAAAAAAGAAAAAATGCGATTGTGGAAAAAGTTATTTTAGAAGGAATCAAAATAAGAGAAAATGGATTATGCAAGAATTGTGTTAGGTTGTACCCACAAGACAATGACACACAACAATTCTTCTTAGCAAAAATAAAAAAATCTAGTTAAGTGAATTAAGCCTTGCTTAATTCGCTCCCGGCGCCGCCTGACGGAACGGGCGCAACAGTTCTTCTTAGCAAAAATAAAAAAATATTAAAAAGTAAAAAAACAACAGACATGAACAAGCTGGATGATTCAAGGAATGATTTCACAACAATCATATGCCCGATTCCGTACGGGCGCTCCGGTATCCAGATTTTGTACGGGCGCTCCGGTATCCAGATTTTGTACGGGCGCTCCGGAATTAATTAGGGGATTATTTCACAACAATTATATTTCAAAAATTCTAACTCTTTTTTCTTAATAATTTTTTTATCAATCAATTCTTGAATTTGCGGAGAAATTCTTTCCATTTCTTTCAACAAGTATTTTATTGTTTCACATAATTCTTCAATTCCTTTTTTTGGCCAACAAGGGTAAATATTAGAATACAAACATCTCCCACCACAAAGAGAAAAATCTTTACAAGAAACACAGGGTTCTTTTACTGTTAATTTATTTTGAAGTGAAATTGGGTTTGTTGTTTTAATGTCCCCTAAATATTTTTCTTTTATACCTTGCATTATTGGACAAGCACTTATTTTTCCATTAGTAAGGATAGTAAAGTTACCTACCCCCGAACCACACCTCATTGAGTAAGACTTATTGAAAAGAATTGTGTTAAGAATACCAATGAATGGGTATAAACGCAACAAATGGCCTTTTTTTGCTTCTTTTACAAACAAATTAGCTAATTTTGTTATATCTTCGTTGTATTTCTTACTATAATTTGTGAAGTTTCTTTTCTCATAATCATGCCACATATTTGCATCAAGTTGCCAATGAACTGAAGTAAAAACAAAATTGTTATTCTGCTTATTTGAATTAATCAAATAAGTAATATCTTCAAAGAAATTAGTAGGTTCTTCTACCGCCATTCGAGCAATAATCTCTCCCTTAAAACCATTCTTTTTTATTTCTTGCAAATTACTAATAACTTTTTCATAAGTTCCTCTTCCTCTATTTGTGTCAGTTGTTTTTTCGTCACCATCAATAGAAACCAAGATAGTGTGAAATTTGTTAACATATTTTTTTGAAAGTTCGTTAAGAAGAGTTCCGTTTGTTTGTATTAAAAAATTTTTGATTATTTTTTCTTTTTCATTAAAATCAATTACTTTTTTTATAAAAGGAATATTGAGTAACGGTTCTCCTCCATAAAAAATTATTGAAATTGGTTTGTCAGGATCTTTTTTCAAAAAACCAAATAATTCTTTCATCTCATATTCGGCTTCTTTTGGAACTGACTCAAATTTTATTCTTGATTCTGGTTCATCAAAAGCTTTTTCACAACAATACTTACAACAAAGGTTACATTCTGGAGTTGTAATTAAATGGTAAATCATATTTACCCACCCCAAAGGTACTGAAAGTACCTTGCCTCGCTCCGGATCGGCGAAAGGATCCTTTCACAACAATACTTACAACAAAGGTTACATTCTAGAGTTGTAATCAAATAATAAATCATAATTCATTTCTTTGTTAGAAAGTATTAAAAATTAGAAAACTATTTTTGTTCCCTGGCCCTTGCTTCTCTTTCTTTTTGTGCTCTATTTAATTTTGCAGCCAACACTTTTTGAGCAGCATCAATTTCAGCATTCCTAATTTTATTTGCTTCTATTACTGCTTTTCTTGATTCTTGAAGAGTGGGGCCTGCCCTCCGCTGGTTTAATCTTGAAGGTCTTTCATGAGCCATAATAAAAATATGTAAAAGAAGTATTTATACTTTGCTTGAAAAAATATTAGTGTATTAAAATGAATACTAAAATAAGTTTTTGAATTTAATATTCTTTAGAAAAAGAAATTCCTTTAACATATTTATCAAGACCTTTTCTTTCACCAATTTTTTCTTTCTTAGCTTGTTTTGCATAACTAATAACAGAAAATTTTCTCATAAAGGAAGGGGTAATCGCATTGACTCCGTTTCCACCAATACACCCTCCATCACAATACAACAAATCAAAAAACTTTTTGTCATTGTTTTTTGAAAGAACTCTTTGTATATTAGAACAGGAATCTTTTGAAACAACTTCTTTTTCTTTCAAAATACCATTTTTATGAAGAGTTCTCGCTAGGCCACCAGAAAGAGGATATATTTTTGTGTAATCATTATAAAATCTATCAAACAAATGAGAACCTTTTTTTGGAACAGGCTTTTCCTTTAGAAGAATTTCTTTTAATTCTTTAAAAGTAATAACACAATCAATTATTCCACTTTGTCTTGCTTCTAATTTTTTTGCTGTGCAAGGAGACAAAAAAACTATTTTATTTTTTGGAAAATTCTTTTTAAGTATTTTTGCCATTGAAACCATCGGACTATCAAAAGGAAGTAATTTGTCTTGTAAGTTTTTTGCTTTTGTAAGAGAAACAATCATTGGACAAACAGAAGCAATAAATTGTTTTTGTTTGTCTTTGTTTTCTAAAATATATTCTTGATAATTTCTATTAACTATTTTTGCTCCAAAAGTTACTTCACTTACATAATCAAAACCAAGCCCCTTCATCAAAGGAACAAACTTTTTGTAATCAAAATCAACAACAAAAGAAGGAGCAACCATTAAACAAACATTTTTTTCATGCCCAAGTAATTCTAACAAATTAATTTGATCTTCATTATATTGCTTCATGAAATTAAGAAGTAAAAGGAGTATTTATTTCCATTGTTTACTTTGTTTTCTTTTTTCTAACCATTTTTTTGTTTTCTTTTAGAACAAAAACAAGGTCATTAACTCTAACTCTATCAGAAACTTTTATTCCTATTAAATCTCCTTTTTTTGCTTTCTTTAGTTGTTTGTGGTGTGATTCCATTGAATCTAACCTTTGTTCAATAAAAGTAGTATTCCCTTCGATTACTAATTCTTCACCAACTTTTAAATTAGAAATAACTCTTATTTCGGCAACATTTATTTTCGCATAAAACTTTCTTACAATTCCAACTTGAACCCTTTTTTGTTTTTGATTACTTCCTTGTATATCGGTAAGATCTTTCTTTGTTGGTTTTTTTAAGAAAAAACCTGTTGAAAATTTTCTATTATAAACTTTTTCTAATTCTTTATTCCAATTAGAAATCTTTTTTTTTGTAAAAGTTTTATTTTTTACAGAAAGAATTGCTTCTTTGTAGCAACGGGTAACAGTAGCTACATAATCGCTGGGTTTTGTTCTTCCTTCTACTTTTAAAGAATCAACACCAGAAGCAATTATTTTGTCTAAGAATTCGATTGATTTTAGGTCACGAGGAGAAATAATTGTGTCTCCTTGCAACAAAATATCTTTTTCTTCATAGTTTGGTTTATCACCATCTAAAAAGAAAGCCCTACGACAGGGCTGAAGGCACTGGCCCCTATTAGCACTTCTACCAAACAATTCATGTGAAAGAAAACATCTTCCCGAGACACTAATACACATTGCTCCATGAACAAAACACTCTATTTCTATTCCAATTTTTTTTGCTTTCTTTCTTACTTTTTTTATTTGTTCTAAAGAAAGTTCTCTAGCCAAAATAACTCTTTTTACACCAAGTTTTTTGTATTGTTCTAAAGCAATAGAATTTGATACTGATGCTTGAGTAGAAAGAAACACATTTAGTTTGTGTTTTTTTGCTAAAGTAAGAACAGCTAAATCAGAAAGAATTATTGCATCAACTCTTGCTTCTTTTGCTTTTTTTAAAATTGAATCTATTTTGTTTAATTCTTCTTCAAAAATAATTGTGTTTAATGCCAAGTAACCCTTTACTTTGTTTTTGTGTAAATAATCCATGAGCTTTTTTAGTTCGCTTGTTTTGAAATTTGTTCCAAGGTCCCGCATATTGAAACCTTTAACACCAAAATAAATTGCGTCAGCTCCATTCTTTACGGCAGCAATTGTGCTGGAAAAATTTCCAACACCAACCAATAATTCTGGCTTTTTCATAATATAAAAGATACAAAACAAAATTATTAAAGCAATAACATGAAAAAACAAGTTATAAAAAAACAAAAACCATAAATAAAAAAAATAATTTTGACTAACAATAAAATTAATCAAAAAAAGAAAAAAATACAAAAAAAAAAACGGTTTTATAATAAAACACTAAAGTTAAAAAGAGCAAACCCTATATTTGTTAGGAATTTCTTATGAATAATGCGCAGAGTACAATGGAATACTTAGTAATAATGGCAATAATAATTATCATAGCATTAGTCGTTGTAACAATGCTCATTAATTTGACTGGTTCTGCAGATGGAGTAACAACCACAGACTCACAAATATACTGGCAAAAACAAATACTAGCAATAACAGACATGGCAATCGACTCAGACGGAGATGGAAAACTAGTAATCAAAAACAACACAAGCGAAAAAATAACATTAACTTCCGTACTAGTAAACGGAATAAGCATACCAATAACAGACGAAAACTTATTCAAAAGCGAAACAAGCGTATTACACGGAGAAAACATTGGAACATGCACCGGACAAACAACTAGCTACGAAATTGAAATACACTACACAACAAGCCATGGTTTAAACAAAACACTATATGGAGACAAACCATATATTGTTTCATGCGCAGGAGATATAGAAGGACTAACAACAGCAACAAGCATTAGTTTGGATTCACCAAGCAACGGAGCAGGAGACGAATTAACGGATGTAGATTTTGAGTTTACTATTACTCCAGGTTCGTATACAATAGTTGATTGTAACCTGTGGTTAGGAGAACTTGGATCAATGACACAACAAGCCGAAGTAACAAGCGAATCTCTAACCGGAGAACAAACATTTGAAATCACCGACCTAACTGGAGGAGGAACAACATACTATTGGAACATTGTTTGTGTAAATTCTTCTGGAACAGATACTTGGGCAGAAACTCCTGCTGACTCAAATTATTCTTTTACAATACCAAACCAAACACCAACAATAACATTTATTTCTCCAGACTCAGGAACATATTCTGGAGGAATGACACTTACATTCGATGTTAGTGATCCAGATAGTGGAACAGACCTAAACGCACTAATTTATTACTCAACAACAAGAGCAGGATTCCCAGATGAAAATCTTATTGCAGACATAAATTTGATTTCAGATTGCTTCGGAAGCACACCAACAAGCACAGTGACAAGATGCACATACAACTGGGAAATTTCTGATAACTCCCTAGCAGGAGATTATTACATTGATATAAATGTATTCGACGGAGAAAGAGACGCAAACGACTCAAGCAACTCAACAATAACAATTACTAATTGTGTTGTTCCAGTTGACGACATCTACTTCAGTTCTTCAAAACAAACAACAAATCAATTAGACCTTTGTGCAGGAACTTACAGCGCAAGCGATATTGGAACTGACGGAACAATAATAATAAACGAAAGTGGTTCTTCTGGAACTCCAAAAATATTAGATTGCCACGGCGCAACAATAAATGGAGGCGGGACAGGATATGGAATTTTTGCTTCTTCAAGAAATTATTTAAAGATACAAAATTGTAATTTGAACGGGTATGCTACTCAAATTTATCTTCCAAGTACCGGGAGCACCCAAATTCAAGACACTAATGTTTCGGGTTCAAGTGGAACATTAAATACAGGAATACAAATTGGAGAAGCTAGCGACCATAACTTCATTAGATTAAATGCAAATAATAGACAATATGGGATTTTGAAAACAAATAACCAATACTCACACAGAGTAAGAGTAATTGATTCAAACATTAATAATACAGATTATGGAATTTATTCTTATAATGATTATACTGACGACTGGAATATCTACAATAACAACATACAAAACGCTGATGAGTACGCGATAAACCTGGCTGAAGGATCACTCAGTACGACATCTAGAACAATAATACAGAGAAATAATTTATATGATTCAGATAACGGGATATTTCTTGGTTCAACATACCAGAGTGTGATAGAAGATACAAATATTTCAAATCTGGGCGCAGTAACTGGAAATGCAATTTATCTTTCTTCTTTAAGTGGAAATAGTTATTCTGTTGATACAGACATAAACAGAATTAGTGCTAACGGACGAGCAAATGGAATTAACACAGGCAATGGAAAAGTTAAATATTTGTATATTGAGGATTCTAATTTTAATAACTGTACAAATGCCATGTACACTAACGGAGATTCTTCACAATATTGGACTTTAAGAAGTAATAACTTAAAGAGCGCAGGCGATTACGCTTTGTATGCAAGATATGGAGATGTATTTACAATAAATAGTGACAACAATTTTGATGGATCCACAAGCGGAATACAACTTGATGGATGGAATACGATAGAAGATTTAAATATTAGAACTACTTCGGGGTTTGCCATAAAAATTGGGCAAAACAGCACTATTCAAAATGTTGATGTTTCTGGATTGTCTGGCAAATCAGGAAATGGAATTGAAATAACTGGGAATGATGTAAATATAGTTAATATTTTAGCAAACAACAGAGCCTATGGAATTAACACAGGCAATACTGCAGTAGATCGAATACGAATTATTGATTCAAACTTTATTAATTTAACCGGCGGAATATATACTAATGGGGCTTCAGATGATTGGAATATATACCACAATAATTTCCAAACAATTTCAGGGAATGGTGTTTATGCAAGATATTCTCAAAGAGATATTCTAAATAGAAATAATTTTATAAATGTGCTCGGCGACCACAAGATGTACACTTCAAATTCCGTAAATGATGCAAATTATAATTATTGGAGCAGTCATTCTTGTACTGACACCACTCCTGACGATGGAATTTGTGACAATGCATTTTCATTTACTGGAGGAGCAGATTACACCCCAAGCGAATCACAAATTGAATAATAAAATCTCACTATACAATAAATACATTACTTTCGATTCAAAATGTGAAAAAATTACATCATCCCAATTAACTTTTTAAACAAAACTTAATTAGAATTAGGTATGAGTAAGCTTTATTTTTCTTTACAAGAAGCCAACGAATTAATACAAAGGATTTCTCCAAGAGTACAAAGAATTATACAACTAAGAGATGAACTGAATTTACTTGATAATACAAAAATAGAATTTGATAATGAGAGTATTGAAAATTATTTATTAGAAGTAGAATTAAACAAGAGTTTTCACGAAAAAAACTTAGAAATGTATTCTTTGTTAGGAGAACTAATAAGAGAAGGATGCTTGATAAGAGACCTTGAAGAATTAGAAATAGATTTTTACTCAAAATACAATGAAAGAGATATTACTCTTTGTTGGAAACCAGGACAAGAAAAAATATTCTACTGGCATTTTCCACACGAAGCACACAGAAAAAAAAGATCAATTAACGAAATAGAAAAAAAATACTTAGAAAAATTAAATGAATTAAAATAATTTTTTCTAAAAATGTGCAATGAATAGTGACAACAAAAACAAAACTGATACATAACAATTTTCTTAATTTTTCTCCCCAGATGCCGCCTGGCTGGGCAGGCGCGCACAACGCTTTTAAATCTTTCCGCGCCTAAATTGAAGTATAAAATGACTATATTAGTCATTAACGTGTATTGTGTTTTTTGGGTGAGCATTGGAACAATTTTTAGTAAAATTATTGTTTTCTTGACATCTGTATGGACACTATAAACACGAGAGAAAATGCCTGGTGGTTTATTGGAAGAAAAACGGCACTATTTGGTTCCTGAGCATGTGCTCATAAAGGATGAAAAAGCTGAAGAGCTCTTGAAAGAACTAGGCATAAACAAGGCATCATTACCAAAAATTTCTCGACTTGACCCTGGCATAAAACCACTAAAAGCAAAAAAAGGTGATGTTGTAAAAATTATTAGAGATTCTTTAACAGCAGGACAAACTACTTACTACCGGAGAGTGTTATAAGTGAGTGGTGCTGGTTGGGAATTAATTGATTCTTATTTAAAAGGTCAAAAAATTGCAAAAATGGAAATTGATTCTTTTAATCAATTTGTAGATATAAAATTAAATGATATTGTTGATGAAAGCAAGGAAATCATACCAAAAATCGAAGAAGTAAAAATCGAGTTAAGTGAAATCGAAATAGAAAAACCAAAAATAATCGAAGCAGATGGTTCTCCAAGAGAACAATTTCTTCCAATGGAAGCAAGACTAAGAAACAGAACTTATGCTGGACCTATTTATCTAACAATGAGACTCTATAGAAGGGATGTTGAACAAGACGCAAGAAGAACATTTATTGGAGACTTACCAATAATGTTGAAATCTGATAAATGCTGGTTAGACGGAATGAACGAAGAAGAATTAGTCGAAGCAGAAGAAGATCCAATGGATTTTGGTGGATACTTTATTGTAAACGGTAGTGAAAAATCATTAATGACACAAGAAGTATTATCAAGTGACAGAGTACTTATTAGTGAAGGAGAAAAAGGAGTTGTTGCAGAAGTAATCTCAACAAAGGGAGCATTCAAAGGAAGAGTAAGAATAACTAGAAGCCC
The DNA here is from genome assembly GCA_964461205.1 of uncultured archaeon. Taxonomy (GTDB): domain Archaea; phylum Iainarchaeota; class Iainarchaeia; order Iainarchaeales; family JAAZKV01; genus JABIDZ01. Next base: position 22,274 of record CAYWUL010000010.1, on the reverse strand, counting down.
AGAAGGATTAATCTATGTTACTTTCCCAACAAGCCCAAGAAAATTATTATTATTCACTTTGTTTAAAGCACTAGGACTTAAAACAAAAAAAGAAGCATTTGATGCTTTTCCAGAAGAAATAGAAGTACAAAACGATTTATTACTTAATTGGGAAGAATGCGACATAAAAAAAGAAGAAGACGCATTAGACAAAATTGGGAAATATGTTGCTCCGGGGCAAGTAATCGATTATCGATTAAGAAGAGCAAGAGAAGTAATTGATGGTTTCCTATTACCACACATAGGACAAGATGAACCCGCAAGACTTGCAAAAGCATACTATTTATCAATGATGGCAACAAAAGCAATCGAAAGAAGTTATGGCTTAAGAGGAAAAGACGACAAGGACCATTACACTAATAAGAGACTAGAACTATCAGGAAAACTAATGGAACACTTATTCCGTTACTCATTCAAATACTTTGTAAAAGACATTAGGTTCCAAATTGATAGAACTGTTACAAGAAGAAGAAAACTAAATATTTCTACGATAGTTAGACCTGGCGCAGTAAGTGAAAGAATTAGATTTGCTATGAGCACAGGAAACTGGATTGGAAGAAGTACTGGTGTAGCAAAATTCATGGACAGAGTAAATTACTTAGCTCCATTAACAGACATGAGAAAAGTAAAATCACAATTATCAAAAACAAGAGAATTATATGAAGCAAGAGATGTTCACGGGACACACTGGGGTAGATTAGATCCAATTGAAACACCAGATGGACCGCAATGTGGATTAGTAAAAAACTTATGTTTTATGGCAGATGTAACAACAGAAGTACGAGAAGACTTTGTTGAAGACTTCTTAAACAAACAAGGAGTAAGATTAAAGAAATTATAAAAGTGATTTAAAATGGTTAAAATAAACGTTGATGAAAGATTTTGCAACAGCAAAATACAGACGTCAACCGGCTGGGCGGTTGTATGGCAAATATAGCAAAAGTATATATTAATGGAAGATTGATTGGTTTCCATGAGCACCCTGAAGAATTAACAAGGATTGCTATTGAAGCAAGAAGAAATGGTGCATTACAAAAAGAAACAAATGTTGCTTTTCACAAAGACACTAACGAAATTTATATTAACACTGATGCAGGAAGACTACAAAGACCATTAATAGTATTAAAAAACGGAGAAATTCTTTATACTGAAGAATTACAAAAAAAGGTTGAAAAAGGAGAATTATCTTTCAAACAATTAGTAGAAATGGGAGTAATAGAATACTTAGATAGTGAAGAAGAAGAAAATGCTTTAGTAGCACAAACAAAAGAAGAAATTACAAAAGAACATTCTCACTTAGAAATAAACGGAGCAGCAATACTTAGTGTTATTTCGAGCATGGTTCCTTATGTTGCCCACGACATGGCAGGAAAAGCATTACACGGAGACAAGATGTTCAAACAAGCGCTAGGAATTGGAGCAATAAATTATAAGATAAGACATGATACAGAAAGTTTCTTACTTTATTACCCAGAAAAAAATATCGTAAAAACAAAGACAATGGATTTATTAGAATTAGACAGAAGACCACAACAACAAAACTTTGTTGTAGCAATCATGCCATATTATGGTTTCAACACAATGGATGCTGTAATATTAAACAAAGGGGCTGTCGATAGAGGACTTGCAAGAGCAAGTTATTTCAGAGGATATGAAGCTCATGAACAAAGATACCCGGGTGGACAAAGAGATCGATTTGAAATTCCAACAGAAGAAAAAGTTGGTTTTATAGAAGAACATAAATACTTAAAATTGGGACAAGATGGAATAGTAGAATTAGAAGAAACTGTTGGAGAAGGAGAAGCAATAATTGGTAGAACTTCACCACCAAAATTCTTTGAAGAAATGAATGATTTTGGAGTAGAACAAGAAACAAGAAGAGACAGTTCAGTAATGGTTAAGAAAAGAAAAGAAGGATTCGTTGATTCAGTAATGATAACAGAAGGACCCGATGGAAGTAGACTTGTAAAAGTAAAAGTTAGAACTATATTAGAACCAGAAGTAGGAGACAAACTTGCTTCAAGACACGGACAAAAAGGAGTTGTGTCAGCAATAATCCCAGAAGAAGACATGCCATTTACAATTGACGGAATAAAACCAGACTTAATTTTAAACCCACACTCATTACCTTCAAGAATGACCTTAGGACACTTATTAGAAATGCTTGGTGGAAAAGCTGGAGCAGCAACAGGAAAAATAATTGATGGAACACCATTCAATTCAATACCAATGAGCGAATTAGAAGAAATGCTAAAAACAAGTGGTTTTAGAAGTGATGGAATGGAAACATTCTATGATGGAATAACAGGAAGAAGATTAGAAGGAGCAATATTTACAGGAGTAATACCTTACCAAAAACTATACCACATAGTAAAACACAAAATACAAGCAAGAGCAAGAGGACCAGTACAAGTATTAACAAGACAACCAACAGAAGGAAAAGAAAAAGAAGGTGGACTACGATTTGGAGAGATGGAAGGAGAAACTCTAGTTGGTCACGGAGCAGCAATGTTATTACAAGAAAAAATGATAGAAGACTCAGACAAATGTGTTGCACTTGTTGACGAAAAAACAGGAATGGTTGGATTCAGAGACGAAATAAGAAAAAAGAATATTACTCTTGGTAGTGATGGTGGAAAAATGTATCCAGTAGAAATGTCATACGGATTCAAACTATTACTAGAAGAATTAAAAGCACTAGGAATAATCGCAAAATTAAAATTAGTGGATAAGGTGTAAGAATGATACTAAAAAAAATTGGAAGCATTGAGTTCAATATGTTGAGCCCAGAAATAGTTAGAAAAATGAGTGCTGTAGAAATAAAAACTCCAGAAACATATGACAAAGATGGTTTCCCAATGGAATCAGGATTAATGGATCCACACTTAGGAGTAATCAACCCCGGAATAAGATGTAAGACATGCGGACAAACAATGAGAAATTGTCCAGGGCACTTTGGTCACTTAGAATTAGAAAGACCAGTAATGCACTCTGAATTTGGTAAAAAAATAGAATATTTATTACACGCAACATGCAAGGATTGTGGAAGAATAATGTTGAGTGAAGAACAAATAACAAAACTAAAAGAAGAAAACAAAGGAAAAATAAAAGACCTAACAAAAAAAATTATTTTACGAACAAGACAAATAAAAAAATGCCCTCATTGTAATTCTTCAAAAGGAAAAATAACTCTTGACAAACCAACAAATTTTTATTACAATAAAGAAAGAATTTATCCAACTCAATTAAGAGAATGGGTAGAAAAAATTCCACAAGACGAATTAGCATTATTAGGATACGATACTGAAAGAATCAAACCAGAATGGTTTGTTATGACAGTAATGCAAGTTCCTCCAATAACAATAAGACCAAGTATTAGTCTTGAAGGCGGAATAAAATCAGAAGATGATCTAACACACAAATTAGTTGATATTGTAAGAATTAATAATCGATTAAAAGACAATATTGAAGCAGGAGCACCACAACTAATAATTGAAGATTTGTGGGATTTATTACAATACCACATTACTACTTACTTTGATAATAACACAGCAGGAGTTCCACCAGCAAAACACAGAAGTGGAAGACCTCTACGAACAATTATACAAAGACTTAAAGGAAAGAAAGGAAGATTCAGATACAACCTGACAGGAAAGAGAGTAAACCACGCAGCAAGATCAACAATTGTTCCAGACCCATTCATTGATATTTCAGAATTAGGAATACCCCAAGAAGCAGCTGACGAATTAACTGTTCCAGAATTTATTACCGAATGGAATTTAGCAGCAGCAAAAAAACAAATCCAAGAATCAGACAGACCAGTATACATAATTAGACCTAATGGAACAAGAAGAAAAGTTAGTGAAGAAAACAAAGAAGAAATTTTAACAGAACTTGATGTTGGTTATAGAATAGAAAGAAACTTACAAGACGGAGACATTGTTTTATTCAACAGACAACCATCATTACACAGAATAAGTATGATGGCACACAGAGCAAAAATAATGCCAGGAAAAGTATTTAGAATAAACCCAATAGTTTGTCCTCCATACAACGCAGACTTTGATGGAGACGAAATGAACTGCCACGTTCCACAAACCGAAGAAGGAAAAGCAGAAGCAAAAAGATTAATGTTAGCAAGAGATCACGTAATTTCTCCAAGATTTGGTGCACCAGTAATCGCACCAGAAGAAGATGGAGTGTCAGCAATGTTTGCATTAACAATGCCCCAAACAGAATTTGAAAAAGAAGAAGCAATGCAATTATTATTCGAATTAGGAATAAGCGAACTACCAAGACCAGATAAAGGAAAAAAATATTCAGGAAAATTAATTTTCTCACAAATACTTCCAAAAGATCTTACAATGGAATTCGATTCATACACAAGCAAGATACTAAATGACGCGGGAGTAGAACACGCACTAGGAGACAAAGTAATAATTGAAAACGGAGAATTAAAACAAGGAGTAATCGATGCATCAGCATTAAGTGTTGGAAGAGGAAAATTAGTAGACAAAATAGCTAGAGAATACCCAAGCGAAGTAATCGAAAAATTCTACCACAACTTAAACAGAATAATGGGATACTTATTAACAGAAAAAGGAATGACAGTAAGTTTAGAAGAATACAAGGTTAGTGATGACCTAAAGAAAATGAAACAAAGAGTAATCCATGAAACACTAAAGAAAGGAGAAGACTTAGTAGAACAATACGAAAAAGGAACAATGGAAATTATTCCAGGAAGAACACTTAACGAATCATTCGAACAATACATGGTGAGAATTGCTTTTGATGCAAAATCAAAAGTTGAGAAAGAAGTAGCAAAAGAAAAGTTATCATTTGTTACAACAGACAGACCAGTATTAAACACAATTTCAATGATATTAGCAAAATCAAGAGGAAGTACAATTAACCTAATGAACATTGCCGGTTTCTGGGGACAAGCAAGCGTAAGAGAAGGACGACCACGAAAAGGATTCACAGGCAGATTAATAACATCAAACAAAAGAGGAGACGTTGGTTTGATGGCAGGAGGATTCATTGAAAACAATTTCTTAGATGGATTAACTTCAAAAGAATACTTCTACCACTCAATGGGTGGAAGACAAGGAGAAGTAGACACCGGAGTATCAACAAAAGTATCAGGATACTTATACAGAAGATTAGCAAACGCATTGAAAGACTTGGTTGCTGCAACAGACGGAACAGTAAGAACAGCATCAAACGCATTAATACAATACCAATACGGTGAAGACGGAGTATTCCCAAAGAACACTGAAAATGGCGTGAGTGTTAACGTGAAAAAAGAATATGATGAAATGAAGAGAACTGGAGAAATATAGGTGAGAAAAATGGCAAAAGATATCGAAGAAAAAGATGAAACTCAAGAAGAAACAGAAAAAGACACTCCAGAAGAAACAATTGAAGAACAAATGGAAGAAATAGAAGAAGACGAAGAAGAAATTGAAGACGATGACGCAAAAAAACTACAAAAGAAAGATAAAAAAGATAAGAGAATTTATGAAGAAGCAGAAAGAGACTGGGAACAAGTTGCCCTGCCAAAAAAATTATTAGAAGAATTAGTTGCAATTTCAGAAGTATATGGTTTATCAAAAGAACAAGCAGACAAAATAGCTGACAGAGTAAAAACAAAATATGACAAAGCATTAGTTGAACCAGGAGAAGCAGTAGGAATAGTAGCAGCACAATCGCTTGGAGAACCAGGAACACAATTAACACTTAGAACAAAACACTTTGCTGGGTCCGCAGAAGTAAGTGTTGGAAGCGGAATACAAAGAATGGAAGAAATAGTTGATGGAAGAAGCAAGGCAAAATACCCAACAATGACAATATTCTTAGACAATGAAATAAAAAAAGACAAGGACAAAGCAGACGCTTTTGCAAAAAGCTTAATTGATGTGAGAATAAAAGATGTTACAATATTAAAAGAAAATCTTGAAGAATTAAAGTTTTCAATAGAAGTAAACAAGAACAAAACAAAGAACCTTAACATGCAAGTAGACGAAGTAACTGACTTGTTAAAAGCAGGACTAAAAGATTTGAAAGCAAGACAATTAGACAACACAGTTCACTTCCAAATAGACAAAAAAACTGATTATTTGAAAGTAAGAAAAGACCTATTAAAATTAATGAAAGAAAAAGTACACGGAATAAAAGGAATAGAAAAAACATTACTAGTAAGAGAAAACGATGAATATGTAATCAAAACAAGTGGAAGTAATTTGAAAGCATTATTGAAATTAGAACACGTTGACCAAGAAAGAGTATTCACAAACGATATTATCGAAACATCAAAAATACTGGGAATAGAAGCAGCAAGATTATTAGTAGTAAATGAACTAAAAAAAGTCTTAGACGACAATGGAATTGCAGTAGACATACGACACATAATGCTATTAGCAGACCTAATGACTTATAGTGGAGAAATAAAAGGAATTGTTAGAACAGGAATTAACAAACTAAAAGCCTCTCCATTCGCAAGAGCATCATTCGAAGAAACAACAAAACACTTACTTGACGCAGCATTCAAAGGAGAAACCGAACAATTAACCGGGGTTGTAGAAAACCTAATAGTAGGACAACCAGTAAAAGTAGGAACAGGAATTGTTGAGTTATTGATGAAATAATTCTAGTTTCTAGTAACACAATGCTTTTATTTGCCTTAGCGCTAATTTGATAGATAATTATGCCACTTGAAACCCTTATTTATCCCCTAATTATGTTTATTATTGGATTAGTAATTGTACTTATGGATTTTGGTTTCCTTAGAAAAAAAGGAAAACCAATAATTAATTATTTGGTTCCAAAACTAAATATCTACCACTTCATTATCATATCATTCAGTCTACTGCTTGGATCAATATTTTACTTAGAAGAATTCACAAAGTTTGTTTTTTTTACCAACGACTTCGAATTTTTGGCAGATGTATACTTGCTAGTAATCATCTCATTTATCGGGTCAATTGTAAGTCTAATACTATCCCTCAGAAAATCTAAACCAGTTTATGGCGGAACAAGTATCGTTCTATTTGTTTTTATTGTAGATTTAGCATTACTAATCTCGATTGTAATCACAAAGAATATTCTAGAATTGAATATTATACAACTAATATTTTACTTTGTATTAGTATTTCAAATTGCACTAATGATTAGTTTGTTATTTTTCTCATTCAGTGATGAAGGCCAATGGATAATGAGAAGATTTAGAACAGATGTTGATTTGGGATATGACTTTTTTGACTCATCAGTTCGACCAAGACTAAAAATAATTTTTTGTTCTTTCATAATTGTACTAATCGTCTTTAGTATCAATTTTTTGCTATCACAGGGATTTATTTTCTCAGTTATTCAAACAGATTTTATATCTCTATTAGCCATTTCTGTCCTAACAAAAAATCGCCAAACGGTAATCAGAAACTAAATCAAAAGAACCTTTATAAACCTTCTACAAGAGAATTATCTTAACAGACCTTGAGAAAGTGCCTCTGGCATTGGAGAAAGGATTTTATCTTAACTCTATCAAGTAAGTTGTTTTGGTGAGAGCAACAAAAAAAGTGATAAAAATGGCAGTAGATATTAATAAAGAAATTAGACGTGCAGTGGACACTGGAAAAGTTGCCTTTGGTTATAAACAATGCCAAAAAGAATTAATGAAAGGCAAGGGCGAAATAATTATTATTAGCAATAACATGTCTGTGAATGAAAAAGAAAAACTAAAACACTTGGCAGAAACCGAAGGAAAAAAAGTATTTGATTATAGCGAAACCGGTTTGACACTAGGAAGTGTGTGCGGAAAACCGTTTGTAGTATCAGCAATGATAGTTCTTGAAAAAGGAAAATCAAATGTTTTAGAATTATAAAAAGTGGGTTAGTGAGAAAAGTGATATCGAGCAAAGCGATCGAGCAAAATCAAAGATTTTGCGGATGTGATGAAACATTGTTTCACCACAAGATAGCACCCACATGTCAACTGGGTGAGCAGTTGTGAAGTTTAGCATGGACGATATTTTGCTAATAAACGCTTTTGAAAAAATTTCAAAAGTAAATGCAAAAGATTGCATAACAGAAAAGAATGTTATTTCTTTTCTAGTAGAAGGAAAATTAGTTGGCAAAGCCATTGGAAAAAAAGCAGTAAATGTAAAGTTTCTGGAACAAAAATTAAAGAAAAAAATAGAAATAATTGGTTTCTATAAAAAACCAGAAGAAGTAATAAAAAAAACATTTGATGTTGAAATTGAAGAAATAAACAAAAAAAAAGGAAGAATAATAATTACAGTAGATAGTTTGAATAAAAGAAAAATAATGAATAATTTGAGTAGGTTAAAAAGAGTAAGAGAATTGATGAAGAGAAATTATGAATTGGAGTTAACAGTTAACTAAGGGATATATATTAGTTTTGTTTAGAATTTTTATTATGGTGAGTTAAAATGGGAAAAGGAGAATTTGCAGCATTAAGCCTTGAAAAGAAAAGGAAAAAATGGCGCGGAAAAGACAGACGTGTCGCTAAGAAAGCGAGAGCAAGAGACGGCAAAAAAGACGATTTATTAGAAGGATCCCCACAAGGAAGAGGAATTGTACTTGAAAAAAGAGGAGTAACTGCAAAACAGCCAAACTCAGGAATAAGAAAATGTGTAAGAGTTCAACTTATTAAAAATGGAAAAGAACTAACTGCTTTAGCGCCAAGAGACGGAGCAATTAAATTTATTGATGAACACGATGAAGTAACAGTGTCAGGAATTGGTGGAGCCCAAGGTGGATCAATGGGAGACCTATGGGGAGTAAAATACCAAGTAACACACGTAAACGGAGTAGCACTAGAAATGCTTAGAACAGGAAAGAAAGAGAAGTCAAAGAGATGATTAAATGGTTGAAAAAGAAGAAACAAAAAAAGCTACAAAAGAAGAAAAAAAAGTAGCTCCTAAAGCAGAAAAAGAAATTATAAAAGAAGTTAAAGTTGAAAAAAAAGTTGATTTTAAAAAAGAAGAAAAAACAGTTGATTCCAAAGAAGAAGTTAAAAAAGAAAATTCTACAAGCACAGAAAAGAAGCCTTTTGTTCCCAGAGAAAAAAGAGATTTTGGAAGAAAGGGTTTTGATAGAAGAAGAGATTTTAGTAAAGAAAAATACGAAACACAAGAATTCAAGAAACCAGTTTTTGTAAAAAAAATTTCCCCATTTAAAGATTATAAAATTTTTAACAAATGGGACACACAAAATATAATAATTGAAGATTTAAGTTTAGTAAGTTACATTAATTTAGACCCTGTAATAATCCCTCATTCATTTGGAAGAAAGAGTCAAGGAAGATTCGCAAAAGTAGACATAAATATTATTGAAAGACTTATTAACAAAGTAATGAGAAGTGGACAAGGAAAAAGAAAACTAAGTGGAAAATATATTCGAGGAAGACACGGGTGCGGAAAAAAAATGCAAGCAATGCAAATAGTAAAAGATGCATTTGAAGTAATTGAACAAAAAACAAACGAAAACCCAGTACAAATTTTAGTTAGAGCAATTGAAAATGTAGCCCCAAGAGAAGATATTACAAGAATAAAAAGAGGAGGAGTAGCATATTCAATCGCAGTTGATGTTTCTCCAATGAAGAGACTTGATGAAGCAATAAAAAATATTGCATTAGCAGGATTTGGAAATTCGTTTAACACACGATTGTCAGCTGGAGACGCTTTGGCAGAAGAAATTATTGCTGCAGCAAAAGGCGACAGTAAGAGTATTGGAATAAAGAGAAGAGATGAAGTAGAAAGAATTGCAAAAGCATCACGATAGTGACTGCGCGTGAACCGAGCGAACGGTTCTGCAAAAGCATCACAATAGTGAAATTAATTTGGCGAGAAATTTAATAAAATTTATAAGGTGAAATAATGGGACGAAAAGAAGACATGGTAGATACAGTAGAAAGATTAATGTCTAATCGAGAAAACATTAGAAATATTGGAACAGTTGCACACATCGACCATGGAAAAACTACCCTATCAGACGCATTAATTGCAGGAGTAGGACTAATCAATGCGGATTTATCCGGAGACGTACAATTAATGGATTATGAAGATCAAGAACAAGACAGAGGAATAACTATTAATTCAGCAAACATTTCAATGGGTTTTCCGTGGGAAGGCCAAGAATATTTAATTAATTTAATTGACACTCCGGGACACGTAGACTTTACAGGAGAAGTAATAAGAGCAATGAGAGCAGTTGACGGAGTAATACTTGTTGTAGATGCTGTTGAAGGAGTAATGCCACAAACAGAAACAGTAATCCGACAATCGTTGAAAGAATATGTAAGACCAGTTTTATTTATTAATAAAGTAGACAGAATTATTTCAGAATTAAATGCAACAGAACAACAAATGCAAGAAAAATTTATCAAAGTAATTGCACACGTAAACACATTAATAGAAAGAAATGCGCCAAACCAATTCAAAAACGAATGGAAAGTTTCAATAGAAAAAGGAACAGTTGCTTTTGGAAGCGCAAAAAAGAAATGGGGAGTAAGCGCACCATACATTGCAAAAAGCGGAGTTAGTTTTAAACAAGTATATGAATACATGAAGAATGACCAACAAGATGAATTAGCAAAAAAAAGTCCAGTGAATGAAGCAGTACTACAAATGGTAGTTAATCATTTACCTTCTCCAGTAGAAGCACAAAAATATAGAATAAAAAAAATATGGGGCGGAGACGAAAACGAAGCAATAGGAAAATCAATGGAAGCATGTGATGCAAGCGCACCACTAGGAATGGTAATAACCGATGTTTCTGTAGACCCACACGCAGGAGACGTTGCAACAGGAAGAATTTATTCAGGAACAATTAATCCAGGAACAGAAGTAATACTTAATGCAAACAAACAAAAAATCAAAATACAAAAACTAGGAGTATACATGAGCGGAGACTTTTTAGTTATTAATGAAGCAAAAGCAGGAAATATTGCTGCTATTGTAGGAGCAAAAGATATTTACGCAGGAGAAACAATCTCAACAATCGACATGAAACCATTCGAAAACTTCATGAGCAATGCAAAACCAGTAATGACAATATCAATAGAAGCAAAAAACCCAAAAGACTTACCAAAATTAATTGAAGCATTAAAAAAATTATCAAAAGAAGACCCTAACTTACAAGCAACAATCAACCAAGAAACAGGAGAACACTTGTTAAGTGGAATGGGAGAGCTACACTTAGAAGTAAACATTTACAGAATAACACACAACCACAAACTCGAGGTAGAAACATCTTCACCAATAGTTGTGTACCACGAAGCACTAAAAGGACCATCAGAAGTATTAGAAACAAAGAGCCCAAACAAACACAACAAATTCAAATTAAAAGTTTCTATAATCGACCCAGTAATATTTGCTAATTTACAAGAAACAGATTTAGATGGAAAAATAAAACCAAAACACAAAGAATCAATCGAAAAATTAAAAGCAATTGGTTTTGACACAGACACATCAAGAAAAGTATGGGCAGTATCAAATGGATGTGCATTAATTGATCGAACAAGAGGAATACAATCATTGAACGAAATCAGAGAACTAGTAATACAAGGATTCACTGACGCAATGAACGAAGGACCACTAGCAAAAGAAAAATGCCAAGGAGTCGTATTAGAATTAATGGATGCAACTCTACACGAAGATTCAATACACAGAGGCCCCGCACAAGTACTGCCAGCAATAACTCGAGGAGTATTCGCATGCATGTTACAAGCAGGAACAGAATTATACGAACCAAAACAAAATCTTACAATACAAGTGCCAGAAAACCAAATGGGAAATGCTTCTAGAGAGCTAGGTTCAAGAAGAGTACAAATTACTGAAATGAGAACAGAAGGAGACTCTTCAATCATTATTGGAAAAGCACCAGTAAAAGAACTAATTGGATTTAGTAATGCAATGAGATCAGCGACACAAGGAAGAGCTGTATGGACAGCTGAATACTACGGTTACGAAAAATTGCCTCCTGAATTACAGGAAGCAACTATTAATGAAATCCGAAAAAGAAAAGGAATGCCAGAAGGCGTAAAACCATGGCAATTTTTCTTAGAATAAAATTGCCCTTTTTGATGAAACTTTTGGAAAAAGTTTCTGGCAATTCTTTTTAGAGTAATTGCCACTCTTTTGTGGACTTTTATTAAAAGTCCTGACAATTCTTCCTTGAGTAAAACCGATTAAATCAAAACCAATGAGAACCTTTAAAAAGCTTTTTTCGTGAAAATAATGTATAGCGTTGCTTGGTGAAAGGCTCAAAATCTCGTAGTAGCGTGTTTTTTAAATATACGGAAAATGAGGTGTAATAAAATGGCAGATAAAGAATTGATTAACGTAGTTTTCATTGGTCACGTAGACCATGGTAAGTCTACCACAGTAGGTAGATTACTTTATGATGGTGGAGCACTATCAGAACAAGAATATAGAAAGTTAGAAGAAATTGCAAAGGAAAAAGGAAAGAGTACTTTCGCATTCGCTTATGCAATGGATAACTTAAAAGAAGAAAGAGAAAGAGGAGTAACTATTGATGTATCATACAAAAGATTTGATGCACAAAAACACCAATTCACTATTATTGATGCTCCTGGACACAGAGACTTTGTAAAAAATATGATAACAGGAACTTCACAAGCTGACGCAGCCGTATTAGTTGTTGCAGCAAAAGAAGGACCACAACCTCAAACAAAAGAACATGCCTTTCTAGCCCAAGTTATGGGAATAAAACAAGTTGTTGTAGCAATCAACAAAATGGACGAAGTTAATTATGATGAAGCAATATTCAAAAAAGTTAGCGAAGAAATGACTAAGATGCTTACTGGAATTGGTTTCAAACCAGATGCAGTAAAAGTTGTGCCTATTTCAGCATGGAAAGGAGACAACGTTGTAAAAGCAACTGATAACTTGAAATGGTTCACAGGAAAAACATTACTAGGAACTCTAGATGATTTAACTGCACCACCTTCACCAGTTGATAAACCATTAAGAATACCAGTTCAAGATGTTTACAACATTAAAGGTGTTGGAGCTATCCCAGTAGGAAGAGTAGAAACAGGAACACTAAAAGCAGGAACAACTGTAATAGTAATGCCTTCTGGAAAAACTGGAGAAGTAAAAGACATTGAAGAACATCACGAAAAATTATCTGAAGCAAAACCAGGAAACAATATTGGTTTTAGTATAAGAGGAATTGGAACAGCTGATATAGGAAGAGGAGATGTAATTGGACCCGTAACAAATCCACCAACAGTAGTGAAATCATTCACTGCCCAAATTGTTGTATTAAATCATCCAACAGCAATACCAGTAGGATACACACCAGTATTCCACTTACACACAGCACAAATGTCAATGACATTAACAGAAATCCAAAAGAAATTGGATCCAAAAACAGGAGGAGTTGCTGAAGAAAATCCAAAGTTCTTAAAGACTGGGGACGCAGCAATAGTAAAAATTACTCCAACAAAGCCAGTTTGTGCAGAAAAGTTTGCTGACTTCCCTCAATTAGGAAGATTCGCAATTAGAGACATGGGACAAACTGTAGCAGCAGGAGTAATCCTTGAAATAGAAAAAAGATAATAAAAACAAAGACAGTGCATTAGCTAAAAGCTAATGTGCACTTTGATGAAAATTTGGAAAATTTTCTGGGAAGGGAAGTTTTTTTCCTTTTCCATTTTATATTTATTTTTTAATAAAAAAAGTAGGTGAGCAAGATGCAAACAGCAAGAATAAAATTGACAAGTACTGACTATAGAATGCTAGAAGAAATAAGCGACAAAGTATTAGAAGTTTGCGAAAGAACCGGAGCTAAACACTCAGGAAAAATAGCATTACCTACAAAAAAACTAGTTATACCAACAAGAAAAAGCCCTTGTGGTGGTGGAACAGAAACTTACGAAAGATGGCAAATGAGAGTTCACAAAAGACTCATTGACATACAAGCAGACGAAAGAACTCTAAAAAGAGTTATGAGAGTAGAAGTTCCAGAAGAAGTCCACATGGAAATAGAATTCAAAAACTAATTTCTATTTTTTGACAAACAAAACTAATTCTTATACATAACAATATCTTTTTATACTTCTAAAAGAGAATAAGTATTATGTTTTTCAAACAAAGAATTACAAATTTTAGAGCAAAAAGACTTTTTCAAAAACATTCTAAAAGAAGAGATAAAACAAAAATAATTAGAACCTTAAATACAAAACAAGAAGGCGACAAAATTACTTTCATACTCGTGACTTTTGCACACACCTATGCTCAAAAAATCTCAGGAACATTTATTCGGGCTAATAAAGATGGCATTGATTTTAAAGGAAACGATGGAAGAAAATATCACACAACCCTCGGAAATATCTTGGCTGTGAAATAAATATTAAGGAAAAAATAGATTTGTTTTTAGAAAAAACTAGTTTTAGTCACGGAGAAACAATTAACGGAAAAATAAATATGCAGTTAAAAAAACCGATAATGGCAAAAGGAGTTATTGTTACTTTGTTTGCTGAAAAAACATCAACAACAATGGGCAATAATGGAATGCAAAAAAACAAATCAAGAGTATTTGAGTTTTCTGTTCCAATAGACCAAGAAAGAGAATATGGAACTAATCCTACAGAGTATACTTTTCAAATACAAGTCCCTGGACAAAATGAAATAAATATTGAAGGAAAAGTTGGAACTGCATTAAAAGCACTTAATGCGTTAGGAAACATGATGTCTTCAACTAAATGGTTTGTTGAAGCAAAGTTAGATATTCCAAAAGGATTTGATGTTTCTAAAAAATTACAAATACAAGTAATATAGGTTATAATAAAAAGAATCAAAAATAAATCCTAAAAAAAAACAAAAAGACTCTTAAAGTCTTTATTTAATGCTTTTATTATGAAGAATATTTTTGCAAAAACTTTGGACGAAAAAGTAATAGAACAATTCGAGAATTGTTTAAAAGAAGATTTTGTCTTAGAAGGAGCACTCATGCCTGATGCGCACTTTGGTTACGTTGCACCAATAGGAAGTGTAATAATTTCTAAAGGAAGGATAGTTCCTTCTTGGGTTGGTTATGATATTGGTTGTGGAGTAATTGCTTTACAATTAAAAGGAAAAAACTTGTTAGAAAAAATTAAAAAAAATTCCTTAATAATTCATAATAGGGTTGCAAGAAATGTTCCTATGGGTTTAGGAAGATTAAACCCAGAACACAAAATTAGCAAGGAAACAAAGGCAAAATTCACTAAATTATTAGAAAAACTAGAAAAAAGTACGCATAATGACGAAATTTTAGCATATTTGAAGAGAAAAGCACTTAGTAACCTGGGTTCTCTAGGGCACGGGAACCACTTCATCGAAATTGACTCACATAAGAAAGAAGTTTGGCTAATAATTCATTCTGGTTCAAGACACATGGGACACCACGTTGCAGAATATTATATGAAGGAAGCAATGAAAGAAAGAAGAGGAAAAGGAAATGCTGAAAGAACATTTGCATTAGATATTAAATCAAAAACAGGAAGAGAATATTTAGCAGTGCAAGAATTCTTACTCGAATTTGCATTACTAAATAGATTAGAGATTGCAAGAGAAGTAATCCAAGGTTTAGAAGAAGCACTGGGAGAAAAGATAGAAAGTGAATTATGGACGAATAAGAATCATAATCATGCTGAGAGAATTGGAAAGACACAAAAATTTATTCATAGAAAGGGAGCAACCCCTTCTAAAAAAAATGAGAGAGGAGTTATTCCTGGAAATATGCGAGATGGAAGTTTCTTAGTAATAGGAAAGGGCAATACAAAATTTTTGGAATCTAGTAGTCATGGCGCAGGAAGAGCAATGTCAAAGACAGATGCTAAAAGAAATATTTCTATGAGTGATTTCAAAAAAAGTATGAAGGGAATAACTGCTTTTGTTGAAATGAAAACGATTGATGAGAGCCCTTTTGCTTACAAGAATATTTTTAAAGTAATGAAAGAACAAGAAGATAGTATAAAAATTGTTAAACAATTAAAACCAATTATTAATTGGAAAGGAAGATAAATTGTGACCGGCAACGAGGCCCAGAAAACTTTTTATTCTAAACTAGACACATATTAATTAGATTCTCATGAGAAAGAAGGAGTTTGATGTTATCATCGAAAAAGATGATGACGGATGGTATATTGCAGATGTCCCCGAACTACAAGGGTGCCACACACAAGGCAAAACAAAGAAAGAGGTTTTGGATAATATAAAAGAAGCTATTAATCTTTGTTTGGAAGTGCAAAAATCAAAGAAACAGAAAACAAAAACTCCTTTTGTTTGCATTGAGAAAGTTGTTGCGCGTGCCTAATTCTATTAAAACAAGAAAAGTAATTACATTAATACAAATTTTGGGTTTTAATGAAGTGCGTCAAAAAGGTTCTCACTTGTTTTTTGAACATATTGATGGAAGAACAACTTTGGTGCCATTACATAAAGAAATTAGAATGAAATTATTAACAAAGATAATAAAGAAAGATTTAAAAATTACCAAAGAAGAATTTTTCCAAATATTAAATAAATAGGTTTAAATACAACTTTTCCTCTCTTACTATTAAATAATAAAAGGCAAAGGAGGTTATATTATGGTTGATTTTGGCGGAGCAATAAAGAAGCCTTTTGCTAATAGTAAGAATATGTTGATAGGAATGATCCTAGCAGCTATTCCAATAGTACAATTGTTAGTTGAGGGTTATGCTTTAAAAAATGCTGAAGAAGTAATCAAAGGAAAGAAAGCTTTGAAATTATGGGCAGTTGGAGATATAGTAGAATATATTGTAAAACTAATAATTTCATGGATAATTTCAATTATTTACTTTATAATACCTGCAATTCTAATCGGAATTGGTCTTGGTTCAGCATTTTTGAATATGATAGGCAGTCAAGCAACTAGCACTGATCCAACAGCAATGTTACAAGTCTTCATGCAAAGTCTTGCAGTAGGCGGACCATTCTTAGTAATAGGAGCAATACTTGGTATTCTAGCAGCACTAGCATTACCAATGGCTTATATGAAATGGTTGAAAGCAGGAAAAATTGGAGCAGCATTAAATGTAGTAGACGTTGTTAAAAGTTGTTTAACAGCAGACTATATTGTTACATTAATAGTAGCAATAATCTACAGCTTTGTGTTAGTAATGATTCTTGGATTAATTGCTGGTGTACTATTATTGGTTCCATTTATTGGATTCATATTAAGTGCGTTAGTATTTGGTCTAGCTATGTTTGCTGTACAAGTTTCTGTAATGAGTATGTTTGCAGAAACAGTAAAGTAAAAATATTTTGAATGGTTAAGTGGCAACACTTAACCAAACTTCTTTTTTTAAAAAATTCTTTGAAATGAGTGACATTTTAATTTAAAAGAAATAACAATTTATTTTTTCTGTTTCCCATCTAAAAACAAAAGAATAAAAGCAGGAAGAACATTATTCTAATATGGATTTGAACAAGGATTTGACAAGAATACTTGGTTTTAGTTTACTTGATTGGTTCAAGGACAAAGAAATGTTAAAGTATTTGGTAGTACTAATCGTGATTTATGTTGTGTTTTCTTTTGGAATGCTTGTAATGGCAGTTAATTCTTTTTCAGGAATCTCTAACAATATGACTAATCCAATGGAAATAATTCCAATATTACTTGGTTTTTATGCAATGATGGGACTGATTTTAATTCCTTTTATAATAGTCGCAGTTGTTGCGAGTTATTTAATAATTGCAAGAGGATTAAAATTAAGCAAGAAAACAAGCACAAGAATTAATCTAACTCGTTTTGTAAAATATATTATTTTAGAAATTATGTCTGGTTTAGTTGCAACCCTGTCTTTATTTAATGTAAAATATTTGTTAATTGGTTTTGTAGGATTTATTCTAACAATTCTTGGTTTTATTATGTTGCCGTTAGGGATAAGTGCAATTGCTTTAGCCGGCGCTTTAATAGGAATAGGAGTTTTGTTACTAATTGCTTATTGTGTTATAGTTGTTTATAACTCTATTAGGTTGAGTGTTGGAGAAGTTATTTTTGTTGAAGGAGAGAAATCAATAATGAAATCACTTGAAAAATCTTGGAAAATAACAAAGGGAAATGTGTTGAATATTTTTATTGCTGAACTTGTTTTGGCAGTTATTCTAATGATCATTAATTTTGTGGTTACTATCCCAGCAATGGCTTATTCAATGATTATTTCTATTGCAAGTGTTATGGGTGGCCAAGTTAGCAATATGACTGGGCTTGGAATTATGGCTGACCCAATTTATATAATGTTGTTAGTTCCTTCGTTTATTGTTTCTGCATACTTTATTGTAGCAGGAAACCTATTTATTGTAGGGATTTATAATTCTTTAAAGAAAAACTAGGAAAAACTCTTTTTCCTTTAGAAATAATCTATTCTATAAAGTTTTAAAGCAAAATTTACTAAGAATTTTAGCACATTTACAAAATCATTTGTTCCAGTTAACAAGCGAAAAGCTTTTATAAATGTTCGCTAGGAAAGTATTAATAGTTGGTGTTGATGAACAAGATTATTAGCATAGTTTTAGGATTATTCCTAATAGCTTTTTTTGTAAGCGGAGCATACGCTGGCACAGTTACAATTGACAACGAAGTTCTTGAACTAAGAGGATCAGGAAATTATGATAATGCAATAACAGCAGAAGATAATGATTATATTGATATAAAAATAACTTTTGATATAACAGATATTGATGGCAATGGTTTGGCAAGCAATATTAGTACAAGAGCAAAAATCTATAGATGGGACTCGAATGATGATTGGGTTTATTGGAGAACTACAACAACAAAGAGCCAAACAATGGAAGAAGATTCCTTTGTATTCACATGGACAAACGATTTCCAAGTAAATGATAATTATGAAAGATACAAAATAGAAGGAGAAATCTTAGAAGGAAGCAACATATTAGAAATAATGGATGCATATATTGATGTTGTAGATAACTCTTGTTCTGGAATAAATTTAGTTGCATATGATTTTGATATCGATGAGGGAAACACACAAACAAAAATATTTAGAGTAGAAAATAATACTGATGCAGATTTTACTATAACTAATGCAGATGTTTATTTTACAACAAACGGAATAAAACAAGGAAATGTAGATTATAGTACTATTGTACAAGATCACACAACAGAAGAAGTTAATGTTGAATTAGAAGCAGATTATGTTTCAACAGACAGAACAATAACAGGAACATTTAAAGTAGAAGGAAACTTGGGAAGTACTTTTTGTTCATATTCAGATATAGGATATGAAATATTTGATGTAAAAATTGATGACACGGGAAGCAACTCAAACCCAGGAACTAGCGGAGATTGTGATGATCTAGAAATAAAAACAAGAGATATAGAAGTAAATGAAAATAACACAGCAATGAATATTTTTTATATAGAAAATAATAGTACAAAAAGATTTGAAGTATTAGATGTAAAAATAATTGAAAATGGGGTAGAAGCAGATTCATATTACTTCGAGAAATACGCTTTTCCAGGCAACATAGCTGATTTAGTAATTATTACTACAGCACCAAATGTAACACAAGACAGAGTATTTGAAAATAAGATACAAGTAAGAGGAAGATTTAGTGACGGAAAAACATGTAATTATGATGATATTGATGAGAAAACATTTAATGTAAGCGTAATAAATAGTTCAGGAGCATCTTTTGCAACATGCAACGGATTAAGTATTTCTGTTCAAGAAACAGCAACAATAACTAATAGCGGACAAATACCATTCACAATTACCAACGCAACAAACAAAACTGCAACAATATTTGTTGAAAGTAATGTTAGTGTTTCACCAACATCAATTATTTTGCCTGAAGGAACATCTATTTCAAGAACACTAAATGTTGAAATGACTCAAAGCGAAGGTGAAATAATTTTGAGACCTGTGGTAGATGGATGTAATGTTTCTTCAAAAAGAATTACTGTTTATAATAATGCTTCTGGAGACATAGAAAACTTACAATTAAACGCCAGAATGAATATTGGTGTTAATACAAATTCATTGATAATAGAATTCAATAACCCAACAAACAAAATATTCACAGGCGTACTGAGCTTTGAAATTGAAGGAGAAACAATTAATGACATGGTTATTACAATTGTCCCAGGATATAGTTTTGCTGAAGTAGAATTGAGTAAACCAAGTGCAAAAGGAAGAGTAATATTTTCTTCACAAGGAAGACAAATAGAAGCAAATATTGATACAAACGAAGGAAATTTAGCAGGATTTTTCCTATTGAATTTGCCAACAATTGGAATTGGATTAGTATTATTGATAATTGTTATAGTAATAGTAGCAGTAATAGTCTATGTTACTGACAATACAAGAAGAGTTAAAGAAATCTGGGAAACATCAGAATAGTGGAAGAACACGGTTTTGTTTATAAAGCTTTCCTAAGAAGAAATTTGTAATTAGGTGTTGAATAACACGTTTTTGAGTACACTGCCTTGCAATTTGGTGAGATGCATGGTAAATACCCATTCTAAATTTTGAATTGGTATTTTGTACTCGTTTTGAAAATTAAAGTGAGTTAAAAATGGCAAGTTATAACGCTCCAAGAAAAGGATCAATGGCATTCTACCCTAGGGTCAGGGCAAAAAAAGAAACTCCTAGCTTAAAAGCTATTGGAGAAGAAGCAAAGGCATTGAGTTTTTTAGGTTACAAAGTTGGAATGACACAAGTTGCAGGAAAAAATGCACACAAAGGAAGCCCAGGTTTTGGACAAGAAGTTACTATCCCAGTAACAATAATTGAATGTCCGGCAGTGAAAGTATTAGCAATTAGAGCTTATAAAAAAGGAGAATTAGGCTTAGAAGTTTTAGGCGATATTGTTTCAGAAACCGCAGATAAAGAATTAGAAAGAAAAATAAAAGGAATCAAAAAAACAGGAAAAAAGAAAGAAGGAAAGGAAACAAAAACAGAAGGAAAAGAAAAAGTAAAAAAAGATGAAAAGAAAAAATTAGGAATTGCTGATTTTGAAAAAGAAATGGAAAAAATAGAATATTTTACTCTTATTGTTTACACACAACCAAAAAGCATTAAATTAAAGAAAAAGCCCGACGTTAGCGAAATAAACATTGGTGGAAAAAAAGAAGAACAATTAAATTATGCAAAAGAAATTCTTGGAAAAGAAATTACTATTGAAGATGTTGTACAAGAAGGAAACTTTTTAGATTTTAAAGCAGTAACAAAAGGAAAAGGATTCCAAGGAGTAATAAAGAGGTCAAATGTTAAAATGCAAAGACCAAAAGCAAAAAAACAAAGAATTGTTGGATCAATTAGCCCATGGCACCCAGCAACAGTAATGTACACAGTAGCAAGAGCAGGACAAATGGGTTACCATAACAGGACAGAATACAACAAAAAAATATTGAGAATTTCTGACAAAATCGAAGATGTAAATGGAACAACAGGTTACACAGGATATGGAAATGTAAAAGGAAAATATTTAATTATTGCAGGATCAGTTCCTGGACCAAGCAAGAGATGTATTGCATTTAGAAAAAGTTATAGACCTGAACAACAAAGAAGAGTAATAATTAATGAAATCGAAAATGTGATTGTGAAGTGAGATTTATGAAGGCAAAAATAATTGGAATAGACGGTTCGGCAAAAGGAGACGTTGAATTACCAAGAACATTTGAAACTGCATACAAACCAAAATTAATTAAAAGAGCAGTTTTAGCAATGCAAACCACACAAAAACAAGCAAAGGGAACTGCGCCAAGAGCAGGATTACAAAACACAGCACAATATGTTGGAACAAGAGATCAACCAACACCAAAAAGAACAATTAACACTGACATGGCAAGATTACCAAGATTGAAGAATAGAAGAGAATTATTATATGGAAGAGTAGGAAGAGTACCACAATCTGTTGGTGGAAGACGAGCACACGGACCAAAAGCAATAACAACAATCATTGAAAAAATAAACAAAAAAGAAAGAAAACAAGCTTTAGAAAGTGCGATTGCAGCAACAAAACTAAAAGAACTAGTTGAAAAAAGATTTATTTTTGAAAAAGAATTACCAATAATTGTTGAAGACAAATTTGAAGAAATCAATAAAACAAAAACAATTGTTGAAATATTAGGAAAACTTGGAGTAGGAAAAGATTTAGAAAACGCAAAAGGAAAAATTAGGAATAGGGCAGGAAAAGGAAAATTAAGAGGACGAAGAA
>CAYWUL010000009.1:0-46310 GCA_964461205.1 uncultured archaeon | reverse complement strand
GGTAGTGTTATGCTGATTAGAGTTGTAACCGAGGAAGTTGGTTTGTTGTGTGTGGTTTTTAGTTGTTTGTAGTTAAAATTAGTTTCTATTCTCTGTTCAGTTGGTCTTCTCTAAGGAAAAGCCCTCCTCTCAGAGTTGCGCGCGGGGTTACTCGTTGGATTGCATTTGTTTCATTTTCTCATTTATAGATTTTATCATGGTGGTCATAGTCAAGCAACTCAACTATTTTTTCTTTTTCAAGAATTCTATATGTTAAAACAAAATGACTTTTTATATGAACTCTTCTTATGTTCTTCATTTTATTGCTGAGTGGTTTGAATCTGTAAGGATCTTCAATTATTTGCTTTACTTTTTTTTGTATTGCTTCAAGTGCAACAATGTCTTTTTTTGCTAGTTTTTCAAATATCTTGTCTAAACCTTTTTTTCTTTTCAGTTTGTACAAGTGTATCATCTCTTGAAGCTGTTAAAATAGTCATCAACATCTTTTATTGGAATAGATTTTTCCTTATCAATTCTTTCAAGTTTCTTAACATATTCTGGTCTTAATTCTGGTTCGAGTAATTCTTGTTCATATTCCATTGCTAGTTGATTTATTGCTTCGCTCTTATCTCTTAGTGCGTATTTAGCCTTAACTATGTTAATTACTTGATTTGCTTCATCACTCAATTTTACTATTGCAGTAGGCATATTATCACCATGTTAATATTGTGTTAATATGGTATTAATAAAGCTTTCGGAAGTGTCGTGTCGCTAGAGAATTGCACACTGGGATCTTGGAAGGTTGGTTGTTATTAGTAAGTGGTTTGTGGTTCATGGTCTTCTTCCTCTTCTTGCTATTCTTGACGGGTCCATTATGTTTTGTGGTGCAAGCCCTAGCTTTGGCCTTATTCTATGTCTTCTTTTTCCTTTTGTTTCTTTTGGTTTCCAAATAATTTCACCACTATCGACTGGGAACTCTCTAAATGGAGTTTTTTCATAAAATTTATCGGGAAAAGCTTCTCTTAATTTTCCATTTACTAAATGGTATCCTTTTCCTAAGCTGCATTCAATTTCTTTTGCACCTCTACTAATAGAAAACGCACTCCCTTTTCCAAGTAATTTACTGCCAATGCCTTTTTTTTCAAAACCAATTTTTAGGTAGAGTGCTTCTAGAGATGCTAATTTGGGGGTGAGTTTATCGGGAGGATGGATAGTAATATAACCAACAATTTCTTTTCCAGAATATGCAACAAAAGTTGTACATCTTGTTTTGGATCTTTCTAAAGATCGCGATTCAGCTATTGGGTCATCCATATTGAATTTATTATCGCGGATTTCAGAAATTAATTTTTTTATTTCGCTTGGAGAAGCTTTTTTTATTCCAATTGAAATTTGTCCGCTTTTTGAAGCCATACAGATGATATGTTTTTATGATTAAAAATAGTTTCTATTCTCTGCTCGGTTGGATTTTTTTGGAAAATCCTTCTTCCCCGAGTTGCAGGTCTGCCAGTTCCACTAGGCGAACGGGGCAGTACTTCGCTGTTGCGAAATACAGCTTACTAAAGAATTGAATAAGGGTTTAATGAGAAAGTATTTTGTTTTGTTGTTTTGACCATTCTTTGTTTGGGGTTTTTTTTAACCAAGTTGTGTAATCGTCAATAAATTTTAGTCTTTCTTTAAAGTTTTGACTTTTGTATTCTTCTAATTCTTCTTTTGAGTATTTCATGCGAGCACCATATTAATTATATCCTCTAAAACTTTTAATTCTTGCGCTTTTGCAATAATTATGGTTTTATCCAAATGATCCTTAAATATGTTCCATATGTGTCGTGCATCTTCTAAATCCTTGTCGGAACCAAGAAATAGTTTAAATGCGATTTGTTTTTCTAAGTTTGAAATGTTAAATGCATAGTTTTCACTTTTTACAATTATTTTATTATTAAGTGTTTCTTGTTCAAATTCTTTTTTTGGGAATTTTATTTCCATGTTTGGGATATATTTTCCAGGATAGGCAAATCTAATAGATGTATTGTTTAATAGAAATTCTTCATAAGCTTCTTTTGATGAAGAAGTATTCAAACACTCGAATTCTTTTTCAATTTCAATCCATAATGTGTCAAATTCTTCAAAAGATATTTTTTCAAGTATAATGTCAATATCTTCAGTTTCTCGGCTTCGGCCAAAAAGAATTGCGACATATCCTGAAACAAGAACATAGTTAATTTTGTTTTTATCTAAGATTTTAACAAATTTAATTACAAATTCGTCCAACTCACTGAGTTCTCTGTCAAATAATATTTGATTGTTTTTAAATTCAAATTCCATATTTAATGATGGCTTAATTGTTAATAAAAAGGATTCGTAAGTACTATGCCAGTGCTAAAATAAGCAACAAATCCCCCCTCCCAGAGTTGCACCGGGGATCTCTCGGTGGCCGATTTCGTCCGGCCGGTTCGAGTTACACCGTTGTGCCATTTATGGCGCATTAGTGGCTTAAACCAGCGCGCTTGTATCAGATCTCTCTGATATTATTGAAAACTACAGCCAAGCGTTCTAGCTACTAAACTAAGGGGGGATTTTATCCGTATTAGAATTTGGAAGAGAGAGTATTTTTAAAGTTTAGTTTTTGGATTATTGATTTAGTTTTGCTTTCTGCCAATCTTTAGATTGGCAAATTCTCTGATGTGGGCTGGCAGGGCAGTCCTTAGAGTTTAGTTTTGTGTAAAATAAATGGCCATATTAGTGTTACAAATATTCCTGACAAAATGAATAAAGAAATACTTAGGAATCCTGTTGTAAAAAATGCAGTGTAACTTATTATTCCTAGGATTATTGTTCCAAAAAACAAACTTATTTTTTTGTTTTTTGCAGGGCCTAATTTTGAATCCCGGTATATTACAAATCCAAAGTAATATCCTATTAATGCAAATCCTAAATAAAAAGTACTTGGTAATACAATGATTAATATTATTGCAATTAAGAATATTGCTAGTAATAATTTTTCTTCATTAAACTTTGTAACTTTCAAATGAGATTTATCAATTTTCTTTTCTAATTTTAAAACAATTTTTCCAATAAAATATCCTAGTATTAGTCCTACAAAAACATCACTTAAATAATGTACTCCTAAAAATAATCTTGACACTCCAGTTAAAATTGTGAGTATTAATAATAACCATTTTATGTTTCCTCTTAATTTGTTTTCAAAAAAACCATATATTGCTCCTGCTAACACTGAGTGCCCTGATGGCATTGAATAATTTGTTGGTGTTGCTTCGAACACTTGTAATCCTTCTGGGCGAGGGCGAGCAATAACAAATTTTAATATTCCAGAAATTAGAGAAGAAAATATTATTACACTGACAAGTGCAAAACTCTTTTTTTCTTTTCCAATCCAAAACAACCATGCGGCAATTATTATCCATGGTAATGGGTGACCAAAAAGAGTTATGGCCTGAAAAAAAGAAATTAATAAATTTGTTGAATAATTTTGTAAAAGAACATTTACTAATATTTCTCCTACAAATAATTCTCCAAACATAAAATCACATTATGTAGCAGTTATTCTTTTTTTGCTTTGGCTTTTTTTACTCTTTTCAAATTAGGTAATTCTGCTTCGTGGTAAGTATTCATTATTCCACAAGCTTTTAGGGCTTTTTTTGTTGCATAAATTTTACAGAGTTGCATTAGTTCTTTTTGAACAGGCCCACTAAATTTATCAAGTTTAGTAATTTCGTTAATTACTTTGTTTACTGTTCTTGAATTAACTTCTTCAATAGCTTTTCCAGAATCTCCTTTTCCTAAACCAAGTGCACTTAATGCGTTATCTACTTTGTCTAGTTCAACAACTTTTCTTAAATTGTTTTCAATTTTATCATCAGTACTATAAGTCAAACTTGCTAAAAATTCAGCTATTACTAAGGGGTCTGTAATATCAGTAATTGTTATTTTTTTGATTATTTTCCAATCTTCATAGTTTGCTATAAATTGTATCATTCCTTCCATCTTACCACCTAAAAAAATATGACCCGCTTTATTAAAAAAGCTACCTTCGCCTTGGATATCTCTTACTAACATCCATTAATTTTAAGTTGTAAGGTGTAGCAATTGCTCCTTTTTGTTTCATTAATCTCCATATTTGTGTGTGTACTGTTCCTTTGGCATGTGTTACTCCAATTTTTGGCAAGGTTGTATCCATAAAATCAAATAATAATCTTAATTGTTTTATTGTTTCGGTTCTTTTTTGGGTTTCTATTTCTTCTAAATTACCAAACTTTGCTTCTCCATTTTTTACTGTTGCAGGCAAAGCAAAAAATAGTTCTCCGTTTTTAGAAATTTGGTATTCTATTCCAAAAGTTTGGCCCTCTCCTCTTTTGTGAATCTCTAAAGTATATTCTCCGATTTGTTTTGAAATGCTTATTCTTTTTTCTTGCATGTTATAATTGCAAAAGTGCCATTATTATATCTTTTGTTTTCTTGAATAATTAATGGAAAAAGAAGAATTGTTAAAGGAATTTGAAAAAAAGAAATATGGTTTTTTTGAAGAGGCATCAGTGCAGGTTTGTGAATGGAATAGAGATGCGATTAGAACTAATGGAAAAAAACATTGTTACAAACAAGATTTTTATGGTGCTGATACAATGAGTTGTCATCAAATTGCTCCAACAACTTTTTGGTGTAACAATTCCTGTATATTTTGTTGGAGACCAAAAGAATATATGGGTTCAAAAGTAGAACGACTAATTGATCCGGAAGAAATGATTGAGAATTTAATAAAAGAAAGAAAAAAATTGTTGATTGGTTTTAAGGGAAACAAAAATGTTTCAAAAAAGGTTTTTGAAAAATCACAAGAACAAAAACATTGGGCTATTTCTTTGAGTGGCGAACCAACTTTGTACAAAAAATTACCCGAACTTATTACACTTCTAAAAGAAAGAAAAGAAACAGAAACAATTTTTTTAGTAAGTAACGGGCAAAACCCAGAAATGCTTCTAAAGTTATGGGAAGAAAATTCTCTTCCAACCCAGTTATACATTTCGATGGTTGCTCCAAATGAAATATTGTATAAAAAAATTACTTGTAATAAAGAAAAAAAGGGTTGGAAAAAATACTTAAAATCTTTAGCAATGTTGAAATTACTCTCAACAAGAACAGTAATTCGTCTCACATTTATTAATGGGGTTAATACGAATGAAGAAACTCTAAAAGCATTTTCCGAATTGTTAGAAACAATAAATTCGGACTTTGTTGAAGTTAAAGCATATATGTGGATTGGTTTTTCTAGAAAAAGATTAAAGGAGAATAACATGCCTACTCATGAAAGAGTAAGAAATCTAACAAAACAACTTCTAAAAGAAATGCCGTCTTATAAGTTAGAACACGAGAAAAAAGATTCTAGGATTGTTTTGTTAAAAAACAAGAAGTCAAAGTATGCTACAAAGATAATTAATCGTGACTAGTCTTTTTTTCTAGTTTAATAAAGTATTTTAAACAACAAATACATTTCTTTATTGCTTTAATTAAGCAGTTCAGAGTTGTTGTAATGGATTATTATATTGATGGAGATAAACCACTTAAAGAACCGCACGAAACAGTGTCTCATAAAACAATGTTCTTGCTTGTTGGGGCAACGGCAATAATTGTTATCATACTAATACTAATTGTTCTGTCTTCTTCTCAAATAAATTCTAAAGCATCTCTTTCTCTAGGTGACCAAGATAATATCAAGTTTTCTGGTAGTCTAATAACGAATGGAGAATTGGTTGATACTTTTGCTTCTAATGGGGAAAAAGGAAGGATTACTTTGAATAAAAATAATAATGGTAGAATTGTTCTCAAATCAAATGGACTGAATAATATTGGTTTTGGAAATGGAAGAATTATTATTAGGGATAAATATGGAAACATAGTTGGGGAATTTGATGATGGAGCATATTTTGATGAAAATGGAAACCTTGTATTAGATTGGGATTGGGATGATTTTAATTTTGATGGAGGGGATGATTACGAAGAGTTTGATTTTTGGGTAGAGTTCTATGATGAGGATAGTAATTCAGAATTAATCCTAAATATTCCTTTGGATATTATCTTTAGCGATTTTATTGGAACTGGGTGTATTCAAATAAATAAAACAGATGTTATTTCTACTACAGTTAATGGTTTTTTAGAAGTTCCAGTAATAATTAGAAATAATTGTAACACATTGGATAGTTTGAAAGCAAGTGTCGCGTGGACAACTCTGCCCAAGGGGTCTGTTGAAGTAATTTTTCCAAACGATAATGGTTCTGTCTTAATGCCTGCGCCTTTACCAATTTATCTGTCTCCAGAACCAGGAGATTATTTTGGAAAAATAATTTTTTATCCTAACAAAGCAAATGCTGGAGAGAAAACTTTTTTCACTGTTAATTTTGAATTAGAAAATTCTATTGAAGGAATTGATTTTGAAGTAATAATGGATAATTTAACTCAATGTATTAAAGTTACAACAGAAGATTCTGTGATAAGCGATTTTTCTGACAAAGCAAGTATTACTATTGATAGGAGTGATTGTGCTTCTCAAAAAATAGATTTTTTTGTTTGTGATAATGATGCTGGTTGTTCTGGAGGAGTTGAGGGAGAAATAATTCCAAGCACAAATTATTTTTCTCTAACAGATAATAATCCAGTAACAACTCTTTATTTTGAAAGAACTGAAATCCCCGGAGTATATGGGGTAAAGATTCATGCTAGGGCACAAGGGTCTAACAAAATTTTTATTGATGAAAAAGAAATTACTGTAAAACCAACCGATGAATTACTTGTCCCTGACAAGTTTGTTGTTTCTGTTTTTCCTAACTCAAAAGACCTTGTAACTGTTAGAAATAAGGCGTTGGCAGACGATGTTGATGTTACAACAAGTGTTTGTAATTTGTATAATTATTCTTTTGGTATTACTGGAGTAGGAACTCCTTTACTTGGAGCATTTGTTAATGATAAGAGTTGGTTAATGGATCTTTATAGTAATCCAGAAAGATTTTCAGGAACAGGGTTTTACCAAGCATCTTTCAAAAATGCTTTACAAAATATTGACCAAGCAAGATATGCTGCGTATAGTACTTCAGTACAAGAGAACACAAAAATAAGAAAAGCTTATGATGATGTCGTAATATCAGATGCTTCTGTTGAAACAATACAAGGGCAAGCAGCACTTTCTCTTGCACGAACGGAAGAGTTTAACAACGCAATAGGGGATGTAACTGATAGTGCTGAAGTTACTCTTGCGTCCCAACTTGTTTCTCTTACATCATCAATTTCCACTTTAGCTACAAGCTCAAATAGTCTTTGTACTTCTTTAGAAACCGCTCAAACTACTGCTATTTCTGGTTGTGCTTCAGTGTGTCCTGAGGCCATGATGACTTGTGAAGTAAATGTTGTTGATCCTGTAGAATTAGCAATGGGTGATGCGTGTGGTGGTTTAGCAACATCAGCATATAATTTAGCTACCGATATGAGTTCTCTTTATTCGATTTATCAACAAATAGATGCTTTGTTGGATGATTCTGAAACAATTGATGCTGAAGCTTCACTATCTAGTGCAACTGAATTAAATACATATGCAACCCAAGCCCGGGAGCATTCTTCTAGTGCTCTAGAGTATGTTCAATTAGCTATTGAAGCAGCGGCAGTTGACTCTCTTGACTCTGCTTCAAGTGATGATTTAGATGCACATGATTATTTAGAATTAGCTTTAGCCGAACAACAACAAGTTGTGGATTTGGTTACTCAAGCAAGAGCTTCTCAAGTTAGTGCTCAAGATAGTGTTACTGTTTTAATAGATACTGATGATCAAACTGTTGAACTAATTGCTTCTGGGGCCTCGTTATTATTACAATTAATTTCTTCTGTTGGTTTGTTCCAAACAGATTTACAAACTGTGCAAACAGAAGTTTCTACTGCGCAGACCGGGATAACTACAACTACTACAACTGCCTCTGCAAATTGCAATCCTCCTGTAAAAGAAACTTGTTGTGGTTGCTGTGAAGGACAATTAGCTGGTATTCAATCAGAATTATCTGAAATACAAGGGCAAATCTCTGAACAATCTTCTAGTTCTGCGTCAATCCTTTCTTCTCTAAATTTGGTTAATACTGCTTACCAAACATGGCAAGCGTTGAGTGCAGATTATGGTGATGAGTTAGCGGCTGCGATGCAACAAAATATGACTACTATTGCTGCGATAGATGCGGCTTCTGCGCAAATAACAAACACTGCAATAGATTTACAAACAGCAATTACTGCTGCACAAAATCTTTCTACTCTAGAACTAAAATCTTCTCTTGCTTCAGCATACACCGAAGATTTTTCTCTAAGTTCTCCATACCATGAATTTGATAAAGAAAGATTGGTTGGTTTAATTGGATCATTGGTGAGTAATGGTTTTGTTAATGGAGCATATGGTGGTGGAGTATATTTAGATGGTTGTGATGATGATGTTACTCTTACTCTTCCGGATTATAGAATAAATTTGTTGCAAGATGTAAAACCAATTGTAAATTCTGTTCCTGATGTTATTGCTCAATGGCAATTAAATAACCCAAAAGTTTTTGGAGTATTTGAAGAACAAGAAGTTGGAATAAGTTTTGCTAACTCTGGTTTGAACAAAAATACTTATGGGATAATCGAATTAGTTGTTGATGAACATGAACATGCTACACCAACAATAGCAAGTGGAAAATTTGGTCCATTTAATATTACTGATTCCTTTGTTGATGAAAAAAATTACAAATACCATTTCAAGTTTAATGCTGTTCCTAGAAAAGTTTCAAGAAAAGAAAAAGATCCTTCGTGTGAAAAAGGTTTGATGTTTGGTGAAGCAACAAGCGATGCTCTGCCAAAAATAATTCTTAATTGGGATTGGGATGCAATTAATTTAGAAAACGCGCAAACAAATTATTTAGATGCTGTTCAATTATCAATTTTGTTAAGCAAGAATCTTTCTGCGATTGATGAGTTCCTTTCAAGAACAGGGACTTCTTGTCCAGATGATCCTTCTTCAGAAGTATTTGATTTAGTTGTTCCTCTTGCATTAAACACAGAATCAATAACTGATTGTTTTTTGCCATTAACTACTCGTTTTTATGATGGTAAGCCTGCATTATATTACCAAGTTCCGTTTTCTTCAAGCTCTTCTGGTTCAAGCGAATTGGTTGATGAAGAATCTTTAATTAATAGTGCGGATGAATTGCTTGCATTACTTGATTTTAATGCATTATTAATGAGAGATGGTTATGGTACTGATATGCAAAATGATTTTGCAAAATATTATTCTACTACTCTGTTAAAAACAGATCCAAGTTTTGTTGATCCAAGCAAGGGAATGTACCGTTATTTCAAAAGCACTAGCAACTTGTATTTTACTTCTTATGCAGAAAACTTTTCTTCAGATTATAAATTTTATTTGCCTGATGCAGGAAGATATAATATAAAAACAATTATTGATTTTGACAAAATGCCGTTGATTGAGGGGGGAACAACAAATGCAAGGATTCTTTTTGACCTATCTTTGAAAGAAGCAATTAATGAGGATTATAGTCCTTTTTATTATACTCCTTTTGATGGAGGAGTTGGATTAAACACTTCGGATAACAGAATGTATTATGGTTCTTCTTTAACACAAGGAAGCGACTTTGGGATTTTGAGAAAAGATGGAATTGTAATTGAAAATAATCAAAGAGATTCTTTTGTAAAATTAAATTATGAAGAAGAAGATGATTTTTTTGAATTGAATGCTTTTAATTCAAAGAGAGCAAAATTATTAGATTATTATTTTGACGGGCCTAACTCAAAAATAGTTTATTATCCAACAATTGCAACCCCTCTTCTATTTTCTATTTCTGGAACAGCAAACACTAGTTCTGGAATGACATACACTATAATGGATGGGGCACGAGAGTTAAATGGAAACACAAATAATTTGTTTTTGTTAACAGCAATTAATAATTGTAAAGGTTTCTATGGAGAGGATATTACAAAGTATATGAATAATGTTCCTGACACTAAAGTAGGAAACCAATATGGTTTTGGGTTTAATGATATTACTAATCCTGGAAAAGTTTTCTTAAAATCCGTAGCATATTCTCCTAATGATTCTGCGTACGCAATTTCTTTTTTTAATGGTTCTTTACAATCAACGGATATTGCAGAACAACCTGGGCAAATAACTCTTGATGGAATAAATGGTATGGAATACAATGATGGAGTTATTAATGAGTATATTGAGAGTTTACATAATTTGTTTGAAGCTGTTGGTGATGGTAGTGTTTGTGTTTCTCGCCTAGGCACAAGAGAGATTTATTGGTGGCCAGAAGATAAGTTATTTGAAAGAGAAAATATTGACGGAGAAAAATTGAAGGATAAGATAATTGATGCACAAGGGAAGTGCATTATTAACTAGCTTAACAAATAACTATTTTGCCTATTTAATCAAAATGGCCAGTGAATCAAAATAACCAGCGTTTTCAAATCGTTTTTTAAACAAATAATATTGTTTATTAAACTGGCTTATTTTGAACAGTTCTTTTGCGTGGTGATTACCTTTTTAAACATTTAACAAAGAGCATTTGTAGGATAAGCATGACCTTTAGAATACACGAAAAAAAGAGTGTTGTTATTGACAATTACCCTTCCGATCTTCCTTACAAAACAAGATCTCTTTGCCCGGATTGTAAGAGAATATTAGAAGCAGAAATATATGCAAAAAAAGGCAAGGTTTTTGTTAAAAGAACTTGTCCCGAACATGGTTTATTTGATGATATTTATTGGGAGTCAGAAGATGAATTTAATCGAGCAAAAAAATATGCTACTACAAGTAAGGGATTACATAATTCTAATGTTTCAATAACACAGAGTAATGGGACTAATTGTCCATATGATTGTGGTCTATGCACTAACCATCATAATCATACTGCTCTGGCAAATATTGCTCTTACAAATAGATGTGATCTTTCATGTTGGTATTGTTTCTTTTATGCAAAAGAAGGAGACCCAATTTATGAACCAACCCTTGAACAATTAAGAAGTATGTTAAAAAATTTGAAAGCAGAAAAACCAGTTGCGTGTAATGCAATACAATTCACTGGCGGAGAACCAACCCTAAGAGAAGATCTTTTTGAAATAATAAAAATCGCAAAACAAGAAGGTTTCGAACATGTACAATTAAATACTACTGGGATGACAATTGCATTTAATCCTGGATACGCGCAAAAATTAAAAGACGCAGGAGTATCAACTTTGTATGTTTCTTTTGACGGAACTAACTTTAAGACAAACCCAAAAAACCATTATGAAATCCCAATGACACTCGAGGAATGTAGAAAAGCGGGCCTTGGGATAGTTCTTGTTCCAACTTTAATTAAAGGAATTAATGATCAAGATATTGGAAATATTCTTGATTTTGCGTTAAGAAATATTGAAATTATTCGAGGGGTGGATTTTCAACCAGTTTCTTTTGTTGGGAGAATGCCAAAAGCACAAAGAGATGCTCAAAGAATAACGATTCCTGGAGCAACTAGTTTAATTGAAAAACAAACAAAAGGAATAATAAAGCAAAAAGATTTTTTTACTATTCCTTGTGTGTCTCCAGTAGTAAATTTTATAGAAGCATTAACTGAGAATTATCAATATTCTTTGGATAATCATTTTGCGTGTGGGACAGCAACATATGTTTTTGTTAGTGGTGGAAAAGTAATTCCTCTTCCAGAATTTGTTGATGTTGAAGGATTATTTTCTTTCTTAAGAGAAAGAGCTGATGCAATTAAAGCGGGTGGAAACAAAAAAATCGAATCTGCAAAATTATTATTAAAATTAAAATCTTTTATAGATCAGGAAAAGAAACCAAAGGAATTGAACTTGGCGAGACTTTTGTTTAATGCATTAGTAAAACATGATTATTCTGCTCTTGGGGATTTTCACACAAATTCTCTTTTTATTGGGATGATGCATTTTATGGATCCTTATAATTATGATCAACAAAGAGTTGAAAGATGTAATATTCATTATGCGATGCCTGATGGAAGAATAATTCCTTTTTGTGCTTTCAACGTTATTCCAGAACTTTATAGAGACAAGGTCCAAAAACAATATTCTGTTCCTTGGCAAGAATTCAGGAAACAATATTCTGGTTCAAATGATCCTCTGGAAAAATACAAAAGATCAAAAGATTCTCTTGAAAAAAACCCTGCTTACAAAAAAGCATATCCTAAAAACAAGTATTTTTAATGAGTTTATATTTTGAGTGATTTATGTTTTGAGTGATGAAAATGGTAAGAACAAGATTTGGAGAAGCCCCGTTCGATAAGGTGTTATTAGTAAAATTTTCGATTAGCAATATTAAAGACCGAGAAGATGCAGCATTTATTCAATACAATTTATTATTAAGGGATGAAATCCTGCAAGGACATGTTGATTTTTCTTCAAAAAAAGCTAGTATTGTTGTTCTTCCGGGAAAAAATGTTGAAGAAATTCTTAGAGAAGAAGGTATAAAGTATTGGATTGATTCTAAAGAAACCCTTTCTTATGAAGAATTAATTGAAAATAACAATCAATTTCAATAGTTTTTGAGTAGTTTGATACCGTTAAATTAGAAGAAAAAAAAGTTTTTTTTTATTTTCCTGATTTTCCAATTAAAAAGGTTCCAATTGATACTAATATGAATGCCATTAAGGTGCTAAAACCCTTGCTGAATAATGTGGGTTCTAATAAATCCATTCCTGACATTAAGAATACTACGGATGCAATCACCAATATCACACCATATTCTAAATCTCTTTCAGCCATATTAACTCTTCCTAAAAAAGAATATATAAATCTTTCTTTAACTGGAAAAAGTGAAATCGGGCCCGCGTTTTCTTTATAAACCCCTCATATATCTAATATATCGTGCGAAAGCACATATAAAAGGTGAAAAAAATAATGGACGATCGAAAAAAGTTCGGGGACCGAGAAATGCACAAGGTAACTTGTTCTGAATGTGGACAAGAAACAGAAGTGCCTTTTAAACCAGATGGAGAAAGACCTGTATATTGCAGAGATTGCTTCATGAAGAAAAGACCTCGAAGAAATAATTTTGACAGAAATGAGTAAAATCTGATTTGTTATTAAACAATTTTTAGGATATTTTTGTATCCTAAATTCTAATTCTTAATTTTTTTTATTTTTTTTCTTAAGAAAAGAATTGACTCTGAAAATAAGGGATACAAAAAAAGAAAAGCCTCTAGAGGACTTAATAACATTCAGTTCTAATCCTTAGACTATTTAAGAGCTTAAGAGATATTTAAAGCTTGTCATGGGATTAAACAGAGTCTAGTTGTTCTTTAATTGGTTTAAAAGGAAGAAATAAAAAGTTTGAAGTTATAAATTTAATATGCCTTCAACAAGTTATGCTCAAAAACGGACTAAGTTATTAAAAGAAATTGTTAAAGGGTCAAATTTACAGGCTCAATTGCTTAGGCAAGTTAGAGAAACACCAGTAGGTGAGGCGGTTAACATTTCTTCTTTAAGAGAGCAAGTTAGGAAAATTAATGCTATGTCAAAAACTAAACGAGAAGCACGGGCTGAAATAAATGCGCTGGTTTCAAGCCGACGACAATTAAAAAGAAAATTTAAAAAATGGGGAATTACTGATAAAGATATTGGAAAAATTATAAAAAAGACTTCTGGCGGAGTTGATGCTGAAAGGATATTTAAAGAATTAACTAATTGGCATAGTTTAAGGGGGGGGGTTGAATTGGTTCCCACTAGAAACGCAGTAATTTTTTTGGTAGGCGATGATTATGTTTTTCATCATATTTCAAGGCATGAGTTTAAAAAACCTACAAAGTTTGCGTGGGTTTTGCCAACTGATCCACCAGCAATAATAATGAGGAAAAGCTTGTGGCATAAAAAAGAAGAGTATAAGGGATTGAGAGTTTATGGCGATTCTATTATTGATCATGAACTTGAACATACAAAGCAAAATGCTTTGCCAATTGTTAATGAAATTCTAACACATAAACGAAGAACTGGGAGAGTTCAACAACTTGAAAATTTACAAAGTATGGCTAGAGAATATAGTAGAGATATTATGCGAGAATTGACTGCTGATCTAAGAGAGCCTGGGGGGCTTAATTATTTTAGAAAAACTTATAATAAAATGATTGGTGATTTCGCAAAGTATCATACTAATAAAAATGATGCGATATTGTTTGCACGTAATGATGGGGGGTATTTAAAACGAGTTTATAGTGATGTACGGGAAGTGATTGATTTGGTGGCATATTCACAACGGGCTTATGCCATAAATCGTAGGGGTCAAAGAGTTAGATTATTTATGCAAGATGAACTCGTAAATTTGTTAACAAATATGCGTGAGTTTAGAAAGGTTAAACAACGACTTCCGCAAATAATTGAAATGAAACGTGACACAATTAGAAAATCAAAATAATTGTCTAGGTAGCTTACTAACGTTTAATTCTAATCTTTATGAAGAAATTATGTAGCAACTGATATTTAAAGCTTGTCGTTAACCAGAATTTCTAACACTTCTTTCTTTATTTGATTAAATCTTTTACTTGTCAATGTTTTTGTAGTTCTTGGCCTTGGCAAGTCAATTTTTATTTCTTTTATTATTTTGCCTGGACGATTACTCATTATTAGTAACGTTTCTCCTAAGAATATCGCTTCATCAATATCGTGTGTAACAAATATTATTGAAGGTTTTGATGCTTCCCAGAGTTGCATTAATAATTCTTGTAATTTTATTCTGGTTAAATAGTCAACTGAACCAAAGGGTTCGTCCATTAGGAGTGTGCGTGGATTTATTGCAAGGGCTCTTGCTATACCTACTCTTTGTTGCATTCCGATTGAGAGTTCATTTGGATAACTTTTTTCAAATCCTTTTAGTCCAACTTTTGATATCAATCTATCAATAATTTGTTTTGAATACTTCTAAGTCCATGTTCTTCATCTCCAAAAACTTCCTGTTAATCAGGAATATTTAAATCTTTGGGATTTGAACTGAACATTTAAGAGCCTCTAGAGGGATTTGAACCCCCGACCTGCCGCTTACAAGGCGGCTGCTCTACCACTGAGCTATAAAGGCACGGCTTGCTCCGTGCACACGCGTACCATCTTCGCTTTTGCTCGATGCTACTGATTCACAATTGATCTGGGCACCTTTGGTAGCCCTGCTGAAAATTATTTCAGCTCACTTAGTTATTTGGACTTAATTACTTTTAAAAAGGTTCTTTCGCCATTTTCGCCTGGCGGGAACGAAGTACTTGCCATTTGCTAAAGCAAATGACAGACCACTTTATTCTTTTTAAAAAGGTTCTTTCTTTATTCAGTTATGAAAAAAATGACTTCAAAGGAAGAAACAAAAATATGTCTTTCTTGTGGAGAATGTTGTAAGAGATATTCAATAACTCTCCTTCCTAAAGAGGTTCCAAAAATTGCTAAAAAACTAAGACTTTCTCAAAAAAAGTTTTTGGAAGAAAATTGTGAATTATTTGTAAAGATTTTTCCAAAATCTACTTCTGGTATATTAACTTTTCCAACAGCTTTTTTTCCAAAGAGAATAGGGGAAATTCTTTCAAGCGACCTGTCTTATTTACCACCAAGTTTTTTTATTCTTCCACAAATTGCATTAAAAAGAAACCAAGGGATATGTAGATTTTTAAACAAAAACAATTCCTGCAAAATCTACAAAGAACGACCGTTTCCTTGTAAATTATTTCCTTTCTTAGTTGTTCCCGGTTATAGGGAACAATATCCTTTTTGTGAATTGTTTAGAAAAACAACAAAGGATTATACAAGTACTTCAAAAATTTATTCAAAAAAAATAAAGCATTATTTCAAACAAATTGATTCAAAAGGATTCAAAAAGATTTGGAAATGCCCTCCAAAACAAGGAAAATTATTCTTAAATGATATGCTTGTTGGCGGAATTACTTTAAAACAATTAATACAAATGACTACCCAAAAAAGTAAATAATTTTTTTTGCCTCAACGAATCTTCTTTCAATAGAACTATTTCCATTCACAATTGCTCTTTTCATATTAAAATATTCAGTTGACAAACTCTTAATAGTTTCATCAAATATTGCAGAGTAATTTCCTCCTTCTTCCGCAAATATCTGTTGCAAATCTTCTATTCCAATAATTTCTGGAACAGAAAATTCTTTTTCTTGTGCAAGAGAAATCGTTGCTTCATATTCTGGTTCCAAAATATCGTATGAAAAGGTTTCATTCAAACTTAAAACCAATTCAGAAAATTGCATGAATGCAACTTCTCTTGTAAATAGTTCTTTTCCATTATAACCAAGATAAATTTCACTTTCTTTTTCTTTCAACCAAACAATATCATCTCTTATTGAATACAAATAATCATCATTAAGCACAGAGTCAAACTCTCCATTTTCTAATTCTGTATCTATTGAAGCAATTACTTCATCAAAATAAGATTGGTTATCTTGGTGATACATTTTTGAGTACATATTTAATTCAAAAGTATCATCCTCGCTTTGTGGGAACATTAAAGCCACAGCAACAATGAGTAATGCTATTACAACAACTAATGCAATAACAAAACCGGGGTATTTTTTTACAAAACCTTTTGCTCTGTTATTTTTTTTAGAAGTGTCCGAGTTTTTGTGTTTGCTCGATTCCGTGTGGGCGCTCCGGAATTTATTTTCTTTAATACTTTTTTTTGCTTTTTTATTTTTCTTCATTTTTAACCAACTCTAACATTTTTTCTAAAGCTCTTAAATCAACATCATCATTTGTTTCTGTGCTCAATACACTCTTTTCGCTTACAGGATCAATCCAAAAAACTTCTTCTGCTTCAAGTGTTTCTATTTCTCCAATAATATCTCTGCATAAGTAGTAATTAATGTTTTGTTTTTCAGCAGGATGAATATATTGTAACCTAACCACAAAATCAATCCTCTTGCACTCAATTCCAAGTTCTTCCTTTAGTTCTCTCTTGCATGCTTCAAGAGGAGTTTCTCCTTTTTCAATATGCCCTCCTGGAATAATTATTTGTCCAGGGTCGACTTTCTTATCCATCTTTCTCTTTTCAACTAACACTTTTCCATCTTTTAGAATAATAAAAGCAATTCCTTCAACCCATTCTTCCATAAAAAAAATAAGTTAATAGAGTTTAAAAGAAAATCCTTTTTTGTTTGAATTCTTATTCGTATTCTAAAATGATTTGAAAACCATTTTTTAATGGGTGATAAGGGAGGAGTTCTAAGTAATCTTCATAAGTAATGTCAAGATATTCTCTCAAGTTTCCATTATTTATATTTGTCTTGCTTGGTATCTCCTTTCCATTTATCAAATACTTTTTGGTTGCACTAATTTTGTCAATTGAAGATCCTTCGAACGGAACATTAAGTATTTTATCTAATATTTCTAAGCTGTTAGAATATTCTCTGTATCTGATTGGGACAGGATCATTCTTAACAATTACAATATAATCCTTAGAATCTAATAGTTTTGTCTTTTTTATTTTTTCACTCACATAATATCCTTTCATATCAAATAAATTTCCAGAAGAATCGGTTATAACTAAAAAATTTTCAAAATTACGATCGCTCTTAATAATTATTATATTTACATCCTTCTCTTTAGACGAATCAATTGTAATTGTTTTTTCTGTATATTCTTTTTCAAGTATCTTTCTTGATTCTTCAGACGTAAGTAATAACAGTGCTCTCAAGTTATTTTTTCCAAAAGGAAGGATTTCATTTTCTATTTGTCTAGGAATAATTTGGGGGATAGTTAAAGTTATTTTTTTGTTTTCATGGACTATTTTTGTTTCTCCAAGCGTGGAAAGAACAGGTGCTCTAACAGAAGGATCTCCGTATAATACAATTTGTTCAAGATTTTTTGTTCCTCGCGTGTCTGCCATTTTAATGAAATTTTCTCTAAAAAAATCTCCAATTGAAATATTTTTTTTTCCTTCAAGAGGAAAACGGACTTCGATCATTGGAATTATTGATCCTAAATATGTAGTTGCTCCTTTTTCTAAAAAAGATCTTCCAAGAAAACTTCCTGTGGAACAAGAAAGTCCAAACATCACTGGTCTGTTTTCAAGTTTTGGAATATTTTCATAACTATACAAATCTACATCTTCTTTTTCTTTGTTGTTTATCGCAAATACTGTTGGATAACCGTGTGTGTCGAAAGAAAAATAATCTGCTTGTTTCAAAAATTCATTAAATTCTTCTTTGTCTTTTGCGAACTCAACAACAAAATCTTTTCCATCAAATTCTTCAACAACCTCGCTCAGATTAAATTCTGGTTCAATCCCGTTAAGATTTATTGTTGGAAATATTCCAGAAAGCAACAAGTTAGTTAAGGCGTTTTCAGTTAAAATAACCCCTCTTTTATCAGGGTACACTAAATTATAATTATTTTTGAATTCTCGGTTGTATTGTAGGTCTTGGTAATAATCCATAACTTTTTTTGGATCACTAAATGGTATTCTTCCCGGGCTAACAAAAATTTTGTTGTCAACCTTTGAATAGTTAAAGAAATCAAGAACCCTGAGCCCTTGCAAAGTATAATCTTGTGCTTCAAAAATTGGGATATTTTCTGTTCCGCCAATAAACAAAACATAATTTATATTATTTTCTTTGTAATATTTTTCAACAAGTTCTTTTATCTTTTCTTTTTGGTTTGAAACTTTTTTTTCGATTCCAATTTGGCTTCCTTGAGCAAAAACAACATTTCCTCTAAAAACGGATTTTTTAGTTTCTAAAACTTCTAAACTCATACCAATACTTTGAAGTTTCCCATTTTGTGTTAGATAACCAATGTTGTGGGTTGGATCTTTTATTGCAAATAAAACTATCTTATCTTCACTAACGTTTACTGCGTAGATTTCTTGGCCATTTTTATTTAGTTTTTGTTGTCCCTTCAACTCAATAATTTCTTCTTTTTCTTCAGAAGAAGTAACTGCATATTCTTGAATAATTATTTTTGCAAAACACCCCTCTTCATTGCAATGAGAATATGTTTGTTCAATATCATACCTTCCACTAAATGAAGAAAACAATTTGCTACCCCACATATTTCCACTAATTTTTCCTTCATAAGAATAATTATCATATAAAAAATCTATTTTTGCTTCTACTGTACCTAGGCGATCAATTTTTTTTATTTCAATCTCTAATCCATCTTTAAAGAGTTTTTTTCCCTCAAATAAATTTATTTCAGTCTCTTCTTTTAAAGTTCTTTCAAGTTTTTGTGATTTAATCTTTATTTTTACAATTGAAGGATCAATAAAAACATTTTGTGTATTAACTTGCCAGTTTTCATTCAAAAATCTTCCCCCTCCATTAAATGGTACACTAACACTTAGGCCATTTATCTCCAAAGAGACATCTCGGGCTGCTTCAGAATAATTAACAAAGGTCAGATTAATATCTCCTCGAGGATATGCTTTTCCTCTTTCCAAGTTTAAATTACCAAAATTAATTACTTGTATTGGTTCTTCTCCTTTAAATCTATAATATTCAATTTTTGGGTTTATCATTAATTCATATATGCCACTCTGCAAGGTGTCTGTGTAGAAATTAAAGATTTTATCTCCATTATTAATACTAGTTTCTCCACTGATATATTCGTCATTTACATTGCTTTTGCTAAATGTTTTAATTTTTGCGAGGTCTTCACCTATTTTAATTAATATTTCATTTTTGTTTTCGGAGCCAGATTTAATTGAATGTACACAAAACTGTTTTTCTTTACTACAAAGATCAAAGTCAAGTATTCTTTCTCCATACTCTAGAGTAATTTTTTCTTTATTAAGTGAAATCATCTTTGGGACTATTTGATCTGTATAAGTTCGGTCGGAATAGGGGTCTGTGTGGAAGACTTGAATATTTTGCCTAGTTTTGCCTAATGAAAATTGTATTTTTATGTCGCCTGTCAATGCTCCTGGTAAATAAAGTGTATTGTCTGCTAAATCATTTTTAATAATTTCTCTAATTTTCCCTGCATTAGTAACGTCAATTTCTTTAAATTCAAGTTCTTCAACTTTTGTAAGACTATCAAAATTAAATATGTCCATGTGTAAAATATATTTATATTTGTCGGGTCCTTCTGCGGGTTGCTCTAACGCCAAACAAAACAAATTATTATAATAGCATGAATAATTTGGAAGTGTAACAATTAGGCCGGGGTCAATTTCGGCGTTATCTCCTTTTTTGAAGTAGTATGAAAAAAATTTCCTGAATGAAATACCTTCTATTGTTGTTGTTTCTCCTTCATCAAGTTTGATAGTGTGGTTTTTTATTCCATCTTTTATTTCTTTTGATAATTCTTCAGGTATGACTGCAAATTCATAATAAGTATTTTTGTCTCGTATTTCTTTAAATCTAAATGCATATCTATAATCTGGACTCAAAAACAAATCAAATGGCATAAAATACCTTTCAGTACTTTCATCTTCATTTGTAAAACGCATTGCAAAACTTCCAGCAACACTATACTCGAGTTTTAATAAATCGGCTTCATCACTCCCAAACGTTTTCAACAAACTCATTT
The DNA here is from genome assembly GCA_964461205.1 of uncultured archaeon. Classification (GTDB taxonomy): domain Archaea; phylum Iainarchaeota; class Iainarchaeia; order Iainarchaeales; family JAAZKV01; genus JABIDZ01. The sequence continues at coordinate 25,763 of CAYWUL010000009.1, read as the reverse complement.
CATCAATTTTTTCATAATTTTCATGTTTATCTAATATATTTTCAACCGATTCAAAAAACCAACCTTTTTCCTGAGCAATTTTCTTGGTAACAATCCCCATTTTTTCTTCATTAGAAGAAATCACAAGCCCGGGCTTAGTTACATTTATTGAAAGTTCGATCTCTTTTTGTTCTGTAATCGAGGAAACTAATTTAATTTTTCCAACAAAGTTTTTTTCCTCATCAAAGTTCAATCCTTTTGAAGTAACATTAATTTTCATAAGAATTGGTTTCTTAAAAATGATTCCTTTTTCAAGATTGTCTCTAATTGTTTCACTATCAAATTTGTTTTCCAATAACTCTGCATTTCTAAAAAGGATATTTTCTTTTTCTGAGATGTTGTAAGCTACAAGATAGTTAAAAAGATCCCTGCTTTTTTCATCGGCCTGGCTTAAAGAATTAAACATTTTTATTGCATCATAAAAATAAGCATTTTCAAATTCGATGTTCACCTCAATGTTTTCATTGTTAAATTCGATTATTGGTCTTGGGGCTTTACCATTATCTTCAAAAGATTCATCAAGTAACACAACATAACTAGCATTGTTGTCTGGGTATTGTTTTGTCAATCCAACGTTTACAATTTTTGGCATGGGGTGGAGTGCCTTTAATTGTTTAATTGGTATTTCAAAAGATTCTTCTTTTGAAACAGTTATTTGTTCATAATTAGAAATAACTTGGCCATCTCGTTTTAGGTAAATAATATACTCTCCCTCACTGATATATTTTTCATTAACTATTCCATCAAAAGCAAATGTTTGTTTTCCACTAATATCAACCAGAATATTAAAAACATTGATTCCTTCTAAGTTGTCGATTTTTAAGAAAGCATTTTGGTTTGTTTCTATCCTCGGCTCCAACGAGATAATTAATGGCCCTTCAGCAAAGTTTATTTGATTTTGTAGTGTGCTGACAACAAATTCATATTTTTCATATAACCCAATTGGTTTTGGGGTAGTTAAACAAGCGATCCCGCATTCTGGGATTTGTTTAAAATTCACTCCGTTTAATGCACTCATTATTTTTTGGAATTCAAAATCTGTTGTCTGGAAAAATACTTTTTTTGTTTCTTTTTTTTCTAAACCAACAGACATTAGATTTTGTGCAAACTCATTCATTATTTGTTTACTGTATTCTATTTCAAAATTAGACTCGTCTAAACTCCCTAATTTTAAAATTGCCGTATCAAGTTGAGCCCTTTGTTCATCATTCAATGAAAGATAGTTTCTCATTGTAATTGGGATTATTATTGAAGTGTGTTCTCTTTCAGTTGTTTGACTAAAAAATTCAAAAAAGTCTTCATTAGAATTTATTTCTAATGAATAAGATCTTCCTTTAATGAGTTCATTTGCTTTTTTGTCTCCAAATTTGATTTCTCCATCACTATTAACAATACTTTCAGGAATTATTAAAAAAACTTTAATTGGTTCTTCTGTAAAAAAAGTATATTTTTCATTTCTTTCTAACCCAATAACAATTTCTTTTTTTATAGTATAGTCTTTTAGAATAATTCCTTGTGAGATAACTTCGTTAGAAAAGAATTGTAAAGTTAAAAAAAGAAATAGCCCGATTATAAAAATACTTATAATTACAAAAAGAATTCTTTTGTCCATTAAATAATATGTGGTTTCAAGTTTTAAAATGTTTTTATTTTAATGACCTAAATTTGTCATAAATTCGGGAGGATTCACAAAATAAAAGGAACTTTCTTTTTGTATTCTTTGTAAGTGCCAAATTCTTTTTCTACTTCTTTCTCTTCTTTTACACAAACCCTAATATACATTATAATTAATATTGGTGCGAATATTGCGACAAGTATTGTTGGCCAACCAAAGAACCATCCGATTATTACCATCAAAAAACCAAGGTATTGTGGATGGCGAGAATATTTGTAAATTCCATTTGTAACAAGGCCTTTCTTCTTAACATTTTTGTAAAGAGTAACCCAACCAATAACTATTAGTATTGTTCCAATTATCATTAGCACTGAACCAAATAACATTCCAAGACCAAACAAAAAGTCTACTCCTAAGACATTTATTGAAATTATTCCATTGAAGTGTTGTGTTGTGGGTGTAGTAAATAAGTATTTTGAAGCAAATAAAATACTCAAAGGGATACCATACATTTCGATGAATAAAGAAACAAAAAAAGCACTAACCATTCCTTTTTCCATCCAGTTAGCTTTTCTTCTATATGTTAGTGGAAGCAAGAACATTAAGAAAGCAACTATATTTACTATTACTACAATCCAACTATTTGTTATTGGATTAATGCTTCCTGTAAAATGCAAGTAAAAATCACTTGCAATCCATGTAGCAAAAATTATTGGAAAAAGAATTAGTGGGATAAAAAGAATCCTTAAGGGAGTTATCTTCATCAAATAAAAAAGGCTATTAAGTTTTTAATTGTTCTAGTCAATATGGTTTTTGATACCTTTAAATATGACTTTAGACTTTAAATAAACATGGAAAGACTATTTATTGGTTTGATAATTGTGTTGCTTATTGGATTGTTTTTATTAGTTGGGTGTACGGGCGATTCTGGTATTGTGCCAGAAAATCCGCAAGAAATTTCTTTTTCTTATGGTAGTGGGGCAATGCATTTAGACTGGGGTTCTTTTGAAGTTAAAGTTGATTCTTTAGGGGTAGGAACATTAACAAAAAAGATGGGGGAAGGTATGGAGTTGCAAAAAAGTTTTTCAGTCACAGAAGCTGAATTAAAAGATGTTTATGTTACAGCTTACAAAAGCGGATTCTTTTCTTTGAATGAGTCTTATGATGACCCTTTTATTATGGATGGGGGCTGGAGTAGAATAACAATTAACTATGATGAAAAAACAAAAACAGTTTTAATGAAGAATTATTTTTTGCAACAATTTGACACAGTAGAATTAAAGATTTCTTCTCTTATAATCAAAAAGCTTGGAGCAAATGCATTTGATCTTTCAGAATTTAGAGATTTATGTCCTCAAAAAGAAGGAGAATGTAAAAATATTATAATGAGTGATGATTGTGATCCTGATACTCATAGTGCTGTTGGCGAAGAATGTTTTGTTTGCCTTGACTGGTGGGATTATTGTGATTGGGAAGAATAAACTTTAATACCCCGACCGAGTTGTTAACTACAAGACGAATAACACCTTGTTAACAACTCTTTGAGTTCAACTTCACTATAATACAAGTATAGAAGAAAGTTATATAAAAAATAAGTGGTTAACTATTTTTTCTTCTTCCCAGTTTTTATTTTCTTACAAATGCTTTCTGCGTTATCTATAAGAAAAATTGCGTGAACCTCGCCAGCAAGTGGTTCAAAGGCAATGTGAAATTTCCCTTTTTCTGCCCAGTATTTTTCTATTGGAGGGTACGTCCTAAAAAAAGATTTGTTTTTTTTCGAATCTGATTTTGAAAAATACTGTGAAAGACAAAATCTTTTACTCGGAAAACCAAAAAAATAATATGGGAATATAATTCGCTTGTTTGTAATAATAATCCAAGCTTCTATGCTCGCACTTGCCCCAAAAGGCAAGTTACTGCCTAACTGTTTAACATTTTTTAGTTCGGCAATGATTACTTCGCCCTTATTCAATTTAATTCCAGACATAATTAAACCCAGTTTTATTTATATTATAAAAGTACAAAATACTATATAAACTATACACAGTAGGTCAAAGTATATTAATGGGTTAACCCGTGATTACAATGCTTTCAAAGAAAGCTATGTTTGAATTAATAAGAATTCGGATATTACCATAAAATTATATTAATACCCCGGCCGGGATTCGAACCCGAGTCACTGCCTAATTCTAGCTCTAACTAATTTTCGCTTTCTGTCATTCACTTTAGTGAATGGCAAATTCTTTCGCGAGCCTTAGTAAGGCTCTGAGAAGGCAGTATGCTTAACCGCTACACTACCAGGGCGACAGAAAAATCTGTCGACGATCTGGGCGCTTTCAGCAGCCCATATTTTGCGAACCTTTACTAAAGGTTCTTGTGCATTTTGCTCAGTAGCACCATTAAAGAAATAGTCTTTGCTAAAATTTATATTGCTTTGTTTATAGTTCATTTATGAAACAACGCACTCCGCCTCCACTAAAACGGTTAGCTCTTAAGTCAACAGCGGTTGGAATCACTTCTAAACCAGCTTCTCTCATAAATTGCATTGTTTTTTTTGCTCTTTTTTCCATTAGTATTTTTCCAGGTTCTAAAGGAAGAAAATTTGCTGGTTGTAATTCTGCTTCTTCTTGAGGAACATAAACTATTTTTAATCCATTATCTCTTGCCGCTTGTTTTAAGACATTTCTGTTTTGTCTATAAAAGTCATAATCTACTAACATTACTCGTCCTGTAACTCCAACAAATAAATCAACGTGGTCATGCATAGTAAATATTTTTTTTCCATATGCTTTGCTTAATGATTGAGATAAAAATTCTCCAGAGTTCACAAAATAAAATTTTACTCCTTGTTGTTGTAATCTTTTTATTGTCTCATTTTCTTTAAGAATTTTGTTAACAATAAATGCGTTTTCTGATACGGGCATTATTTTGCCTCCTTCTCCGGCTTCATTTTCAAAATTCTTTCCAAAATGTTTTGTTCTCTTGGCACCAAATCTTGTCCACATATCTCTTGGCCATAATGATGCAACATTTAACACAGGTGTTCTTTTTCTCAATCCAATCATGGATGTTCCCTCGTAATTCCCGTCAACAGGGGGTTCTGCGTTTATAACTCTACCATGTTTTCTAACCTTGTTTATGTGTTGGTCAGAATGAACTAGTCGATATTTCATTATTATTGGCTTGTGCCCTAGGGCACTTAATTGTTTTATTATTGCAATTCTCTCTGCGTTCAATCTGTGAACCATGCTTGGGTGGCTTGTTATAGCCGCGCCTATCTCAGCCATATGAATGGGGCCATATTGGGGTCCTTTTTTTCCATCAAAAATTATTCCTTTTGAACTCTTTCTAACTCCTGGCGAAGACAATAAGTCTTGTAAAGCTGGCAAGAGGAGTTTATGCCTATCTAAGTATGCTTGTCTTTCCAATTCTGCAGAGCTCTTTCCAAGCGTAGTAACAAATCTGTTCTTTCTTTGCATAATTAAATATGTTTTTGGAAGTATAAAAATATAGGTTAATTTTGTTTCACTTACATTTTAAACTCTTTCCTTGCGTGTTCCACATATGAAAGCAGTATTAATGGATCTTGACGGAACCCTGATTGATTCTATTTCTCTCATTCTTGAGAGTGTAAAAATAACGATTAATCATTTTGGTTTTCGTGTTTCAAAACAAAAATTAAGAGAACTTTCTCAATTACATTCAAGAGATGTTGCTTATTGGTTAATGGATAATAAAAAAAACAATTTTAGTTTAGAAAGTTTTGTTGAATATAGAAGAAAAACTTTTTTAGAATTGTTAAAAAACCAACCACACACTTGGTTTAAAGATTCAAAAAACTTTATTGAAAAAGTTTCAGAAAAATACAAAGTAGGAATTGTTACTGGTTCCAGATGGATGTTTATTGAAGAAGTTTTTGACAAAGAAATAATGAAAAAAATTAGTATTATTGTTACTAGTGATGATGTTGAACACAAAAAACCAGATGTTGAACCATTGAACAAAGCATTGAAAAAATTAGGTGTAAAAAGAAACGAAGTTGTTTTTATTGGAGATTCGACTCAAGATGGTTTGATGTGTTCTAGAGCAAGGGTTGGTTTCATTGCAAAAAAGACAGGCATCTCAACTCAATACCAATTAAAAAAATTTAATCCGATTTTTGTTTCAAAAAACTTTAAAGAAATAGAAACTTTTTTAGGATTATAACAACCCTACTTTTGTGATAATTTTTCTTCAAGTAAGGGAATATTAATTATTGTATCTTTGCAACCATCTTTTAATAATAAAACAACTTGTGGAATTATTTTTGTTCCTTTTAACATATCAAATGCTAATAATGCTTCATCAAAACAACAGACCCCAACAGATGCACGCGGTTTGTATTTTAAGAGTAGTTTTTTTACCATGCTTCCTCCGGGAACAATAAATATTTTTTTATAACCAAGATCTTCTGCAATCTTTTTTGCTTCACATATTCCACACGCTCCGCATGACTTACATTCAAACCCTTCTCTGTTACTTGTTGCTTTGCATTTTTCTGAATTCCTTGCACAATGGGGTAAGAAAAGAATTCTTTTTTTGAAAGGAACTTTTCTAAATTCTGGTTCATAAACAGAGTTTCTAAGTTCGATGTGTGTATATTGAACCATTGTTTCTGATAGTCCAAGTTTTTTTGCAATGTTTTCAGTTGCGTTTGCAACGTTTAAGTGTGCTCCAGAATCAACTAGTTTTCCAACAGCACTTCTTATCTTGCCATAAGGATTCATAAAAAAATTATAAAACAAGAGATTAAAAAAAGGTGTTATCCTTTATTTTTGTGTAGTCTTGTAGAGTTTCTAAAAAAGTGTTTTTTTATGGGCAATATTATTGAAGTTAAGAGTTTGAGTAAGTCTTTTGGTGACTTAAAAGCAGTTAATAAAATCTCTTTCTCAGTTAAAGAAGGAGAGATATTTGCTTTTCTTGGTCCTAACGGTGCTGGAAAAAGCACCACTATAAAGATGCTTACAACAATTCTTACTCCTACAAAAGGAAGTATAAAATTAAATGGTTTTGATGTTGCAAAACAAGGTAATGAAGTTAGAAAATCTTTTGGAATTGTTTTTCAGGACCCAAGTTTAGATGATGACTTAACTGCATTAGAAAATATGTCTCTTCATGGCGCATTGTATAGTGTTCCTAAAAAAGTTTTGGAAGAAAGAACAAAACAATTATTACAAATTGTTGAATTGTGGAATAGAAAAGATGATTTAGTAAAACATTTTTCTGGTGGAATGAAACGAAGACTTGAAATTGCACGCGGATTACTCCACCACCCAAGAGTTTTATTTCTTGATGAACCAACCATTGGTCTTGATCCCCAAACAAGAAACCACATTTGGAATTATGTAAAAGATCTTAATGAAAAAGAAGGTATAACAATTTTTTTTACTACCCATTATATGGAAGAGGCTGATAAAGTAGCAGAAAGAATTGCAATAATTGATTATGGAAAAATTGTTGGTATGGGTTCTTCAAAAGAATTAAAAAAGAAAACAAAAAAACGTTCTCTTGAAGATGCGTTTATTTCTCTTGCAGGAAAACAAATTCGGGAAGAAGAAGCAAGTAATGTTGATAGACTTAGAACACATGCAAGAATGCATAGGAAAAGATAATGGTTAGAGAGTTTTTTTTATGAGTGTTATATATGTAATGTGGAAGAGACAAATAACAAAATATTTTCGTTCTAAATCAAGAATTGTTGGTTCCCTTGGAATGCCGATTCTTTTTTTAATCGCGCTTGGTTTTGGTTTTGGTTCTATTTATGCAAAAGCCGGTGGAGGAAATTATTTAGAATTTCTTGCTCCAGGTATAATTGCAATGACTATTCTTTTCACAGCAACTTTTTCAGGAATAGAAATTATTTGGGATAGACAATTTGGTTTCTTAAAAGAAACACTTGTTGCTCCGGTTTCAAGAATAAAAATAATGCTTGGCAGAACTCTTGGCGGAGCAACCATTGCAGTATTCCAAGGATTAATTGTATTGATAATTTCTTTAATTGCCGGAGTACAATTAGCAAATCTATTTTTGATTCCAATTGCATTACTCTTTATGTTCTTAACTGGATTGGTTTTTACTTCTGTTGGAACAGCTATTGCTTCAAAACTAGAAGACATGCAAGGTTTCCAATTAATAGTAAACTTTGTTATAATGCCTTTGTTCTTTTTATCAAATGCTCTTTTTCCTTTAAACGAAATGCCTGATTTTCTAAGAGTAATTGCTAGTTTTAATCCTTTATCTTATGGTGTTGATGGTCTTAGATTTTCTCTTACTGGAGTAAGCCAGTTCAATCCCTTCCTTGACTTTATAGTAATGATTATCGTTGCGATAATATTCCTTGTAATTGGGAGTAAATTGTTTTCACAAATACAAGCATAATGATTAGCTCTATTAAAAAATAAAGAAAGTAAAAAAGTAAATGTCGCTGGGCGGATTTGCACCGCCGATCTCCTGATTATGAGTCAGGCGATATAGCTACTAATCTACAGCGACAGAAACGGCGTTCCGTTTCATCGAACCGGTGACCTTTGGTCACTTCGCCAAAGTCGAATTTTGGCAACCTGCCTTTTTCTAAAAGGCGGATCTACAGCGACAGAACCGAAAATCCGGTTCACCAAATGAAACCTCTTGGTTTCATGGGTCCCACAAAATCTTTGATTTTGTTTGGACGTATTGGGCACCGCGCTTCGCTTGGTAGCCCAGGTATTTACTTTCTCACCAATACAAATCTTTCTCAAGAAAACACTTTTAATACTTCTCAAAAAGCTTTCATTCTTTTAAATTAGTTATTCGACTCTTCATAGTAATAGTGCTTCCATGTAATAATACTCGGTCCGCGTAACCAACAAATAAACTTGTTTCAAGTACTCCGGGTATTCTCTTCATTTGGTATTCAATATCATCAACATCATATATTTCGTCAACTTTTACATTGATGAATTGGTTTCCGGTTTCGCTCAAAACAGGTTCGCCATTAACCATTTTTCTTTCTGCTTCTCCAAAATTCATTACTTGTAATAGAGTTTTGTTTACTGCGAAAGGACAGACTTCCAAACAAATATCGTAGTTTAGTTTTTTTACAAAATCTTTTTCTTCGCAAATAACAACTAACTCAGAAGCTTCTTGTGCAATCATTTTGTCTCTTACAAGGGAAGTTGTTTCGTTTGAAATATAATTAAAATCTTCATCTACTTGGTCAACAAAATCAAATGCAAGATCAACTTCTTCTTCATCAAGAGAAACAGTTTTTATTTGTAATTCTTTACAAAGCGTTGAAAGAGCGTGTGATGTTGGAACCACACGAATATTCAAAGTATTTTCTTGAATATACAAAGCAAGTTTTTTCAAGAATGGTTGGTTTAATGGTCCTGTTCCGAAAGCAAGTATTGTATTATTCTTAACATATCTTTCTAGTAACCCTTGTACGTGATCATCAAGTAACATTTGTATCAATACAATTACTTCTTTTCCAAATAAAAAAGTATGGTTATTTTAAAGCCAGAGGGGAGATTCGGCACGCAACCCTTTTAAGAAAAGTGTTGCATCCCAAAAGAAGCCAGAGGGGAGATTCGCACTCCCGACCGCCTCATGATTGGTTTTAATTACCAATGAGGTGCACCACTACTATGCTACACTGGCAGAATTTAAAAAATTAGAGAAGGAATTAATATAATTACTCTTCTTTTCTAATTTCGGCAGCCCTCTTGTGTCCCATTAGTCCTTCAACATTTGCTAATTCTGCTGCAGTGTCAATTAATTTTGAAGGATCTTTTATTCTTTGATGGGTTTGCATTTTTATAAAATCTCTTACTGATAAGCCCGAAGTATATTTTGCACTACCATTTGTTGGGAGAGTGTGGTTTGTTCCTGAACAATAATCTCCAAATACTTCAGCTGTATTTTTTCCAATAAATAATGATCCATAATTAGTTAATTTTTTAATAATTTCATCAGGATTTCTTACTTGTACCTCTAAGTGTTCTGGAGCTCTTTTGTTAGAAATCTCCACAGCTTCATCCAAATCTTTTACAATTATTATTCTTCCATTTTTTAATGCCTGCCCTGCAATTTCGTGTGTTTCAAGTAATGGTAATTGTTTATCTAATTGTTTCATCACTTTTTCTGCAAGCTTTTTTGATGTTGTTAAGAAAAATGGTTTTGCTTGTGAATCATGTTCTGCTTGTGCTAAAAGATCAGCTGCAATATAACTCGCTTTTCCTGTTTCATCTGCAATAATTAATATTTCGCTTGGTCCGGCAATAAAATCAAGTCCAACTTCTCCATACACTTCATTTTTTGCTGCAACAACATATTTGCTTCCTGGCCCAACTATTTTGTTTACCTTTGGAACAGTTTCTGTTCCATATGCCATTGCTCCAATCGCTTGTACTCCACCAACATTAAATATTCTATCTGCTCCTGCAATATTTGCTGCAACAACAGTAACACTCTTCATTTTTGGTGAACAAACAATAACTTCTTTTACGCCTGCAACTTTTGCAGGAATAACGCACATTAGTGCTGTTGAAGGGAGAGGATAGTTTCCTCCTGGAACATAACAACCAACTCGGTCTATTGGAATAATTCTTTGTCCAACTATTGCTCCATCAATTTCTATTTCAAATTCTTTAAAACTCTCTAATTGTTTTTTTGCAAAAGTCTCAATATTTTTTGCTGCGTGCTTTAAAGCTTCAATTGTTTTTTTGTTAACTCTAGTATATGCATAGTCTATTTCTTTTTTTGTCATTTCAAAATTATCAATATCTATTCCATCAAACATTTGAGAGTATTTTTTTATTGCTTCATCTCCACCTTCTTTTACTCCTTGTAATATTTGTCTTACTGTTTCAATATTGTGTGGTCCTTTGTATTCAAAAAAATCCTTTGATAGATTATTACTCTTAATTATTTCCATTCTATTACATCCTTTATTTCATCCACTTTTTCTAACACAATTTTTGCTCCTACCCTTTCTAAAACCTTTCTAACTGACCCATTGTTTCCCGGCGGAATACAGCCAATTCCTATGATTCCTGCGTTTTTTGCTGCTCGCATATCATCGGCAGCATCCCCTATATAAATCGCGTTTTTGTTCCCTAATTGTTCCATTGCCATATTTATTCCACTAGGGTCTGGCTTTCCTTTTTCAACATCTTCCATTGCGATTATAACAGGAAAAAATTCTTTTACTCTTGCTACATTTAAAGCAATTATTGCTTCTTCTCTTGGTCTTCCTGTAATTATTCCTATCAAAAATTTTTTGCTCAATTCTTTTAGAATTTCTTTATTAAGTAACCATTGTTCATTTTCAATCAAACCTTTTTCTGTTTCTGTGCCTAAATAATATTCTTGGAATTTGTCGATAATTTTTTGTTTCTCAATGTTTTTTCCTCTTCTTTTTATTAGGCCTTCTGTCAAATCCCAGTCATTATTATAACCGCCTAATTCTTTCAATTCCTGTGTCTCTTCTATCTTTATGTTGTCTCCGGTAAAAAATTCTGCAGTAATTACTGCTGCTCTTCTATATGATTGTGAAACATCTACTAGCACACCATCAATGTCAAATAAAATTGTTTCGATTTTTAGTTTTTCCATTTTTATCTTCTCCGTTTTTCCTTTTGTTTTATAATATTTTTTTTATTCTTTTTTAATTTTTATTTTTCTAAAAAAGATTTTACTTTTTTAATATCTTTTGTTTTGAATAATTCTTGTTTTCCTTCTTTCAAATTTTTTATAGTAATTTCTTCTTTTTTTAATTCGTTTTCTCCTATTAAACCAACAAAGCCATAACCTTTTTTTTCTGCGTATTCTATTCCTTTTGAAATATTTTTTCCGGCTAAGTCAATTTCGTTGTAGATTTCTTCTTTTCTAAACACTTCGCTAATTTTAAACAATTCTTTTTTTTCAATATTAATTCCTAACAAAAATATGCCTTCCATGCCTGTTTTGAATCCTTTTTCTTGTAATATATCGAGTATTCTGCTTACTCCAAAGCTTATTCCAACAGCAAAGGTGTCTTTTCCGCCATAGTTGCCTATTAACTTGTCATATCTTCCTCCTCCTCCAACAGATGGTCCTTCTTCTAATTTTACTTCAAAAACTATTCCAGTATAATATTCTAATCCGCGTGCAAGAGAAGCACTGAATTCAACAAAATCTAATTTTATTTCATTACATAGTTCTGTAAATTCTATTATTTCTTTTAGGCCATCAGAAGCCTGTCCTACAATTTGTGTGATTTCTTCAAGGTTGTTTCTTTCAATAACACTAACAATTTCTTCATCAATTCCTTTTTCTTTCAGAGCTTTTTTTACTTCTTCTTTTCCAATTTTATCTATTTTATCAAGTATTCTCATTGCTTCGATTTCTCTTCCTTTTCCATATTGTTTCAATAAATCATCTAATAATTTTCTTGAATTAAAAACAACTCTTGGTTTCAAACCAAGTGCACTAAAACAATCCCTTGTGACCAACATTACTTCTAATTCTGCTTCTAATCCTTCTACTCCTAAAACATCGACATCTGCTTGTTTGAAAGCCCGATATCTCTTTGCTTGTGGCCTATCATATCTATAAACTTCTTCTATTGCATACCTCTTGTAGGGCATCTTTAATTGGTTTGTTGCTGCTACTCTTCCTAATGGAACAGTTAGATCAAATCTCAAACCAAGTTCTCTTCCTCCTTTATCTTTAAAATAGTAAATTTCTTCTTTGATTGCTTCTCCAGCAGCACTCTTTGCTGCTAACAAATCAAAATTTTCTAAAGCAGGGGTGTATTGTGGTAAGTAACCATAACTAGCAAATACCTTCCTAAAACTACCTTCAATAAATTCTTGTATCATTGCTTCTTGTCCAAGCAAATCTCTCATTCCTCTTACTGTTTGAAAAACCATTTTTATCACCATAAAATTAAAAGGCCGCGACCGAGAATTGAACTCGGGTTGAAGGAACCACAATCCTCCGTCATAACCACTAGACCATCGCAGCCATAGAACCGCCCAACCGGGTTACGTTTGTTCAACGTTTCCAGCCAAAGGTTCTTATGCCATCCTTACTAAATGACATTCCTCCTCAGATTAACTTTGTTATATCTTTTTAGATAAAGAATTTCTGTTAAGTATAAAAATAGGAATTTGAAACAATTAAAAAGGTTGATATTCTGACGACTAACTAGATTCTCAGAAAACGAGATGAAGTAACTCACTTTTATTAGTCATCATAAAACAATTCCTTACTTTAAATCTTTAAAAAGCTATGTTTGTTGTTTTTCCGCAAGTTTAATTAAGAACAATAAACAATAACTAAGTATGGTTGATTTTTCTACTAAACAAAAAATAAAAAAAGCTCTAAGGGCACTTAATGAATCGAGACCAATTCAACAAAAAACTTTAAATGCAAGAATACAAGCAAACCAAGCAAAAACAATTTTACATTCTCATAGAAATAGAAATCCTGCCCACCACGCAAGAGTAGTAGTAAAACAAGACTAATATTCTATTAATAATAAGACAAGATTATTATTTTGATATTTTTTCTTTTTAATTTACTTTATTTTAATATTTTTTGTCTTACTTTGTTTGCAACACTTCTCTTAGCAATTATTAATATTTTCATTCCTGCTTTGATTTTTGTTTCAGGGTTTGGAATTATCAATTCACTTTCTTCATAAAAACCAATTATTGCGCTCCCAGCAGGATTCTCAATATCTTTTACTTTTTTTCCTTCAAGTTTGCTTCCTTTCTTAACTTCAAACTCCATTATTTCTGCATTTCCTCTTGATAAGAAAGCAAGGTCCAATACTTCTGGTTTTGTAATTAGTTCTTCAATATAACCGGCTGCTGCTGCTTCTGGGTGTATTACAACATCAATTCCTAGTTTTCTTAAAACTTTTTCGTTATAATCAATTCTTGAAATTCTTGCACCTACTTGTTTTGCTCCAAGTTCTTTTGCAAGCAAACAAATAACCATGTTAGTTTCGTCTGCTCCTGTAAGAGCAACTAAAGCATCAGCTTCTTTAATATCAACTTTTTCTAAGACCTTAGGATCAGTTGCATCTCCATTTATTGCAACAATATCTAATTCGTTAGCAATTTTGTCACACCTTTCAGCGTCCTTATCAATTATAACACATTCATGATTCTCTTCTAATAATAAATGTGCTAAGTAGTATCCTAAGTTTCCTGCTCCAATAATTATAATATACATGTGATCACTTCGCTCTATTTAGAATAAGTTTTTGTTGTTTATAAGAATTTGTTTTGTTAGTTTTTTTAACTTGTTTTTACCTTCTTTTTAAACTTAACAATAATTTAATACTTGCCATGCGCCTTTTAGAAAAAGGTGCGCGAAAAGCAATTCTTTTAAAATTGTTATTTCCTTTTCAAACTCAATAACAAACCAATACTTGCCATTAATGGAATGATTTCTAGTCTTCCAACAAACATGTTAATGATTACCATTATTTCTACAATAATTGGCATGCCTGCTCCGGTTATTCCTACACTTATTCCTGCGTTACTTTGTGCAGAAGCAATTTCAAATAATGCGTCTGCTAAACCAAATCCTTGACTGACAACCACAACTACTCCAATAAAAATAAACACTAACCATAGTAAGATGAATTGGTTTATTTCACGAACTTCTTTTCCACTAATTTTTTGTCCGTTATAACTTTTTTTGAAAAAACTTCCTTCAGGTAACACAGTTGATTTTATTTTCCAATAAACGCCTTTACAAAAAATAATAAATCGAGATAATTTGATTCCTCCTGCAGTTGATCCTGTTGCTCCTCCAATTATTATCAATGGTATCCAAACAAATTTCACGAACTCACTCCATAACGCCATTTGTTCTGGAAGAAGTAATGCAAACCCTCCACAAGTTGCTAGAGAAAAAGTATGGAATAAAGCATTCCATATTCCTATTTTTGATCCAACAATAATAGTTCCAACCAAACCAATCAATAATAATAATCTAAATTCGGGGTCGCGAAAATATACCCCCCAGTCTCTTTTGCGAATAAATAAATAATGCAGAGAAAAACTCATTGCTCCTAAAAACATTATTACAATTAAAGAAAGGTCCACCCAATAATTGTGTACTCCAATTGGCATCCATCCATTATGTGTTTCTGTTAATCCCACAGTAGTAATGTCCATTCCGTTTGTTGATATTGCACTCATTGAATAGTTTGTTGCTTCCCACATTGTTTGTCCAGAAGCAAACAATAAAGCAATTCCAATTATTGTAAGAATAATATAGATTACAGAAATTTTTTGTGCACTATTTTTCAAATTTTCACGTAATTGATCTCCTCGCCCTTCAGCAATTAATAACTTGGTAGTTTTTGAATAAGTAGTCATCAAACCAATAAATGCCATTAATACAATCCCAATTCCTCCAATCCATCCTAAAAAAGTTCTCCAAAAAATTAATGACATTGGCATTTCATCTAGTAATGGAACCATCACGCTCAAACCAGTTGTTGTTAATGTACTCATAGTTTCAAAAAACGCGTCAAGCAAAGAAACCTTTCCTATTCCAATAATAAAAATAAAAGGGAGAGAAGCAAAGAAACAAAATAATATCCAGATTAGAACAATGCTTAACATTGCGTGTTTGATTTCAGTTTCTTTTTTTGTATTAATAAAGTTTTTTAATAAATATCCTACTCCAAAAACAAGTAATGCTGAAACAGCATATGCTAACAAATTGTCAGCGCTCTTATCTAAAACGATTGATAAAAAAATAGGGACAAAGAATGCTAAGCCAGAATACATTAATACTGTTCCAGTATCTTTTAATGCAACTTTAAAATCCTCTTTTCCAACTCTCAAAAACATGTTTAAATAACAATTTTTAGATTATTAAACTTGATCATTTCCGCCTGGTCGGCACGGGACACGCCTAATGTGTTACTTTCAGTAACACAACAGAGAATTTTTTAGATTATTAAACTTAATTATTCATTAATTGGTTTAGGTCCTTGTGGTGTAGTGGATCGCCCGCTTTGCCAGGCGGCGTCAAGAGCGAATTAAGCAGAGCTTAATTCACTTGTTTTATTGTCCTTGTGGTGTAGTGGATTAGCATGGTTCCTTGCGGAGGAACCGACTTGGGTTCGATTCCCGACGAGGACATTTTTGTTTAGGGATGCAACACCTTTCTGAAAGGGGTTGCGGTGTTAGATTCCCAACGAGGACATCAACAACAATATTTTTATTTTCCAAAAAGAATTGTTCTTTATGATGAAACCATTTAGTTCAGAATATGCAAAGATTTGGGAAGATGAAAAAGGAATTATTCACGCTGTTTTTTTGGAAAGAGAAGATTTTAGTTTACCTGATGCAAAAAAATATTTGGATAGTTGTGTTGATTTAGCAAAAGGGAGATCAAAACCTGTGCTTGTTGATGTGCGAGCTTTGACTGCAGCAACGCCCGGCACAGGAATGTTTCTTTTAAAAGATGACAAAAATGCTATGATAAATAAAGCAGTTGCAGTTTTAATAAATCCAATAAATCCTCTTACTAGTATGTTGATTAGTATTGTTTTGAAGTTTCAAAGTCCTCCTTTTCCAATAAAGATTTTTAAAGAAGAAAAACTAGCTATTCAATGGTTAGAAAAATTTTTGTGAAAAACAATATCTTATTAAATTCTTGAACAATAATTTATTTATGAAAAGACGTTCTGTTCCGTTGAAAATCAGGCTTAGTAGAATTCGTCAAAAGTTCAGAGATAAAAAATATTCTTTTGGCTTAAAAAGGCCATACAAAAAACTTGTTGAAAAGTATTTACAAAAAAGACCAACTCTTGAAGTAATGGATTCTTTTTTAAAAGAATTAAATCAAATTTCTGGAAGATATGTTATTAGCAGCGGTCGTTCTACGCGTTCTGCAGAATTATATGTTGGTTATTTAACGGTGGGAAAAATAAATACTCATTTTCTATTAAGGCTTTATGACAAAGGGCCAACAAGTTTTGCCAAGAGTAATATTAAGTCAATTTCAAAACAAAGAAATCTACCAATTAAAGAAGCAGCAAATATTTTTCTTAATAGAATAAAAGAATTAAAGTCAAAATTAAATGTGCAAATTAGGGTATTGAGTTTAGAATGTTCTCCTTTTGTTAATCCATCAAAAGCTGAAATGGCTGCAGATGTTCGTCATGATTTGGTTAATAGATTTCATTCAATTTATGAACCTCGTTTGGCTGAAGTTCAAGAGTTAATAGAAGAAATTATAAAAAATGGAAGAATTTAATTTTTAATAAAACTATTCTCCTAATACAATTGTTTTATCTTCTAAAACAATTAATGATTTCTCAACTTGTGTTACAAAAATTCCTTTGATTTCTTTTAGTCCAGGGAATGTTTCGAAACAAGCAGTCTTCATTAATTCTCTCAAACCTAGGTTGAATTGGAATTCATCTAGCTTACTTTCTTTTCTTAACCATCTTTCTGCAAAAGGTAATCCGCCATACTTTTTTCCAATTTCAAGTATTTTTCTTGCGTGAATATTTCGAACATTTCTTCCTTCGTTTAAAGCAAATATTTCTACTTGTGAACTTTCAGAAACGAATCCTTCTCCAGTTGATGCAAATGGTTCGATTGCTATTGCTCCCTCTTCTAGTTTTTGTGTTGAAGCATTACTGTGGTTTGGTAATTGTGGGTTTGAATGTATGTTATTTTTGTCAAGTCCGTGTCCGCTTAAATTGTATACTGGTTTGAATCCTTTTTCTTTTAGAGTATTTTCAATTTCTCTCCCTACTGCATCTATTTCTGTTCCAAATTTTGTTACACTAATCGCATTTGCGAGAGCGAGTTCGTTTGCTTCTATTTGTTTTGCATGTTTATTATCTAAATTTATTGAAATTGCTCCGTCACAAATGTATCCATTACTGTGGACTCCAATATCAATTTTTAATAAATCTGTCTTGTCTAAAACTTTTTCGTCTTTAATTGTTGGAGTAAAATGTGCAGCTTCTTCATTAATGCTCAAGTTTACTGGGAATGCAATTCCACAATCTTCTTCAATGATTTTGTTTTCGATTTTTTCTGCCAGATCAAGTAACTTAACTCCGTCCTTGGCTTCTTTTCTTGCGTAAGCAATTACACTCTTCCAAGTGCTTCCTGCTTTCTTATATTCATTAATTATTTCTTCTTCCATAAATATGACTGGTTCTGTTACTCTTTTAAATCTTTCAAAAAACCTAAATTTATTAACTTTAGAACAATTATTATTTTATGGCATTTTTTAGAAAACCAAGAACTCCGATTGCTGAAGCAAAATCTCTTATTAAAAAACATAAGAAAAGGCACACTCTTCCAAAAGGAGAAACAATTAAAGTTGCAAGACTTTTACGAGAAATTAAATCCTCAAAACTTTCTGAAGCTGAAAAGTTAAAAATTGAGGCTGAATTACTATTAATTTTAAAAGCCCACGAGGAAGCCGCTAGAGATTATCATGAATTTGAGCAATGGGCAAAATTTCAAAATGGTGGAAAAATGCCTAAAGGATTTAAAAAGTTTAGAATGGAGCTTGAATGGATGATGGATAGACGATAGAAGTTTTTAACTCCACGCTCCAAGCCCGGACTGTTTTCCACCTTGGATTAAATCTTCTCTTGAGTAACCTAACTCGCGTATTATTTTGATTACTGCTGGCAAGATTTGATTTTCAATATAATACTCTGAATCATAATTTCCTTCTTCAACAAATTCTTCAAGTTCTGCTTTGTCCCCGATATTTTTTCCATTTCCTTTTGTAATAATAAAACTAAGTAATGATCCGACTCCAATATCTTTTCCGCGAGCGATTGCTTTTTTTGCTGCGGCAACGTGTGGGCCAATTGAATCATAGTCCTCAACTTTTCTTTTTAACAGAGTTATTATTGTTAATTCTTCTTTTTTTACTTTGCCTTCGTTTAGTTCTTTAATTATTCCTCGTACATATTCTGCTGCTTTGTCTGGTTTTCCTTCTTTTAAAACAAGTTCGATTACTTTTCTCTGAGTTTCTTTTGCTAGCTTGCACCAATCGCGTCTTACATATTCAAATCCAACAATTTTGAGATTGTCACTCTCATCAATTAGAGCATATCTTTTTTTTGCTGCTCCGCCTTCCTTTTTTGTAACAAATATTCCGCGTTTATAAAAACCATCAAGTTCTAGTTCCATGTCTTCTGGTAGAGAATCATTTATTTTTTCTATAAATTCTTCAATATCCTTTTTCTTTTCTTTTGTTATAAGAAATAAACTGTCCGTGTCACTATACAAAACTTTGAATCCTTCTTTTTCTGCTTTTGCAATTGTTTCGTGAATATATTTTCTTGCCCATGAAAGTATTGCGGAAGCCGAATCAAAAGAATACCATCTTGCTCGAGGATAACCTAGATAACCAAATGTTGAATTAAGAATTATTTTTAGTGCCCATTGTTTTGCAAACAATATTTTGTCATCCACTCCTTCTTTCTTTTTTTTCTTATATTCTTTTTTTAATTTAAGTCGTTGTTTTAACATTTTTTCAAGTATTTCTGGAACAAGTCCTTTTTCTCTTGTACAAAACCATGTTCCATCAGGACTAATATTTTTCTTACACTCTTTGTGTTCACAATTAAGTTTTTCTGGAGAAATATTATGTGAAGTAATAATGCTTGGGTACAAAGAAGCAAAATCAAGGACAACAATATTTTCGTGTAATCCTGCCATTGGTTCTTTTACAAATGCTCCTTTTAATTGTCTCTCCATTCTTTCTCTTATTTCTCCTTCGTGTGGTTTGTTTGGAGCAATAATTCCTCTTTTATGAACTTCTTTTAATAATAAATCTTCAACCATTTGTGATGTTGTTCTTCTAGTTGATTCAGAAAGAGTTTCAGAAGTAAGTTTTGATATTTCTACAAATAAAGGTAAGAAATCTTTTGCAATTCTTAAAGTCGTTTCACTGTCTTTTAAATTATAATCCACAAGTCTTTCTAATTCTTTTTTTGTTCCTTGCCAATAATTGCTTATTTGTAATGGATTTAATTTTTCTTTTTTTATTCCAAATACTTTTTCACTCACATTTTCAAGATCTAGTTTTACAATATTTACTGAACCAGTTCTCTGCATAAAACGCATTATTTGATAAGCATCAATATGTTGTTTTCCCTTAAGTTCAACAGCATTATCCATTCCGTGTCTTTTTATCCTAATATTTTTTCCATTTATCAAGAATTCTTTCTTGAATTTTTCTGCTCTTTTTTTTACATATGGAAAATCAAAATTGTCTCCGTTATAAGTTACAATAAAATCCATTTCGTTAATGTCTTTGTTAAGCTTGTCTAATACTCTTTCTTCGTTTTCAACTATCTCAAGACCCTTGACTTTTTTTGTGTCATATGAGTATGCCCATGATTTTTTTTCTGTTGCAATTGAAGCCATTAGTATTGGTTCTTTTCCTATTTCAAAGCGTTCTCCTAATTGTGTTTCTAAATCAAAAGCACCCATATTATACTTGACTGTTTTCTCTTTCTCTGAGTTCTTTATTGAAATTATTTCGTTATTTTTTGAACTAATTTCAACCATTCCTCCAGGGGCAAGGTTTTTGTCTATAAGGTATCTTTTTGAAAAAGGAATATTGTATTCGTATTTTTGTACTCCCATTTCGTTAAAATCTTTTTTTGCTTCAATTAATTGAGACACTTTTTTGAAATAAATTTGATAAGCAATATTTCCAAAAGCTTCTTTTTTTGTTTTTTTTATTTCTAGTATATTATATCCGTCTTCTCCGAACTTTTTTTTCTTTAATTTTTCAATATCAACACTACCCGTTATGTATAAGTAAGGGTGGAATGTATTGTCAGTTAACCAATAACTTTTTCCTTTTTCATTTACAAATACTTTTATCATAGAAAATTCTTCATTGTCTTCATAAATAATATCAAGTAATAATGCTTCAAATTTTCTTTCTTCCATACAATAAACTTTTAAGTATCAATAACCATTTAATAATAGCTTTAAGTGGTAAATATGCCAAGACCAAATCGATCAAGACAAAGTACTTCTGCTCCTTCTAGCGGAGTAAGAGAAGACATACGTGCGCTAAATTCAAGTATTTTATTAATTACTCAGAAAATAAAATATGTTGTTCGTAATGAAAAAATTCTTGGAAGAAATCTAATTGTTTTGAACAAAAAATTAAAGGGTTTAGAAGAAAAAGTAGTTTCTCCAAAAGAAGCAGTTGAAGGTGGGGCGAATGCAGAAGAAGTAGAAAAACTTCAACAAAAAATTGATTTATTAGAAGCGCAAGTAGCTGATTTAGAATCTCGCCTAGCAACAAAAGAAGAACTAAAAGAACTAAAATATATTATTGACTCAATCAACCCTTTAGAATTTACAACTCTTTCTCAAGTAAAAGATCTAATAGAAAAAACAAAGAAATAGGTGTTCAAAAAAGGTGTTTTTTGTTGGGAAAAAGATTTCAAAAAATAATGTTTGGAACTTATAAACGATTATATATTAAGAAAAAAGCAGTAAAGCAAGCACAAGTTGCTGCGCTAAGAATACAAAACGATTCCAAGGTCAGAAACCTTTCTCGCTGGAAAAATAATAGAGACGGAATTATTTTTGATTTATCTGCTAGTCACGCAATGCGTGCTCTAAGAATTCCTCATGCCAAAATTAAAACAGCAAAAGGAATTTTACAAAAATATAATGCACGATTAGCACAAATTGCCGAAGTAAAAAGAAGAAGAGAATTAGAAGTTGAAAAAGTTTCCAAAAAAACCGAAAGAAATATTGGAAATGATATTCGAACAGATAATGTTCTTAGAACATTTGAAGGCGAACTAAGACAACTTCTTGGTTACAAAAAAGCAACCCTCTTGATAGCAAACACTTTTCACATTGATCGTGAAGTTCGCGCAACAGTTAATTTAGATGAAGAACTAGAAAATATTTTTAGAAGACATTAAAAATAAAGTGAATTTATGAATAAACTGGTTCGCCACTCAAACTAGGTCGTAATATTACTCTGTAGTTTCTACCGTTTTTTATTGAGAATGCAACGTCACGCTCGCTAACAATTTGCATTGTTGCTGTTGAAGTATTTTTTAGTTCTTGGATTTCCTTTTGAGAACTATTAATAAAACCAATTCCTTTGTTTTGTAATTCTAGTTCTAAATCCTCGAATTTTTTTCCGCCAAACGCAACAACTTTTTCTGTTTCAGGTAAGACAATAATAGTATTTTTTTCTATTCCTTTTATTTCTTTGTTCATTAGATTCATTATTGCTCCTTCAAAAACAACTTTTTCTTCTCCATTTAATTCTTTAACATCAATTATTGTTGCTCTCCCCAAATTGCCCGGCCACTTTTTAGTTAATTCTTCAATACTAATTGTTTTTCCAAACAATTCATCATAATCGTTTCCAATTATTTCTATTATTCTCTCAATTTTTAGTTTTTGAAAATCTGTTAGTCCTTCAATATTTTTTATTTGTTCAACAAATTCTTTAGGTGTATCAACGTCTATAACAATTTTTCTAAGAGCACTTTCTATTTTTTCATCAGCCACAAGCATCATTCGAGTTAGGCCTAATAAATCAACATACTTAAATGATACTTTCAAATTATCTTTTGCTTTGTATTTTTTTAGAGGAAAACCTGCAGGTTCGAATTCAATTAATTCATCTTTTAATTGGTTTTCATTTTTTGCAGCCCTTCCTAAACCATCAAAATAATTATAGTTATCAAAGATTATTGCTGTTTTATTCTCAAGTAAGAATTGTTCACATACAATGTATGATGCATATAGCCTTTCTTTTTCATTTCCGCCTGTAATAAGACAACGGTACAGATTTTCGCTATTCTCCTTGATTATTTCTCTTTTTTTACTCAAACCAAGCTGAATTATGTTGCTTGTTTGGGGTTTTTGATAACCGCTAAGATCAAGCATTTCCATAGCATTTTTCTTTAGTCCACTAAGTAAACTCTTTGCCATAAATGGGTCTCCTAGGATTGGAGAGTACTCTGTTTCTGGAGACATAGCAGTTTCTTTTAATTCTAACGAAGAAGCCCTTGCTAATTCATTAACAGTTTCAATATCCCTAAAACTCCTTTCTATTTTGTTGTCAATTTCTCTTGTAAAATCCTCTTTTTTAAAATCAATATAAACTGGTTCAAAAGAAAGAAACAACATTTTTACTGTTCGATTTCCAATATTCTTTGTTATTCCTAAACAGTTTTTTGGTAGAGTTTGAACAAAAGTATCGATTGAACCTTTTGCAACAAAACCCTTGTATCCTTCTATTAGAGCTCCTTTTTTTTGTCCTCTTTCTTCATCATAAATAAGTGTTAAAAAATATTTTTCAGGATTCATTACAATTTCTACTTTGTGCCCATAGAACTCTCCGTTAAAGATGCTCTCCCATGGGCCATAATCTATTTTAAAATCCATTATTCTAACCTATTAAAACTAATATTCTTCCAATTATAAATGCTTTTCTAACTATACTAAAAGTAAGATAATTGATATTTTTTGTTTTAGATAGTTTTTTATATTTCTAAATAGTAGTTGTATTACTGACGAGGTGTTATTTTTGCGTGGTGGAAGAATTTTTTCAAGGAATGGGACAAGAGCAAATAATCGTAGTGGAACTTCAAATACTTTGAGGGTAAATGCAAAAAGACCTGTTATAAGAGTTCCTGTTAAAGGAAAAGGATTTAGTCTGGGTCGGGCAGGTTATGAAAAAGCAATTATTAGATTGAGCGCTTTAAAAACAAAACTAAATAATACAAGAGGAGAATATGCACGGCAAAGAATAATTGATGCGATTGATAGAATTGAAATACAATTAGATTTGTATGAGGGTAGAGAAAAAGTAAGGGCGCAGAAAAGGAAAAAATAAGAATATTTAAATGTGATAAAATGGTTAATGAAAAAATTGTTAATGAAACAGTACAAAGAATGCTTGATTCCGGAATAGATGAATCAACAATTGTTTCTACTCTAAAAGATGTTGGTTTAACAGAAGAAGAAGCAAGAGCACAAATAGAAAAAGTTCGTTCTTCTTCACAAACAAATAGTTCTTCTTCAAACTCTTCCTCACAAACAAACTCTTCTAACAATGATTCTTCTAGTTCAAATAATTATGGAAATAGTTCTTCTGATGAAGATGATTATTCTTCTCCAGTAGTTGCTTCAAATGATGATCAAATAAGATCAATGAAGGACGAACTACAAAATCAATCACACAAAACAGAATTGCATGAGACAACAACTCACAATATGCTTAATGATCATGCACAAAGAATTGATGATGTTGGAAAAAAAATTGAAGAAGTTCATAAATCAGTTAATGAAACTTCAAAAAAACTTGATTCAAGTTCTACTCTTGTAAAACTACAACAAATGGAAACAAAACTTGAAGATGTAAACGCACAGATTGGTGCAGTAATGGAAGTAATGAAGAGTGTTTTAGAAACTGATAGAAAAATATTAACAGAACTAGAATCAAAAAAATAAAAAAATCTATTTATTAAAAAGTTATTTGGGTATCGTAGTTTTTTTTATTCTTAGAAAAGTGTCCTAGAAATAGTGTTTTTTAAATTCCTATTTAAATAAGTTTTTTAGTTCTGAGAAAAAGTTTTTTGATGCTGGAGAAAACTTTGCTGGATCTGTTATTCTATATTGTGTTCCTTCTTTTCTTGTCATTGCTTCAGCAGTAAGTTTTCCTGCGTTTTTAAAATATCCTTCAAATTCTTTTTCTACACTCTCTCCTTTTGCAGATTTTACTTCTTCCCAAGCTTTCTTAGCATTTTTTTTACTAGGATTATAAATTAGAACAATGAAGGCTAGTAAGAAAAATATTACTCCTACCCAACTTAATTTAACATAGAGCATTAGCATTCCAAGAACGAGTAATATAATAAAAGCGCCAGAATTCATGGAACTCACATTCCCATTCCACCAGCATCCATTCCGCCGAGTAATCCAGCATATGGATCAGCACTCTTTTCTTCTCCGCCAACACCAAGAAGATAACCTAGTGCAACTAGTGCAAGTACTGCGACCATCCAGTATTCTTTCATTCCAATTCCGTTAACAAAATACATTGCTCCGAGAGAAATTAATAATAAGAAACTGACTTTGACATCTTTTGAAGCAATTATTAATATGAGTGTTGCTCCAACTCCCATCCACAATTCTCCAAATTGTATTACCATTGCGATTA
Organism: uncultured archaeon; assembly: GCA_964461205.1. Taxonomy (GTDB): domain Archaea; phylum Iainarchaeota; class Iainarchaeia; order Iainarchaeales; family JAAZKV01; genus JABIDZ01. The sequence continues at coordinate 868 of CAYWUL010000009.1, read as the reverse complement.
ATGCAACTGAAATAACGTAGTTTAACAAATCCATTCTTTATCACTTTGGAATTCTCTCCAATAAATCTTTTCCAAACGTTGCAAGAATAAATAACACAAATGGCACCCATACTAAGTCAGGGTATAAATAAAATGTTAGATAGAATAAAACAATTGCTAATAATAATCCTATTTTTGTTCCTAATTGTTTTTTTCCCCAATTATAGAACCAAATAAAATATATTATCATTAATACGAGTGCGAAGCTCATTGCTATGTCGCTTCCTCCTATTGCTCCAAAAAAATCAAATACCATGTTACCACAAATATTCTATTTTTTTTACTAAATAAACTTATCCTTTTCTCAGAGTAGTGCCTAATCCCCACACAATTACTCCAAAGAAACCAATACTTAACAATGTTAAGAACAACCAACTACTTGACGCAAGCCACCACCATTTAAAAACTAAGAAATAAATTAGTATCCCTGATACTATTAGCATTACTATTCCGTTTCCTAAATACCCTCTTACTGTTGTAACTATTACAAAAATCAATATTACTCTTACAATTAAATCAAGCGGTTTAAACATGTACATTGCTACGGGCAAAGCAAAGGTAACAACAATTATTCCAAGAAGAATAATTAACAATAAATTTCCAGTATTATTCATTATCTCCCTCTTCGAGCTTTTTGCATTTGTGCTTGTCTAGCCATAAACTCGCCCCCGGTTGATATACCGGGTGTTTTTTCTACTCCGCCGCCAGGATTAACAAAGAAGAAGTCGATTATTACTCCTGTCAAACCGAACGATAATAATATCCACAAAACATATATTCCTCCAAAGAAAGCGAAGTAATCAAACACTACAAACCAACTAATTCCAAC
>CAYWUL010000008.1:0-46644 GCA_964461205.1 uncultured archaeon | reverse complement strand
GATGTTTGGAAGGAATCAAAAATTCTCGCTGTTAAAAGTAACCTTAGTATTGGGGAACTTGTTGAAGACGCCCTAAAAAATAAGTTGAAAAGAACAAAGGTTAAATAATATATAGTGTTGAATATGACTAAAGATTCAAATGTCAAATTAAAAGAATTCTTCTTGGTGCCCACAAAGGAAACTATCCCAAAAGACTATGGGACTTTTTTTGGACAAAAAGAAATTATTGAATATGACCCTGAAGAGGCACAAGGGTTTGTAACAGAAATAAAAGAACATATTGAAGCAACTGAAAATAAACTCCCGTCATTTTGGTATATTGAAATGAAAAAAGATATTCCAATTTATTCTAATTCATCACTTAAAATAATCCGAGACTATTTTGAAGGAGAACTTGTAAAAATAGTTTTAGATAATTCAGGAATCATAGCAATTTCAAGCAACAAATTTGATTCCGTTAAAAAGAAACTGGAAAAAAACATCCCAAAATATGTTGCACAATATCTTAACAAAAAAATTACTCGTTGGGATAGTGAGCTCAAGGTTTCAAAAGTTTTGCTACAAAAAATTGATATAAATGAAAGTTCAGGAATAAAAACTGCAAAAGCCAACATTTCAATATTTTCTTTACCAAATAAACAAGAAGAATTGATGGTAAAAGAAAATTTATCAGAATATTTTAAACAAAAAGAAATCAAGGCAACAAGAAACGATTTGATAAACATTTTTGTTGCAGAATTAAATAAAACTGATATATTGGATTTAATAAAAAAAGAGTTCATAGAATATATTGACCCAGTAATGTCTTGTGAAGTTTCGCAAATCCAAACCCAACAACCCTCGCAAAGCAAACCACAATTAATTGAAGTTGACCAATCATTACTTGGAGAGATTTGTGTAATTGATACTGGCGTATCAAGCGCCTTATTTTCAAAATATCTTCGGCAAGAAACCTTATTTGATGAAAAAGAAGACCTTGCTGACAATGAAGGGCACGGAACATTAGTTTCCAGCATTGCAATGTTTGGAAAAGATATTTTTAATCAAGAAAGTTTAATTAAACCAAATGCAAAAGTTATTTCTTATAATATTCAAGACTTTGATAAAATTGATGTTCCTTTGTCAAGTGCAATATCTAAAATTGTAGAAATTGAAAAAGATAAGACAAACATATTTAATCTATCAATAAATTATCCTTATCCGCCCGAAACGGAAGCAGAACTTGGAGTTTATGTTAATGAAGCAATGAAAATTGACCGCTATATCCAACTGAATAATATTGTGCTGGTAAACTCAGCAGGAAACGTCGGGAAAAAACTTCTCAAACGTAGAATAAAAGAACCAGATAAAAATGAATACTTAAGTGTATCAAGTCCCGCTTTCTCTCCAAATGTTTTTTCAGTGGGGTCTGTTGAACAAGATCAAAAAAATCTTTCTTTATTTGGACTCGTTGGGTCTCCATTTAACCACAAAAGTGAAAATAATCTTAGCCCACCACAAATATTTGCTTTCGGCGGAGATACTAATGGGAATAAAGTTTGGTGCTTATCAAAAAATGATTCCGTATGTTCGGAAGTAGGTACGAGTTTTTCTGCACCTTTAGTTTCTCTTGCTTGTAGAAAAGCAATGGATTTATTTTTTCCTAACTTTTGTAAAAATGCTGAATCAGTAAAAGCAATGGTGTTAAATTCATGCACAAAAGTAGAAAAGAAAACTGACGTTGTATTTGTGTTGGATGACCCTTTGGACATTGGGTTGTGCCATGATTCGTTGAAATTTAATTTTGAAGGAAAATTACGCCCTGAACATAAAGCGAAAGATATTAAGAAAAAATTGGTTGACACGCACAAAGGAGAGTTTTATGTTCCAAAAGAAGCCCAAAGTATTGAGTTCACACTGGTTTATTCACACAATTATTATTTAAGAAGACTTAGCGAAGATTGTGTTTTTCCAAAGATAAAAATTTCTGGCATAAGTAAAAATTCAAAAAGAGAAATCATTAATAGTAACCTTAAAACTCCAAATGGACAAATTGTCTATGGCGAAGTGGCTTTCAAAAAGAACCACCACGGAAAATGGTATTTTGAGTTATATTTTGATGGCAAAGGAATTCCGCCAGAGTTTAGAAGCTCAACCTTAATACGTTATGGACTTGCTATAAAAATAAACCTTGGTTCCGATTCAAGTACATTACTCCGAAAAACATATTCTGAAGCAGTAAAAGAAATGCACTTAAAAGAAATAAAAGACCCATTAGAAGAACAAGTAACCGAAAAAATACTCAGCAACATACAAACGTTTCAGAAACATACCAAATAATCATTATTTTAATATTAAAAATATAAAAGGCGGCATTATGAGAAATAACTATTCACACCCTTATTTTGAAACTATTCACAAAATTTCTCCAAAAATAAATGAATATATTGTAAATAAAATTATAAAATTAAATTTAGAAAAGGACTTTGAAAAAACAGTTTTAGAAATATCTATTAAACGAAAAGAAACTCCAATAATGCGAGCCAATATAACATATTTAACTTACAAAGTGTTTGGTGGAAAAGATAATTTACAAAACCTTATGCCTGCATTAGCCCTTTCCGAATTATCAAACCAATTTTGTTATTTAGACAATTGGATTTTTGATAATAAAAATAATGTATTGGATAATAAAGAAAAAATTTCTGCAGTAGTTGCATCTTCAGCAATATTAAGAGAATTGGCTCAACAAGTAATAGAAGAAATCAAATGTTCTCTTGCGACTAAAAATAAAATATCAAATTTATTCTCAGTAGCCACTATGTTAAGCTATCAAGGTCAATTAGAAGAAACACAGACAAATATCAAAACAATTAAACAATTTGCTTCCGACGAGGATGCAATCAAATATTTTGAAAAAAAAGCCAAACTACTAAGTGGACAGCTATATGGTCTTAGTTTTGAAATTGGCGCCTTACTTGCAAAACAAAATAAACAAACTTGTGAAAAATTAAGGCAATTAGGAATTATTTTTGGAACCGGATTACACTTATCAAATGATATTGGCGATTTTGCAATAACTGAATTTAACTCGTTTAGAAGTTATCAAAATCAACTATCAGATATTTTTAATGCCAGACTAACCTTGCCAATATATTATATTTTAGCGTATGGGGCTGACGAAGAAAAAAGGGCACTTTTGCAAATTTGTAATAATCCTAATCCTACAAAGAAGGAAGTCGAATTAGCAGTAAAAGCCTTAATAACATCCAAAGCGCTAATAAAAAGCAAGACAAATTTAAACAAATATAAAAATGAATTTAAAAATTTAGCCTTATCCCTTCCAGAAAATAAGTATAGAGACGCAATAGTTTCCATGGCAAATACAATAAAAGTAAATAAATACCTAAAATCATTAAATCAACTAAGCAAATATTACGAACAATAATTAATTTAGTACACAAGCCTCATTTAAGTACAGGATTTCTATTTAAGTACACAGCCTTTAAACCCTCACTTCTTTCTAAATAGTTCTTTGTTTTTGTTTTTCAAAGAACCTTTTAAAAGCTTTCCATCCACTTTTCTTCTAATTGGTGAGCTTGTTTAAAGCGAAATTTAAGGCGATAATATGAATTTTCCCAAAGACAAAAAAATATACTGTAAAAAGTGCAAGAAACACACTAAGCACAAGCTAAAAGAATTCAAAGCAGGCAAGGGAAGAACTCTTGCTAAGGGTAATGTAAGGCACGCGAAAAATACAGGCAAGGGTTATGGTGGAAAATACAAGTATGTTGCTACTGTAAAAAAACAGAATAAAACACCAACATTTACTGCTGAATGTACAGTGTGTAATGCAAAAGTGCCTTATTCACTTGGAAAAAGAATGAAAAAAGTAACTCAGAACTAAATCTTTTTAGCGAGTCTATTTTATAAATAATTTGTTCTTTTAGCTTTTAATGGTAACTTATTATAGCACTAATTCTAAATCTGGTAAGAGAGCAAGTTTTGAAGAAGCACTACTTATTGGTATGGCTCCAGATTACGGGCTCTATATGGTTGATAGAAAAGAGATGCCAAGGTTTTCAAAAGGAGATCTAGAATTAATGAAAGGAAAAAAATATTCCGAAATAGCATTTCAAGTTTTATCAAAATTTTTAATCGAAGAAATCCCTGAACCAGAATTAAGAGCACTTTTAGATGATGCTTATTTAGAAGAAAAAATTCCAACCAATGTTTTGAAAGTTAATGACACGATTTATATAATGTGGTTGACCAAGGGACCAACATATTCATTCAAAGATTATGCTGCTAGGTTTTTTGGCAGAGCATTAAATTATTTTTTAGGAAAAAGAAATCTTAGACGCGTTGTAGTAGTGGCAACGAGCGGAGACACAGGAGGAGCAGTTGCTGACGCATTACATGGTTTAGACAATGTAGATAACATTGTTTTCTTTCCAAAAGGAGCAGTTAGTGAAGGACAAAGAAAACAAATGACAACTCTTAAAAAAAATATTTATGCATTTGAGGTTAACGGGGATTTTGATGTTTGCCAAGCCTTGGCAAAAACTCTTTTAGGAGATAAAGAATTCGCAAAAGAAGTTTTTAAAGATTCTGAAAGATTAACATCAGCAAATTCTATTAGTCTTGGAAGATTACTCCCCCAATCAGTCTATCCTTTTTATGCTTATTCAAAAGTTGGAACAGAATTTGTAGCGTCCATCCCGTCAGGAAATTTTGGAGACATGATGGGGACTGTTCTAGCAAAAGAAATGGGACTTCCAATAAAAAAAATTATTTGTGGAGTAAATGAAAACAAAGAATTCTCAGATTTTTTAAACACTGGCAAATATATTGTTGGACCATCAGTTAAATCTCCTTCATCAGCAATGATTGTTTCGCACCCAAGCAATTTAGCAAGATTGATTGATTTTTATGGAGGACATATGTATGACAAAAGAGATACAAAAACACAAAAAGTCATAAATATGGGGGTAATTGATACAATGCCTGATTTGGAAGAAATGCGAAAAGATATTTATTCCATAAGTATTGATAACAAAACTCATTATTCAACAATGAAGAAAGCATATGAAGAGTTTGGAGTTATTTTAGATCCTCACGGGGCAGTTGGGTGGAAGTCACTTGAAAGTTATCATTTTGAAAAAACAGGAAATGCAAATGATGTTGGGGTAATATATGAGACTGCTGATCCTGGAAAGTTTCCATTGGATGTTGAAAAAGCAATTGGAATTGTTCCAAGTATTCCAAAACGAATGCAAGAACAAAAAGAATCCGAAGAAAGAATCTATTCCATTGAAAGCGAATCTGAAAAAACTCCTCAAGGACTAAAACTTAGTGATATGCAAATACAAGAAGCAAAACAAAAGATAAAAGAACTCTTTGCATAAATATTGATTTATGACTTTTGATAATACAATACTATTAATATTGAAACAAAAGAGCAATGCAGAATTTAATGAATTGTTTTCGATAATTTCTAATCGTTACATGAATTCTGCTTCTGCAAATGCTGCTTTGAGTAGATCATTAAAAAACCTGGAGTCTCTTGGAAAAATAAAACGCGAAGGTTCACGCATATTTATTACTGATAAGGGATTAGCATCAATACATATTGAAATGAAAGAAAAACTTGTTCTTAGATTAAATGAAATAATAAATAAACCAATCCAAAAAATAGATGAAGTAGTACAACTATTGATAGTGCTTACTGAAAGAGCAAACGAAAGTCCTGACTTGTTACAAAATGCTCGTGAAAATTCATTGTTTACCATAAAAACAATTAGTGATCTACAAGAAAAATTGGACGAGCGACAAGAATTCTTGGGGAAAATGAATTCTTTGTTAGGAATGCAAGAAGAGCGTTTACGCGAACTAAATTTTAATGATGAACGAGTATTTGATTTTAATGAAGAATTAATAAGAAAAATAGTTTTGTTTTCTGGAGTAGAAAAGATTTCTATGGATATACGAACAAAAGAAGTAATTGAAAAAATTCCAGAGCTATTCAAAAAAGAAGATTTGTTCTTTGTTGATAATGAGTTCAAAGAAAAAGTTTTGAAAATAGTCTTGTCAGAACCATTAGCAGAGCTAACAATTTATATTCCAAAAATGAGGATTGCTGTCCAAAGGGGGAGAGCAAATTGTTTTGCTCCATTCCAAACAATAAAACAATTCGAAGAAATATGAAAAAGGCAAAGTAAAAATTATTTAATTTCTTTTCCATTAATAGCATCAATTCTTACAACTCTTTCTTCCCCTGTTTTCTTTTTTAATACGCCTTCCCATACTGGAAGGAAGAGATGAGTAATTTCTTTTACATTAACATTTCCCCAAAGTTTCTTTAACAATTCAATTGCCCTTTTTTCTTCAAGATTTGGTGGAAGCATTGCTGCACTTTCAACTTCTACTATTGGTCTCTTTCCAATACTTGATAGTATTGCATGTAAAGGATTCATTGGAAGATCCAGTGGATACTTTAAAGAATACACAAACTCTTCTTTTTGTTTTCCTGCTATAACCAAATCCTTTTCGGCTAATTTTTCTAACACTCTTTTTGCATTTCCTTTTTCCATTTCGAGTCCTTTTGCTAATTCTTCAAGTGAACGTTTCTTATTTAATAATTTTATTGCGTTTGTTTCTGCTTCATTCAAATCAATTAAAGCAGGCAAACCATTACTTTCTATCAAGGCTCCGTTTCTATCGTGAATGAACTCTCCTGAAAGAGAATTAATGTATGCTTCTCCGATTTGGAAAGCATCTTTTTGAGAAAAATAATTATACTTTATTTTGTACAGTGTTCCATATTTCATATTAAGTCTGTCAACAATTTCTTCTTCACCAAACAAACCAAGTGCTTTTTTCAATCTTAACTTTGCTAACATTTTTCTTGCGTCTTGTTCAGAAACATTTGCTTTTAATGCTGAAAGCTCAACTTTTTCCTCATAACCTTTTTCTTCTAACTCTTCTTCTTCATCTTTTCCTTTTTCTAATTCTTCTTTTGTGTGCCCAGAAACAGCTTCTGCCTTGGCTAGTTCTTCTTTTTGTTCTTCGGTCTTGGCTTCAAGTTCTTCTGCTTCCTTTTCAGCCTCCATTTCTGCTAGAACACCAGTTGCATATATTTTTCCTTCTTCTTCATCAACATCAATTCCTTTTGCTCTTATTGCTTCAAGAATAGTTTCTAATAGAACTTTTTGTTTGTAAGTATCATTCAATGATTCTAAAGTTTGTCTTAAACTAGCAATACTAATACTTGGGTCTTTTTCTAATTGTCTTAACACAATACTAACTGCTAATTTTTCTACTTGGTCAGTGCTTAACTCGTGTACTACTTCAACTGTTTCTGCATCTCTTCCTTCGTGCTGTGACATTCTTGGCCTAATATTCATTACGAATGCTCTCGCAGTTGTTTCTTGTCTATCTCCTGTTAACGCTGTTCCAACTGGGAGAGTTTTAATAAAATTTGATTTTTTGTATGCTCCCGGAATAATTGCGGGAGTTCTTTTTTGTATTGCTTTTACATCATCATCAAAAACTAACTTGTGAGCCATTATGACATCTAATTGGCTCAAAACTCTTGAGTCAATAGCACTTGGTTGTTGTGTTGCAAAAACCAAACTCAATCCAGGTCTCCTTCCTTGTTTTACATATTCTACAAGCGCACTGCTTGCTGGTGTTTTTTGGTTTCCTCCAGGGATAAGAGTGTGTGCTTCATCAATAAACAACCAAGTTGGAGGAACATTTACTTCAACCAAGTCCTCGATAGTTGTTTCTGAAAATTTTCCTGCAGCTTCTCTTCTTGTGCTAAGTTTTCTTGCTGATAATAATCTTCTTGCTAATATTCCTATTACAAGTGCACTAACATTGTCTTCTAAAAAACTTGTGTCCAGAATTGTCATTTGTCCGGCTCTTGACAAAGCACTTAAAGGAGTTCCTTTTTCATCAAAAATTCCCCAACTTCTTGCCGCATCAAACCTTGATACAAGTGCTCTAATAGAATCTGTTTTGTATCCTCTTTCTCTATCATTTAATTCAGAATCTTTTTCAAAACAAAATATTAGGTCTTCTAAAGAAAAAGTATTTTCTTTTCCTCTGACTGTTTTTCCATCAATAGTACTAAAACCTTTTTTTACTCTAGTAATTCCTTTCTCCATTAACAATCCTGTTGGAGAAAATCTATCAATACCAAATGTTAAACACCAATCTTCTGCTGTTAACAAAGCAGGTTGTATTGAGAAAGTAGAATCATAGGTGCTCTTTGGAACAGCACCCTTCATCCCCACTGGAATAAACACTTTAATATTATCTAATCCTTGTGGCATTATTTCCCATTGGGCTAATAATTCTAATTCTTTTTCTTCTTTGTTTGGATGTTTCATTGACCAAAAAACACCAATTGGATCAACAACAACTATTCCAACTTGTTTGTTTTTTAATGCGAGTTCTTCTGCTATTACTCCCAACACATAGGATTTTCCAGACCCCCTCGCTCCACAAACAAATACAACGTGCGGATTAAGTCCATCTAAATAAATATCAGTTCCTCTTTTTTCATCTTCTCCAACTTTTCCAACATACAATCCGGCTTCTTCTCCATATTTTTTCAACACACTTTTTTTTCTTCCAATATAAGCGTGTCCTGTTTCTTCATTAACCAAAAAATCTATTCTTGGTTTTAATCCCTTAATTTCTTCTATTTTTTCTAATTCTTCTCTTTCTTGTTCTTCTCCAATATTTTCTGCTTCTTTTTCAAAACCCCATTTTTCTAGATCTTCTCTTTTTACTCCTTCTTCTTTCACTCCTTGTTCCCTCAATAAATATTCTGCTAAATCATCATGTTCTTCTTTCACTGCTTTTTCTGCCTTATTTTTTATCACACTCTTAATAACTTTTTTTTCTAAAGGACTAGCTTTTCTCTTTACTTGTTTTTCTTCCTCTTCTTCTTCATCAACACTGATTTTCAAATTTAATTTTCCAGTAACCTCCTTCTTTTTATTTTCAACATCTTCCTTGTCTAAAAATATTTCAGGCTCGCCGATTTCGTCCGGCGGGTTCGAAGAAGTATCTTCACTATCACTTGATACATCGTCATCTTCTAAATCTTCATCTTCACTGTCATCTTCTTCTTCAGAATCTTCGTCCTCACTGTCATCATCAGACTCCTCATCTTCTTCTAAATCTTCCTCGTCAGTGTCCTCGTCTTCTGCTGTGTCTTCGTCCTCTTTTGTTTTTACTACTTTCTTACTCTTTTTTTTCACTTCTTCTCCAATCTCTTCATCATTCTCTACTTCTTTTGGTTTCTTGTTATTTTTTTCTTTTAGTTCTTTTGCTTTTTCTTCTAACCGTTTTTTAGCAGCTTTTTTTTCATCATCTTCTCCAAAAACATCGTCAAACATATCTCCTGAAGTGTCGATGGTTCTCTCAACTCTATCTGAATCATCCTCGTAAATTGATTTTCTTGTCTCTTCTTCAGCCAAATAGCTCACTCTCAGTGATTTGAATAATAATGGATTCCTACTTTAATAAATCTTTCTAAGCAAAACAAATCCAAAAAAACAGAATTTATGGTTATGTTTACTTTTCCATAACTTATTTAAATAGAATTATTTAGAATAATATCGTGTTGGGAGTTAGAAGAGGCAAGCCATACCACATGCAAAGCGTTTTTCGCCAACCTTTTTTTTAAAAGGTTGTGTTGGTTCCCTGACTTGTCTCTTTTACGCTTAGGCTCCTTTCGCCGAGCCGGGGCGAAGAATTTGCCTGTTGCTCTTGCAACAGACAGAAAACTATTTTTTCTGATTTTTTAATTCTAATTTTTAATGGTTTTGTTCTTTTTCTAGGTAATGGAACTAAGAATTGTTTGTCCTGATGAAAAACTGTTACCAGCTTATTACTCTGACAAAGCATGTGCAATTGATTTGAAGTCTTCTGGAGAATTTATTATTGGTTTAGATAATGAAAAAAAAGATGTTTTTATGGACAAAATTGTTCTTGAACCAAGTGAACGAATTTTAGCAAAAACTGGTTTGTCAATTGCTCTTCCGCATGGTTGTTGGGGGAATATTCGCGCAAGAAGTGGTCTAGCAATGAAAGAAGGAATAATTATTATGGCTGGAGTAATCGATGAAGATTATCGGGGAGAGATCGGGGTAGTAATTTATAATTCTTCAAAAAAGCCTTTTGAAATAAATAAGTATGATAGAATTGCTCAAATGATTATCCAACATTATGAACAACCAAACTTAATAAGAATTGATTCTTTAGAAGAAACTTTTCGTGGTTCTGGTGGATTTGGATCCACTGGAAAACAATAAGACCATCTTCTTTGAAAGCTAAGTTTATATCTTTGTTACTCTTTCTTTGTTTCTTTTTTAGTGCAAATCTTTAAAAACAATCTTTTTCTCAATCTATATGCAGAGTTGGCGGAGTGGTCAAACGCGCTCGGCTTGAGACGGCCAATTTCGTATGGCCGATCCGAATTACGTCGCACCATTCAAAAATGGTGCATAAATAATTTGGATTCGAAAGCTACCGAGTTCCTTACGGAGCGGGGGTTCAAATCCCTCACTCTGCGCTTATCTACTTATATTAACGCACAAAAATAGCTGGTTTTTTAATAAGTTCTTTCTTTTTTTGTTTTAGTGGCTTAACTTGTACAAGATATTTTTAACAAAAACATTTGAGGAAAAACTTGAAAAGCAAGGGAAAAGTTTCAAGGATTGGTTTGAAAAAATACTTGACAAATTAGTAGAAAATCCGTTTACTGGAAAACCATTGCGTTATGAATGGTTCAGAGAAAAAAAGTTTGATAAGTACAGAGTCTATTACTTGATTTACAAGGAATATGTAACTGTTTACTTCATTAATATTAGTGAAAAAAAAGATCAACAGAAAGTCATCAGTTCAATATCTCTCTTGCTAGATTTTTATAAAGAGGAAATAGAAAAACTGTTAAAAGAATCTAGCGAACCCTAGTTATTCTTCCACACTTAATATCCTCTAAACTTCGAATTAATTCTTCTAAAACAGTTTCTTCAGCTTCTGCCTTGTACTTTAAGCGCAAATATTCTTCTTTCGGAATAGTAACTGTTTCAGCCATAACTATAACTGCATTATAAGTTATTAAAAAACCTTTCTCTTAAGCAATATAATTCAATACTAAACGAACTGGGTACTCACTCTGCGTTTGTGAGTGCGAAGAATAATGTGTTTTAGAACATGTTAAATACTATTCATAATTAAATAATTCTTTGTAGCAAATGATTTTTGCACATGGGAGAAAGTGGATTTTATGTCAAGAGAACAAAATTTTAGGTCAAAGATTTTTGATTCAAAACCAAAACATACACAAAATGAAGAAAAAATAATTAAAGATAAATTCGGCATACACTATGGAGCAGCACAAAGAATCCATGAAATGGTTCAATCAGGGCATATTGAACGTGCGATGGGTGTGTTTGAAAGAGAATGTAAATTGAAAGATTTGGCAAAGATATCTTTTGAAGAAAAACAGAACATGGTAAAAGAAATTTCAAGAATGCAAATATGAAGTTTAATCCTAGTTGAGCAAGGAAATATATTTTTATTTTGTAGAAAACAATTCATTACTCTGTGTTCTTATTTTTTCTTTATTATTTTTCTTACTAGTAATGCAAATTCTACAAGAAAAGCAGCAATAACATATGCCCATACAAAAGTAACAAAGAATTCTAACGGAAGAAAACCACAAGTACATACTTCTGTTTCTTGTGCACAATATCCTTCCAAACAACTCAAATTAATGTAACTTGGGCTTAATAGTATGAGTAGGGCAATAAGTACAATGATTTTTGTTTTTGTCATTTGTAATAAATCAAAAAGAACCATAAGTATCTTTTCAGTAAGTTACTTTTTAAAAGGGGCTCTATTTGCTTAGAAAAAGTTTTTTTGATGAAAAACTTTCATTTAAATACTTGGAAGTGTTATTTTTTTCATGCAGGATTTGTTTGGTTTAGAAAAGTATGCAGAAACAATTTTGGCACTTAACACTCCTAGAAAAATACAAGATTTTGTGAATGAATTAGGAATGAATTTTGAAAAAGAAGGAGACACTTGTTTTTCTCCAGCAACTGTTCTAGAAAAAGGAGAAGCACATTGTATGGAAGGAGCTTTATTGGCCGCAACAATTCTTCGTTGTCATGGTCAAGAACCATTATTATTGGATTTAGTAGCAAACGATAAAGATTTTGATCATGTAGTAGCATTATTCAAAAAAGATGATTGTTGGGGAGCAATAAGTAAGACCAACCACGCTGTTTTAAGATACAGAGAACCTGTTTACAAAAATATACGAGAATTAGTAATGTCTTATTTTCATGAGTATTTTTTGAACGAAAATGGTTTCAAAACGCTTAGAGCTTATTCTAAACCAGTTAATTTGAAACGCTTTGATAAAACAAATTGGGTTTCTTCAAAAGAAGATGTTTGGTTTATTCCAGAACACTTAACTCAAATAAAACATTATGATATTTTGTCAAAAAAACAATTAATGAGTCTTAGAAAAGCTGATGAAGTAGAAATAAAAGCAGGTTCAATTATTGAATTTGAAGAACCTACATTAAAAAAATAATTCTATTAAAAAATTTATCTTCTTTAGAATGATTTTATTCGAATTCTTTGTTATTTATTGAAAGGATATGGAGTATTATTTATTGAAAGAATAAGTAAATGTTAAATAAAAATAATTGAATTGTTTCTACTATCCCATGGGCTTCTACTGTAATGTTTCCTTGTTTGAATTGTGCAATAGCTTCTTTTGCAGGATCAGTAGCGTTACTAATCGCGTTCAATGCAACTTCACTAACATTAACAGTATAATTTGGGTTGTCAACTTTTTGTCCAGGAAGAATACTTGTAACATTACTATTTTCTATTACTACTCCATAAATAGTATTTGTTGATTCGTCGAAAACATTTATCCTTGCACTTTCTAGTATTCCAAATGCACTCAAGACATTTGCTAGATCGCCATTATCTCCTCCAACAGTATCGTTTAATTGGTCAAGATCTGTTTGTTCTATAGCCATTACAAAACTAAGAGAAAAAACAAGTAGTAATATTCCAACCAAGAACAACTTTTTCATATTTGAAATAACTACTTTCTTTTTAAAAAGGTTTTTGTTTCAAAAATTGAGTTTAATTCGAGCGGTATCTTTTTAAATAATTAATATGTTTTTTAGATAGTTAGTATTTCTTTTCCCAAATAGGGGTTTTGTCAAATAACCACAAACCTTTTTTCTTCATTAAAAATATTGTTGCAAATAAAGAAATTGCAATAACTATTACAAGTACAATTACAAGAATAAAATCATTTAATTCTGGGGGAACTGGAAGAATATTTAGTGCTCCTCCTTCTGCCATTTGGATTATTGATGCGTATTTGTTAAATGCTTCAACTGCTTTTTGGTTTGCTAATTCTAAATTAGTTTCTAAATAAGTTTCTGCTTCTGCTAGTAAGGCATCTGCTAATTCTTTTTCTTGTTTTAAACCTTGGTCTAAATACAAGGGGTTATTAGCTAGTTTTTCTTCTATTTCATCTTTTTTTGCAAAGGCTGCATTCATTTTTTCTACAACACTTGCTAATGTGATTTCTTCTGGAGGAAGAATAGTATTCTCATCTACGGGGGGAGTATAATCAATTATTATGTTTGCGTCTGTGGTTGCAGTTAATCCTACTCTATCATAAGCAATAACTTTTAATGTTCCAGAGTTATGATTGCTTGCAGTTAGAATATATCTCCAAAAATCAGCTTCTTCTAAATCCACTGCTTCTCCTAATAAAATGTCATCTAAATAAACTTCGATTTTGTATATTTCATAATTATCGCTTGTGTTTATTTCAATACTATAATCATCAGTTATTGTTTGTCCTTCTGTAATATTGTTGAATGATACTGCTGGGGCAGTATTATCAAAATACAAATGATATTCGTAAATTACTTTGTTTACGTCAGTATTCATTTCTAAGAAAAAATTTATGTCTGTGTAATTAGCACTTGTAGTAAAATCGAAATTGTATGAAGTAATTCCATCTTGGTTAGAAACGACTGTTGTGTTAACATCATCAATTGTTTTGTATAAATTAAAATCGTTTACTGTTCTGGAAAAAGTTATTTCCATGTTAAAGTCTTCTGCTGTGTTAAAGTATTTTGTTTTTTTACCAACTTTATTGTATGTTTCGATTGTTATTTTTACTAAGTTATAATCTGTGGGTATTGTTATGCTTGGTTTTGGAGCATTATAATCACTGCTGTAATTTCCCGCGATGTCCATTGCTAATACTTTATAATAATAAGTTTCTCCAAAAAAAGGACTATCATCATAATAAAATAAATTTCCGTCTGCAACATATCCTAATTGGTTTCCTATTCCAACACTAAAAGTACTACTTGTTGATCTGTAAATATAATACCTGTACATTCCACTTCCGCCAGAATCAGTAACTGCTGCCCATTTTACATTCACATCATTTCCAACTAATGTAAGCGTGGGACTTGGTTGGTTTGGAGAAGTAGAATCAATTTTTAATGTGAAAGCGCTTGTTGGAGAACAACCAGTGGGTTTACAACTTTTTACTTTGAAATAACTTGTTCCATTATCCAAACTTGTTAATGTTGTTGTTGAAGTAGTATTACAATCACTTCCATAATTACAGTCGCTAGGGTTTGTGTCACTGCTTGTTGTCCATAACCAAGAATATTCTGCGCCTGTAACAGCAAAACTAAATGTTGGAGTATTATCATAACACCAAGTGTTTGTTGCACAACTAACGTCTGTTCTTGTTATTGTTGGTCCGCTAGAAAAATTATAATCTGTTGTAAAACTATTTTGGTCTGAACAACTAGAAAAGTTTCCTGTCCAATCAATCGCTTTTATTTTGTAATAATAAGTTGTATTTTCATCCAAACCTGTGTCAGAATAACCATTTGTGTCTGAATATGCAACGAATGTTTCTGAATTACAATCAAATCCTGTTAAAGGAAGTCTATAAATCGCGTAAGAATTAAGATCATTTTCTGAATTATTTGCCCAGTTAAGATCAATATTAATGTTAGTGTCTGTTCCAATTAATCCTGTTGGTGCGCTGGGGGCAACAGAATCTGTAAAAGAAAAAGTGTTTGTGTCAGTGAAAGTATTTCCTCCCATGTCGGTAACAATATAGGTGTAAGTATAACTTGCTCCTCGGTCTACATCCAGATCGGTAAAAGAACAGGTCTTACTTGTTCCTGTGATAGTACACTTTGTAGTCTTGTTATCATAAACATCGGTGCTTGCTCTGTCCAAAGAAAAACTTATTGTTGATAAATTAATGTCATCAGTTAGTGTAACAGATATTGCTTGTCCATTCTTTCCATCGCCTGGAATTATTTCATCACTTGGAGAAAAACTTGTTACTACTGGAGAAATAAAATCAAGAATAATATTTGCGTCATGACTCCCACTAGAATAATTTCCGTCTGTATACTCTGCTTTTATATACAATGTTCTCAAACCATTGCTTGCCGCACAACCATACAAACCAGAATTAAGATCAAAGTATTTTGAGGTGGCATATGTTTCTAATGTACTCCAACTTGCTCCGCTACAAGAAAACTGCATTCTATTTCCATCTTCAACACTTATTGCAAGCAAAACGTTAGCATCATTCCCATAACCGTTATCTGAAGTAATAGTAAAACTACTTACTGCATTGGCTAGACAAAATCCTGCCAAAAAAAGCATTGTGAAAATAGTTAATATTTTATGGTATTGCATTTGATTATTAGGTTTTTCCTAATATAAATATCTTTTTAATTGCTTTTTATCTAATCTAACTATATCTTTTTGGAGTGATAAAAATGACTGAATTAAATCAAGTGTATAAGTGTAGTGTTTGTGGTAATATTGTTGAATTAGTGCATGCTGGGGCCGGAGAACTAGTTTGTTGTGGCAAACCAATGGATTTGCAAGTAGAAAAAACAATGGACGAAGGAAATGAAAAACACAAGCCAATAATCGAAAAAACAGAAAAAGGGACTGTTATAAAAGTGGGTTCTGTTGAACACCCAATGGAAGAAGCACATTATATTGAATGGATCGAAGCGATAGTTGGAAAAAAAGTTTTGAGAAAATATCTTTCTCCTGGAGAAAAACCAGAATTTGAGTTATGTGATGTTGAAGTAATTTCTGCAAGAGCCTATTGTAATATTCACGGTTTATGGAAGAGCGATTAATTTCGTTCTTTTATATTAGTTAGAAGTATTTAGAAAAAAAGTTATTTTTGTGGGGGATAGTAATGAATAAGGAAAGAATAAAAGAAATTTTAGCAAGGTTGGATAATTTAGCAGATGCTCTTGAAAAAGAAGCAGTTTATTACAAAAAAAGTGTAAAGGAAATAAAAGAAGAACTAAAAAAAGAAGGACTATTCTAAACAAGATGTTCTTTAGTACTTTTTATGTTCTTTAGTGCTTTTTGATTTTTCACAAACAATTATATTCTATTTTTCCTTTAATTATATTATGTGTGGAATAATTGGTTTTGCGAATTTTGATAATGGAAAAGAATTGGCAAAAAATGGTTTGAAAATAATGAAGAACAGAGGGAGAGATTCTTCAAGAATATTTTCTCACAAAAGCATTGTGCTTGGGCACAACTTACATTCAATAATTAATTTTGTAAAACAACCATTATGTAGCAGTTCTGGTTGTCTTGTTTCAAATAATGAAATATATAACTGGAAAGAAATAAACAAAAAATATTCTTTACGTGCAAAGAATGATTCTGATTTAATTCTAAAACTAATTGATAAAAAAGGGACTGAAAAAATAGACGAAATCGTTTCAGAATTAGATGGAGACTTTGCTTTTGCATATTATTCAAAAGAAAAACAAAAAATATTTTTAGCAAGAGATATTATTGGAGTAAAACCACTTGTTTATTATTATAATGAAGAAACAAAACAATTTGCTTTTGCATCAGAAAAAAAAGCTCTTCATTTTGGTTCACAAAACCTTAGTCCAAGAAAAATTCTTTCATTTCATATTGAAACAGGAAATCTTTCTTTTATAAATTTAGAATTAAACAACAAAGTAAAAATGAAAAAACCAAGCGAAGAAATAAAACAATCCTTGTTGAAAGCAGTTTCAAAAAGAATTCCTGAAAAAAAGTTTGCCTTACTTCTTTCTGGCGGAATTGATTCAGCATTAATAGGAAAAATTCTGCAAAACGACAAAATAAAATTTAATTCTTATTTTGCATGTATAAAAGATTTATCTGCGCCAAAGGATTTAGAGTTTGCAAAAAAAGCTTCTTATGAATTAAATTCAGTAGTAAGAATAAACCTAGTTTCTTTAAAAGAATTTGAATCCACTCTTCCAAAAATAATTTCTCTCATCGAATCCGTTGATCCTGTGCGTGTTGGAATAGCATCAACAATTTATTTTGCCACAAAAATAGTGCGAGAAAAAATTTGTTTTTCTGGTTTGGGGGCAGATGAATTATTTGCTGGCTACAATCGATTTAATGAAAGTAATGATATCAACAAGGATTGTTATTCATATTTAATAAAAATGTACGAAAACGACTTGTATTTTGAAGATATTGTAACTATGAGTAACAGAGTAGAATTAAGAGTTCCTTTTCTTGACAAAGAATTTGTTTCAAAAGCTCTTTTGCTTTCACAAAAATACAAAGTTGACAAAAAAAATAATATCAACAAAAAGATTCTTCGTGAATTTGCTTTCGAACTGGGGTTGCCTAAAGAAATTGCTTTCCGACCGAAAAAAGCTGCTCAATATGGAAGCAATTTTGACAAAGCACTGGAATTTTTAGCTAAAAAAAATAAATTCAAATCAAAAGCACTTTATTTACAATCATTACAAGAAAAAGCACAAAACATAAATAATTCTAACAAGAACAAGTCTAATAAAAAAATACAAAAATTGCTTTCTAAAAAAAATATTCCAATTGCTTCTCTTGTTTCAACAGGAAAAGATTCTATTTTTGCATTACACTTAATGAAAAAACAAGGATATGAAATAAAATGTTTAATAACAATTGATTCAAAAAATAAGGATTCTTTCATGTTTCATACTCCAACAATTGCTCTTGCGAAATTACAAGCAGAAGCAATGAACATTCCACTAATAATTGTTAAAACACTAGGCAAAAAAGAAATTGAATTGAAAGATTTAGAAAAAGCAATTAAAAAAGCGATTCTTGTTTACAAAATTGAAGGTGTTTCTTCAGGCGCATTATTTTCTAATTACCAACGTGAGAGAATTGAGAAAATAACTGAAAAAATCGGAATAAGGCATTTTGCTCCTCTTTGGCATATGAACCAAGAAAAATATATGCGTCAATTATTAAAAGAAAATTTTAAAATAATGATAACAAAAATCGCATGTCTTGGTTTAGACAAAGACTGGCTTGGGCGAATAATTACAACAAAAGACATTGATTCTTTGGTTAAGTTAAGTAAGAAATATGGTGTGAATGTTGCTGGTGAAGGAGGAGAGTATGAAACACTTGTTATTAGTGCTCCACTTTTTTCTAAAAAAATAAGTGTTCGTTTTTCTAAAAAAATGGAGAATGATTTTACTGGAGAAATAAAAATTTCTAAATCAAAACTAGAAGTTTAATTAAAAATTTTTTAAATAAAAATTAGATTAATAAAATAAATGTCTATTACAATAAATTTATAATAAAATAAATATCTAATATTTTGTTCGGAACTTGTGTTTTCCTAACCTTGCTCTTGATTTTTTGAATTGTTTCTTTGGTCTATCACTAGAGAAAGATTTGCTTGAACCATTATTTGAAAATGATTTTCTTGGTCCAGCCGAAAACGATTTGCTTGGGCTATCATCTGATGACTCATTATTATAAACATGTTTTCTTGGAGAAAAATTCGAGTTTGTTCTAGGTCGACTATAACTATTTTTTGTTCTGTGGCTACTTTCTGTTCTCTCACTTGAATAATTACTTGTTCTCCCAAATGATCTTCTTGGTCTGTCATCACTAGAACCTCTCGGTCCATCAAATGATCTTCGCGGTCTTGAATCTCTCCCAAATGATCTTCTTGGTTTGTCATCGCTAGAATCTCTTGTTCTGTTGAATGATCTTCTTGGTCTGTCTTCGCTAGAACTTCTTCCAAAATTATTTCTTGGTCTTAAATCTCTCTCATATTCTCTTCTTGGTCCACTAAATGATTTTCTTGGTCTGTCTTCTGAGGAATCATTAGAATCTGAAAAACTTTTTCTTGGAGAATAACTTGGTCTATCTCTAGAATAATTGTCTCTGGAATTTCTTCTTCCTCCAAAGCCTGATCTACCTCTATTTCTTCCGGTTCTGTCTCCTCTACCATAACTTGGTCTGTCATCATAACTAAACTTGTTATCTCTTGGTCCCTTAATAAAAGGAATCATTTCGAATTCTGGCAATTCTTCGTTCACAATTTCTTTTCCTGATTTAATTAACATGTTAAAATCTTCATGATCGTTTTCTCCAAGAAGATTAATTGCTTCTCCTGCTTTTCCGGCTCTGGCAGTTCTACCAATTCTATGTGTGTATTCCTCTGGTGTTTTTGGCATATCATAATTGTATATGTGTGAAACATTTGGGATATCGAGCCCTCTTGCTGCAACATCTGTTGCCACTAAAAAATCAATCTTTTTTTCTTTGAACATTCTAACCGCTAATTGTCTCTTGCTTTGAACGATGTCTCCATGAACAGGCATTGCTGCGAAACCCTGTTTCTTAATATTTTTTGCTAACTTGTCAACCATTCTCTTTGTTCTACAAAAAATAATTGCCGAACCATAATTATTTTTTAATAAATGAATTAATAAAGGATATTTTTTTTCATGTGTTACTCGATAAACTTTTTGTTTTAATAGATCTTTTCCAACATGTAATTCTTCAGTAATATAAATTGGGTCCTTCAAATAATTTTTTATAATTCTTTTCGCATCAGGCGGCATTGTTGCACTAAACATAGTTGTTTGTCTTTTTTGTGCAGTGCTTTGTAATATTTTTTCAACGTCCTTTAAGAAACCCATGTCCACCATGATGTCTGCTTCATCCAAAACAACATATATAACTTTACTAAGATCAATTGTTCTCTGGTTTAAATGATCAAGTAATCTTCCTGGGGTTGCAACAACAATTTCGGCATTTTGTATTTGTTCTTTTTGTTGAGAATAACCTACTCCACCAAAAATACTAATAATATTTAATGGAACATATTTTCCCATTAATTCAATACTATCTCTTACTTGCAAGCATAATTCTCTTGTTGGTGTTAATATTAAAGCTTGTATTCCTCCACCCGGAACAACTTTTTCTAACAAAGGTATACCAAAAGCAGCTGTTTTTCCAGACCCAGTTAGTGATTGTCCAACTATGTCTCGTCCATTCTTTATTTCAGGAATAGTTCTTGCTTGTATCGAAGTAGGTTGTTCAAAACCCATTTCATTAAGCCCCTTCATCACTTTTTCATGTATGTTTAGTTTAGTAAAACCCATTCTACTCACCAGAAACTTTTCAAAAAAGGTTCATCAAAATTTTCTTCTTAGAAACTTTTCAAAAAAGGTTCATCAAAATTTTCTTCTTAGAAACTTTTCAAAAAAGTTTCATCAAAATTTTCTTCTTAGAAACTTTTCAAAAAAGTTTCGTTCTTCGCTTAGAAACTTTGAATGCCTCTAAATAAAAGCGATAGCTCTTATTTGGGGCCGGTGAAACTAGGTTTCAGGGTCATCAAAAAAGGTTCGCTTTTTTTGCGTTATTAAATAATCTGGATACCCATGCCTTTATTAACTCGCGCATAGGTCATTTTTTTCGTTCAAAACGCTAAAAAGGGTCACGTGGGGCGAAATTTAGTTTCAATATTTTGAATTTCATAATAAACTTAAGAAAGAAAATGAATTCAAGGTTTGAGTAAAAGGGATTTAATTAACTCTTCAAAAAAATTTATCCAACTTTTATCTAATAAAATTCCTTTTTATTAACAACCAGACAATAATTATGGGGGGTAAGAATATGTTACATTATGTTTGTAGTGAAAGGTGTGGCAGTACTGCACAAACTGCAGGAGTTTGTCAAACAAAAAACTGTTCTAGTTATGGAAAACCATTAAAACCATGTAATTGCAAAGATGGAAAACACAGCATACCATTAACAGAAGAAAGTGATGAAGAACACGAAGAAGCAGACGAATCCACAAAATAAATTTCGAATAATTTAATCCTTTATGTTTGAGTAAAAGGGATTAATTATTTTTTTCCCAAGGCTCAATTTTGCCTTTAATTGTTTTGAAAACAGGATTAGCTTTGATCTTTTTTTGGCCTAGTTTTTTTATTTCTTTGAATTTTTCCAAATCCCTTTTTTTGAGTTTTTTTAACAAGTGTTCTAACTCAAATTCTAATTGTTTATTAGTAACTTTTATTATTCCGTTTAGTTTATCTCCACTTATTTTTGTTTTGTCAAAAGAATAACCTCTTTTTTGGGATTCAAGAAAAATAAAATAAAGATAAGAATTAATTGCCTCGTTTGGTTTTTTAAAAAATTTAAATCGAATTAACTGAGGGTGATTTTTATAGCCTTTTGTTTTTCCTTCAAGAACTTTTTTTGCTAATAGCCCTTCTCTCCAAACAGCCAACAAACCTTGCCTATCCAAATAACTTGGATCTAAAGACCATAACCGCATCTAACCACTTAATTTAAAATTAAAACAGAGAAATTTAAAACACTTGCAAAAGTAACCCATAATAAATAAGGAACTAATAGATAAGCTGCTTTTTTATCAACTTTATAAGAAGAAATAATTGTTGCTAGAATAAATATCCATAAAACAATTATTCCAATAAAACCAAGCAAAGGATTTTTTAATCCAAAAAACAAGTAAGACCAAAGAACATTCAAAGCAAATTGAATTACAAATAAAACAACAGCGATTTTTCTTTTTGCTTTTAATTTTTTTTCTTTATTTTCTAATAACAAATAAATAGAAACCCCCATCATTAAGAATAAAATAGTCCAAACGGGAGCAAACAACCAATTAGGTGGAGAGAAAAATGGTTTTGCTAAAGAAGCATACCAAGTAGGAATATTTGGGGAAGTAAAAATTGTTCCTAACGCTCCAATAATTTCACAAAGTATTATTAAAAATAATAATTTCAACACACTTAATATTTTCATAATAAAAGTAATACTTTAGTGGAATAAAAAACTATCGAAAACACAGATTTTATTTGTTATATAATTCTAAATAGATTTCTGCTTGTTGCATCGGTGAGAAATTTCCGTTGGGCATTTTTGGTTTTAATGCAGATAAGCGAGCAACCATCTCATCAATTTCAGGGGCACTCACTGGCGTTTCTGTTTTAATTTCATCTAACAATATTTCTCTATCGGCAATTATTGATCGTAAAAATTGCCCAACACTTGTTCTTTGACTAAATCTCTTACAAGTTCGAAGCGCATTTTCTCTACTCTTAGCATCAAGAGCTGGATCTGCCTGAACTTCTTTTCTTAAATCTCCAATAAGTTTTTTTATTTGTGCTGTTGGAAAATATTGTTTGTTCATTATTTTGGTCGTTAAGGAATCTCCAAATTTATAGCCAATTGATTTAGCAATCAACTCATATAGTTCAACAAATTTTGGCCCGTGTCTCTTAAAACCCTCGTTCTTGACTACTCTTGGTTTGTATGCTCTAAGTGTTTGTATTTGTCTCTCAAGTTGAGCCATGTTTCTTGGCAACCCTTCAACAAGATTCATTTTTGGAATTCTTTTTGTTCTTGCAAAAATTATTTCTCCAACCCTATTCGAGTGTTCTTCCAATAACGCTCTTGCTCTTCTTCGATTAGCAAGCCTAATTCTCTCTTCCTGAATAACAGGAACCATTCTTGTTCTTTTCATAATAAAAATAATACTCTTTTGGAATAAAACCTTTTCGCCAGGCATGAGCCTTTTTCCATGCACGCTGTGGCAAACAATGGTTTGTCACACCCGTGAAACTTTGCTTCACTTGGTTTTCCAAAGGGTGCCGTGCGAACCTCTTTTAGCTTTTTTATAATATGGTTTGGGTTTAGATTTTAGTAATTTATTTTTGTGGCGGATGTAATTCTTTTGCAGTCTTCGCTGCTGACTCAAGAGCATAATCGCTTAACACATCGCTTCTAAATAAATTGTGAAAAAAATATAATACTGCCCCGCGTCCATGGTTTCTTGCTATTTCTTCAGCCATCAAAAAAGTTTTTCTTCCTCTATTAATACCTCTTACATAAACATTTGAATCATTTTTTCCTCTATAAACACGCTTAGCAATTTTCAATGCTCTTTCTTTTTTTTGTGTGTTTTGCTCTGCTTCAATGAACAATTCAAGAGCCATTGACAAAACTTCGTTGTAATCTCCAAATCTTTTTCCAGCCAGACCAGAAATCATGTGGACAACTTCGTGAATAATTGATTCGTTTACTTTTTGTCGGTCAGCATATTTTATGTCAATAAAAGCATGGCCCCGATAATGAATTGCAGGGGTTTGTCGTTTAGTGCTATATTGATTAACTATCATAAAATTTTCGAATTCGCTGTGTGGCAAAAAAATTACCCGACTTATTAATTCAGAAGCAAGTTCTGCTTTGTCTTTTGCACTTGTTTTGTCAAATAATTTTTTTATTAATTCTTGTGGAACAAAAGCTAATAATCTTGTAACGCTTTTTCTTAATTTTTTTCTATATGCTCCTTTAACAAAGTCTTTGTATTTTTGTGCAAGGGCAATAGCATATTCTACTTTTCTTTTTTCTACAAGTTGTTTTCTCTCTTCTTTTTTTTCTTCTTTTCTTTCTTTTGCTTGTTCTGCTCTTGCTTTTAACAGGGCCTCTTTTTGTGCCTGTTCAATTTTTTTCTGTCTGGCTTCTTGTCTGCTTTGGTTATATTCTTCTAATCCTTCAGCTAACTCTCGATTATTCAATCTAGGCATAATAAGAATATCTTTGTTATAGAATAAAAACCTTTTTTTATTGGGTAATAATTTTTATTGATCTTTTTTCAGGTATTAGGGTTATTTGTTTTTCATTTTTTAGGTCATATTCTTTTACTAGTTCTTTTGGGATACGCATTGCTAAACTGTCTCCCCATTTGCTTATTTTTACAGAGTATTTTTTCATTTCTCTGTATTTTTGGGCAACTTCATGTAACTGTTTTAAGTTTACAATTTCTTCTCCACAATTATTGCATTTAGAGTAATCATATTCAAATCCTTCAGGAGTAATTCCAATTTTGTTAATCATTTTGCTTTCGCATTTTGTACATTTCATAAAAATCACTTTCTTTCAATTGTCAATATTTTTATTTCTTCTTTATTTTCTTCTCCAATACAAATTATTTTTGCTTTCTTCAATCTTTTTTCAAACTTTATTTTGTTTCTTCCAAATCTTTTAATTTTGCCCATTTGTAAACAATCTTCTATTAGGTCTGGATGAATCTTTCTTTGCATTGCTCTTACAAACGCGTGGTGTTTAATCACAATACTTTGATTGTTTTTCTTTAAACCACTAATCAGATATAATATCAAAAGATATATAATGATATCTTTTTCTATTAGGGTTTGGTTTATCATGGGTTAATTATTTTTTGTTTATTTATAAGGTATTTTTATTTTTCGTCAAAAAACGAATTATTCATGCCTTAGTGCTTCTACCACCCGTTTTGTCAGGTGGCGCCGATTCACACGGGGGCACCATTTGCAATGGCGCGATAGTGGTTTATTCATACCTTAATGCTTCTACTGGGTCTAGGCGTGAAGCTCGCAGAGCTGGATAGAATCCAGATAACATTCCAACAATTATCGAAAATGCTAGTGCTCCAATAATTATTTCTGGAACAATTACTGATTGAATTGGAAAATTAAATTGGTTTGCAACAAGAGTAATTAATTGTGCTCCTGCTAAACCTAGAATAATTCCAATTATTCCACCTAACAAACCAATAAAACCTGCTTCAAGTAAGAACATTCCAAGTATTGTTCTACTGCTTGCTCCGATTGCTTTGTATAGTCCGATTTCTTTTGTTCTTTCTAGAACAGAAGTGACCATTGCGTTCATTATTCCTATTCCTCCAACAATCAAACTTATTCCGGCAATTCCAACAATAAATATTGTTAGCATCCCTAGCATTGAACCTACTTGTTCTATTGATTGTTCCATTGTTAAAACAGTAACACTCTTTTTTCCATATTTTCCTTCAAAATAATCGAGTAATTCGTCAGCAGTTTTTTCTGCAACTTCTGTGCTAGTAGTTTTTACCATTAGTTCTACAGGGTTATCAGCAGAATATAATCGTTCGTATCCTTGTATTGTTGTTAGAACCATTCCTCCCCCTCCGCCAAGAGCACTCATTGCCGCACTTAATTTAAAAATTCCAACAACCTTGTATTCTTTTCCATTAAGAGTTAATTGTTTTCGTAAACTAATTTCTCTGTCAAAAGAATCTTCAGCCATTCCTTGTGTAATCATTATCGAAGATGCTTCTCCTGGTTCAACCCATCGTCCTTCTACAAGTGAAACAAAATCAGTACTTTTAAAAAAGTCAAATCCTTCTTCATCAATAGTAAAAAAAATTGCACTCTTTTTTTGATTATTAAACTCGATTGCTATTGGAGAAGCGTATTCTTTTATTACATCTTTTACTGTTGACAAACTTTTAATATAACGAACATCTGCATCAGTTATTTTTACACTCGAACTTGATTGTGTACTAAAAGCATCTCCGGGCGCGAGCATTACTGTGTTACTTCCAAGTGACTCAAATTGTGTTTCAAATGTTGCTGTTACTCCTGCTCCAACCGAAAGTAATGCTACTATTGCTGCAATTCCAATAACTATTCCTATTAATGTTAAAAAAGTCTTTATTCCAGCCCGGCGTAAATTCCGTATTGCTTCATTTACAATATCA
The DNA here is from genome assembly GCA_964461205.1 of uncultured archaeon. Taxonomy (GTDB): domain Archaea; phylum Iainarchaeota; class Iainarchaeia; order Iainarchaeales; family JAAZKV01; genus JABIDZ01. Next base: position 20,678 of record CAYWUL010000008.1, on the reverse strand, counting down.
AACATTTCTTCTCACTCTCATTAAACAATTTTTCAAAAACATAATAATTTCTTGCACAAAATTAATTTCATTAATTTTATTCATATCTTAACGCCTCCACAGGATCCAACCTAGATGCGCGTAGGGCGGGGTAGAATCCAGAGAGCATTCCAATAATCATCGAGAATGCTAATCCTCCTACAATAATTTCTAAATTTATTACTGCAAATAATGCATAACCAAATGATGTTCCTGCAATTGCAATAATGTTTGCCATTCCAAATCCAATTAAGATTCCTATTATTCCTCCGAGTAAACCAATGAATCCTGCTTCTAAAAGAAATATTGCTAATATTTTTCTGTTTCCTGCGCCAATTGCTTTGTATAGTCCGATTTCTTTTGTTCTTTCTAGAACAGAAGTGACCATTGCGTTCATTATTCCTATTCCTCCAACAATCAAACTAATACTTGCTATTCCTACAATAAAAATAGTTATTACTCCTAGCAAAAGATTTACTTGTTCCAAGATTTCATCAGTAGTATAAACTATTACACTTCCTTCTCCGTATTTTTTTTCAAATAATTTTTTTATTTCATCCGCAGTATCTTGAACAGTGTCTTTTCCTGTTGCAGTAACAAATATTATTCCAGGCGTCTCAGAATCGGAAATCCTGCGGAAACCGTCAAGTGACATGTATACACTATTTCCAGTGTCTGGTCCTCCTCCAAATGCAGCAGGTTGTGCTTTTAGGATTCCAATAACTTTGTATTCTATTCCATTAATCAAAATTTGTTTTCTTACATTAATTTTTTTCTCAAAATAATTATTTGCGATTTCATTTCCAACCAAGACCGCAGTGGACTCATTTCTTTCAAAATTTCTTCCTTCTGCAACATCAAAGTAACCAGTGCTGTCAAATATTTCTGCGTCTTTTGCATCAGTTGCACTTATTGATACATTTATTTTTTCTCCATTAAATTCCATTACCGCTGACTCGGAATAAATTGGAACAGCATTATCCACCCCGCTTATTCCTTCAATATTTCTAATATCATTAGTGGTTAATTCAGTCCGAATATTTTGCACTCCTGCAGGAATAACAAGAATTGTTTCTGCGCCTAGGGCATCTAGTTGTTGTTCTACTGCTACACCTAAACCCGCTCCAATAGAAACCATGCTAACAATTGCAGCAATACCAATTACTACTCCTAGCAAGGTTAGAAATGTTCTTACTCCTTCTCTTCTCAAGTTTTTTATTGATTCTGAAATAACATCTATTGGCATTTGATCCCCTTTTTAAAAACAAAAAACTTTTTTATAAAAATATTTTTTTAAAATATTTTTTTTACAATTTTTTTATAAAACACTTTGCATTTTTTATAACTTTTTTTAATTTATCTTTAAGTAATTATAATTGACAAACTTTGTCGTTGCCTGAAACAATTTTTCCATCTCTTAAAACAATTTGTCTCTTTGCTTTTTTTCCAATGCTTTGATCGTGAGTAACAAGAATTACTGTTTTGCCTTCTTTTTTATGAAGATCATTAATAATATCCATTACTACTTTTCCTGATTTGCTGTCAAGGTTTCCAGTTGGTTCGTCTGCAACAATTATTTTTGGATCAAGTGCTAATGCACGTGCAATTGCAACTCTTTGTTTTTGTCCTCCTGACATTTGGTTAGGCCGGTTTTTTAATTTGTCTCCAAGCCCAACTTCTTCTAAAACATTAGTTGCTCTTTCAACTCTTTCTCCGCGAGGATAACCATTGATCCATAACGGAGCAATAACATTTTTTAGTGCACTTAGTTTTGGTAATAGATTAAATGTTTGAAAAATAAATCCTATTTCTTGTCCACGAAAACTAGCGAGTTCTGCATTACTCATTTTTGTAGTGTCTTTTCCACTAATAAATAATTTTCCTTTTGTTGGTTTCATCATTGTACTCAAAATATCTAGCATTGTTGTTTTTCCACTTCCACTGGGCCCCATTATTGAAACATAATCTCCTTTACAAATACTAAGGTCTATTCCGTCTAGCGCACGAACTTCTATTTCTCCCAAGTTATATATTTTTGATATTCCTTCCAAACGAACAATAACCTCTGATTTGTTTGAAACTGTTCTTTCAACAAGAGGTTTTATTGTAATCTTTTGTGTAATATTATTCTTTGTTTTGCTTATTCTTGTATTACTAGTTTTTACCATTAAAAACACCTTTTATATATCCTAGTTTTAACTCCTCTATCTTATCATTAAAATAAGTAGAACTTCTTTATAACATTATTTCTTTTGATTTTTCTTTTAATCTTTCATTTTGGGTTTCTTTTAATTCTTCTTTCAAATTTTATTCCAATTTTTTTAATTAATGTTTTGTATATTTCGCCATTTTGGCTAGTTAGGTGTTTACCTAACCAAAGCAAACTGTTTTTATTTGGGAAAGTGCATATAGTTGCTATGGAAAAAGAAGTTGCTATGGAAAAAGATTTTATGATTTTGGGCAAAGTTACTGTTGTTGCAGTAATAATAATTCTTGCAACTGTTTTGTTTAGTACTACTTTAGTTTCAGACCCACAAAATCCTTACAAAGATAATTTACAAAGGTTTGATAGTTATGAATCTTTAATTGCGTCTTTTAAAAGTTCTTATGAAAATAGTAATTCTAGGTATAAAGGAATGGATATTCTTGGTGGAATTGCTCCAACAATGATGAATGCGACTGGAGATGGGGTAGCAGAATCTAGTGGCGGAAGTGATTTTTCTACAACAAATATCCAAGTTGAAGGAGTGGATGAAGCAGATATAGTAAAAACAGACGGAAAATATATTTACGCTATTTCAGGAAACAAATTATTTATTGTTGATTCTTATCCAATTGATGGTGCAGAAATTGTTTTAGAAAAAGATTTCAATGGACAAGCTCCGCAAGAAATGTTTATTAGTGGAAACAAATTAATTTTATTTTTAAGAGACTATGGTAGTTATTATGGATATTATCCTGGTTGTTATAATTGTGAAGTAGGAATAGATGATGCTGTTGGAATAGACAACTCAATAAGGCCTTTTGGTTATAATGGTGTTTCAAAAGTACAAGTATTTGATATTACAAATAAATCTTCTCTAGTATTAGAAAAAGAATATGAGTTTGAAGGAGATTATTTGACTGCAAGAATGATTGATAACAAAGTTCATTTTGTTGTAAATTCTTATCCTAGGTATTATATAATGGAAGAAGAATTTGATATTAATAATGAAACAAATATTATTCCTTTGATGAGAGAAGATGGGGTAGAAGCGAGTGTGGCACAAGTTGCTGATGCAAAAGAAATTGGGTTTGTCCCAAATGTTTCAATAGAAAGATTTGTTACTATTGCAACTCTTAATCTTAGTTCTTTGGATTTAGAAAAAGAAACTGTTGCTGCTTCTGGACAAACAGTTTATGCTTCTCAAAATAATATTTATTTGGTAGAGAATAATTATGGAAATGAACCAGTTGTGTTACAAGCATTAAAAAGTATTTTTGTTCCAAATTGGGAGAATGTAAACAAGACTTCAATTCTAAAATTTAATTTAGATTCTTCTAAACCAATTTTTGTTGGATCAAATACGGTTCCAGGAAGTGTGTTAAATCAATTTTCTATGGACGAACATAATAATTATTTTAGAATTGCAACAACAACAAATTCTTATTCTCAAATAGATGGTTCACAAAAAAGCAATAATGTCTATGTTTTAAATGATCAAATGGAAATAGTTGGTTTATTAGAAGACTTGGCGCCAGGTGAACAAATTTATTCTGCTAGATTCATGGGTGGTAAAGGGTATATGGTTACTTTCAAAAAAGTAGATCCTTTATTTGTATTGGATTTATCTGATCCAACTAACCCTACCGTGCTTGGAAAATTAAAGATTCCTGGTTATAGTGATTATTTACATCCAATTGACGAAACACATATTCTTGGTTTAGGAAAAGATTCTATCCCTGCTGAATACGGGGATTTTTCATGGTACCAAGGAATAAAGATAGCTATCTTTGATGTGTCTGATGTATCTAATCCAATAGAATTACACAAAATAGTTATCGGCGACAGAGGAACTGATAGTTATGCTTTGCATGACCATCGGGCATTTTTGTTTAATAAAGAAAAAGAATTGTTGGTTATTCCAATAACTCTTGCAGAAATTCCTGCCGATGTAAAAAATGCTGATCCAAATTCTGAAATAGTTAGAAACTTTCCTGCATATGGTGAACAAGTATTCCAAGGTGCAATGGTATTTAATGTTTCTATTGCAAATGGTTTTAGTGAAAGAGGAAGAATAACTCATGTTACTAGTGAAGATGAATTAAAGAGAGGATATTATTATGATTATTCTAGTGCAATAAAAAGATCTTTGTACATTGAAAATATTCTTTACACTATTTCAGACAGAATGTTAAAAGCAAATAATTTAATAACACTTGAAGAATTAAAATCTTTTACATTGAACCCAGCTAAAAATAATTATTATGGCCCCGAAGCTGAAGTAATGGTAAAGTAAGAAATAAATTAAAGTTTGTTTTTTATTTGGTATTATTTTTTGTCCTTATTTTATTTGGTATTATCTTTTTTATCTTATTTGTATTTTGTTTTTTTTTATATTTTTTATTTTATTTCATTTACTATCATGTCAGTAAATTTCTCATTTTTTTGTATTAGTTTAATTTCTTTTATTGAAAAAGAATTTCTTTCTGCTTCTTGCATTGCAATAGGGACATCAGGAAATAGGTTTTTTGCTTTTAGGATTTCTTCTTTTGTTGCCCAATTATATGTTCCTTCTCTACTACTCTTAATTAATTCTCCTCTTGGTTCATCAAAAAGAACCGCGATTTGTATCATGTGTCCAAATACTTCTCCATTATTTTCTGTAATAACATTTTGTACTGTCAAAACGCTGGGTTCTCCTTCTAAACCAGTTTCTTCAAGTAGTTCTCTTTTTGCTGACTCTAAAATTTCTTCTCCAAGTTCTACTTTTGCGCCTGGAAAACCACTTACTCCATAATAGGGTTCTTTCATTCTTTTGTATAAAACATATTTTCCGTTTTTTCTTATTACTAATAGTAATGCAAAGTATGGTCGCTTTTTGTTTTTTCCTGTTTCTCCACTAATAGTTGTAGATGCTTTTTTTCCCTTCAAAGTTAAGAAATATTTTCCTTTTCTTTTTTCTATTAGTTTTTCTTCTTCCATTTTTTTTAAATAATAAGTGAATTTGTTACTTGGTAATTGTTTGTCCCAGAGGTCTGTAAAGGAACTTCCTGGGAAATGCATTAAAGTTCTAAAAATCTTGTTTTTTTCAGTTAGTTCTTCTTCCATGCAAGAATTATTCTTAGATATCTTTTAAACTCATTATCTCAATAAAAGTTGAGTAAACAATACAAATAGTTATGTAGCATACTGTTTGAAATGATTTGTTTGTTTCGTCCCGCGTGACATTTTTGGTGTTTTTATTTATTAGATGTTATCATGAAGTATTCGCTTGGAACAATAGCAATAGTGCTAATAAGTATTATGATTATTCTTTGCAAAGGATCATTGAATATCAAGAGTAATGCAATGTAAAACACGATTAATATTATTGAAACGTAAATAAAACCATGTGCAAGTCTCTTTTTATAAGCAAATACTGCTGATAGAATTATTGAAATTGGGACAATAATAATAAACAAACCATACAGTAAGTCAAACATTCCGTGTAGTTCGCTTGATAATGGATTTCCTTGTGCGAATAATGTTCCACTAATTGCTCCAAGGGCCAGGAATAATAAAACAATTATTCCGTCTAAAACTAATATAATTCTTCCTAATAGGTCATAATCAAAAGACTCATTTTCTTTCCTATGGTTTGTGTGTGGTTTAACCAGTACTTTGTGTTCAGTAAAGGTAGTTGTTGTAGTTGTCTTGGTTGTTACTGGTTTTGGCAATAATTTTACTTCAGTATTTCTTTTTACAGAAATTGATTCTGCAATTTCTTTTGCTTTTCTTTTTCCATTTATTTCAGCAATCTTTTTTTGTATTAATTCTTTTGCTCTGATTAAGTCACCGGGATAAATATACAAACAATTAATACCGCTTTCTTCATATGCCCCGGCTTTTTCCATGAACCGGGCTCTTTCTCTTTTTTCCATTGCTTTATTTTTCTTGTTATTCCAACTACCAAAATACTCTATAATTAGGTTATATTTTTCTAAATAAAAATCAGGAACACGAAAGTTTTTTGCATCCTTGCTCAAAAAAATCTTTTTCTTTCTGTCATATTGTAGATTTAGTTCTTTGAGAATTTTTTCGATTTGTTTTTCTCCGTCAATGTTTTTTCCCATGTCAAAATAAGGCTTTTTTAGTTTAAATATTTAATGCTTTCAACAAACCCGAAATAAAAGTAGCATTTTTTGCGGTTTATTTTTTAGCTAAATTAGATTTTTTTTATTTAGTTTTTTTGTTCTTGATTACTTTGGCTTCTGTACGTATCTCAGTAAGTAGTTTTTCTCTTTCTTGGGGGGCATTTGTTGGAGGTTTACCACTTTCAGAAACAAATATTCCGATTGTTGTAAGTATGTTTGAGAAAAGAATTACTAAGAATGCGATTGCTGTAATCTGGCTTATTACACTGGATGTGAATGGGGTTCCAGCAATTGTGTCCAAACCCATACTAATTGGAAGCGAAACAAGTACTGCTGCAGCTAGGCCACGAGCACTCATAGTAGTAATCAAAGTTTGGTCCATAGTAAAAATTGGTTTTACTTTTCTCAATACAACTGCGCCAAAATATCGTGCAACAAATATTAACACTATTATTCCTCCTGAAATAATTAATATTGTTGGAGTCAAATAATCTAATTGGAATAAAATTCCTAAATAAACAAAGAAGAAAGTTTTAACAAGGAAAGAAATCTCGTTTTGGAAGGATTTTATTTTTGTATCAACACTTCTCTTTGTTAATCTTAACATTGTTGTAATATCTTCACTATTTCCTAGTACTATTCCAAATACTAATGCAGCGATTGCTCCATTTCCACCAACAAATTGTACTACTGCGTACAACAAAAGCAGCGCTGCAATTGTAATCAAGTATTCATATGGTCGTCCTTGTAAAAATGCCAGTATTTTTAACCAGATTAAACCAAAAACAAAACCAAGTATTGCTGCAATACTAAAGTTTGCAACAATTCCTGCCGCTATCGCATCTATTGAAATTGTTCCTAGTAAAAAAATTTCTCCAATAGCTACTGCAGTAATAACACAAAGAGAATCTGTTAGAGCAGATTCTAAACTTAACAATGTTTTTGTTTCTTCTTTTGCAGAAGTACTATTCACAAGAGGAATAACTACCGCCGAACTTGTTCCGCCAACAATTGCCCCAATAAACAAACTCAATAATGGATTAAACGGAATCAATCCTGCTAAACCAAACAAAGAAAGCAATCCTACTGTAAGAGCCATTGTTAAAACAAATACTAATACAGTAAAACTCATTGAACCTGTGAGCGCTTTTATTGCCTTGAAAAAGTTTAAATGAAGTCCACCTTCAAAAAGAATCATTATTAACGCAAATCCAGCAAAAAAAGGAAGGAATGATTGAAATATTCCAAGTTCGCTTGGACCAATTATTCCTACTCCTAATTGAGTAGCTATTGGTCCAATAAGAAGTCCAATTACAAGTAATATAATAATTTCAGAGATTTTTGTTTTTTTGAAGAATATTATTCCAAAATAACCAATAATGATTATTGCTGCAAAAGTCAAGAATGCTAACTCTACTGAAACCAATTTATTACCCCTTGTCTGAACAATAAAGAGGATTTTGAAATAAAAACCTATGCTCTAAGTAAACAAAGTAATATTTTCAAACAAAGTAATATTTTGCTTAATTTGTAGTATTCCATAACATGTCAAAATATGCCCTAAATGAATTAGCTAGTTTATCATTTTCTAAAACAAATGCCGTTGGCACTTCATCCCATAATGCAATCAAAACCTTGTCTGCATAAATGTTGATTACCGCGGGGGTTGAAAATTCTTTTGGAATAAAGCGAACCTTTGTGAGTGCCTCTTTTTGTCTGTCCTTTCCAATAGTGTCTTTGAATTCTTCATTGACAAGTACTCTTACTTTTATTTTTGATTCGATTCTTTTTTGATGGTATTTTTGTGTAAACCTTCTAAACCTATCAAGAATTTCGGGCAGAGGGCTTACTGAGAATATTAAGTATTCTCTTTCATCAGCATTTTTTATGATGTCATCAAATGCACTTTTCATTCCGTTCCATCCTTCAAAAATCTTTGAAGATTCTTTTTTTTCAGCAACATTCATTTTTGAGAAAAGCAAGGGTAAGAGCTTTTCTACATTTTTTTCTTGTTCTGAAAGAATTTGTTTCTTTTTTCCTAAATAATCTAATAGTCTTTCTGGCGAACCTGCTTCAAACACTTTTTTATTATTTTTTATTGTGTGGGCAACCAAACCTTTGTTGATTAATTGATCTAAGCAAAAATAAATAGTTGATTTTTGTAAATTGGTTTTTTCAGTGATTTTTCCTGTTGTTGCTGCCCCAACTTCCAACAGAGAAAGGTAGATTTTTATTTCTCCCTTAGTTAAACCAATATCTTCTAAGAATTGTGCATTTGTTTCTTTAATCATTAAAAAATAATAAAACAAAACTAATATAAAGTATTCCAGTAGCTGGAATACTCTTTCTTATTAAGTTTTAATGGGGCAATTAGTTCACAATCGAGGTGAGCAAAAAAATGAATAAAAATTATTTAATAATTGCAGTAATAATTGGAATAATTATCGTGGTTGGGATTTCATTGTTACCACAAACCCCTAATGAAAAAACACAAATATCAGTAAGGTTTCCAATACCAATATATGAGGCCTCAGAGACTCCTTTCTTTGTTGCGCAGGATTTGAATTATTATACAGATGAAGGATTAGATGTAACTTTTAATTTTGGTTCTCCCGAAGCAAATCCTGTAAGTATGGTGGCGTTAGGTAGTGACGAATTAGGAATTTTGGGCGGCCCAGACACATTAATAAACGCAATATCTAAGGGAAATGAATTCAAAGCATTAGCCGTAATGCATGAAAATGCAAATCTTGCTGGAATAATAACCCTAAAAGAAAGTGGTTTAGAAAGAATAACTGATTTAGAAGGAAAAAAGATTGGTTTCTTTTATGGGCACATATCAACAGACATATTAAGAGCATTATTTCATAAAGAAAATATCACTGTTCATGAAGTAGATGTTGGATTTGATTATTCACAATTAATTTCAAAGAAGATTGATGGCCAATGGGCATTTATTTCAACAGCAGGGTATAGTCTTGAACAGAAAGGAGTTGAAATAAATTTTATTCCTGCATCGGATTATGGAATAAATTCGCACGGTTGGACAATTTTTGCAAAGGAAGAATATATACAAAAAAATCCCGAAGTTGTTGAAAAGTTTTTGAGAGCAACTTTTAAGGGAATGGAATATACAAAGAAAAATCCAGAAAAAGCTATTGAAAGTCTTTTGAGCCGAGATGTTAAATTAGATAAGCCTCTTGAACTAAAGAGATTAAACTTGTACAATTCAGCAACTTCAACACAACCTTTTGGAAAAATGACTCAAGAAATGTTTGATGAAACAACACAAAGATTGTTTGAAGAAGGAATTATTTCAGAATTTATTCCTGCTGAAGAAATTTTTGACGCAAGTTTTATAAATAAAATAAACGAGCGTGATTAATTGATTAAAATAAAAGATCTTTCCAAGGAATTCCTTGGAAAGGAAAAATTGCAAGTACTAAGAGACATTGATTTAGAAATAAACAAAGGAGAATTTATTGCTCTTATTGGGCCCAGTGGTTGTGGGAAGACAACCTTGCTAAATATTATTGGCGCACTTGAAGAACCCACAAAAGGAAAAATCGCATTTTCTGATTCATCGCCAGAATTTGGATTTGTTTTTCAGAACCCTGCATTGCTTGATTGGAGAACTGTTGAAGAAAATATTCGTTTGCCTTTGGAAATAAAAAATAACCAAAAAAATATTGACGAAATGTTATACCTTGTTGGTTTAACAAAATTTCGAGAGTATTATCCTGGACAATTATCTGGAGGAATGCAACAAAAAGCAGCTATTGCAAGAGCACTTATTTTTGATCCGGAGATTTTGTTAATGGACGAACCTTTTTCTTCTCTTGATGAATTCACAAGAGAACAAATGACATTAGATTTACAAAAAATATGGTTAAGGACAAAAAAAACTATTTTATTTGTAACGCATAATATTGAAGAAGCAGTTTTTCTTGCAGACAAAGTTGTTATACTTTCAAATATTCCTGCAATAACAAAAAGAGTAATTAAGATTGATATTGATCGGCCGAGAAAAATATCAATAAAAAATAAAGAAGTTTTTAGGGGGTATGTGAAATGGATAAAAGAAGTATTGAAAGAATAAAAAAATATTTACTTGCCCCAATAACATTAAGTATATTTATTATTTTGTGGGAAATAGTGGCTTTACTAAATATATTCGATGCGTTAATTCTTCCTTCGCCAAGTAGCATTGTAATGGCATTTATACAAAATTTTAATGAATTATTATTTCATTTAACAATAACTGCTTTTGAGTCAGTACTTGGTTTTGGAATTGGAGTAATAATTGCATTTTTATTTGCAATTATTTTTATTTATTCAAAAGACGTAAAATCGGCTTTGCTTCCATTTGCAATTGCATTAAAAGCAACTCCTTTAGTTGCTTTAGCGCCATTGGTTATTTTGTGGTTTGGAAATGAAATTTATTCAAAAATTGTTATGGGGGCAATGATTGCATTTTTTCCAGTGTTAATTAATTCTCTTGATGGATTAAGCGTGGTTGAAAAAGAAAAAATTAATTTAATGAAATCGTATTCAGCAACAAAACTATAGATTCTTTTAAAATTAAGAATACCCAATTCTACACAATTTGTTGTTTCTTCGCTTAAAGTTTCTTCAACATTAGCTGTTGTCGGGGTAGTAATTGGAGAATTTACTGGCGCGACAATGGGTTTAGGGTACATAATAATTAATTCACTATATTATTTAGAAACCCCATTAATGTTTGCAGCAATAATATTAATCTCTTTATGGGGAATAACTTTCTATGGCGTAATTGTTTTAATTGAGAACAAATTCAAAAAAGGGAATTGTCATAAAGAAGAATAAATTTTATCTCTAACCAAGAAGCTTTTTGTTATTTGGCTATTTTTTATTTCCACCAAGTAGCTTTTCCCAGTCAAATACAAAGAAAGCAATTATTGCAATTACTCCAATTAATTCAATCATGATTGTCCAAAGAGTAGCAGTTCCTTCGACAGTTGCTCCAAGAGAAGAAAATATTTTTTCAGTAGTAAAAACCAAGAACAAATAACTTATTGTTCTTCCAACAAAAAAACCAACAACAACTTCTCGCATTCTTGTTTTTGTTGCGCCAACCGCGATAAAAAGAGCATTTGAAGGTAAGGGACTTAATGCAAAAAGCATTGTAAACAAAAATTTGGATAATGGTTTTCCTTGTAGTTTCTTTTGTAACAATTCCATTTGTTTCTTTTTCTTTTTTGTTCCAAATCTTTCAAAAAAAGTTCCAGATAATTTAGCTAAACAATACCTCCCTGCGGTTGAAGCAGTAACTCCAATAAAAACAAGTAAGAAAATGTTTTGAGGATTTGTTATATAAAAAAACGATAATGTCAACCAAGTTGGTGGCATAAATGCAGGAACTAAATTAATGAGAAAGACAAAAATCCATTCAAACAAGAGAACATCTATTCCAATCATGACATATTAACAAAAAGCAGGTATAAAATCCTTTTTATTGAAAGAATAAATATGGAAAACTCTATGAAACAAACAAGGATTAAAAAACTAGAAATTGGTTCAGGTAACAAACCAACAAAAGGATATGTTCATTTTGATATTAGGGGTGATGTTGGGGCTGATTTTGTTGGGAATGCAACAAAACTTCCTTTCAAGAACGAAGAGTTCGAAGAAGTTTTTTCTCGTTTTTTTCTTGAGCATTTACCAAGAACAAGAGCAAAATTAGCATTGAAAGAAATGTTTCGTGTTTTAAAAAAAGAAGGAAGGTTAGAAATAATCGTCCCAAATTTAGAATATTTTTGTAAAATCTTTTTAGAAGAAAAAGGACAAAAGAAAGAATGGGCATTAAACAAAATATATGGTTTTGAAAAGTACCAAGAAGACCACCATTTTTTTGGTTATGATGAAGAAATTCTCGCAACTTTTTTGAAGGAAGCAGGCTTCAAAGAAATAAAGATGATTGAAAGTAAAGAAAAAGAAGAACAATACTTGGCAATGGAAGCAACAAAATAATCTTGGTCGAGTAATTTCACGATAAGTACCCTAATTTTTTTATAATGTCTTGATTTTTTACGACTAACAAATTAATTTAGTTTAAAAACTCTTCTTTTTTAATTTCTTACATGCACGAAAAAAAATTGTTGATACTTTCATTAATAGTATTATTAATTTTCTTTATTGGGTGTACAACTACGAATGGTGATAATTTGAGTGATAATAATGATGATAATTTTGGTGATTCTAATGGTCCAAACCAGTTTAATAACTTAGATCAATTCAGAAAGGTACGGGTTGGGGACAATGTTTCTGTACATTATATTGGAAAGTTTGAAGATGGAAATATATTTGATTCTAGTATTGGAAAAGATGCATTAACTTTTACTGCTGGAGCAGGACAAATGATTAGTGGTTTTGACAAAGCAGTTATTGGGATGATGGTGGGAGAAAACAAAACAATTACTTTGCCTCCTGAAGAAGCATATGGCGAAGCAAGACAAGAACTCATAATTATTTATGATAAAAACAATATCCCTGATTTTGATAATTGGGAAGTTGGGATGGATATCGTTGCAGGAAATGGGACTCCTGGAAAAATTATTGCAAAAGACCAAAACACTCTGACAATTGATTATAATAGCAAAATGGCGGGGAAAACACTTATTTTTGATATATTACTAGTTTCAATAAACAATTAGTCTTGAGAGTTTCAATAAATAATTAATCTTGAGAGTTTCAATAAACACTTAATCTTGAGATTTAGTATTTTTTAATGACTAGCCAAGAATGTCTTTTTAATAACTATCGATATTTGTTTTTTCATGACAAAAGCATTATTAGTATATTATAATTTTGGAGAGGTTCCAAAAATAATAAACAAATTAGAAGAACTTTTTAAAAACAAGAATATAGAAGTAAAAAAAGAAGAAGTAAGACTAAAAGAAGAAATAGAAATAAAAAGGCAATTTAAGAAAGAAAAAAAACTTATTTTAAATAACAAAATAAATTCTCTAAAAAATGTAGAATGGGTTATTGTTGGAACACCAATTGTTTCTTTTACTTCTGTGCCTGCAATAAATGTTTTCATACGTTCTTTGCCTGATCTAAAAAACAGAAAAGTTGTTTTGTTTGCAACAGGAATTGGTTTGCCTGGCAGGGCAATAAAAAAAATGTCTTCTTTATTATCAATGAAGAATGGAAAAGTAGTTTCTTCACAAGTATTTTCTAGTATATTCGAATTCGATTCTAAAAAACTAAGAGAAGTTGATTCTTTTTTCGAAAAATTTATTTCAAACACAAAATAATCTTTTGTGGGACATTAACTTCTTTTTGTTATTAACTTTTTTTTATTATTGAACTTTTTTTATCTTCCAAAGTCTAGTTGATCAAAAACTTCTTCTTCAAAAATATCGTTAGCAGATTTTCTTTGTTTTGAGGTTTTTGCTTGTTTAGCGATTTCTTTAGCTCCTTCTTTTAGTTGTTGTTTTATTTTTTGTATTTCTTCGCTTTTTTGTATTGCCTTTATTTTTCCTTCAATAGAAATTATCTCTGCTTTTATTTCTGAGCCAATTTTTTTGAAAGTGTTTTCATCAATCCTTCTTTTATAAAAACTTTTTTCTGCTACTTGTAATTCGTGTACCTTGCCTTGCTTTTGTTTTAATAATTGGGATAAAACTTTTTTCTTATCACGAGAAATTGCATCAATTTGTTTTACATCAGCTTCCACAAGCTTGTCTTTTTTTTCTGAATCAAGATCGGCCTCAATTCTTATTAATTCAGCATTCTTTTTTCTAGAAATATCATCAAAAGTATTCTTGTCTATTCTATTTTTTAGAAATTGCTTTTCTGCTTCTTTTAATTCTTGTACAATTTGCTCTCTCTTTTCCTGTAAATCATGCGGAACATGTTTTTCTCTGTCTTTTTCTTGTTTTTTAGTCTTATCCCTTGGCGTCTTATTTCTATTTAACACAATTAACAATACAATAAGAATCACGATTAATATTGTGGGCGGGCCAAGAAGAATTGTTTGGCCAAATTCGTTAACTAGTTCACTTGGAATAACTCTTTCTAGGAAAGGGATTGATATTATTGCTGCCAGTATTAAGATAATAATTACAATACTGCTCTTCTTTCTTTTCATGAAAGAATAATTGTTTTCAATAATAAAAGCTTTTTCTTCAGCGTAAGAATTAAATAAAGCAAACAAGTATACTAGATAGCATGAATAGAATAGATAAGACAGTTAAAGACATAAAATCCCTTAAAATACAAGGCGCATCAAAAATAAGAGAAAAAGCAGTGACGGCACTAGTAAAGTCAGTTGCCTTGTCAAAGGCGAGTTCTCCGGAAAGATTTAGAAAAGAATTTCTTTCAAATACAAAGAAATTGTTTTTTGCTAGACCAACAGAACCAGCATTAAGAACTGCTTTGCGAATTTTTAAAAAGAGTATTGCGAAAAAAGATTTGTCTGTTGAAGAAATGAAGAAAATTATTAGAACAACAGATGAAAACTATGAGTTGGAAAGAAAAAATGCAATGAAACAAATGGCACGTTATGGTGCTAGATTAATTCCAAGAGGATCAATTGTTATGACGCTTTGTCATTCTCACTCTGTTGTAGAAACTCTGATTAAAGCAAAGAGAAATATTGCAAAAGTTTATTGTTGTGAAACAAGACCATTGTACCAAGGAAGAATTACAGCAAAAGAATTGAGTGATGCGGGTTTAGATGTTACTTTGATAATTGATAATGCTGCTTCAACTGTTCTAAAGGATTGTGATTTCTTTTTTACTGGAGCAGATGCTTTCTTAGCTGATGGGGACATAGTAAATAAGATCGGAACAAACCAAATAAGTATTTTGTGTGACAAGTATGACACAAAGCATTATTGTGTTTGTTCAACACATAAATTCGAGCCGGGAACTTTTTTTGGGAAAGAAGAACCAATAGAACAAAGAGCACCAAGCGAGATTCTAAAAAAGAAGAGTTCAAAAATAAAAATAATGAATCCTGCTTTTGATAGAACAGATTCTGGTTTAATAGAAGGAATTGTTTGTGAAAAAGGAGTTTTTACTTCAGAAGTACTTGCATCAAAAATGTATGGTGAACTAAGACTAGACAAACACCATGAAGATTTTTTGAAACTCTAGTTTTTGATAAATCCCTTGCTAGTAGAAGCAATTAAAAACTTTCCAGCTTTTAATTTAGTTATGGATGTAACTACTAAAGTAGAGAAAATAAAAAGTTTTGCTGAAGAGATTGTTACTGAGCAAGAACTAGTTAATTTATTTGAAACTAAAGATCACCCTGTGATGTATGATGGTTTTGAACCTTCAGGAATTGCTCCAATTCACTTTGGTTTATTAAGGGCGGCTAACTTAAAAACAATGTTAGAAACCGGTGTGAAATTCAAGTTATGGATGGCTGATTATTTTGGTTTTATTAATAATAAATTGGGCGGGGATTTGGAATTAATTCAAACTGCTGGAAAATATTTTATTGAAGTTTGGAAAGCTTGTGGGATAGATATTGATAAAGTTGAGATTGTTTGGGCAAGTGAAGCAATGGACAGTCTAAAATACTGGGACAGAACCTTAAAAATAGCAAAACAGGTTACTCTTAATAGAATAAAAAAATCTGTTACTGTTTTAGGAAGAAAAGAAGGAGATGCTTTGAGTTTTGCTCAATTAATGTATCCCGTAATGCAAGTAAATGATATTTTTGAATTAGAACTTGACGGTTGTCAAATGGGAATGGACCAAAGAAGAGCAAACATGCTGGCAAGAGATGTTGCAGAAAAATATAATTGGAACAAACCTGTTGCTATTCATCATCCGTTATTGCTTGGATTAAAAGGGATACAAAATTCACAAGGTTCAAAAGAAGAAGTTGTAGCTGCTTCAAAAATGAGTAAGAGTGACCCTAGTTCATGTATTTATATGCATGAAACAGAGGATTCTTTAAAAGAAAAAATAAACAAAGCATATTGCCCAGAAAAGATAGTTGAGGGTAACCCAATTCTCGATTATTCAAAAAATATTCTGTTTAGAAATATTAAGGAACTAAAAATTGAAAGACCTACAAAATTTGGAGGGGATGTTGTTTATACAACTTATTTTGAATTAGAAAAAGATTTTGTGGAAGGAAGATTACACCCTATGGATCTTAAGTCAACCGTTACAATAGAATTACATAAACTAATTGAGCCAGTTAGAAAACACTTTGAAAAAAATAAAAAAGCTGGTGAACTATATAATGTAGTTAAAGAAGCAAAAATAACTAGATAAAATTTGTCTGCCTAAAAAACTAACTAATCCTGCCATCAAAAATCTTTTAAACTACAGTTGCTTTATTACTTCGAGCAAAATGAAACAATATTCACAAATGGTAAAAGTTAAGCTGTTCCATATTTCTGCTGGAAAATTGATTTGTGTATTAAATGAAATAGATGCGAAAGAACTTGGAGTAAGAACTGGGGACAGAGTAGAAATAACTAATGAAAAGTTAGGAAGAAAAGGAGTTGTAATAGTTGATGTTACTCTTGATGCAGTAAGAGAAAATAATGTTGGTTTATTTGAAGATATAGCAACTTTATTAAAAGTTAAAGAAAATGAACTTGTAGAAATAAAAGCAACCCCTCGGTTAAAAAGTGTTGATTTTATAAAGAAGAAAATGAATGGAGAAAAATTAACAAAACAAGAATTAGAAGAAATTGTAAAAGATATTTCTGAAGGAAGATTAGATGATATTGAAGCAAGTGCTTTTATGTCAGCAGTTTATATAAGAGGGTTTGATTTAGATGAAACAACTTCAATGACAGAAGCATTAATTGAAAATGGGGACAAAATCTCTTTTGATGTTTCTCCTATAGTCGACAAACACAGTGCTGGGGGAGTAAATGGTAGAGCAACAATGATAATAGTCCCAATAGTTGCTTCCGCTGGATTATACATGCCAAAGACTTCTTCAAGAAGTATTACTAGTGCAGCAGGGACGGCAGACGCAATGGAAGTTCTTGCGCCAGTAAGTTTGAGTTTTGAAAAAATAAAAGAAATAACAAAAAAAATAGGCGGAGTAATTGCTTGGGGAGGGGCAGTTGATCTTGCTCCAGCAGATGACAAAATAATACAAATTGAACATCCCCTTGCACTTGATCCAGAAGGACAAGTAATTGCATCGGTATTAGCAAAAAAAGCAAGTGTTGGAAGTAAATATGTTGTAATTGATTTGCCTGTTGGGGAATTTGCAAAAATAAAAGACAAACAAACAGCACTTAGAATGGCAAAAAAATTTGTTCAAGTAGGAAAAAAAGTTGGAATGGAAGTAGAAGCAATTATAACTAATGGAGAAGAACCATCAGGAAAAGCTTTTGGTCCAGCATTAGAAGCAAAACATGCAATGGAAATATTAGAAGGGAAAAGATTTGACAATTTGGCTCAAAAAAGTTGTGAGTTAGCAGGGGCAATTTTGGAATTGGCGGGTGTTTCAAACCAAGGGCAAGGTTATCACAAAGCACTTGAAATCTTAAAATCTGGAAAAGCGTTAGAAAAGATGAAAGAAATTATTTATGCGCAAGGAGGAAGGATTGATTCAAGTACAAAAGTAATTTTATCACACATGACAAAAGAAATAAAATCTAAAGAAGATGGAGTAATACAAAAAATAAATATTAAAAAACTAACAACTATTGCGCGAGTTGCAGGGGCGCCAGCAAACCACTTAGCAGGAGTATTATTAAATAAAATTGAAGGAAACAAGGTTGTAAAAGGTGAAACAATTCTAACAATCTACGCAGAAAATGAAAGAAAATTAGAAGCGGCTTTTGAACTAGCAAACAAAGACAAACCCTATTCGTTAAAAAAATAATTATTAGTACTATTCGTTAAAGAACAAACATAATCAATAAATAAAATTAATGAGTTAAAAATAAAGAGTTCTTTTAATTTTACTTCTTTTATTTTTGGTTAGTTTTTATTTGATTGTTTTATAAATTTCTAATAACTTTTTTGGTGAGAGAGAATAAACTTTTTCTCCTAACATTTTTTGGCTAATCTTTTCTGGATTAATTTCTTTTTTTAATTTGTTTTTCAAAAAAGGGTTTGTTTGTTTTATTGCTCGTGACAAATCCTTATTTTTGTGTCTGAATAATTCTTTTACAAAAACAAAAAAGTCTTTAGATTTTTCTTTTCTATCAAAATCAATTTCTATTACAGCGCTTTGACAATTTGGTTTTGGAAAAAAACTTGTCTTGCTAATTCTTTCCAAAACATTAACTTTAGAATTTAAATTTACAAAAGCAGAAAGGGCAGTGTATTCCGATAATCCTTCAAAAGCAGTTAGTTTTTCAACAAAACCAGTATCCAAAACAAGTATTGCTTTTTTTATTTTTGAAAGGGTTAATTGGTTTACAAGATCAGAAGACAAATGATAGGGTGGCAAAGAAACTATTTTGTTTACTTTTAATTTATCTAAATCTTGGTCAATAATGCTTCCATGAACAAGAATGAGTTTTCCTGCTTCAATTTCTTTTTCAAATTTACCCTTCAAAAGATCAATCATTATTTCATCTTTTTCAACAGCAACAACATGGCTTTTTTCTAACAAAACTCTTGTTAAAAAACCAGTTCCTGGTCCAACTTCTAAAACAATATCATCTTTTTTTAGATTAGCACTTTTTTGTAAGAATAGAAGAAGGGCTTCATTGATACAAAAAAATTGTGATAGTTTTTTTTCTGGACGAAAATGATACTTAATCATTTCTTCTCTTAATTCTTCAATCAAAACCATTTTATCACTAATTAGTATCTTCGTCTTGGATAAAATTGTTGTCGCGGAGCAGCGGGTGGTCTAACAAATAAATAGTGCTTGTCTTCTGGTCCTTCTAGTTCTTCAACAATTCTTCTAACAATTGCTTTTTTTGGATCTGGCATTCCCTTTACTTTTTTTACTATATCATCAAAGCTTTCGAATTTTCCTTTTTCTCTTTGATCCAATAAATCTAGCATGTGTTTTTTTCCTAGTCCAGGCAATAATTCTAATTGGTGTCTCTTTATTGTAATTCCTCTTGCAGTATTATAAAAATTCAGGTATTTTTCCTTGTTTTTTTCGACTAAATCTTCAATAGCATCATTTAGCTCTGACATAGAATTTGATGTAAGGTCTTTGAAAGCAATTCTTCCCTTAATTAATTCAATCTTGTCTCTTTCTTCTTTTCCAACATAAACTTCTTCTCCAACAGTAAGGCCTTTTCCAACCTTTGGAGTTACCTCTAATAAAGTAAAGTATTCTATTCCCATTACTTGTGCAATAGGTTCTGTCTTTATTGCTGAAGATTTTCCAGTCGGCATGTAGTCAAGAACAATCGCTTTTTCCTCTGTTTTTGACTGTCTTTCTTCAGTCTTCCCAGCATGTTGTTCTGATGCCACTGGCAACCTATTCCTTTCAATATTCTTTTCTTCCATTTTAACACCTAATGATAAATATATACTCTAACACAATATAAAAACCCATTTTTTTTAGAAAAAAGAGGATTATAAGCTATGAGCTTACAATTTTTCCCCATATTTCTTGGTTAATTCTACAATTTTTTTGAGTTCTTCCTCTGAAGCTGTAACATCCTTTGGCATGAATAGTTGTACTTGCTCTACTCTAGTTGGCAAAGCAGCCATTAACTGATATTTTAACTCTTTTTTTTCTTTTAAGAAAGAAAACTCGTCTAATTGCTTTGATAAGTCTTCTGTTTGTTTTTCTGTAAGTTTAGCGAACTTTTCAACATATTTCATCGTAACGTCTTGTTCATATGTAAGCTCTTTTTCGCCCTTTCTTTTATTCAGAATTTCCTTTACTTCTGCAAGCGAAACTGGCTTCATTTTCAAAATCTTTTCTTTGCCCATAAAAAACACTTTCTCATTTTCATAATTCTTTTCTTCTTTCATTCATTTTAATATTAATTTTTTTATTTCAATCTCTTTAAATGTGCAGGTGTTGTTACAACTATAAAATCTTTTTTTCCTCTTTTTAATTCAACTTCGTAAGCATTTCCTCTTTTTTTAGAAATATATCCTGTTAATCCATGGAAAGCTTTGTCTGGTAATCCTGGATGGTAACTAGAGTCAACCACTATTTGTACTTTGTCTCCTTTTTCAAATTTTTCAACTATCTTATTAACTGTAACTTTTGGACTCGTCTTTTTGAATTTTGCTCTTGTACGCCCTCTCTTACCGGGTTTCCTGCCTCCGCCTGATATCTTTGCCATAAACTCACCATTTATTAATTAAGTAACTATTGAATAACAAATATTGATTAAGAAAACTTTATAAAGCAAATCTTT
>CAYWUL010000007.1:0-47705 GCA_964461205.1 uncultured archaeon | reverse complement strand
TCACCTCCTTTTTAGAAAGAAGAATTTTTTCGTGGACGGCTCCGCTGCTTTTGGAAGTATTAAACTCTTTTCTCAGCAGAGGAAAGATTTAAACTGAGAAAAGCAGAGTCCAAAAGAAAAAATTCTTGAAAAGGAAAAAGAAATAATTATATTCTTTTAAAAGTATTAACTATATATGAAAACAACTCAACGAGCAAAGACATTAGCTGCTAAGAAAACAGTTAAACGCGTTCGTTTTAAGAAGACCCGACCAAAAGGAATAGTTTACTATACAAATCCAAACGCAATACCAGTAAGAGGAAAATATTTTGGTTTAGAAAATATAGAGTCATTACATGTGCACGGATTTGCAAGAGACCCCTGGAATAGGGGAGAACTACATGGGGGCAATGGAGCAATTGCTGTTGGAAAAGTAAAATTCAAAGGAGAATCAAAAGCAAAAGTAGTCGCACTAAAAGGATACTTCAGGCCCAACACCGCTTTAGAAAACCACTTAAAAATAGTAGTTAACAGATTAAGAGAAAGCCAAGCTAGACACCCAAAAATGTGTGTACTCCCATTAACTGTCCAAGGACACAAAAACCTCTACCTCCTAATGGAACCATTCTTCAAAATGCAAGGTGGACAAGCAGTATCAAAAATGGAACAAACCGAAAGAGTGGTAAACAAAATAAGATTACCAAAAGATGCGGATACATTAAGAAAAGTTTTAAACGAAACAGCAGAACTAGCAAAAGTTGGTCTAGCAGTACCACAATCACTAGCAGTATCAAGAGATCTCATAGCACTTGGACTACCCCAAGAAGCATTAGAAAAAATGGCACACAAACAAATAGATGTATTCAACGAAATAAAACTAAAAAATGGACAAACACAAATATTATCACAAGACATAGACGAACTATTAATACAAAACGATCCAAAAAAAGCATGGAAAAAATCAATACTCAACATCACAGAAGTACTACACCAACAAAACCATGGACAACAAGCACAACAACTAATAAAACAACTAATAAAAGAAACACAAAAACAACACAAACTATAATGGCCAGACCCGGGTTCGATTCTCGGCAGGCCTGTAAATACTATTAAAAAAATATTTTTACTAGTTTTAATATGAATAAAGAAATTCCTTCTAGCAGACAAACTTTCTTTGGAACGCAAATAAATCATACTAAAAAAGAAGGCACGTTAAAGATTTTGAATTGGAATATACAAACCCCTTCTTTCAAAAGAGCATCAAAACAATTAAAATTTCTAGAATCGCTTAGTGCAAGCATAATAGTTCTTACAGAATTTTCTTTTTCAAAGAGTTGTGTTCTTATTAGAGATAAATTAGAAGACCTTGGTTATAAAACGATTTTGCCAGAAATAAGAGAAGACAACTTTGGAGTATTAATTGCAATAAAAAAAGAAATTATTTTTTCTGAAGACAATTTAGAACATTTTCTTTCCCACAGATCAGCAACAATAAAGATTAATTGGAATAAAAAAGAATTATTTCTCACAGGATTATATGTTCCTCCCAGATCAATTAATAAAAAAGATTTGAAAACAAATAATAGGCGAAAAGAATTCCACGATTCCGTAATAAAAAACTTTAATGGTTTTTTGAAAACAAATAATCAACTAATTGTTGGAGATTTTAATGTGCCAGAACCAGAAACAATTTCTTTAAATGACAATATTTCAAAAGATAATGATTACTTATTATACCATTTTTTCCTAAAAAGTGGTTTGTTAGATGTACATAAAGAATTAGACAAAAAAGATTCTTCTCTTTTTAGAAAAGAAAAAGGATATCGGCCAGACATTGCTTTTATTTCAAAGGCCCTCTTACCTTCGGTAAAAGATTATTTGTATTTGAAAGAAGTTGTTGATAATAAATTAAGTGATCATTCAGCAATTTTATTAGAAATATGTTAATAATTAATTAATTTTATTTTTAAAAAATAAAAATAATTTTAATTGGAAAATAACTAGCAAAATAATTCCACCAAACAATGCCAAAGTGTTAATCCCAGAAATAACATATATTATGTGTGAGATATTACCAAATATTGAAAAACTTTCAATGTTTGATTCTAAGACCCCATATTTCAAAAAACCAATTACAAAACACAGAATGAAGAAAATTATGATTGCTTTTCCTGCAATCC
This sequence comes from uncultured archaeon, assembly GCA_964461205.1. Lineage (GTDB taxonomy): Archaea > Iainarchaeota > Iainarchaeia > Iainarchaeales > JAAZKV01 > JABIDZ01. The sequence goes on along the minus strand of CAYWUL010000007.1, from coordinate 45,543 downwards.
CAATTCGCTTTTGAATAAAAGCATAATTCTTTTCCAAATTGTTTCTAATTCCAGATAAAGAACTAAATTTTTTAAAAGAATATGCCGTAAATAAAACACTCACAATAAATAATAAATTCGCCAACACTAGATTTCCAAAAAAGATAATTATAAAAGAAAAAATCGCCAGAATAACTCCAACAACTAACAAAATAAACGGTTCACTGGAATTAATTTTTTTAGACACAAAATCACTTTTTCATTTTTTTCTAATAGCATATGCTTTTGAAACAAAATAGCTTGCCAAAATTAGCATCGCAGTAATCAATAGTGGCGCAAAGAATTGTGCCTTTGTTATTGCACCATAAAAAGACAGACTAAACAAAACAAATAGCTCAATTACAAAAATAACTATTATAACAAATAGAACCGCAACTACAATCTCTGTTTTGCTCGATCCGGCTGATTTAACCATAATAAAAAAACATCCTAATTGTATTTAATTTTAACTGAAAATACAATAAAGAACGATTGTCGAAATAATTACGTTTTTTTATGACAATTGACGAAAAGTTTATATATTATTTATCCCTTAAATAAAGCATGGATAAATTAGCTACTGCAATTGCCGGGGAAATTTCTTTGTCAACTGATCCAGGCGGATCAATGAAAAAATGGAGAGAAATTTTTGCAGTGCATCAAACTGAATTAGCAAAATACTTGAAAGTTTCTTCTTCAACAATTAGTGATTATGAAGGTGGAAGAAGAAAGAACCCAGGAATAAATGTTGTTTCGCGTTTGGTTAATTCTCTTATAGAAATTGATAAGAGCAGAGGTGGAAAAGTAGTAAAACAATTAGAAAAAGATTTTCATCAAGAAGATAGTCAAGCATTTGAAAGTCACGAATTTTCTTCAGGAATAAAAGCATCAGAAATGGTAAAAAAAATTGAAGGAAATGTTATTTGTTTACCACATAAATTAAAAGAAGAACAAATATTTGGTTACACAATAATTGATTCATTAAAAGTTATTCTAGAAGTCCCGGTTCATGAGTATATGATGCTCTATGGAAAAACACCAAACAGAGCACTTATTTTTAGACAGGTAGAAAATGGAAGAAGTCCATTAATTGCAGTAAAAATAGGAAGGTTTAGTACTGATATGAAACCAAGCATAATTATTTTGAATGGTGACTTCACAAAGAAAGATGTTGATCCAATTGCAATAAAAATTGCTGAAAGCGAAAAAATTCCTTTAATCACAACAAAAATGCCTGTTGAAGAAATGGTAAAAACCCTAAAGAGTTTTGAAAGCTAAAATTGACTCTACATTAAAAAATAATGAATTAATTTTTTATACAAAAAAAGAAATGCTTTAAAAATAATGAATTAATGCTTTATACAAAAAGTGTGTCGATATTTTCTTTTTCCGTTTTTTTCTTCACCAATAAGTTTTTTTGAAACAATTATTTTTGTGTCATAAAGCTTTGCCATGTAACGAGAAACTTTTACAGTTGCTTTTTTTGAACCAACCCATAAATCAAAACCATTCCTCACCTTACTTATTTTTGATGTCCCTGCTAAAGGATTCTTTACTTTTTCTTTTTTTAATAATTCTTCTGCTAATTTTAACATTGATTCTGCTTCATCCATGTTTTCAGAACGTAACTGAAGAATCGCTTCTCTATAATCTGCATTTAATTTCATACATGAATCACAAGTAGTTTCTTTTAACTGAAACTTAATTATTTTTTTGTCTTCAACCAAATTATCTGCTAAAAAACCTTGCACTTTTATTAATGCTTCATAATCTAATTCAGAAAGCTTGCTTAATTCAACAAAAACCTTTGTTTTTTCTAGTTGAGGAATTATTTTTACATGCGTAGCTATTTCTTGAGCAATTGTTTCTTCTTCAAACCCTTTCAAAGTATTATTAAACAATAATTTGCCACACCATTTACAAATAAAGAACTTTACCTTGCCAATATCAAACAAAGTATTATTTTTTGTGAAGCATTTCAAACACAGCTTGTCAACTAACTGGCTTGTTTCGTTTCCACACTTTGGACAAAATTTTTTGAAAGACATTTTAATCAAAATCAATTTTTTTATTTGTTTTTAGTATTTCTGTTTTTGCGCCAACTTCTGCTTCAATTTTCTCTTTAAATATTGGCATTACTTTTTTGTCACCGTGCACTAAGAAAACTTTTCTCGGAGACCATTTTTTTAACGCACCAATCATTTCGTTCTGACCTGGGTGCGCTGAAAGATCAAATTTTTCATATTTGCATGAAACTTTTACTGGTTTCTCATCTTCAAAAAATAATTTTCCTTCATCTTGTAATAATCTTCCTGGCGTTTTGTCTCCTTGATAACCAGTTAAATGTATCTTACTATTAGGATCGTTCATTAATTGTTTTGCATAACCAACTACTGGCCCACCCTTCATCATTCCAGAAGTAGTAACAATAACACACGGCTTTTTCAAAACTTCTTTTCTATCTTTTGCTCCTTGAATCCATCTTGCTCTACTCAAACCAGTTTTCAATTTCTTTGGATTCTTAATTAGATCAGCATGTTGTAAATAAAGGTTTGCAACTTTTTTTCCCATCCCATCCAAATAAATATCTGCTGTAATATTATAACTTGTCAAAATATCAATTACTTCTTGGCTTCTACCAACTGCAAACGCAGGCACAATTGCCCAACCGCCATTATCAACTGTTTCTTGAACAGATTCACACAACTTTTTTTCTTCTTCTTTTCGATTAGGATGCTCTCTATCACCATAAGTTGATTCTATTAAAACATAATCTGTCTTTCCCATTCCAAGGTCTGCACCTTTGTGTAATTGTGTTTCTTCAACTTTGAAATCTCCCGTGTAAAGAAAACTCTTATTATTATGAGTTAGTTTTGTTATTGCAGAACCAAGAATATGCCCAGCATCAAAAAATTCTAAAGAAACATCATCAGACAAATGTAATTCTTTTCTGTATGGTGCCACAAAATTATACTTGTGTGTTCTTTCAACTTCTCGTTTTGTATACTTTGGAGCCATTCCTTCAAATTCAGCAATTTTTATTGAATCAAGCCACAAAATGTCCGCGATTTCTAGAGTTGGTTGTGTCATAAAGGATAAACACTCTGACTTTGTATAAAAATAGGGCAAATAACCTGAATGATCTAAGTGAGCATGTGAAATTATTGCTGCTTTTATATTTTCATTCAGATTTTGTGGGTATTCAACACCTTCGGGCGCTAACTTTAACCCATACTCTAAGAGAAATTTTTCACCAAAATCTAGCACAAAGGCACTCCTACCAACTTCTTCACAAGCACCAAGACCACGAATACTATACATAATTGTCATAAAAATAATAGTATTAATTGTTTATATTCTTTCGCTTATCTTAAAAAAAAAGAAAAATGAATCATGCTTAATCGCATGATCCATCATAACTTTTAGCATGATCCGCTATTAACTACTTCTTCATCAAGAGCTACATTACATAAATCGGGAGCTGTTGTGTATCCAGAACAAACCAAGTTCTTTATTCCTTCTGGTGATCTATCTGCACTTCCAAAATATTTTCCATTCACAACTACTGAAGGAGAATATTGTAATTGCAAATTACCTGCTAATGCGATATCTTCTGCGTACAAATCTTCTCCGATTGTATCAACACAAGCATAAACTGCATTCGCATCGATTCCTTTTGCTTCCATCAATGTTGTCGCTTCTGTCTTATCACAATCAGTTGATCTTCCACTCTCACAAGTCGCATAAACCGTTTCGTAATAGTCTTTTGCGTAATCCCAGAATTTTGTTGGCTCAACTTCTTGTATACATTCCATTGTCAAGTTTTGTTGTCTTTCATGTGCGCCGTGCATATCACTAAAGAATCTTACTCTTACATTAGCAGTTTCTTTTAATGCATCTGCTGCTTCAACAAAAGTATCAAGTGTTGCACTTCCCGCAGGACAATACGAAAATATGTATAATTCTGCATCAGGAACATCTTGTTTTACTAAATCTCCGTTTGGTACAGGAACATCATCATTATTTATGTTCTCATTCATGTCAAATTTTGTCCCAAGAATCAATAAATCGTTTGTTGCGAAAATTGATCCGTCTCCAACTTCAACTCCGTTTTGTTCTACAACAAAACTTAGTTCATATAATCCATCAGATATTTTTTCAGCACTAATTATTGTTGCGATTATTGTATCATCAAGAACTAGATTTGTATTTACATAGTCTTGAACTTTTAATTTTAGTTCTTCAACGTTAACCAAATTATTTCCAGAAGAATCTTGTGGCCCCATTGCTACAACAGCACCATAACTAATTAGCGCTCCAATAATTAATCCAACTAGAATAAATATTGCTGCACTAATCCAAGCATTCTGATCCTTTGGCATTATTGAAGAATCTTTCTTTGTTTCTTTTACTTCTTTATGCTCTGTTTTATGAACACTTGAAGCTTTTTTCTTTTTACTTGTCATAATACACCCCTCTTTCGTTTACAAATGAGTAAAATCTTGATTAATAAAAAAAAGAAAATGCTTTTAAATCGTAGGAATTGCTTAGGAAATAAAAAAGCCAACATATGAACAAAAAAGAACTACTTTTTTCCACCGAACTTGTTTTTTAATTTCTCAATCTTTTCTTTTTCAAGTTTTTCAAACAAAATACCAATGTTTTTTACTTTTGTTCCTTCTTTTAAACTGCCAAATATTCCTTCAAATCCCTCGTTTAAATCAAAATTTATTGAATCGGCTAATTTTTTTGAAGCAGTAGGAACAAAGGGATTATACAAAACAACAAGCACTTTGAACAGATCAATGCATTGAGCAATTATTTCTCCAGCCCCTTTTTCATTTTCTTTGATCATTATCCATGGTTCTTTTTCTTGCAAAAACTTGTTTCCTATTGAAGAAATTTCGTTCGCCTTCATTAGAGCATCTCTTTCTCTACTTCTATCCATCAAATCTTGATACTCCTTAACAAGTGCTCTTATTGAATTAACTAAATCACTTTTTTTATTTGCTGGTTTTTTTCCTTCAAAAAATTTTTCTGTTAAAGAAATTACTCTATTCACAAAGTTACCAAAATTTCCAACAATTTCATTATTTACCTTTGCTTCAAAATCACTCCAAGTAAATTCAGTATCATTATCTTCCGGCCTCATTCTAAATAAATAATATCGCCATATATCACTTTCAATTCCTGAATTTTTTGCATCATCCCCAAATACACCTGTACCATTGCTCTTAGAAAATTTTGTGTCTTCATAATTTAGATAAGCAGTTGAATCAAGAACATCAATTAAATGATAATTATCTTCTGCACCCATTAAGTAAGACGGAAACATTATGCTATGAAAAGGAACATTATCTTTTCCCATGAATTGATACAATAAAATGTTTTTGTCCTTCCACCATTTTTCCCATTTGTTCCCAAGACATTCTTTTGTTATTCCAATATAACCTATTGGCGCGTCAAACCAACTGTAAAAAACTTTGTCTTTCCACCCGTCCAATGGAACTTCAATACCCCATTTTAGATCTCTTGTTATTGCCCTCGCTTCCAAACCTCTTTTGAACCATTGTTCTGTTATTGAGACTGCTTGTGCACTCCATTTTTCTTTTCTCTCATTAAAAAATTTTTCTAACTTAGGTTGCATTTTTTCTAAATCAACATATAAGTGTTTTGTTTTTTTCATTATTGGTTTTGTACCATCAATCTTACTAATTGGTTTTATCAAATCTTTTTGATCTAATAATCTTCCACATTTATCACATTGATCTCCACGTGCTTTTTCATATTTACAATGTGGACAAATTCCTTCGACAAATCTATCACTCAAAAATTGTTTGCTTTTTTCTGAGTAAAGTTGTTCTATTTCTTTTTCAACAATCAAACCATTTTTATATAACTTCAAAAAAATATCTTGTGCTACTTCCTTATTTTCTTTGCTAGTGCTTCTACCTAAACAATCATAACTAGTTTGAAACCAATCATAAATACTTTTATGAATTTTAAAATACTTGTCAACTAATTGTCTCGGAGTAACATTTTCTTCCCTTGCTTTTGCTACCGCAGTAGTACCATATTCATCTGTTCCCAAAACAAACAAAACCTCATTTCCATTCAATCGTTGATACCTCGCATAAGCATCAGCACTAAGCACAGAACCAATCAAATTCCCCAAATGAGGAATATTATTTACATATGGCAATGCACTTGTTACAAGTATTTTTTGTTTCATAAACAGAATGAACAAAAAAAGGCTTTTAAATGCTAATTTTTTGCTTCCAGCGGAAATCAACTTTTTGGTTGATTTTTTTTCTACCAGAACTATATTAATCACCCAAACAGCATAAGTATTATGGAAGAAAGAATTGTTACTTATGATACTAATTTTCAAATAGAAGAATTAATCGATTCTCTCTTAGAAGAAGGATTTTTGTTTGTAAGACATAATGTTAATAAGAAACAACTTTTTTTCAAAAAAACTATTATCCAAAAAACACACTGTGGGGAAGTTTAATGATTACTGTTCAACAAAACGCCTACATGAAAAAGGCAGAAGAAATTAATTCTTTTTCTGATTTACACAAAAAAATTCTTTTCGCTTTAATTTATGAAAAAAAATATTATACAAAAGAAGAATTACTTTGTTTATCAAAATATAACCAACGCGTATTAGACTTAGCATTAAAAGATTTAGAAAAAGTTGGAACCATAATAGTTGAAGGTTGGCTTGTTCGATTAAAAGACTTTGAAGAATTCAACAAAGAAATTTGTGAAGAACTTGTAGAAAAATAATTAACAACAACTTAAAAAAAATTAAATCTAACTTTTGATAATTCCATTTGCATTAAAAACTCAAAAAATTATTTTTGCACAATATTTCTAATCATAAATCGCGCTTCGTATTTTCGCATGCAATTCTTTTATTGTATATTTATCAACAGCTAACCTTGTTTGTTTTATTCCTTTAGGAGTTAATTCACCCACCGATCTTGAATAAACCCTATCCAAATTTGTGTTAAATATTACTGGCACATCAGGATCATTTATATGCTCTCCAAAAACAACTTTTGATACTTCAAATATATTTGGCGTAAATACACTTTTATCAGTCCGCATAAATAAAAAACTTGACATACTATTTGCTGTGTGAAGAAATTTTTCTAATTTTGGCCTTTTACTTTTCCATCTTTTATTCCCAATAAAAAACATATTCCTAAACGCACTAAATCAGTTAGACGTTTTTCTATTAAATTCTTTTGCACCCGTCTCAACTACAAACCATTCACCCCCCTTCTGCCCAATTAATACATGCGATTCATCAATTAATTGACCATCTTTTTTTCTAACAACTTCCCGAGAAATTGTTGATTTTCCAATCCCTGCTGGCCCCGTAATAATTATTGCTTTTCCGTTAACTAATAACGCATTGCCATGCATAACTATTAATTTTGAAAAACCAAACTTTTGTATTATTGCTTTTGCTTCAACAATATGCCGTTTACTTAAACCAGACCGAGCACGAGCATACATCTGAAAAGTTATCGCGCCTTTTGGAAATACTGCAATGGCTCGCTTCTGTCGAAACTTTCGAAACATCTAATCCACCAAAAAAATAAGTTTATTCAACTAAAAGTGCAGGTTTTCCGGGAAAAGCATTCCTTGCTTTTGTTTCTTTGCTCTCTTCGGCCTTTATTATTTCTATTTTTCCAAATTCTTTTTCTAACGAAGAAGAAACTTCTTTAATCACAGCAACTTCATCAAACTTTTCTAAATCTTGTAATTCACCAAATCTACTCATTACTGCTTTCAAAAAGTTTTGTATTTCTTTTCCATGTTTTTTCATTTCTTCATTTTGCATCAATGCTTTCATTGCTCTTCCAAAGTCAGGTTTTCCTTCACATTCTTTCTTTACTATTTCAAGTGCCTTCCACTTCCATTCAGGAGAAACAAATATCTTTACATTAGAAACCTTTTCTATTTTTGCAAGTTCTTTTATTTTCAAAATATCCTGTCTTAATGTATCAACAACATCTTCGATTTTTTCTAAACTCTCATCAATCAATTTTTCTTCATATTTTGGCCATTTTGCAACACTAACAAATCCTTTATTGCTAATTGCCCACAACTCTTCCGCCATGTGTGGAACAAGTGGAGCAAGAAGTTTAATCCAATTCTTTACAATGTAAGAGTTTATTGATTTTAATTCTTTCTCACTTGCTAATGCTTTAACTTTTTTATAATTGTTAACCATATCATAAAGGACAACATTTGAATAAGCGCGCAAATCCATCTTTGAAATAGTTTCTGTTGCTTTTTTTATTGCCTTTTCTGTTTTAGAAACAAAAGAAGAATATTTTTTGTAAGAATCACTATCAGCTTTATTTTCTTCTATTGATTTTATTAAATTAAATAATCCAACAAGATTTTTTTTCATCATTTCAACCTTGTCTGAATCCCAATTAAATGTGCTCTCAACACTTGTTGAATTACACATGAATGCTCTGAAAGCATCAGCACCATATTTTTCATTAATATCTACAAGGGTTACAACATTCCCTTTACTTTTTGACATTTTATCCCCTTCAGAAATAACCATCCCGTGGAAAGAAATTCTCTTTGGCCAGTCCTTTTTCTTAAAACAAGCAACATGCGCAAAAATCATGAAGGATAAGTGGTTTGATAAATGTGCTTGGAAAGTGTGTCGTTGATCAAAAGGATACCAATAATTCCATTCAGCATTCATTTTTTCTAATAATTTCTCATTAATTTTTGTTGATTTTGCAACCTCTTTTGCACTATTCTTTGAATTCATTACATACTCAAAGAATTCCAAAGACATTTGTTCTTTCTTTATTTTATTTTCATTAATTAAATGAGCAATTGGGTATAATGACATGTAAATTGTTGAGTCAGATAATGATTCTATAACCCATTTGTTATCAAAAGGAAGTTTTGTCCCAAGCCCACGCATTCTCGCACAAGGCCGTTTGTCAAGCCAGTCAAAAACATCTTCAAATTGTTTTCTGTATTTTTCAGGCCACAATTCGATTTTATCCAAGCATTGCTTGGCTTCTTTTTTCCACCCTTTAGCATTAAAGTCAAGGAACCATTGATTGTCAAGTATTGCAACAATTATTTCTCCGCCATCTCTTGAAACAGCTTTTCTTGAAGGTTCATAAAACAAAATTGCTTTCTTATTCTCAATAAGCTTTTGCTTCATTTTTTCTTTTGCATCAACAACTCTCATTCCTTTGTATTCTCCGCAATTATCCAACAATTTTCCTGTGTGAAACCCTGCTTTGTAAATTTCTTGTGTTGCTCCTTGTAATTCTTTTTCTTGTGACAATTTTGTTATATTCCTTTTTTCACAAATTTCTTTTCCAGGAAATTTTCCATACCCATCAGACTTAATAATTGGAATAAGTTCAATCATTTTTATTTTTTCATAATCCAAACCATATTTCTCACACATCTCTTTTGAATCCCATAATTCTTTTAGTGAAATATAATCGTAAGGCGCATCACTTGGAACACAAGTCACTATCCCTGTTCCAATTTCAGGGTCGCAATGAATAGAAGGTAGAATTGGAACATCTCTTTCAGCAAAAGGAGCAAAACAAGTCTTTCCAATAAAATATTTCCCAGGAACTTTTTTTATTATTTCTACTTTATGATCCTGATATTTTAGTTTTTCTGTACATTCTTTTGAAACAAACCATATTTCTTTGTCAACTCTTGCTTTAACATATTCAACATCTGGATGAACCCACATATTTGTTTGACCAAACATTGTTTCCGGTCTTAAAGTAGCTGCAACTAAATAACCATCTTCAAACTTAAATTTTATTCCAGTAAATTCTTGTAACTCTACGGGGTCCGTGTCTCCGTCAGAAATATCATCTTCTCCAACCGCATTATTAAGGGTCTTACTAAACAAAATCGGGTATTTTCCCTGAACCAAATAATTCTGTTCCTTGTATTTTTTGAACTGCCATTCAACTAACGCTTGGTGTTCTTTGCTTCCCGAAGTATAACTTCGCCTCCAATCAACAGAAAGACCAAGTGTCTTAAATTCTTCAATCATTTTTGGAATAAAAAAATCGACTATACTCTGAGGATCCTCAAAAGAATTTAATATTTTTTCAATTTCTTTCTTGTCTTTAACATAACGCTCAACATACCCCTTATACAAAGCAATCTTTTTTTTATCACTATTTTTTATTGCTAAAGAAATTCCTAGCACGGGTGTTCCAGAAATATGAAAAGCAATAGGATACAAAACGTTTTTTCCTTCCATTCTTTGATAACGAGAAAACACATCTGCTTCGGTTACAACTCTCGCATGCCCAATATGCAAAGAACCAGAAATATAAGGATAAGGGATAGTCATGAAAAATTTGTCTTTTTTTGAATCCTCACTTACTTCAAACAATTTATTTTCTTCCCATTTCTTCTGCCATTTTGTCTCAATTTTTACAAAATCCATTTCCATAATAACACCAATTAATTTTTTATAATTTGTTCTAAAACAATCTCTTCTTTTTCTCCATTAAAATGTGTTTGGTTACCACTCCCTCTTACAAATTTTGCGCCCAATTTTTTTGCGATTTCTATTGGTTGTTTTATTGGAACAATATGATCTTTTTCATCAGCCAAAACAATAATTTCGTTCGCACTTGATTTAATTTTTTCAAAATCAAATTTCCAATCACAATATTTTGCTAAAGCAGGCCGTGGTTTATTATCCAAGAACGCACTCCCAGAAATCATACCTTCTTTTGTTGGCAAAGGAGGAGCAACCATAATAATTTTATCAATCTTAATTTCTTTTTCTGTTAACAATTTCATTATCAAGACATTCCCTAAAGAATGTGCAACAACAATACTATTTTCATTAAAAGTATAATTATCTAAAACATAGTCTTTTTGTTCTTCATAAATAGGATTATCAGTATTTGGTAAATCAGGCATAAAAACAACTTTGCCATTTCTTGATTCTATTTCTTTTTTTAGCCATGGCCAAAAAGCTCCCTTTGAATTATCACCATACGCATGTAAAAACACAAATTCTTCATTTCCATTAAAATCCATATCTTAACACCAAATAAATTTCAACCCCGCAAAGAATAAAAAATAGTTCTCTGCACTCACAATAATAAGAGAAGTAAATCCCTTGATAATACTAGTGAATGCATACTAATTAGTTATTTGGAAGATTATTTAAATATGGCGATTAACGAGCCTAACAACATATTATTAAATTATAAATCCACAAATACTCTAGTTAGAATGAAACACAAAAATAACACCATAACATTCATTTTCAATGAAGACAACTCAAAGGTATTAATGGTTGAAAGAGTAAAAAGATTTGGTTTTGACTGGGGTTATTTATCAGGAAAAATTGAAGGCACAGAAGAACCAATAACAGCTGCAAAAAGAGAAATACAAGAAGAACTGGCACTAGAAAATTTAGAACTAAAATTTCTAGAAAAAAAAGAATACAACAAAGACAATGAAACTTTTTATCATTATTACTTCAAAACCAACATTCCAGAGAACACATTACTAAAAATTCAAAAAGAAGAAGTCAAACAAGCAAAATGGTTTCTTTTAAGTAATTTACCAGAGAATAGAGCTCCAGATGAACCAGAAAGATTTATCTAAAAAAATCAACTTTTTGGTTGATTTTTTTTCAACCAAGACTATATTAGTCATCAAAGGCGCTTACTTATTATGATATGTGGAGAGATAAGTGACCCTTGGATGCGAATTGCTGAAAAGATTATTCTCGAAGGGGAAGAAGAAGTTGACAAAGAACCAATTTTTGAAATTCTTAATGAAGAAGTAAAAATACAAGGCAAGGCAGAAAAAGAGATATTTGACATTAAAGAAGACAAATTTATTAATGAATCATGTGACTTTCAAATGATTGATTGGATGAGAAAGAATTTTTTTGATACCACGCCAGTACTTGATTGGGGGTATAGTTATGGGGCTAGGATCGGGAATAAGATTAATTTAATCATTGAAAAGCTTAAAATGAATTCATTATCTAAATCAGCAACAATAAGCCTGATGGATTATCAAAATGACAAACAACACGTACCTTGTGTAACTACCCTTGACTTTAAAGTTCGTCACAATAAGTTGTATTTTAATGTTCAGATGCGAAGTCAAGATATTGGGAAAAAAGCTTTTGCAGATTATATTTGTTATGCCGATATCGCACGTAAAATATGTATTGCATTAGAATTACAAAATTATGAGATTACTGTTTGGATTAACTCAGCACACATCTACCAAACTGACTTAAAAAAAATTGAAAATTTAGTTGAAAAGTATTTTGGGATTGGAGATCAATATCTGGGACAAGCACAAAAATGGAGCAATCTTGCAAAAACTGGGGAATGGGATGAAATATTAAACAATAAAAAAAGCTATACAAATTTAGACAATGCTTATGGCGAATTTGCAAAAACATTAAAATCATTTACAAGCCAGTTAAATAAAAATTCACAGATATTAGATTTAGGCTGTGGAAATTGCGAACTATTCAGTGTGCCAAAAAATGTTTCCCAAAAAAATCTTTTTGGCATTGATATCGCGAAAGGGATGATTGATTGTGCAAAAAAGCAGTTTCCCGACGCAAACTTGTTTGTTGGAGATGCAACAAAATTTAAATCTGACAAAAAATTTAAGATAATTTATTCAAGAGGTGTTTTAGCAAACCATATTGGCCCAAATAGCTGGAAAACATTAATGGACAATGCTTTTGAAATGCTTGAACTGAAAGGAATTTTCATGTTTGATTTTCTAAATAGAAATTGGACTGAAAAACGTAGCGATGTGCACCAACCAAACAAAGTGTTATATTCTCCACGCGCAGTTAGAAATCTAATTTCTAAAACAAAATTTGCCAATTTCCACATACAAATAATCAATGAAGAAAGAAGATCACCAATAGTTATAATTGAGAAGGGATCCAATTGAAAAATATTGACTTTGCTTTATCTAAAATGAAAACAAACTCTAAGTTGCTTGGAAATAAAGCAGCAGCAGATTTATTTTTTACTGAGATAGGTGTGGGAATAAACGCGATAGTCTTTCACCCCAAGGCTTCATTAAATTATATAGAAAATGAATTGAAAGATAAGTTGGATTTTACAAAAGGAATTGTTGTAAGATTTTCAAAAGGTAATGAAATCAATATGCCTATTGCTGTTGATATTAAAACGGTGGAAGAAGTAATTAATTTTATTAATCACAAACGAAAAAACGGGTTCGCTACGATTGTTTGTCCTACTTTTGATATAAAAAATGCATTTGAAGTTTATTTTGAAAATGAAACAATATTCATTAGTGTGCTTCCTGGAAAGTGGGATGTAACAAACAATGAACCAACAGACTTGATAAAAATTGAAGCAGGAGTTGTACAATTCTTTTGTTATAATAAACCAAGGAAAATGAAACTTGAAGAAGTTTCGATAAAAGACCCTTTTTCATTTCAGGAACTAGAAAATATTGCTCAGTTTGTATATTCTAATAAACAAATTCTTGTTAATTTAAAAGAATTATACAATCCGTTGTTTATTAGAGGTTGGCAGGATAAAGAGGACAAATTTTGTTTTGCGAATTGTAGAGAAAGTGAAAGTAACTTTGAAATACACGTCCCCGCGGGGCAAGTGGTAAAAGTTAGTTGTGAAAAAGACGTTGAAGAAATACTAGATAGTGATGTTCAAGTTTTGTTTGAAGCTTGTGCGCTCTCAAGAGAAAATGATTTAATTTTATACCAACTGGCTGAAAAAATAAAAAATAAAGGAATAACATCAGTACTTTGCAATTCCGCACTGTCACACCAAGCAATAATCTTACGTGAAGCGGGACTTAATACAGTTCAAATAATGAAAGAAAATGATTATTTATTAAAAACAAAAAAGGTGGATGAATGAGAAAAGATTTCTTTGACAACAAATTGATGTTGTCCAAATTTAATGATTTGCAAATCTATTGCGGGGGAGAGACCAACTGTGCAATGTGTGCAAACATTCTTGAAAAGAAAAATACTTTAAAATATAAATCTCAATGGTTTGCTCCTGATTTTGGAGCAATAACTGAAGGGTATTTATTATTATTTTCAAACCGTTGTGTTCCTTCAGTTGGATATTTTAACAAAATTGAGTTTAGTGACATTGAAGAAAGTATCAAAAAAACCCGAAAAATTCTTTCAGAGAAATATGATTGTAAAGTAATATTTTTTGAACATGGGGCTGGAGACGATATGGCAAAAAAGGCAGGTTGTTGTGTTGCACACGCACATATTCATGCAGTTCCAGTACCTAGCGACATCAATCTTGATTTATTTGAAAAGGATCTTGAAGCGTATGTTGGTGAACTAAGAAAACAAAAAATTAACAAACTACAAGAACTTAGCAAGATTGTAAAAAAAGATTCATCCTATTTATTGTATATTAATTCGGATGATGAAAGATTTGTTTTTGATATTGGAGAAAAACAAATTCCTTCTCAAATGTTTCGTAAATATATTTCAATCCTTCCCGAGATAAGAAAAAAGAATTTAAATTGGCTTGAAAATAATAATATTGAAGGAATTGAAAATTTTACATGGGATTGGCGACAATTTAGGCCAGCAGATAGATATAATAAAACTGCAAACTATTTATTTTCAGAGTTTAAGGAGAGATTATATGAAACTAATAAGAGATAATATTCCAAAAATAATGCAAGAAAAAGGAAAAGATCCAAAAACACACATTGCTGATGAAAAAGAATACGAAGAAGCGTTAATTGAAAAGTTAAAGGAAGAGTTAAAAGAAGTTGAAGAGGATAGGAATGTTGAAGAGGTTGCTGATTTAATAGAAGTGGCATTAGCTTTAGCAAGAAAATATGGTTCAACTGAAGAAGAAGTTAATAAAATTCGAAAAGAAAAGAATGCTAAAAATGGCACATTCGAAAAACGAATAATACTAGAAAATTAAAAATTACCCCTTTCAAAGTTTACAAAATTAGCCTGATTTGTTTAATTTCTTCAACAAACGAATTAGTTACAGTTCTTAATGCTTTTTTTTCTAGAGCTAAATTAAAACACATTAAACAAAAAACCAGTGAAAATTGATTTTTGAAAAAACCCATAAGTGTTTAAAGTAGTTTAAATAATTATTTATTATGACTCCTAGCCAAATAGGATGCATTGTTTTTCGTGAGAATAACAATGTGCGAGAATTCCTTTTACTAAAAAGAATTCCAGAAAAAAAGGGCTTTTGGCAATATATAACTGGCGAGGTTGATAATGAATCCTTATTAAATGCTGTTTTTCGTGAAGCACAAGAAGAAGCCGGAATTGAACAAAATGATGTTCTTCGAACAATAGAGAACGTAAGTAGTTTTGAATACAAAAACGTGAAAAAAGATTGTTTAGTAACAGAATATGTATTTGGTTTAGAAGTAAAGCCAAAAACAAAAATAACTCTAGAAAAGAACATCTATAAAGAACACGAAGAATTCAAATGGGTTCGATTAGAAGAAGCAATGCAATTGTTACATTTTAAAACTAGCAAAGAATCCTTAAAAAAATTAGTTCAATTAATAGATATTTAAAATTAATTAAAAAATCCCTTAATATGCTTCATTAATTCATCAGCAACTTCCTTATTTTTAGAAACAAGAACAGGAATACGCGTTTTCTTTTCAAAAACTGTTGTAAAAAAATTATTAATATCCAATTTTTTTGGATCATCAGTCGAATTATAAACATCATCAATTGCTTTTCTAATTTCAATAGGATAAAACACCATTACAATAACATCTTTATAAACAAGAAAACTCAAATCATAACCATTTTTTACACCAATTCTTTCTTTTACACCAATATCCTTCCAAAACTTTGCACACCATAAATCAATAGGTGACTTATTTGGAGTAATCGAATAAAAATTAGAATTTACAACTAATTCCTTCATTTCCTTATACGTTTCTCTCGAAATAAATAATGGAATCCAAAAATGAATCCATTGCAAAGCCAAATCATCTTTTTTAGTTGGATTCAACGCTTTACACGAAGCAACTAAAAACTTGTCAACATCATGAACTGAATTAAAAACAAATTTTTGTTCAATTGGAACAACAACCTTGCTTGCCTTCAAATTTACTTCTATTTTTGAAAGCAATTCTTTTGTATTAGTAATCCAATCCAAACTAACAAAATATTTCCCTTCCCCCTTAACAATAATCCCTTCATCTAACAAAGAAAGTAATAATTTGTGAATCGCTTGATATGAGACTTCTTTATTTGCTTTCTTAGAAACTCTAGAATAAATCTCTTTTGCCGATAATGGCCATTCTTCAAACAAGACGCCCAATATCAATTCCCTTGAAGAATTACCCAAAAACATGAGATAATACTAAAAGAAAGTAATTAAATTGTGTTCGGAAAATCTTAAAACAAATCCAAACATATTTAAATTCCAAGAAAGACTAGTATTTAGATAAAAATGATTTTAAATACCCTTAGAAATGCTTTTTTATTAGCTAGGCCATATTCAATCCCAAACATTATTTTAGTTGTCTTAGCCACAATAATAATTTCTGGAAAAGAAAGCTTAGATTTTAGCGTTTTAATTCCAATCATTATTGGAATTTTGTTTTGGTCAAGCAGCGTATATTTATTAGAATTTGCTCATAAACTAGCCGACGGAAGACAGGAATTTTTTTCTAATTATTTCCTGGCGATTCCAACTATTTTATTAATAATACTATTATTCTTTTATTCTCCTTTAGGAATACTTATTTTTGCGTTAGCTTTTCTAAGCGTATGGTTATACAGCCTAAAAGTTTATGATTTACCTTTTTCACATTTAATGTTTATTTTTAGACCATTTACCGAAATTGGAATAATTTTTACGATATATCTCATGTATTCAAATGATTTTTCATCTTCATTTTTATATGTACTTATTGGCGCAATTTATTTTATTTCTCTTTCTAGAAATTTAATTGGAGATTTACGTGATAAAAATCATGATAAAAATACATTACCAAAAAAAATTGGAGAGAAGTACACAAGACTGGTTAGTTTTTTAGCGGGTTTAATTGCATTAGCAATTATCGGACCAAATTTTGAGGTTATCCCAATAATATTAGCATTAATATTAATTTTATTTAAAGTAAATTATTATGCGACACATAAAATTTATATCTTATTAACAACTTTTTATCTATCTCTTTTTGCATCACGAGTATTGGGTTTAGAGATAATTATTATTTTGATTGTTTTGATAGCAATCATCCTAATTTTGTCATATGATTTTGTACCAAGAAAATCAAATAATGAAAAGCCAAGGTGGTTTTGATGACCAGCCGATTAGAAAATGATTTATTTGCATTCACTGCCGTTCGAAGTATTCTTAAAGAGCAAGCCCAAATATTATTAACTGACTTAAATATTATTTCTTTAATTCAAAAGGAACCCGCATCACTAAATAAAATTTGTGTTAGATCCAAGGTTAAACACAAAATAATGCTTGAAAATATTTTAGACTTCTTAGTTGGAGAAAAAATATTAATATTTAAAAATAAAAAATATTCTATTAATAAATTAGACACAAACATCCCCGACCAGCACAAAAGATTTTTGGAAGAAAACTATGCAGAATCTTTGGAGTGGATACATTTTGTCAACCAGTTTTCTAAGCAAACTCTAAAAACCGGAAACGCCCCAAACTTAACCGGGTTTGAAAATGAAAAAGCTATTTTCTATTGGGATAAAATCATGGAACAGTCCCCTTATTCATTGAGGGAACTCGCCATTATTGAACTATTTAAGAATATCAAAGAAAACGCAGTAGTTTTAGACTATGGTTGCGGAGGCGGAATTGGAATAGAACAAATAATAAAATTATCAACAAAAGACATAACTCTTTTTGGCACAGACCCAAGTAAAAAGTATTTCAAAAAAGCCACTCAAAGGATTAAAAAAATTCAACCAAAAAATAAAACCCAAGAAAGGAATATTAAAAAAACAACATTTGTGCCATTTAATAAAATACATGAATTAGATGGCGAAATAGATGCTATATTTATTTCAATAATTTTTAATCACATCCCTTCAAAAGATTATATTAAAGTTTTTAAAGAATTAAAAAAGTTATTAAACCCAGAAGGTAAACTCTACATAGTCCAACTCTTAGACAATGAAAAATTTCAGAGAAATCCAATCTGGGTAATGCATAATATCCCAACCCATGTTGGTTATCCAGATAAAAATAAATTCATCTCAGATTTAAACAAAGTTTTTAAAAAAGTTGAGGACCGTCTTGACGGAATTATAACAATTTCAGCTAAGTAAGACTAATCGAAAGATAACCTTGAGACACCATTTTTTCCACTTTTCCGAATTTAATTTCTTCTCCTGTTGACGAAGAAATTAATCCCTCAACTATCCCTCTAACTATCCCAAATGAAATCTCCGAATAAAATTTAGAATATGGAAAATAATCCAAATTAACTACAAATTTGTCTCCTTTTTTTATAATTGTTGCATCCCCCCACCCAAAAGCAGCCAATAAATCAATAACTGTTTTAAGCCCATTCCCTTTGTTTTTGCTAGAAATCATTTGTTTTCCAACTTCAAATGCAGATTGATAAATTTCTTTTTCAAATCCTTTTAACTCTTTTTCAACGAGATAAATTGCTCCAACTTCAACAATAAAATATCTTTGATTGTTGTGCATAATTATTCCTTTGTTAAAAGTAAAAAGATTAGATTCTAACAAATTCTGAAAAGAATATTGAGAATTTTTCAATCTTTTAACTGAATTAAAAGAAATATAATTTTGATCAGGAGATAACCCATCCAAATTTGTTTCCGAAATAAAATTTTGAAATTTTTTGGATAGATATTCTTTAGGAGCATACACTAATCTGTTCGTTTGTTTACCTGCTTCTTTTTCTACAATTACCCCTTCGATAGAAGAATTATTTAAAATAAAGGAAAGCATTCCTGCTGCCGCCCCCAAAGGCAAAAATGACCCATACCCTAATTTATTTATAACAATAAAATTGTCAATATCATACTCGCACACAGATTTTTCTAAGTCCACATTACAATCTATTCTAGACGCATAAGTTCCTTCAATAAATTTATTGATTATATTTATATAATCAATTAACGCCTTTCCTTCTTTTTCACCTTTTTTTGAAAACCCCCCTAACAAAGCAAATCTAAATCCAAACTTTTTACCAGCAGAGTATAATTTAGCAGTTGCCTTTTCCCCACGATCTTTCATCTTTTTTTCTAAATTTACAAAAAATGCTTCAGGTAAGATTACCTGCCGCGTAAATATTGGAGTTTTTCCAGAAACTTTAAAAAATACAAACCCTGGAGTCTCTATGTTTTGAGATTTATTTATTATAAACTTTTGAATGTATAACCTTACCACACTGTCTTTAATATCCATAATAATCAAAGCACTAAAATTCCAGACTGATCAAGACTATACGCTCTAATTCCTCCTTCAAAGTTAGAATATCTCATCTTTTTAATTTCAATAGTCCTATTTAACTCACTACCAATTGATAAAGATTTTAACGTAACAACCCCATCAGCAATAAACTCACTAATTCCATCAGCACTTAGTTGTTTGTGATCTTCAGGTAATTCAGTTGTTAGTAGGGTTGTCACTTGGAATTGTTTTATATTTTTGAATAAATGATATAGTAAAGTTTTTGCAACAATTTTTTCTGTCCGTGGAATAGGATTAACCGTTTCAGCTATTTGTACCATTGAGAAACCTTTGTCTTCAAGTATTCCTGAAACAAGCATTGAATCAGTAAGAGTTGTTAGAGAATCTATTACTAATCTTGCTGGTTGAAAGTCAGTTATTATTGTGTTTAGTTTTTCTAAAAAAGAATCCCCTTCAGTTACGTCAAAAAATAGTATCTTTAATAAATTCCTTTGTTCTAATGCCTCAATATCCCAGCCAAAACCATCTGCTTGTTTATACAGCTCTTTCTTGTTTTGTTCTGTCGAAACATACAATGCTTTTTCTCCAAATAACTTTGCCCCATTAACAGCTATTTGCAAACAAAGAGTAGATTTTCCTGTTCCTGCTCCACCAGCAATAAGAACAATATTTCCTTGTGGAATTCCTCCCATTAAAGCTTTGTCTAATCCTTGTATTCCTGTCTTGGTTCTAATTATTTCTTCAGCCATGCTATTATTATAAAGCTAAAAACTAGTATTTAAAAGTGCCTGAATATAACTTTTGGCTTTTTAAAGAATTTGGGCAAATCATTGATTATGACAAACGATTTTTGTTTACTTTTTGATACTATAAAAGATCCCAGAGATTTGGCAGAAGTGTTACATTTGTCAATTGCAACTAATAGAAAAGTAAATATTACAGGTAATTCAATAAGGCATGATCACCCAAAGGTTGTGGGAATAATTGATTCTTGGAAACCTGGTTTTAAAGAAAAGCCAAGATTAGATAATGTAAGTTACGCCCAGGATTATTTTGAAAAAATAGTTAAATTAAAAGAAAAAGGTTACAAGATTATTGGAACAACTCCTAATTCTGGCCCATCATTATTTGAAACTGACCTATCAAAAGGAAAACAAGTAATTGTTTTTGGAACAGAAGTCGGTGGACTAAGTAAAGAAAAAATGAGTGTTCTTGATGGAATTATTCGTGTTCCAATGCAAAACAAAACAAGATTTTATACTCTTCGCACAGTAGTTCCGATTATTGTTTATGAAATAATGCGTCAAAAAGGTTTTTTGGGAAGACCAAAAGGAAAGAATTAATGCAGATAACAAAATTTAGTTGATTGTATAAAATAATTTCTAATCCGTTAATTGTCATTGAAAAACATTCTTTTAAATAATTGACCATCAAATTATTTATTATGGTTAAAGACAGTAGTTTTTGGGCAGAAGACATTGTAAAGCAAATGACAAAAATAAAGAGAAAAGAGTATGTTTGTGAAGGAATGTGGACTCCGAGTGGTTATTTTCACATAGGTAATGCTAGGCCAGAAATTTTTACACCCTACACTGTTTTTTTAGAATTAGAAAAAGAAGGTTTTAAGACAAGACAAAATCTTGTTTATGATGATTTTGATCCATTAAAAAAAATTCCTGCAGGAATCCCTGTTACAAAAGAGCAAGAAAAAGAGTTTTTGGGAAAACCTGTTAAATTAGCACCAAGTCCTTTTGAAGGACATAAGAGTTGGGCGGATTATTTTGAAACACAAGTAACAGAAGCATTGCCAGAAATGGGTTTGTCACATCTAAATATACAATCGGCTTATGATAATTATAAAGAAGGAAAAATGAATGACTTGATTATCTTTTCTTTATCACACGCAAAAGAAATTGTAAAAATCTGGAATGAAGTTTCTGGATCAGAAAAACCAGAAAGCTTTTTACCAGTGACAATGATTTGCGAAAAATGTGGAAGAATGAATAGTACTGAAGCGACTAATTGGGATGGAAAAAAAGTAAAATATAAATGTGAATGTGGTTATGAAAAAGAAGACAGCCCCTTGGATGGAAAAGGAAAATTACATTGGAGAGTACACTGGGTCGCACATTGGGTTTTGAATAATGTTGCTTTTGAATCAGGAGGAAAAGATCATTTTAGTAAGGGAAGCAGTGTTGATGTTGGAAGAAGAATGATAAAAGAGGTCTTTAAGAAAGATGCTCCTGTTGGAGTACCTACAGAGTTTATTCAAGTAGGCGGAGCAAAGATGGCAGGAAGCGTTGGAAATGTTGTTGATTTAAAAGAATGGTTAAGAGTAGCAAGTCCAGAAACATTCAGATACTTATATTTATCAAACAGACCAAACCACGTAATAGAATTTTCTTTGAATGATAATTCCTTTATTTTGTTGAATGAGAGATTTGAAAGAGCAGAGCGAGTTTTTTATGGAAAAGAAAAAGCTGAAAACGAACACATAGAAGAAACTTTGAAGAGAGCTTATGAAATGAGTGTTATTGGAAAAACAAAAAAAGACGCCCCAACAAGAATTCCATATTCTTTTGCTACACAAATAGCTGGAATAATAAATCCTAATGAAGGCTTTTCAGAAATACTCGGGTTGTTAAAGAAAACAAAACATATTGAAAAGATTTCAAAAGAGAACGAAGAGAATTTGAAAAAAGAGTTTGTTAGAGCCCGAAATTGGGTTGAAAAATATAATTCACAAAACCTAATCACATTTAATGCAAATGTTAATGTTAAAGAATTTTCAGAGTTCAAAGAATTATTCTCTAAATCAGCACAAGCAATCAAAAGCAAAGAAACACAAGATGATATACAACAGGCAATTTATGAAATTGCTAAAGAATTAAAAATTGAAATGAATGATGCATTCAAAGTATTTTACCAACTATTAATTGGAAAAGAAAGAGGACCAAGACTTGGCACACTAATAATGGCCCTCGGAAAAGAAAAAGTAATCAAACGTTTAAAAGAATTTAATTAGATTTACCTTCCATTAGTTTCTTCTGAGAACTTATCAATGGCAAGTAATATATTACCTGTTTCTTCAGATAACCTTTGAAAGTCACTCACTATTTGGCTAAATGCATCTCTCGCATTGTGTCTGAAATACTGCATTTCTCTTTCGAAATTATTTTCTGGCGTTCTTCCTTCATAAGAAACTAGTTTAACCGTTTCAACCAAGTTTTGTACTCTTTCATTAATTCTTTCAATAGTAATTCGAAAAATTTCTAAAAATTCTTTTGCCTTGTCTGGCCTTTTTCTTCTAACTAAGTCCCCTAAGTATACACTTGTTACTTCTTCTACCGCAATCTGTTTTTCTTTAGCACTACTCACTCTTTGACTTGCTTTAAAACAATCATCTAAAAAACGTTCTAGATTTTCTCTTGAATCAAGTCTAGAATCTAAAATATTTCTTTCAACTAAATACCTAATTTCTTTTCTTACTCTCGGGTGCATCCAATCTTTAGCTGGTTGTGAATGAGAAAAAATACCCTTGCTAAAACCCCAAGCATTATTTTTTTTTATAGACCTTCCCACAAAATCAGTAATTCTTTTTGGAGTCAAATGACTGAGTCTTCTATGTGGTTGCATAATATAATATTTGAAGGAAAGTTTTTATATAATGAAATACTTAATTAGGGCAGAGAGGTTTTGGGGTGTTCCGACACGAGTACGTATGTATTTGAAGGAGATTTTTATAAAAACACTTATTGTCTACCACATAAAAAATCTTTTAGAAAAAAATTTAGAAAAATAAATTCTTGTTGTTTGGAACAAGACTCTTTAAGAAGAAAATTTAGAAAACAATTACCTTTTCTTGTAAAAACTGTTGAGGACAATATTTTTGGAGTTGATTATTCTTACAAAGGGAAAAAAATTGATCAAAAATTTTCTTTTGGAGAATTGGGGGAAAACACAATAAAGATTCGAACATGGCAAAGAAGGTTGTTGAATAAATCTGACTGGACCTTAGTAATTGACAAAGAAAAAGAAATCGAGTTATTTGAAACAGAAAAATTAGCTAGTTTTGTAAAAAAGAATTGGGACTTGATTCAAAATAATACTATTGAAAGAAAAGAAGCATATCATGCGCATACTGTTAATTTAGATGAATTATATTGTTTTGAAAGTATTATTCCAATAAGAATAAAATTAGAAGAAAAAAAGATCGCAAACATATTAGAAGGATTAACAAGAGAAATAATTGATTCTTCAAGAGGACTCTGCTTGTTAAACTTATTATTATAAAAACAATAAACCTACTAATCATTATATAGGCCTTTAAATGCACAGAATTTTTGAAAGATGGAGAAAGCACAATAATGGCGAAGTTCCTCAATCACACACTAGAAATAATAGGAATATTACTGCACAAAATGTTGCTAGAAGAATGGCTGCCCAAAAATTACGACAAGTATTAAGCGGAAAAATGAGGGATAGGGAGCTCAATGCGATGAACAGGTTAATGAGCCATCGTTTCCACCATATTGAAGTTAAGGGCACAACATTTCAAATTGATGATTTTCACACTAGGGCAATGAGCACTATTCTTGAATTTGGCCCACAAAGAAGTCTTGAATTAGTTGACCTTGTAAAAAAAGAAGGAAAAAAAATACTGGATGCGGCTGACACTAATAGAGATTCTGATATTATAAGAAATGCGAAGGTTAATTTAATTGAAAATGTTGAAATTTTGTCTTTAGCAATTGAAAAACCAGCGTGGTTTTTTGAAACAACAATAAATAGCCTTAGCGAGTTAAGACAAAATATTACTAAACTAAAGCAGATGAGATTCAAAAACAAGACTGCATTGATTAGTGTTTTGGATGAAAAACTAGAAAGTGGCCACCAAATTGCAATTGAATTTGCACACACCCTTATACCTAGAACAAGAGTTTAATGTTCATTTTGTTACACCTAAAAAAAGAAACTATTTAATAAGTTTTTTGCATAGGAATGTTATCTATGAGTAAGATGACAAAAATGGAACTAGACTTAGTAGTAGAATTGAATAGTTTTTTTGATATGGTTGAGGCTGAAGACGCTGAGACTTTGTTAGAGTCGTCAATATCCAGCTAGTTTTGTCAAATCGTGTTTTAAGACACCTATTTGGCATTTAAAAATATTTGTTTAATGATATATTTAGGAGGAATCAAGATGTTAGATGCGAGATATATAAGAGAAAATTTTAAAGAAGTAGAAAAAAATTTGGAGAAAAGACACGACAGTGAAATAATCTCGCGATTAAACAAATGGAGAACTAAAGATGATGAGTGGAGAAAAATTAAATTTGATTTAGAAGAATTAAAAAAACAAAGAAACGAAATTACAGAAAAAATAAAACAAGCAAAATCAAAAGGAGAAAATGCTGACAAATTGTTGAAAGAGGCAAAAGCAATCCCACAAAAAATCAAAGAAAATGAACCAAGAGTAAAACAAATAGAAGAAGAACTAAAAAATCTGTTAATGAGAATTCCAAATTTGTTGCATGATACAGTTCCGTTTGGAAAAGACGATACTGAAAATATTGCTGTCCAGACTTGGGGAAAAGTAGAAAAGAATCCCAAATTAAAGCATCATGCACAACTCGCTACCGAACTAGGTTTAGCAGAATTTGAAAGAGCAGTAAAAATATCAGGAACAGGCTTCTTTTATTTGAAAGGAGATTTAGCAATGTTAGATCTTGCATTACAAAGACTAGCTCTTGATATGTTAATTGAAAAAGGATTTACTCCAATACAACCACCTTTGATGATGAATAGAAAAGCGTACGAAGGAGTAACTGATTTAGGGGATTTTGAGACAGTAATGTACAAAATCGAAAATGATGATCTTTACTTGATAGCAACAAGTGAACACCCAATGGTAGCAATGTATATGAACGAAATCTTGGATGAAGAACAATTAAAAAAACCAATAAAGTTTGCAGGAATGAGCCCTTGTTTTAGAAGAGAAATAGGAAAACATGGGTTGGACGAAAGAGGTTTTTTTCGTGTGCACCAATTTAACAAAATCGAACAAGTAGTTATTTGTAAACCGGAAGAATCATGGAAACTATTTGAACAAATGTCTAAAAACCAGCAAGAATTAATGGAAGCATTAGAAATCCCTTACAGAATTGTTAATGTTTGTACAGGAGACATGGGAATTGTTGCTGCAAAGAAATTTGATTTAGAAGGTTGGTCTCCGCGAGAAGGAAAATACATTGAATTAGGATCATGTAGTAATTGTACTGCATATCAGGCTGTAAGATTGAACATAAAATACAAGAAAAAAAATGGTGAAAAAGAATATGTTCACACATTAAATAATACAATGGTTCCAACAACAAGAACATTAAGAGTGATAATTGAAAATTATCAGACAAAAGAAGGAACAATAAAAATTCCAAAGGCATTACAAAAATATATGAACGGAAAAAAAGAAATTAAAATGCAAGAGTAAAAAAACTCTTGCTAATTTATTTTTCAAAAAATAATTTTGTTTCTTCATTTAATTGACTTTTCTTAACACCTGTTTTTATTCGCCCAATGGTAATTGATCTTGGACTATTTCTTTGCTTAAATCAAATTCAGCAGTTGGTTTGATAATTAATTTACACGCGGGTTTATTCATACAAGCGCATTCTACTTCAACACAATCAATTTCTTCTCCAAAAAATTCAGAAAATACTCCTGCAAGTATTGCCCTTGAAATAATATCGACTTCAAAATTTACTTTGCCTTTTAATTCATTTGCAAAAGGAGAATTTTCTAAAACAATTATTGCCCTCTTCGTTTCAACATCCAAATCAATGACATCTATTTTTCCCCAACCTGAAGCTATGAAAAAAGTTTTTACAAAATCTAGTTTTTTATTTTTCTCTAACCCTAGCTTGGCAAACCGTGGCAATAAATCTTTTTTTGTACTTTCTTTAAACATCGAATAAATCTTTCTGCGAAATTCTTTGTCTGAACTTTTTATCATTTCAATTAAAACATCAACAGGAATAATCAAGAAAGGAACATCAACCAAGAAAAAATTGTTATGAGTGTATTTCAAGGTGTTTGTAAAAATGTATTTGTCAAAGAATTGATTAAGCATTTTTTCTCACCTTTTTTTCAAGTTTTGTGTTAGCTAAATGATTCAATATTGTTGCGTACTCAAATTTTTCGCCTTTTAGGATTTCATGGATTACACGATATTTTTCAACGATTATTGGCCAAACAATAATCGCATTTCCTGCTTTCTTACTCAAAATAAGTTTTCTTTCGACTAATTTTTTTATATAATAAGAATATTTTGTGCTAATTCTTTTTTTTGCCTCTCTTGTTGAAGTATCTTCATTAAAATTTTCTGCGATTTCTAGAGGGGTTGTTGGCCAATTCTCTAAGACAAAGTCAAATATTTCTCTTTCTAGGTTACTTAAACCAGAAAGGTCTGGCATGCCAGATAAGTCATCTTCCATAATGCTATTAAATGTAAAAAAGAAGTATTTAATACTTACTAATCTGGCTTAACAGGAATTCTTATACATAATAAATGCTTTGTGATAAGTTGTCCTAGAAATAGCGAGTTTTTTAAAGGAGTAATACAATAGATATTTATGAAACACATACTTGTTGATTTGCACACTCACCTAAATGAAAAAAAAGTTAATCCAAAAGATTGGTGGGAAGCAGTAGAAGAAAAAAAACTAAGTGTAATAGCAATAACAGAACATGTAGAATATAATCCAAGAGAAGCATATGAAAAATTATTAAAAATAAAACCAAATAGCATATTACTTATTCCAGGAATGGAAGCCAGAACAACCGCGGGCCACTTACTAATTTACGGAGAAGACAAAAGCGTATATAATATTGCAAAACTACAAGAAGTTAACATACCAATAAAAGACGCATTAGAAATAATAAAAGAAAACAACCTGGTGGCAAGCTTTGCACACCCCTACGGCTACAAATCTGATTCCACATGCCACACATTAGGCGCAGAAAAATCAAAAGAACTAATAAAAAAATACAAAATAGGTTCAGAGTATTATAATGGGATGCTTGGTTCAGCAAACAACTTTATTTTTGGAACACAATGGATAAAAAAATTATACAATTTTTTTGATTTTGTATCAAAGAGCAAAAAAGCAGAAAAACTAGGAATCGAAAATAAAAGTAAAAAAATGAAGAACAAATTAGAAAAGATTTCTGAAGAAACTTTGAGCAGAGTAACAAACGCGATTGAATTCAGCTCAAACTCAGCATATATTACTGTTGGAAGTGATGCACATTACCCACGAGTAATTGGAACAGCAATAATCGAATTAAAAAGAAAGCCAAGAAACAACAAAGACTTTTTGAGTATGTTAAGAAAAAAACAAATCCTTTGGGCCGGACCAAATATTTATTCTAAAGACCCTGTTGATAATTTAAAAAAGAAAGAATTATTACAAGGCCTAAAATATATAACAAAGAAAAAACTAAAAAACAAATTAAAACGAAAAAGAAAAAACAAAAAATCAAATAAAAAAACAAAGAAAGAAAAAAAGAACAACTCAAAAAGGAAGAGATTTTCTAAAATAAGGGAGGTATTAAAATGAAATACGCAATTGATGAAGACACAAACATTTCAAAAATACCAAGAGATACTGAAGAAGTACATCTAGTTAGACCAGTAAAAAAAGAAAAGCTTGAAGAGTTATTAAAAAATAAGTCTGTGAAAAAGATTACTTTGTCAGAGTCTTGTTTAAAGAGATTACCAAGAAAAACAAGAGAAATGATAAAAAACAATAATGTAGAAATCGGCGTTGAAAAACGCAGAGGACGCGCACTCGATATTTCTCTTGAAAAAATGCTTGAAATAATTGAATTAAGAAAAGATTTTCAAAGCATTAGAGAAATCGAAAGACTCACAGAAGTCCCACGCTCAACAGTACATTATTTGTTAAAATATGCAGACAGAGGCAAAATAAAAAAAGGAAAAAATGTAATTTATTTGAAATAAAAAAAATTAATAAAATAATAAAAAAGATAAAATGAAAAGCAAAGATGATTATATTTTGATTAAATTATTTTTTCTTGAATTTGTTTTCTAAGATAATGAGCGCATCCATTATTACTTTTTCTCCAACTTCCCCTTTCCATTGAGCAGCACCACTATGCCCCCCAATTTCACCGCCAACTTTTTTTTGCAGAGGAACCATTAGATCCTTCATTAAATTAAAATTGTTTTGTTCTTTGAAAGAAGTTTCAGCTCGCGCAGATAATATTGTTGGTTCATTATTGTTTTTCCCCGCAACAATTGCTATGTCCGCACCAAAATCCAATAGTTTTGTTGCTGCCGCACCTTGATAAAAAGACAAATGAGAAAAAATTACTTGTATTTCTCCAATAGAAATCATCCTTGCTCGTTGAGCAGCATTCAAAAAAGCTTTTTGTTCATCTCGCGGAATTTTATGGTTTGCAATACCAAATAATTCTGAATACTTTTTTTCTGATTTTTTTAAACATTCAGAAAAACTTGCAAACAATTCCATTGACCCAACAATAAATCTTCCTGTATCTTCAAACATACCAAGACAAGCCAGGAAACACATTTTTTTATCAAATCGTTTTTTGAAATTTTCATACAATAATTGTGTTGTAGAAAAATATTTAGAATCAATAATACCTTTTTTGGCGATACTTCTTTTTTCAATTACATGATGATCAAAAGAAGAAATATTTAAACAACTTTTTTCCAATGACTCAAAACTTTTTCTTAATTGTCCTAATTGTTCATAATCATTAAAATCAAATAAAAAAATATTTTCGTATTCTTCAAGCGCAGGATTCATCTTGAAAGAAATTTTGTTTTGAGAAGCAAACTCGAGTGTTTGTTCATTTATATGAGAAGGAATCGCAATATCTGCATCAACTTTTTTCTTTTTTAATAAGAGTTGCATTATTGCTGCTGAACAAAAAGTATCAAGATCAGAATTTTCATGACATAAAAGAAGCGTCTTGCCTTTTATCTTATTAATTTCAAAAACCAATAAATCACCAATTACAGATTAAGTAATTGGTGATATTTAATCTTACTCTTTTTTAGACTTCTTTTTCTTTTCTTCACTTACAGGTTTTGTTCCTTCGACTTGTGCTTTTATAGAATTAAGTTTTTTGATTGTTGTTTCTTCTTGTTTTGCAAGAGTTTTTATTCGTAGTTCATAACTTTCTTTTTGTTCTTCTAATTCTTTTTTCATTTCAACAACTGTTTTTGTCACCATGATGTTTCCAACAACTTTTAACACTGTTTTGTCTTTTGTGTTTTTTAATTCTTCAAGAGACGCTTTTATCATTTCTACTTGAATATTCATTTGTTGTTTTTGTCCCATTATGTTTCCAAGCAATTGTCTGTTTCTTTCGAAATCCATCATCAATGCTCTTTTTTCTTCTTCATTCATTTTAATTCCTCCAATTCATTAAATAATTTTAATGGCTTCATTATTGAATTCAAAGAAGCCCTCATGGCTGCTTTGTCAGAAGCACTTATTTGTGCCAACAAAACTTTTTCTTTTTGACTTATTTTTGTTTCACTTCGTGAAAATGTTTCTATTAACTCGGGTTCGATTGATTTAAAGAAGTTTTTTGCTTCTTCTTTGGAATCAAACCTCATTTTAATTTCTAACTTTAACATTTATTAATCAGCTTTTATTGTTTTTGCTACAGGTTCTCTTGTTTTGTAGATTATTCTGTAACCACAACTAGGACATCTAACCATTCCTTCTTCTACTGATTTCACAGTAGTACCACATTTTCCACATCTATAACCCATTTCTATTCACTCTCTTTTACTGCTTTTTCTATATCAGAATAACTTGTTACTTTTTCTTTAATTCTTTTGGGAACTTTTTTTGTTCTTTTTTCTTTAACATTTTCTGTTTCTTCTTCGGTTGCTTTTATTAGTTCAACAGAACTTTCAATAAATGTTTTTTGGTTCACCATTTTTTTAATAGTTTTCCCAACAAGTGTTTCAGATTCGTATGCTCCGCCAGTAAATTTTGCATCACATTTGGTGCATTTGAATAAACCTGCTGCTTCTCTCTTGATTCTATCAAAACCACAGAAAGGACAATTTTTTTGAGCATTTTGTTTTTCTTCGACTTTAAGTACTCTCTTTTTTATTCCCACTCCATACCTAGCGCCGAATCTTCCTGTTGATTTTACTTTTTTTGTAACCTTCATTTGCTCACCTTTATCTGAATAATAAATTTTTCGTATAGAAAGCTTTTAAAAGCCCTCACAAGCCTTTATTGGCTTACTTGGGTTTAAAGCAATTTATCTTTTTTCAATTGTTTCCTTATTTTTTCTGTGTTTTTGAAGCCTTCTTCAATCATGTAATTTACTTCGTCTACAGTGAATGATCCACCATGTCCTTTTTGCATTGCAGACATATAATCATCATCAGTAGTTGCTACAGAAAACCTTGCTTCTGCTGCTTTTTCTTCCATGTATGAAGGATCTGTAAAGATTTTACCGCCTACTTTAACGAATGTCGTTAATAATGGTAATCTTTTCAGTTTTATGCTTCCACTGTATTCCCCTTTCACAATCTTATTTTCTTTGTCAATTTTTGGCATTTTTGAATTTTGGAAGGTTACTAGAGCCGCTATCGAACCTGCATCAAATAAATTTCCTTGTCCGTTTAATGCATAGATATCTAAGTATGCAACCCAAACGGCCTCTCCTTCTTTAATACATAGTTCTTTGAAATCGATTGCCTTGCTTTCTCTCAAGCCTCTATCAATTACTCTTGATACTTCGACTTCATAAGCGCTTGGTCTTCCTGATTCATATTCTGCGTGAGCTAAAGGCAATGCTTCTGCTCCGACAGAAATTGATCCTTCATCCTGACTATCAGGATATGGAGTTCCAACTTCAACTTTTAGTCCGGCAAGTACAACAGTTTCTCCAAGAGTAACTTTTGCTGAACCTTCAGCGTTTTCCGCAAACCCGATTTCTACTTTAAGAGGTCTCATTTCGTCAGCTTTTCTCCCATCTACTCTTTCACCTTTTCTAGCTAATTCGATTACTCTTTGTATATCATTTTCTAATACTGCTGATCTCATTCTTTCGCCCCCTTTACTTTTTCTTCTAAATCTTTTGTTTTTGCTTCACCAAGAACAAATTTTTCTTGCAAAGCTTTCTTTTGAACTTCGTAAACTTGTTTACATCCTTTGATTCCAAGTCTTACTACTCCTTCCCATTCTTTTTTTGTCAAAAGACCATCCATCTGCAATAATACTATTTCTTCACTATTTGGAAGAATTGCAATTGGTATATCTACTGCATCAGGAGCATCTTCTTCATCCTTGTTTAGATCAAGAACTAATTCACCATATGCTTTTCCTACGCCAGTAGCTGCAACCATGTCCTTCATTGGTATCCCTGCGTCTGCTAATGCACAACTTGCTGCTGCTAAGCATGCAACTCTTGAACCTGCGTTTGAATCAACAACTTCAACATACACACCTATTTCTGTGTTTGGAAATTGTTCTACAAATACAGCTTCTGCTAAAGCTTCAGATAATACTTTTGATATTTCTTGGTCTCTTCTGTTTGGCCCTGGTCTTTTTCTTTCAGGAACAGAGAATGCTGTCATTCTATATTCTACTTTTACAACTGCTTTTAATGAATTAGCAGTGTGTTTTGGTAAAGCTTCTCTTGGACCATATACTGCTGCGTATACCTTGTTTTGTCCCCATTCTAGATAAGCAGAACCTTCTGCGTTTGGAATTACTCCAACTTTTATTTTTAATGGTCTTAGTTCATCCATTTTTCTATCGTCTAATCTTTTTTTGCTTTTTTTGTAATCAGCTTTTTTTTCCATTTGTTTTCACCTTCTGTTTTTTAAAAAATTCTTCAACAGCATTTGTTAAATTACTCTTGTATGAATTCTCGTCAATAAATTTGACTACTTTTTTTAACAATTCAATATTTCCTTCTCGTGCCCAAACTCTTCCATTTTTTCCTACAAAAATTTCTGAATCTGTTCCTTCTTGTAAAAGATTCAACATCGAACCATTTTTTCCAATTAATCTTGGACTTCTAACAGGGGTAATTTCTATTACTTCTCCCCTAGAAAGAACTTTTGGATAAGTTAGTTCAGCTTCTTTTACTTCATTCACGCCTTGTATTTTTGCTGCGATAACATCTCCTAATCTTATTTCGTTTCGCATTGCTGACTTAGGAATAAATGATTTTGCTGCGGAATTAATATCAATCCCGTATCCTGCAAAAATTACTCTGTCAACAATACCTATTACAGCATCCTCACTTCTTGGAATGTATTGTCCTTCTAAAGGAACAACGTCTGCTGTTTCATTTTGTTTGTCAGTTATTCCAAACACTTTTGAATATATTTTTCCTTCTGAAACAAAAACATTACTTCCTAATCTTTTTCTTTCATCAGATATTAATTCGCCTGGAATTACTATTTGTTTTGTCATTTTTTCAACTCCTTTATTTTTCTAATATTTTAATTATTATTTCGCCGTGTGTTGCAGAATTTAATTCGTTTATTAAATCTTGTTTTGCTCCAACCGGCAACTCGAATTCTGCTGCTAACGATCCATCATTCAACCATTGCTCTTTTTTTATTTCAAATTTATGAATTATCGCAGAACATTTTCCCGAAAATTGTGCAGGAATTTTTACTGCAAAATCAATTTTTTCCATCGATAGTGGCAAAATTCTTTTCAAAGCATTTACTATTTCATTAACTTGAACTTCAACGCTCTTAAAAGCATCAATATGTATTTTTGCTTGTTCCATCGCATTCTCAATTCTTTGTGGAGGATGAGGTGTTTTTGTTTGTGGATTAATTGCATTTGTCGAAATAAAAGAAATTATTTCTGCTCTTTTTCTTTCCAAAAACTTTTTTCGCTGTTCTGTTGTTAATTGTACATCTCCATCATCAATAATTTTTTTTGTTACAATATTTATGTCGTCTGTTCCAAAAACTTCTTTTACTGTTTCTATTCCTTGTTCTTCTCCTTTTCTTGAATCTTTGAAAACTTTGTCGTCTGCTAGCAAGTCCTCAAAATTAACTATTTTTCCGTGTTTAACATCCATTGCTAAATCTGGGTCAACGAGAACCTCGAATTTGTGTCCGTTTTTTTCCATTCTTGCTATTACAGCATCATCTATTTTTACCATTTTTTATCACTCATACTTAGACTTGATTTTTCCTTTTCACAATCAAGTAAGTTGTTAAAAATCATTTCAAAATGTTTTTTACTTCGCTTTCTTCAATAAATCTAAATCCTTTTTCATCAACCATTGCAAATTCTACTCTTCCAAGAGAAATTTTTTCTTTTTCAGGAAGGCTTTGTCCTAATGCTCCATAACCAATTAGAATTGCTTTTTCTAATGTTAATCCTTCTTTGAATTCTTTTTCTAAAAATGCCATTACTTTGTCTTTGTTTCTTCCAATTGCGATTGCTCTGTATTCTGCTAGTGCTCCGCTTGGTTCTGTTTGCAATAACTTTGCTCCTTTTTCGTCTACTCCCCCAACAATAAACGCTACTCCGAATGGTCTTAATCCACCATATTGAGTAAACGCTTGTTTTGTTTCTGCAATTTCTTTTGCCATTACTTCTACTTGTATTGGTTCTGAAAAAATAACTCTATTATCTTGTGCTTGTCTTCTTGCAATTCCAACTAATCGTCTAGCATCTCCAACTAATCCCGCTGAAACTACCCCAATATTTTCATCTATTTTAAATATTTTTTCTATTGATTCTGGAAGAACTAATTTGCTTGGAACACTCTTGTCAGCTGCAAATACTACTCCTTCTTTGTAAACTATTCCTACTCCTGTTGTTCCTTGTTCTACGATCTTTGAAGCGTACTCTACTTGGTATAATCTCCCGTCCGGAGAAAACATTGTAGGAACCTTGTCATATGCAGGAACCTTTGATTGCATTGGATACATATTTTAATCCTC
Organism: uncultured archaeon; assembly: GCA_964461205.1. Classification (GTDB taxonomy): domain Archaea; phylum Iainarchaeota; class Iainarchaeia; order Iainarchaeales; family JAAZKV01; genus JABIDZ01. The sequence continues at coordinate 11,041 of CAYWUL010000007.1, read as the reverse complement.
TAAAAAGATATTAACCATTCTTTCTCTTCGAAATATTTTAATAAAGAACCCTTTTTAAATGTTGGCAAATCAATTAAAATCCGCGAATTCTTTAAGTTTTTTGATAGTTCCTGAAGTCAGTAATGGATTCAAAATAACTTTTTTATTACGAATTTTTTTAATAAATGCTAAACCAGCAATTAATTCTGTTTCTTTGCCCCTCTTACATTTAACAATTGCCTTGTTATCTTTAAACATTACAACTCTGGGATTAATTTCTGCCAATCCTCTAGAACCAAAAAACCCGAGCAATTCTATCCAAAAACCAAAATAAAAATCTTTTTCGTTTATATCGGCATTTAACAATTCGATTAAAACATATCTTTTTCTTTCTCTTTGTGACAAAGGAATTGTCGTTTTCTTTTTCTTTTCTATCTTCATTTTAAATCACTCTTGTTATAAATGTCTAATACTTTATTCAATAAATTTGTTGTTGATAAACCTTCTTCTAACTCAAATGTTTTGAATTCAGAACCAATTTCTTTTAACGCATTCGTTTCTTTTTCAATTCTTTCAGAAAGAAAAGTTCCTCCTTTAACATGTATTGCTGGCCGCACTCTTTGTAATATTTTTATTGGATCATCTTCTTCAAAAATTATTACATGATCAACACATTTTAATGCGTTTAACATTTCTGCTCTTTCTTTTTCAGGCATAATCGGTCTTTTTTCTCCTTTAAATCTCTTAACAGAAGCATCACTATTCAATAATACTATTAATACATCTCCTTCTTTTTTTGCTTTTTCTAATATCCTTACATGAGCAACATGCAAAATATCAAAACTACCATTGGTGGTAACAATTCTCTCTCCTTCTTCCCTTAGTTTTGTAACAACCAAATCAATTTTTTCTCCTTTCAAAATCATTCTATCACTTCGTTAAAAATCTTTTTCATCTTATTTTTTAAATTTCATTTATCTTCTTCAATTAAATATTCTTTTGCCTTTGTTTTTTCTAATCCTAATAATTCGGCCATTGCTTGTCTAACTTTGCTTGGTTTTAAATTTAATGGATCTTTACATCCTGAAGCGACCAAGAATTTTGTTTTCTTTTTTTTACAATAACGAACAATTTCTAAATAATTCTTCCAATATAAATGTCTCTCAAAACTATTTTTTGCTAAGAATTCCTCAAGCATTAAAACAACAGTAGTATTAGTCTCAGACAATTTTTTTGCTAAGCCCAAATCAAAGAATTGTTTTTCGTTACTCGGCTGTAACAAATAATCAACATTTATTTTTGTTGCGAGTTCATTGCTTTTTATGCTCCCGCCAAGAATTGCCTTTCTTTTCTTTTTCAATTTATTCAAATCAGTTTTTTCATTGACTAAATAGCATGGAATCATTTCTTTCTTTTTTGCGATTAGTTCATCTTTTTCGTTATCAACAAGAATAATTAGTTTTTCTTTAAAATAAGTGCTTATTTGTAACAACTCTTTTACTGGTTGTTTGTAAACTATATCCACCATTTTTCTCACTTTTTATTGAAGCCTTTGGCTTCCAATTAAAATAACTTATTTTCCACTTGTCTTTATCTACTTACTATGATTATGACTCATCAATTTTTTCTTTTTTTTCTTTTTTTTCTTTTTTCTCTTTACCTTTTTGTTTTCTTCTTTGTTAACTTTTCCCGCGAATGTTTTTCCTCTTTCAGCTCTTCCTTTTTGTTTCTTAAATAAAAATGTTAATCTTTTGTCGTTCCCAATTGTTGTAGCTTCTCTGTCAGCTAAAATTACTTCACAATAATGGCTTCTTCCGTCTTCTGCAATTTTGTATGATCCTAAGACTTCCATGTTTTCGAATTTCTTTGATGCTCTTTCTTCTGCTATCGCCCTAATACTTTTTTTTCTTGTTAGTTTTGCTTGTCCTTGTCTCTTTGGTCTTCTTTTATTTTTTGGTCTAGTATAAGTTCCTGATCCTTTTCTTACTCTAACCCTAACAGCAATAATTCCTTGTTTTGCTTTGTAACCGATTTGTCTTGCTGAAGGTAGGTTAGTTGGTTTATCTATTTTAATAATTGCTCTTGTTTCTTTTCGGTAATCCATTAACTTTGATTTCATTAATGATTTGTAATTATAATCGTTGTCTTCAACACCCTTTACTTCTCTTTGAAGCGTTTTTATAATATATTTAGATGCACCCATTTATCTCACTTAAAATGTATCCCTTGACTCACCAATAAAGAAAACTGCTTGAAAAGCTTTTATAAAACTAACTATTGTCCTTTTTTTCGTTCACTTCTAGAAAACTTTGCGTGAACTTTTAGACCAGGCCCGGCAGCTCTTCTACTTAAAATCCTAAAAACTAGTTTACTTACCCTACCTGCTTCCTTTCTTTTAATTATAGGCAACCCAGTATTTGGATTTCTTCGATTAGTTGGTTCAATTGCTCGTGGCATTGTATCACTATATATTTCTTTAATGTTTCACTATTTAAATTTATTCATGAAATGCGATAAATGTTCACAAAAAGCAGTTATTACACTAGAATATGGTCCTCATTTCCTGTGTAAAAAGCATTTTGTTGCTTTTTTTGAATCTAGGTTCAAAAAGACCATTAGAAAATATTCTTTGTTAAGGGCAAAAGAAAAATTGTTAGTAGCTGTTTCTGGAGGAAAAGATTCTCTTGTAACATTAAATTTAATCAAAAAGTTTTATGATAAAAACAATATTATTGAAGCATTAATTATTGATGAAGGAGTTGAGGGATACAGAAACAAAGCAATTAATATTGCAAAACAAACTTGCAAAAAATTGGACATTCCTTTTGAGGTAGTTTCTTTCAAAAAAGAATTTGGTTGTACAAACGATGAAATAATGCCTCTGCTAAAAAACAATCCTAAGTTAGGAGGCACATGTGCTTTTTGTGGGACAATGAGAAGAAATATTATGAATCGTTATGCAAAGAAAAATAAAGCAGACAAATTAATTACTGGACATAATTTAGATGATGAAGTTCAAAGTTTTGTAATGAATGTTTTCAATAATGATTTTGATAAATTATTACGAATGGGAGCAACATCTGGAATAATTGAACACGAGGGTTTTGTTAAAAGAATAAAGCCACTGTATGAGACGCCTGAAAAAGAAATTATTGCGTATTGCGCCTACAAGAATATTAAACATTATTCACAAGAATGTTGTCCATATAGTTGGACCGCAAAAAGAAATGAGTACAGAGAAATGTTGAATAAGTTTGAAAATCGTTTTCCGGGGACAATGTTTTCAATACTTCGCTTTTATCAGAACTTAAAACCATTTGTTGTCCCAAATGAAAAAGAAAAAAACAAATTAAAAAACAAATTAAAAGTGTGCGTGAATTGTGGAGAACCAACAGAAAAAGAGATTTGTAAAGTTTGTGAAATGATACAAAAAATAAAAAACGAAAAGAACACATCACCCAATAAAAAAAGTAAAAGCAACAGATCACAAAAAAAGAAAAATAAAAAGTTGACTTGCGCAGTAACAAAATATCAAAAATGATTACTTTGTTTTTGTTACTTTTTTTGTAGGAGTTTTTGTTGCTTTTTTAGTTTCATTATTTTTTGTAATATTCTGGTTCGTAACCATTTTTTCCATTGCGTCAGTAAATACTTTTTCAAACTTTGTTAGTTCTTCTAACTTAGCATCAATTGCAAGTGTTTTAGCATCTAATTCTTTTTGAACCATTTCATTCTTTTTGTTTAATTGTTCAAACGCAGAATTTAATTTCTCCACACTTTCTTCCATATTATTCAAAAATTCTTTTTTGAATTTGTCAAGCATTTGTATTTTTTGTTCAATACTTTCAACATCAATATTTTTTTCCATTGTTTGCAATTTATTTAATTCTAATTCTAATTGTTCTAATAATTCATCTGCTTTTGCTATTGTTAATTGTTCTATTTTTTGTTCCGCTTGTTCTAACATTCCTTCTGCAACATTTTTTTCTAATTCTAGCGCACGATTTATTTTTTCATCAAGTTCATTTAAATGTTCGTTTGCTTTATCAATAAATTCTTGTGCTTGTCCCTTTGTTTTTATTAATTCTGAATTTGTTTCAATTAATAATTGTGATTTTGTTTTTTTTGCTTCATCTAACACCTTGGTTATATCTTGCAAATGTTGTTGTTGGTCTTGTTTTGCTTGTTCAATTTTTTCTATATTCACAGTTAATTCATTAGCTTGTTTTTTTAATTCTTGAACTTTTGAATCAATTATAAAAGAAATCTCTTTCTGTTTTTGTTCCAATGCTTCTTTGTTACTTGAAATAATTAATTCTTTTTGTGACTCCATCAAAGTTTTGAACTGTTGTATTTCTTTTTTTACTGCCAAATCAACTTTTTGAGCAACAATATTATCAATATCTTCTTTCATTTTTTTCATTTCATTCAAACGAGAATTAACTGCAACAACAATTCCTTTTTTCCACATTTCTTCAAAAGCGCTGTCCTTCATCAAATCCTTTTTTTCTTCTTTTTTTGGAACAACTTTATTTTCGGTTTGTGTTTTTTGTTCAATTGTTTTTGACTGTTGAATTTGTGAGAAGTTCTTTTCTTGAGGAAAGGTTTTTGTTCCAATTTTATTCATGTTCTCGCTTGGTTGAGAAGACTTTATTCTTAATCCACTTATCTCTTCTTCTATTTTTTTATCATTATTTTTTTTTTCTGAAATAGTTTGTTTTTTAGAAATCGCTTGGTTTTGTTCTTGTTCTTTATTCTTTTGTTCTTCAAAATCAGTACTTTTTTCTAAACCAAGTTGTTTTGCTATTTGTTCTCCAACACTTAACTTACTTGTTGTTTCGTCAAAGATTTCTTTAGAAGATTTTTCTTCTTTTGCTTCAACAACTGTTTCTTTTTTTGGAGGAAGTTTTGCTTCGCCAATAAGTTTTTGTGCTGTTTCTAAATCCAACCCCACTTCTTTCAAATTAGCTATTATCTCTTCGTCTGAAACACCTAAGGAAAGAAGTTTCTTTATTGAATCTAATACTTGGGCATGTTTGTCTTCATTCATGTGTATTAAGATAGTGTTTCCTAAATAAAAAGCTTTTTTTATGGAGAAATCATTATTACACTGTCGCCTCTAAGCAAAATCTTTCCATAATTTGTCTTCATTTCACCATCAACTAGCTCGTTAGCATTTTCTAGGTTTAGATTCATATGTACATCAAATGCTTTTAATGTCCCTCTTATGTGTCTGTCTCCTTTCAATACTACAAGGATTTCCTTGTTCAATGCGTCGTTTAATAGATCAAACGGTCTGTTACTCATGTATACACCTCTACCTTTTTTTAAATTTTGAAAATAATTTTGAGAAAAACCCTTTTTTGTTTTCTTTTTTCTCTTCTACTTTTAATCCAGTTAACCTCGAAGCAATTTTTTGGAATTCCTTTGCTGCTTCGCTAGAAGGATTTCTTACTGACACTGGAGAAACTTTTTGTTGCATAAAACTTTTTCTTACTTCGGAGTCATTTGGAACCAAACCATAAACTGGTAATTCTAAAATACTTGAAGCCTCTTGTTTACTTATTTCTCCTTTTTCACCCATAACGAAATTAACTACCACTCCAATAACCTTACTCCCCAATCTTTGTGCAACCAATTTTGTTTTTAATGCATCGGCTATTGCCGGAGAAGTTGGCATTGTAACAAGTAATGTTTCTTGTGATGCGCTTAATGCACTTAGAACATTTTTTTCTATTCCTGCTGCAGCATCTAATAAAATAAAATCATAATCATCATTCAGAGAAGAAACTATTCCCCCAAGTCTTTCACTGTCAACTCTCTTATAATTATCCAAACTTAATCCTGATGGAATAAAATGTAATCCTTCTGGCCCGTCATAAATTGCGTCATGAACTTGACTCTCTCCTAGCAAAACATCATGTAATGTTATTGGAGAAGATTGCATTCCAAGAATTAATGAAAGGTTTGCCATTGCAACATCTGCATCAATCAACAAAACTTTCTTTCCTAACTTTGCTAAACAAATTCCAAGGTTTGCTGTAAGAGTTGTTTTTCCGGTCCCTCCTTTTCCTGAAGCTATTGCTATTATTCTTGCCATTATCTCACCACTTGTTTTTCACTCTTTGTAAGAACTTTATTTTCATCTAACAAAATACTTAATTCTAATGCTAACGCTTTCAATTCAATACTTGATAATTCACTACCTGCCTGCACAATAAAAACTTTTTCGTTAAGAGTGAATAACATGAACCAACCATCATCTTTTTTTATTAGCACTGCTTCGCTTGCTGGAATTTCACTTTGTATGTATGACAACATTGCTGTTCCCATTATTCCTTCTGATTGTGCATTTCCATCTGACGCAGCAACAATACTTCCATCAAAATTTGTTACAACAAAAGATTCAACCAAGTGTTTCTTTTTTAATATTTCTAAATTTTCTTGAAAATCGTCCGAAAAAATAAAATTGTGCTTTGACAAAAAATCTCTTAAGAAATCAACCTGGGAATCAGGCCTTGAAGTTCCATCATTATGAATCTTTTTACTAAACTTTGTTCTCAATTTTTTAAACATCTCAACCACACGCCCAATTACCAATTATTCTTTACCTTTAATCAATATTATTTCCTTAGCTCACTCAAACCATATTCTTCCAGAAGATTGCTTTTTGATTCTTCTATATTAAATTTTGGCTCAAAACTTGAAGGAATTAGTTTTGGAAGATCTTTTAAATTTATTTTGTTGGCCAAAAGCAACTTTTCATCAAAAGCAGTCACCAAATCCACTTGACTTCTAGTTAATTGTACTGTTTGAAAGAAACCATTTCCTCTAGTTTGGTTCAAAAAGTAATCAATCGCTTCATCTCCCTTAAGTATTTTATTCAATGCTAAACACTCTACAATACACGCATTTAATGTTCCTTCTCTAAAAAATAATACTCCTTCCTCAACACATTTTCCTCTCACAGTTTGTATCAAATAACCATTAAAACTAATCTTTGTTAATTCTGAAACAATTGTTTGAAAATTAACTGGCAAAGCAGATTTTGCTATTACTTGTCCAACTGGAAAATTCAATCAAATCACTTTCCTTTCAAAAAAATAACTTTGTCAGCAGTATTTTTTAGTGCTGATGCAGACATTTCTTCAGCCATTATTGCAACAGTTTCTTTTCCCCTATTCTTTGCTTTTATTAGTGCTGGCAAAAAATCACTATCTCTTGTAGCAAAAACCATTACATCAATAGCATCATTAAAAACTGTTTCAGTCGCATCACAAGCCATTGCAACATCAACATCGGTTGTTGTAATAATTGGTTCAAACCCTTGGTTAACAACCGCTTCAACCAATTTGTTTGAAGCAAATTGGTTTAGATAAACTTTTCCTATCTTTATAGAACCAAATTTGTTAGCTTCTTTCTTTATCATACTTAGATCAATACCAAATTCTTTTCGTAATAGATTTGGTCCATCAACAAAAACCGCCAATTTCTTCTCTCTATGCTCAAAAATACCCCTAATCTTCTTCCTCAACACAAAAACCACCACTTTACAAGAATTCCTACATTATATAGTATTAGATGATAATAAAAAGGTTTTACTATGGTTCAACAATACTTAAAAACTATTAAAGTCAATAATTAATTATGCCAAGAAGACCAGCAAAAAAGCCTTTGCCCGGAAGTCCACAAGCTTTGAAAGCATTTCAAAGAGAAATTGAAGAAAATAGTCTTAGAGCAATAGAAAAAAAACGCGGTGTGTCCTCACAAGAAGCAATAGAATCAAGTCTTAGACAAATTACTTCGCAAGGAAGAGTCAATATTGTTCAAGCATTGCAAAAAGAAATGCAAAGAACGAAGGATCCGTTTACTGCCACAATAAATATTTTACAAGCATCAGAAGAAAAGGTTATTTTCACTTACGCTCCTTCTAGAGATATGACAAGAGTTATTCAAGGACTTACAAGAAAAGCAACAAGACAAAAGTTAAAATGGAAAACAAGAAAAGAACTATTAAATGTGTTGAATGTTCCTCCAGAAACAGTTTTTGAAATAGAATATTATCATTTCATGCAAAAACATAAACTCGTTGGGAAAAGAAAAACAAGAATGACTCAAGAGATGATTAACGGAGCATTAGTCGAAGCAATAAAAGCAACAGCACAAATATTGAGGGATAGAAAAAATAATTAGGTTTAAATAATTTTGAAAGGTAATAAATCATGGTAGCAAATAGAAGAAGAGGAAAACCAGAAAACAGAGAAAGAAGAAAGAGAGAAGGTAAAGTATGGGTTTATCCACTTGGAAAAGAAATGACACAAAAAGAACTTGCTGAATACCTCCAAAAAAATGATTATTTATTTGCCCCGAATGATTCCTTATCAGTGAAAATAAAAAAAATAAAGGCTCATCAAAAACCACAACAAAAACAAGAAGCAACTTTTAAACAAATGGAATTAAGAAATATGCCTCCCGCAGTAAGAGCACAATACGGTATCTTGAGTGTTAATACCATTGCAAGCAGTTTCAGAGAAGCAAGAGGACCAGTTTCAATAGGAAGAGCATTTGATATTTTGGGAGGTCAAACCAAAGTTACTAGACAAAGCAGTTTGGTGAAAACAGAAAGAGCCTTGAACAATATTGATTATTATGTTCGTGAAAGAATGAGGGCAATAAGAATACTAGAAAACCCTGATGCAAGCGTTATTGATGAAAGAAACGCAATAGAAATGTTAAAGAACTCACAAAGGTTGAGAATAAAATTAACAAAAAAAGCAACAGAACATATTCCTCAAGCAAGAACACTAAATGGTCTTGCCCGCTATGCCGGGTCAGGATTATCTCCAAGAGAAATATTTGAGACAGAAGTTTATTTATTATACACAAAGGCAAAAAAAGAACACAGACAAAATATTCAAGAAAGAGGCGAACGTTTTTCACGACGTGAATTATTACTTTTAGATGAAAACTTTTTGGATTCAGCAATTACCGACGCAATTTTTAACACAAAAAAAATACTAAGACAAATGCATGAAGAAAAAACACAAGCTGATGCAAAAAGAGCAGAACAAACAAAGAGAATTAAACCAGGACATGATCTTTTAGGAGAAATACCAAAAAAAGCTATTACTCTCCGAAGAAAACCAATCCAACAAAAAACAGAACCACCAAAAAGAATTATTAGGTCAATGAGAGATTTACCCCAAATAAAAAGACAAGTAGCTGAAACTGTAAAAGCTGATGCACAAACAGCACAACTTGTTAGAAAAAAAATACAATCATTAACTACTAAAATCAATTCACTTTGGAGATTACCTACTGCAGATTTAGAAGCTGCAAAATCTCCAGAAGGCGAATTACACAAATTAGAACGACTCAAAGAAGAATTAGATATGTATTTGAGAGGAAGATTACCAAAAGACAAAGAACAAGCAATACTCATTGAACTTTTTTGAAATTAAATCATTTTTTGACATTAGTTTTTTAAAGCCAACCACAATTAATCATTATAGATATTATGACATCGAGAATTCAAACGAATTCGAGATAAATAAAAATTGTGATTTTTATGGTAGCAGATGAAAAAAAATTTATGCAAGCAGGTTTGTTAAAACCTGGAAAATATGTTCTAATTGATGGAGAAGTTTGCCAAGTAAAAACCATAGAAAAATCTAAACCAGGAAAACACGGCGCGGCAAAAGTTCGTGTTGTTGCTTTCAATATTTTCACTCACCAAAAAAGAGGATTATTAAAAGGAACTGATGTTGAAATAGAAGTCCCAATAGTTATAAAGAAAAACGGACAAGTAGTAGCTGTTACTGGTAACGTTGTCAACATAATGGACATGGAAACCTATGAAACTTATGATGCACCAAGAGAAGAAGGAATCGATGTTAAATCTGGTGACGAAGTTGAATACCAAATGTATGGCGACAGCATAAAAATAAACAGAAAAAAATAATTTTTAAAAAATATTAAACCATTTTTTCAAAAAATTTTCACAATCAGAAACTTTTTATAATACAAAAAGCCTAATTTAAACATGCCTTTATTTAGAAACACCAGCCCAAAGAATTCAATGTATGTTACTTATAGCGGAGTAAGAATAAAAAAAAGCGATCCACTATTACAAAAACTAAATAGATTGCCCCACGGACATTCCGAAAGAAATGCATTAGAAGCAAGTTTAATACACCACATTAGAAGAAAAAAAATGGCTGAAAGAAAAGCCAAATCAAAAAAACAAAAATAATACTTTTAAAATTAAAGAAGACTAATTAAACCTTTTCAATACTTCATTTTTATATGAAAAAAGAAAAAGCCCTCCTATTAATTAGTGGAGGAATTGATAGCCCTGTTGCTGGTTTAATTGCGAAAGAAAAATTTGAGTTGAAAGCAATTCATTTTTCTCAAGAACCATTCACAGATAATACTCCAGAAAAAAAATCAATTGCTGCTTTGAAAAAACTTGGTCTAAAAGAATTGATTGTTGTTGATGCGGGAAAAATATTACAAAAAATTGCGGATAGCACATTTAGAGAATATTATTTTGTTCTAATGAAAACATTTTTTATGAAAGTCAGTGAAAAAATTGCAAAGAAAGAAAAAATCAATTATCTTTTAACAGGAGAGTCTCTTGGCCAAGTTTCTTCACAAACAATGAGTAATTTAAACAATATTAATTCACAAGCAGAAATAGAAATTCTTCGACCATTATTGTTTTTAAGCAAACAAGAAATAGTTGATATTAGCAGAGCGAACGGTTTTTTTGAAATTAGTTGTGGAAAAGAAATGTGTGATGTTCTTGCAAGCGGAAAACCAAAAACAAAGACAAAAAAATACAAATTAGAAAAAGAAATAGAAAAATGTAATATGGATGAATTGGTTAAAGAAGCTCTAAAAAATATTAGAATTGTGAAAGTTAAATAGACTTATGTTCTCTTTTATTATACAATATAATTGCCAGTGATGAAGTAAATGCCTGGAACCCATATATGGATCTATAAGTTCAAAAGAAAGATTTATATATCATTTGATATACTAATTGTTTATGTATGCAAAA
>CAYWUL010000006.1:0-47858 GCA_964461205.1 uncultured archaeon | reverse complement strand
ACAATTGCCAATAATAATTGCTGACGGAGAAATGGGAGAAGAAAATGTTAAGGTAAAAATCAGTGGAAAACATTACAAAGAATGCTCTATTGGAAAAACAATTGCTGATTCAAAGCAAATGGTTGTATTGGCACATTTTAAGGGACATTTTTTACCAGGATTTGGGGGAGCAATAAAACAATTATCAATGGGTTGTGCTTCAAGAGGTGGAAAGCTAGCAATGCACGCACACTCAACCCCAATACTTAATCCACTTAAATGTATTAAATGCAATACTTGTGCAAATAATTGCCCAGTGGACGCATGCATAATCTCAAAAATTCCCCACATAGATAAGAAAAAATGTATTGGTTGTGCAAAATGCATTGCTGTTTGTCCTACAGGAGCAATGACAATTAACTGGGTAAGCACAGGAAGAAAAGAATTCATAGAAAAGCTATGTGAATATGCCTTGGCTGCACAAAAAGACAAAGAAATTGCTTATGTAAACTTTGTCTTAGATGTTACAAAGAATTGTGATTGTGAAGGCCACCCACAAAAACCAATTATCAAAGATTTAGGAATATTAGCTTCAAAGGACCCTGTTGCTTTAGATAAAGCGTGCATGGATTTGTTAAGAAAAAGAGAAGGAAAGAAAATATTTTCTGGCGACCATAATTTTGATTATGGAGAAAAGATTGGCCTTGGAAAAAAAGAATATGAATTAGTTGAACTCTGAAAATTAATAGTTTTCTAAAATCCATTTTACTTGAATAATTTCTTCACCAATATCTAATTTTCTTTCTATTTTATAATTTGAATAATCAATATAATTACACAGAAGTAATTCAGGCAACAAATCCAAGTTTGTTTTATAAATTTTTGAGTATTCTTTCTTGGCTAATTCAACTCTTTCTAAATCAAATTCTCCAGTTTGCCTCCATCCTTTTTTAGAAGTAAAAGTTCTACTCATCCACGCTAGGTCAAATGCTGTTGAATCAACTCGTGCAACTTCTAAGTCAATAAACCCAGCAAATTTATTTTTATTAAATAAAACATTTCCAGGATGTGGGTCACCGTGAATTAAAGAAAAGTCTAGTTTATTCCAATCAATATTTGCTTTTTTCACCCGTTCAATCGCTTGGTCAAAATATGTGTTATTTAGTTTTTTAATAAATATTAAATTATCAAAATTATTCTTTGGAGAAATCTCTTTTTTACCCTTAAATTTTTTACCAACCTTGTGAAGATTCGCTAATTCTTTTGACATTTCTATTAACTGCAAGTCGGAATTATCATAATGCTCCCCGATTATCTTCTCAAAAAAACAAAAACAATTATTATTTATCTCAAAAAATGTCTCACCATTACTTGCTTGTAATGCTTTTGAAGTTTTGATGCTTTCATTATTCAAAAAACTAATAATATTTTGTTCTTGCAAAAAGTTTTCTTTTTTTTCTTTTGGAAAAACTCTTGGAACAAATTCTTTTCCATTTTTTTCAACTAAAAAAAAGTCTTTTTCCATGTATTTTCTTTTCATACTCAATTCTAAATCAACATTAAAAAAGCTTGAGATCTTTTTCCAATCTTCTTTATTAATTGAATATTTATCAAAGAATATTTCTAAAGACATAAAATAATTCGGCACAAAACCATTAAATTTTAGTATTACTGACACCAAGGGTTTGTAAAGAATTAAATACTTCAATGATTATTCTCTTTATAGTGAGACTATGACTCGATTTGATGTAATACTTGGTGCGAATTCCCAAAAAAAAGAAAAAAACAAATTAAAACTAATTTTGGACGCAGGAGATAATATCCTTGAGAGCATTAAGAAAGGAATGCTTGAACACAAGGTTCCACGGGCAGAAGTTGTTAGAATAAGCGGTGGGATAGAAAAAGGAATTATTGAGGCCGATGGCCAAAAACAAGGAGTGGAAGAAATAGGAGTATTATCTGCTAAAGGAAAATTTAGTGTAAGCGGGGATGATTTATGGGGTTCAATGGAAGTGTTTACTTCTTCTAAAAACCCACTAAAAGGAAAGTTATTGAAAGGCACCGCGCAAGACGGGCTTGAAATACAACTAGAATACTAATTTTACAATTAACAAACAATAAGAAGCTTTTTAAAAAAACCCCAATCCAATTCATTTTAAAGTTGATAAATGTGTTATCGAGCGAAGCGAAGATAGCACGCGTGTCGACGGAGCAAACCGTCGTGCGAGGGTGGCAGAGTGGTCAAATGCGACAGATTGCTAATCTGTTTTCCGAAAGGAAGCGCGAGTTCAAATCTCGTCCCTCGCGTAGAATTTTAGTCAAATTGTAAACTTTAAAAAGTCGTCTACTTCAATTTATTTATTATTAAATATTTCAAAGAAATATTAATGGTATTTTGCGAGGGTGGCTGAGTGGTCAAAGGCGGTGGGTTACTAACCCATTTTCCGCAAGGGAGCGCGAGTTCGACTCTCGTCCCTCGCGTAAGTTTTTGAATAAAATACTTTTGAAATTAACCAAATAATTATTCCAATAATAGCTATCTTTTGCATTAAAGGAGTTTGAAACAAAGCAAGATAAATAATTATTAAAACCAAACTAAAAATCCCAACAAAGTCAATTTTCTTAGTTTTCATTTTATTGTCAATAACTATTTTAGCAATTAATATTGCTGACAAAACAAAAAATATTCCAGCCGAAACATAATGTAAAAAAGAAAGAGTTAATGGGAATAAACCAATTCCAAAAAAACCAATTGCAGAAAATAACGCAACAAGAAAATTTGTTTTTGATTCTTTAAAAAGAATAAAATAATAGAAAACAATGAGAAGCAAGGCAGAAAGCATCAAACCAATATTAAAAATAATAGCGGTTGAGCCAACCCCAAGTTCACTTAGGTTTTGTTCAAAAAAATTATAATTGCCATAAACTAAAGTAGATAAAACAATTGTTAATAAGAATAAAATCAATGTTAATAATCCAATTAACCTGCTAACATTCCAACTTGCACTCTTATTCTTAAAAATTTTTTTATTCATAAAACAAAACAATTTGAATAATGAACTTAGGAATATAAAAACAATTAGTTTTAATTTGACGAACAATTATTCGACGATAATTCTCCTTTTCTAAAGGTTTATTAACAAAAACCGACAGGAATATGTTATAGACTTTGCTTATGGTGAGCATGAAATGGTTAAAATAAAAGGAAAAGATATTGACTTTAAACAAAACATGAATTTTTACTTAGCGTTAGCAAAGAACTACAAAAGATATTATATACTTACAGCTATTGCCCTTGTTATTGTTGGTTTAATAGAACTGGTTGAAAGTCTAATCTTTAAAGAATTAATCGACCAAGGAACTAATTTTGCGGCAGGAGTAATAACACAAGAAGTTTTTATACAAATAATAATTACTTTGTTAATAATTTTTGTTATTTCTTGGTTAATAAAAACCGTTGCGAATGCAGCACGACTTCATTATGTAAATCTTCTTGGTGCTAAGATAATATTGGATTTAAAGAAATGGTTCTTTAAACACATAATCGATTTAAGCCATGGTTTTCATACAACACACCGAACTGGAAGTCTTATTGCAAGATTTGTAAGAGGAGCAAATGCAATAGAAGAAATTACTGATTTCTTCTTATTTGATTCTTTACCATTTATAATAAAATTTTTCATAGCATTTATACCAATAGTTTTTGTTGATTTAATATCAGGAATCATGCTTGTGTTAATTGTTTTAGCATATATGATTTTTAGTCTTGCAGTTTTACAAGTAAGAAGCAAGTACAATGTAGCATTAAACGAAGCTGAAGATACTGAAAAAGCACACATAAGTGATTCTTTTTCAAATATTGAAACAGTAAAGTATTTTGGAAAAGAAGATTATATTACACACAAATATTTTTTGCGCGGAGTTGACACACAAACAAGACAAATACGGTTATGGCAATTTGCAAAATGGATGGTTTCAGGACACACGTTAATTCGTTCAATAGGATTAACCATGCTAATGGTTTCTCCAGTAATAAGACTTGTTAATGGAGAAATGACTATTGGAACGCTAGCATTCATTTACACCCTTTTCCTAAATGTTATGGGACCACTTGAAAACTTCACATGGTCACTAAGAAGATTTTATACAGGAATAGTTGATTTTGATACACTAACAAAATATTATTCAATACAAAAAGAAGTTAAAGACAAAAAGAATGCAAAGAATTTAATTGTAACAAACGGAAGAATAGATTTTGACAATGTTTCATTCAAATATAACAAGAGGAAAATATTAAGAGACATAAATCTGCATATCAGGCCAAATGAAAAAATTGCAATTGTTGGACATTCCGGTTCAGGAAAAACAACTTTTGTTAAATTGCTTTACAGGTTGTATGACCTAAATGAAGGGGTAATAAAAATTGATGGACATGACTTAACAGATTTAAAACAAGAATCTTTAAGGAGCGAGTTAAGTATTGTTCCGCAAGAAGGAATATTATTTAATGATACAATTGCAAACAACATAAAATTCTCAAAACCAAATGCTACAAACAAAGAAATTGACAAAGCCCTTAAAGCAGCACAATTTTACAAGTTTGTAAAATCATTGCCAGAAAAAGAAAAAACGATGGTTGGGGAAAGAGGAATAAAACTTAGTGGTGGAGAAAAACAAAGACTTTCAATAGCAAGAGCATTACTTGCTAACAAAAAAATATTAATCCTTGATGAAGCAACCAGTGCACTTGACTCAAAAACAGAAGCAGGAATACAAAAAGCATTACAAAAATTAATGAAAGGACGAACAACAATAATAATTGCACATAGATTAAGCACAATAATGCATTCAGATAGAATAATTGTGATGGATAAAGGAAGGATTGTCCAAGAAGGAAAACATGAACAACTAATAAAAAAGAAAGGACAATACCAAGAACTTTGGGCATTACAAAAAGGCGGATACCTACAAGAATAATTTTTTAGAAAATTATTTATTTTTTCGGCAAAAAAAGTTTTAAAAAAAATTGTTTTCCAAAAAAAACTATTTTTCCCAGAATTCAAAAATTATAAAAGTTTAAATACTAGTTACGATGAATTAGAGTATTGCGTGGCAGTATTTACTGTGGCTGAAGATTGTTCTTCTGATTCTAGAGATATTGATTCTGCATCATGGCGATGGAGGGTTTTAATATGGCAGCAAAGAAAAAAGCAGCAAAGAAAAAAGTAGCAAAGAAAAAGAGAAAATAATTACTAGGTAATTATGTAAAATCTTTTTTGTATAACTTATTTTTGGAAAGGCTTCTTTTAGAAGCCTTTTTCTTTTAAAAAATCAACATCCAATAATAATTGTTTAATACCCGACAATCATCAACAACCTATTTTTTCACCAACGAAATGGTTTTTAATTTGTATTTACAACAAAATTACTATGGTTTTTGGTTTCTTAAAGAGAATATTCTCTAAAAAAAAGAAAATTGATATTACACAAGAGCCAATAATCCCATTACATATGAAAGAAAAAATGGTTAATGAAAAGAGAAAACAAGAAGTAAACGAATTAAAAAAAGAACACTTACAAAACCAAAAAAAGAAAGTTGTGGCGGATGTATTAGCAGAAGAAATCAAAGACAAAAAAATCAAGGATATTGATTTTGATGACAACACAGTATCATTATTCAAAGCAGATGGTGTGTATAGTATTGGACCAACAAAAATCATAACTGGTTTTTTAGAAACCGGAAGATTAAAAGCCAGAATGAAATCAATTGTTAATGAGGTACCAATAATTCTTTTAGAGATAAGAAAAGACCTGGGCCCCGTCGATGATCTATTACCAGGACAAGAAGGAACACTCATAATAAAATCAAAAAAGAATCCATTATTAAGACACGGAGATTACTTAGAGTTTGAGTGAAACAAATCCAGGAAAGATTTTTAAATAAAAGAAACCTATTTCTATCATGCCTACAAGATTGCATTCTTATCAAGCACAAAAATTAGCTAACCAACGTAGCAAACTAAGTGATGATCATGGTCATGCTATTGGAAAAAACCCAAGTCTTGCTACTAGATTAAGAGTAGAGATGGCAGAACTAGATGCCAAAATAAGATTACATGAACTTTTTCATAAAAGTGAAAAAAAGATAGAAAGTGAAATAGAAAGATTAAAGGCAGAACTTGACCAAGCAAAAACAAAATCAAAAAAAACTGAACTAAGCCTCTTGCTAAGATCAAAAAAAGGCATCTTAAGAAAAATCAAAGAAAAACAAAAACAAATCTAATTATAATAAAAAAAAGCCCTCTTCAAACAAAAAACGCGAAGTATTTAAATCCTGCCTTATAAAAAATCTTATTATTGCACGAGTATCCGAGCGGTCAAAGGAGCCGGACTCAAAATCCGGTCGCTTAGTGCGTACGTAGGTTCGAATCCTGCCTCGTGCATTAAATTATTTTATATGACCAAAAAAATGACTAATAAAAAAGGAATAGAAATGGAATGTAAAAAAGAAAATAATTTGAAGAATTGCAATTGTTCTTATGCTTGTGAGAAAAAAGGAATTTGTTGTGAGTGCATAAAATACCATAGGGAAAGAAATGAATTGCCTGCTTGTTATTTTTCAAAAAAAGACGAAGCGAGTTATGATAGAAGTATTGAAAGTTATTTGAAAAACAAATAATAGTTTAATCTATTCTAAATTTTATAACAATTAATTCAAATCAATAATTTTCCTTTTCGCATTATTTCTTTATTATCAAAATAAATAGTTGGTTTTTCGATTACGTGATCAGAATGACCATTACATTTTATTTTTCCACCAAAATGGATACTTGCACCAATACCAACATGACATGTTCCAAGAATTTTTTCATCATTAATCATTAAACCAATAAATTTTGCTTTAGCGTTTGTTCCAATAGCAAACTCGGCAACATTTCTAACTTTTGAAAAAGCATTCTTTACTCCTTCTTTTTCATTAAACTTTTCTAACTCGTTTAATGCTTTTTCTAGTTTTGTAAGCGAGCTCTTTATCATAACTCCTTTTTCAAAAACATATTTTTGAGGAGCTTTGTTCAAAATAGTTTCGCCCAAAACCTTGGAACTCTTAAAAAAAGCAATCCCATTAGCCGTTCCCTCTAACGGAGATGTATATACTTCGCCAACAGGATAATTTGTGTCCCTATCAGGGTTTCCATAATTATTAATCACTTCTCTTTTTCCAAAATTTAAAAACAGATCTGTTCCAAGAGGACAAGTAATTCTTACTGTTTTTGTTTTTTCGAACAGTTTTTTTAACTTATTTCCAAGTAATAAAACTTCTTTTTTATTGTGAGAAAATGCGCCAAAAAATTTATGCATATGTTTGTCTGTTAAGGACCCTAAACCATTTGTTGCGACCATTTTGAATCCTTGTTTTTTTATTAAATCACGAGTAACAATTCTTTTCCCATTTGAATGAAAATAAACTGCTTGGCCAGAACCAAGAGAAATAAATAAATCATTCTTCAAAAGAGATTTAACAGCAGAATTAATTTTCTCACTAGCATAATGCGGTTTTTCTATTGTTTTCCCAACAACAATTGAAACGTTACAACCAATTTTATTTAAATAAGTGTAGAAAGTTTTTCCCATTCGTGCAGACGCTTTTCTTCTTGGAAAACCATTATCACACCAAATCAAAACATTATCTCCTTTTTTCACACCATAAACTTCAACAATATTTTTTACGGGAGAAAAAGAAAGCATTTTGTAACTTTCTAACTTTTTTGATTCATTTATTTGTATCATACCTCTCACTTCAAAAAATGTCTTTTTTAATTACAAAATATCCAATATTTATTATTTTAATGTTTTAAAGAACTCCTTAAAAAACAAATTCTCGATTTCTTTGTAACCAAACCTTCCACAAAAATCAAATCCTGGTTTAGAATTTAATTCAATCAAATAAAATTGTTTGTTCCCATAAAAAAAATCTGCCGAATAAAGCCTATTTCCAAATTTTTTAACAAACAAATCAATCTTTCTCACCAATCTTCTTATTTCTATTGGAGGAGTTACCATTCTTGCTTTACCCCCTTGGTGTAAATTCGCAAGAACTCCTTTTTTTGGTTGGCGAACATAAGCATATTCTATTTTTCCATTCAATATAACACAGCGCAAATCATGGATTCCTTTTATTTTTGTACTAGGAATTCCTTGGCTAGTATCAATTAATTCTTGTAACACATAATCTCCAACAATTTTTTTCTTTAATTTAGCTTTTTTATCCAAAACGATTATTCCTTGCCCGCCCAGACCAAACCTTGGCTTTAAAATAATTTTTTCAGAACTAATTTTTTTAGAGTATTTTAAAAAATCCTTTTTATTCTTTACAAGAAATGTTTTTGGAGCAATTTTATAGAACTTTTTGGCTTGAATCCATTTGTCTTTGCAAAACGATTCTAAACCAAAATCGTTAATTATTTTTTTGTTTTTTGAAAGTTTTTTCTTGAGTAAATTTTCTGTTTTTCCAAATTCAAATTTATCAAAAAAGTAATCCGGCTTTATTTTTTCTTTTTCTTTTTTCCATTTCTTTTCAAAACACCAATATTCTTTTACAACCCCTTTTGAAAGATAATTAAATTTTGTAAAAATAACATTCACTTTGTTTTCTTTTCCAATTTCTGCAAAACGAGAATATGCTTCGTTTAAAACTTTTCTTCGAAAAGGACTTTTTGCGTCAATCCTAAAATAATCAGTATCATCACTAAGTAACACAGCTATAATTATATTCATTTTAGATTCTTCCCCCTGCCAAAATCAGGCAAGAACTTTGGTTCTTTCAAACCAGCAATATCAAAAACAAAAGGAGCATCTTCGGCAGCATACCTACCATAAAATAACTCATTCATTTTATGTTCTTTCAAAAATTCTTCAACAGTTAACATCCCCTTAAAATAAAGAAGATCTTTTGTAAAAGCGCCAGGTTCTGATTGTTTATATACCCCTCTTTTAGCACGAACTGTTAAAGAAAATGCTTCTTCATCATCAAAATATGATGTCAGTTTTTCAAATGTTTTATAAAAACTATTTCTTGAAGCAAAAGAAATTGCTAGTACTCTGCCAGCATAATTTTTTAGTTGTGGCTTAACATCAATATTATGTTTTTTTTCAACTACAACCGCCAGCCCCTCTTCTGTTTCAAGAGTGCCTTGAGAGGTCCCATTAGAAAGAAGAGCATATGGTTGTCTTAATCCATTTTCAAATCGATAAATATGTGTTTCTATTTCATGAGCTATTAATCTTTCAAGAACTGCTCTTGTTAATTTAGCATTTTTGTTAATCGCAATTGTTTTAGAATTTAAATTAACCGAAAACATTGAGCCCGCTTCATCTCTTGTTTCGATCGAATATTTTAATTTATGCAACGATAAAAAGTTTTGTATAACCTTTTTTGCTTCTTCAAAACTTATTTTTTTCCCAGAATTTTTTACTTTTTGTTCTGCAAATTCTTTTGCTTGTTTAAATAAATTTTTGCTTACTTGCCCAAATACTTCTCCTGAATTATTAGGAAAATTTGGTGTTCCAATACTCTTTATAAGTTCAACAGTTTCAATCAAATCCAATGCTTTTTTTTCAAATAATATTCCTAAAGAATCCATTCCAAAATCATTCAAGAACTGACGAAGCTCATTTTTATAAGTTTCAAAAGTCGGTTGCATTGAAAAATAACTATATAATGGATTTTTTAATAAATAAGAAAAATGCGGGTTATACTCGTTTCTTTTTTTTAATTCTTCAAAAAACCTTTCTTTTTGTTCGGACAAGTTTAACGGATTTACATATGAGAGGATGTTGGCACGTACAGATTTCTCTAACTCGGCAATCTTTTGGTCAAGCAACAAATAATCAATACGTTCCATAAGAAAATCAATGAACTCTAACTATTTAATATTAATGAGCTACTATAAACGGTCATTTCCTTTTACTTTTTTAAATATCTTTGTTTTTTAAACAATTTTCATTTTTAAAACATTTTTTTGTCTTTTTAAACAATTTTTTCTGCGAGTTCTTTTTCTATTTTCTTTTGGTTTTGTTTCTTTTTCTGTCGTCCTTTTTTGTACAAAAAATTCATCCATTCATGGACAACCATATTTCCTAAATATTTCATAAAAGGACCCGGCATAAAATTTGCTTCTATTACTACCCATTTGCCATTCTTATCCATCATGTCAACAGCACACAAATCAGCACCAAGAACTTTTGCAGTTCTTTTTGCAGCATCAATCATTTCAGGAGTAGCATTAACTAAATTAGCAGTCCCACCTCTTGATAAATTAGAACGCCAATCTCCTTTTGCAGAAGTTCTTTTAACTGTTAAAATATATTTTCCAATTACATAACAACGAACATCTGTTCCGGGTTTCTTGCTTTTTACAAATTGTTGCGTGCAAATAAATTCTTCAAACAAGTGAACAGCATCTAAAATAGAATTCATTTGAGAAGGATCTCGAATCAAAACAACTCCTTTTCCAGCAAAACCACTAATTAATTTCATTACAAACGGATACCCTGTTTCTTTCACGGCCAACTTTGAGTACTTTGGAGAAATAAATAAAGTAGTTAATATTCCGGGAATTCCTTCATTGTTAAGTTCCTGTGAAGTAAAATATTTGTGGTTAGTAATTTGGTATGCTTTTATTCCAATTGGACAATAAGCATTACTAAATTCAATTGCTTTGAGAACAGCTTCTGCTAAAAGAAAGTCATTGGAAGAGAAACGCGGAAAAATAACATCATATGCAAGTAGATTTTGTCCTTTATAGAACAAACCAATTCCTTGATCAGAAGTTTGTATATGTATTTTGTCAACATTAACGACAAGAGTTTTTGAAAAATATCCTCTGGCTTCATCAATCATCGCATTAATAGTAGATCTCTTAGGTCGCTTAGAAATCAAAATCAACAAACTCAAATCTTTCTTTCCAAATCTTTTAATTTGAGTTTTATCCGGGACAGAAAAGTTTTGAGAATTTAAAGGATTTTTGTCTTGGATTTTTTTGTTTTGTTTAAATATTTTTTTCATTTCTTTCATCTTAGTCTTTTCTTTTTTTTTCTTTATTTTGTCCCTTTGTTTTGCAGAATTTATTTTTGTCATTTCAAAAACCTCGACAAAATTGTTTTTGATAATTTTGTTCCCAATTCTCTTAACTCATCGCCAGCAGTTACTTTTGGACCAATCTCATTTATTTTATCAATATAAAAATTTGCTATGTGCTCTTCTAAATTATCAGAACAAATTCTGTTGAATATTTGTAATGGAATTTCTGGTTCAACATCAATTACTCTCCCTTTAACCAAATCAACTTTTGCAATATCTAGACCACAAGCATTTGCAGCCCTAATCGCATTCTCTCTTTCTTCTTCTCTTGGCTTATAAAAATGACCTTTTTCTAAATCAGAAACACAAGAATTTCCAGAACGCCTATCAATTGCAAAAACCTTTTTCCCAATAACAACACAAGAAACAATACACTCATCAATAAACTCTCTCAACATGAAACCATCAATATCGCTCTTAATACTCTTAACAAAATTATTTAACTCTAAATCAGATTTTACAATTGTTGATTGTTGAACATCTTTTCCAAGGAAAGATTTTGCTAATAAAGGATAGGCGACTTTTTTCGAAACGCGCTCAATATTTTTTCCCGAACCCGAAGTAATAGTTCTTGGCGTCAAAACTTTATTTGCTGCCAAGCTAACAAATTTGAAAGGTTCATTCACAGCAATAAAATAAGAGCCAGGGCGCACATTACAATAAATCCCTTGATCATTTAGAGTTTCAATTAAAGGTTCTATAAATGGAGCAAGTGATGGTCTTGCTTGTAAGAAAACAGCATCATATTTTGGAATGTTTTCTTCTAGTGCTTTGATGAAAGTATTTTTATGTTTGCTAACTAAACTTATTTTTATCAAACGAAGATAACTCGCCTTAACTCCTTTTGATTTGAGCGCATTAACAAAGGGCTCTGCAGTATCTTCCTTTTCCGACAAAACTAAAACTCGCATCTAGTCACCAAGATGCAATTATAAAAGAACAAAAACCTTAATAACTGCTTTTTCCTATTAATCTTGGGATAAGTTATGTCAATATCAACAGATCACGTAGAAACAAAAACACTCGTTGAAAAAAATAAAAAAAGAGAAAAAAAGATTGTTGGATTAGTAGAAATGGTAGAAGTCATTGGAAAAAAAGGAAGAGTAAGAAAAACCGCTCTTCTTGATACGGGCGCAACAAGAACAAGCATTGATATCAAAGTTGCTGCAAAAGCTGGTGTTGGACCAATAGTCGCAAGTGTATTAATAAGAAATGCGAGTTCAGGAAACAGTTATACTAGGCGACCCGTAGCACAAGCAAAAATAAGATTAAAAGGAACAACAGTAAGAACAGGAGTAAACGTAGTTGACAGAACAGGTCTGCCATACGCAATACTTATAGGGAGAGATGTAATACACAAAAATTTTATTGTAGATATTAGTAGAACACACACAAGTCACAAAGTAAAGGATTTGAAAAAATGAGTGAAATAAAACCTGAAGAATTAAAGGAACTACATACAAAAAGAGAAGACATTAATGCAAACAAAATTAATTATGAACAAATAACCGATAGTTCTTTAAAAAATATTGACGAAATGCATAAATTATTTCCCCACTGGAAAAGGGAAAGAGTGTTAAAAAAATTAAGAGACACTGTTCGTGGAAAAGATTTACGTTTTATTGCAATAAAAAATGGAAAAAGCATTGGACACGTTCGAATAATGTTAAAAAAAAGTATTCATGGACATGTAGCAGAAGTAACATCATTAATCGTTGACCCAAAAGAAAGAAGGCAAGGGATAGGGATTGGTTTAATGCAATACTCTATTAGCAAATTAACAAACAAAATAACAATAATTACTCTTGCAGTTGATTCAAAAAACAGGCCAGCAATTGCATTATACAAAAAAATTGGTTTTGAAAAATATGGTTTATTAAAAAAAGCATCAAAAATAGATGGAAAATTTGTAGACAACTATTTAATGGTAAAATATTTGTGAAGTAAGAACAAGCAATCAACTCTATTCATTTTAATTTTTTAATTCTTTTTTATTTTTCTTCTATTTATTTTTTTTATTTTCTTTTGTTTTTTCTTTTTTACTCTGTTCAAATCCTTTATTACATCTTTAAAAGAAAATAATGCCCACACCAATTGTAAAATCAAGAAAGGCCAACTAACTATCACAACCGCATAATACGCAAGCAACGAAGCACCAACAAAATTAAGCAAATCAAATAGTAACGAATCAGAATTCCATCTGTGTGTTTGGTCCATCAAAAAAGCAAACAGTATCAATATCATTCCAGTTATACCACTTGCCAAATCAATCTCAAGCATGAAACAAGAACTCACGACAAGTATTTAATACTTTATAAAAATAAAAAAAATATAACCTTGATAAGAAAATTGTTAATATTGCTGAGAACATTAAATTTAAATAGTTCAAAATAGTATTTGATTCATGGTAAATGTTTTTACACAACCAACAAACACCTTCAGAAGAACAATTGATGATCCCTCAATAGCAAAATCATTTATCATAGCATTAATAGTTGCAGTAATTTACTTTTTTGCCAGCCAATTATTCAGCGGAAACTCAATAAGCGCAGGATACATCGCATTATTTACAGTAGTACAATGGTTTGTTTTAGCAGTATTATTATTCGCTTTCGAAATAATGTTTACAGAAAACAAAAAACACCACATAAAGGCCAATTTTAGTGCTACAATCAGTGTGATAGGACAATTATGGGGAATAATGTTAGTTGCCGGAATAATAATGATTTTAGGGATTTTAGCATTGTGGACAACAAACATTGCACTTATAGCAATAATGGCAATATTACTAATTATAGCCGGAGTATTATTTGTTATTCACTCTTTTATAGCAGTTAGAACCATCTTAGACACACACAATATACGCGCATTTGTTGCATGGATCTTATTGTTAATTGTTTATTCGCTAGTAATGGCATTAGCTAGTATAATAGCCGGATTCTTATTTATATAAAAAAAATTCAAAAAAACAAACATTTTTAAAGACAAAAGAGAAAAATTTCTTTTATATGAAGAAGTTATGCAAGGATTGTAAGGTTCGATTCGAAGTCCCAATAGATGAATTAGAAGATGGAGATGCATATGCTTGCCCAGAATGTGGTTTGGAATATACAGTAGTATTTGAAGGAGTCGTGCCAACATTAATAGAAAGCAAAAAATTAGAAATGGAAGATGAAGATTTTGAACTCGATGAAGACGAGGATTATAGTTAAGTGATAAATTTGGCTAAAAAACATACTAATGGAAACAATGGGCTTTTCAATGGAAAAACAAAAGAAGAAATAATGCGACAAAGTAAATTGGCTCTTAAAAGATTAGAACAAGCAAGAATAGATACTCATGCATCAGCTCCAGCAATTAAAAGAAGAATTGCAAGGCAACGATTTGAAAAACATTTATTTGACGCATATGGCCCAATAAATAAACACACCATAAATTCAATTGAAGCACATATTAATAAATTTATTAAAACATTAGAAGAACAAAAAGACCAGCACAATCGGTCAGGCGATCCTAGTTCTGCACAAGAAACTCAAGAAACAATTGACGAACTTGAATTAGAACTCACATACATGAAAAAAAGAGTTCAAAATGAAAAACACAAATAATCAAAACCAAATCTTGGCACAGCTTAGCTTAATAACTTTTTCTAGCTAATTTGTTTTTATGACATTAAAAATATTTAACTCACTAGGAAACAAATTAGAAGAATTTAAAACTTTAAAAGGAAAGAATGTTGGAATGTATACTTGTGGACCAACAGTATACAATTATGCACACATAGGAAATTTTAGAGCATATACTTGGGAAGACCTTTTGAAAAGATACCTACTATTTTCGGGATACACAGTAAAACAAGTAATGAACTTAACCGATGTTGATGACAAAACAATAAAAGGAGCAACAGAACAAAAAATGGTTCTAAGCGAGTTCACAGAAAAATATAAAAAAGCCTTTTTTGAAGATGTAAAAACATTAAATATTCTTCCAGCAGAAGTATATCCCTCTGCAACAGAAACAATTCCAGAAATGGTAAAAATAATCGAAAAATTAATGGAAAAAGGGATTGCTTACAAAGGAGAAGACAATTGTATTTATTATTCAATAAAAAAATTTCCAAAATATGGCCAACTTGCAGGAATTGACGTTTCAAAATTAAAAGAAGGAGCAAGAATTTCTCAAGACGAATATGAAAAAGAAGGAGTGGGAGATTTTGCATTATGGAAAGCATGGGATGAGACTGATGGAAATGTTTTTTGGGAAACATCATTAGGCAAAGGAAGACCTGGTTGGCATATCGAATGTAGCGCAATGAGTATGAAATACTTGGGGGAAAGCTTTGATTTGCACACAGGCGGAGTAGACAACAAGTTTCCTCATCACGAAAATGAAATTGCACAAAGTGAAGGAGCAACAGGAAAACAATTTGTAAAATATTGGATGCATTGTGAACACTTACTTGTTGATGGAAAAAAAATGTCAAAATCTCTAGGAAACTTTTTCACACTACGAGATTTGCTAGACAAAAAGCTGAACCCAAGAGCAATAAGATATGTTTTAATAAATTCTCAATATAGACAACAACTAAACTTTTCTATTGACTCAGTAAGAGACGCAGAAAAAACTCTTGAAGGATTACAAAATTTTATTGAAAAAATAAGAGAAATAAAAGAAAAAGGAAAAAATGAAAACGAAGACGGAATTAATGATATAATAGAAAAAGCATCAGACGGATTTAGAAAATCAATGGATAACGATCTAAATGTTCCAGAAGCAATGAAATACGTTTTTGATTTTATAAAAGAAATAAACAAAAAAATTAGCAAAAGCGAAATTGGAGAAAAAGGAGCAGAAAAAATAATTACTTTTTTGAAAAAAATAGACTCTGTTCTAGGAGTGCTTGATTTTGCAGAAAAATATTTTGAATTAAGTGAAGAACAACAATTATTAATCAGAGAAAGAGAAAGCGCAAGAATGGAAAAAAAATGGGCAAAAGCTGATGAAATAAGAGACAAATTAAAAACACAAGGAATCGAACTAAAAGACAATGATGACGGAACAACAACCGCGAAAGCAATTAACTAATGTTTTCTTGTTTGTTGTCTTACTCGTTTACTTCTTCTTCGTACCTTGTTAATTGCCGAAAGCATTCTGCTCAACTTTGTTATGTGTGATGGAATTTGTTCAGGATTAAATCTTATCCCTCTTTTTTCTAATTGCCGAGTTCGATCTGGACCAGTTAAACCAAAAGAAGGTTCTAATTTTACATCACCAAATCTTTTTCTAAAGTCAACTAAAACTTTTTTTTCAAGACCCGCGCCAATTCCTTTTCTAATAAGTTTTCTATCTTCTTTTTCTAGCTCGCCAAAAGGAAAAATATGTTGCTGCATTACTTTATCTCCACTTCTCATAAAATCTATTGTACCAATTTTTATTTGCTTTTTCCAATGAGGATTTTTATCAATAATCTTTCTTAACTCAGGACTAGTAAAAAATAAAGGATCGGCATAAGTTCCAATAGCAAATTCAAAAGAATACTCTGCAAAAGCAGGAAGGTCATTCTTTGGGCCATCATGAACAACTTTTATTTTTATTCCCCAAATTTTATTCTTAACCATATTAAAAATAAGGAGCATGAGCTATAAAAATTATTCTTAAAGCAATGCTTTTAAACCACAAAAACCTTATTCTAAAGTTCAAAATAGGAAATTAGAAGTGATATAATGGTAGCAGTAGCAATGACATTATTTGTGCATTTGGCAGAAATAATAATAATGGCAGTTATTGTAAGCGCATTACTAAAAAAATTAAAACAACCAAGTTTATTTGCCTACATTGTTGCAGGAATCTTTCTAGGGCCATTAGTGTTAGGAAGTTTAGATTTATCTTTTTTGCATTTGCCATTCCAAATAGGAATAAGTGAAATAACTGAAGAAATAATGTTGCTTTCTGAATTAGGAGTCGCATTTTTATTATTCTCAGTAGGAATAGAAACATCAGTAAAAAAATTATTAAAAGTAGGAAAACCAATAATGATAGGGACTGTTTTTCAAGTACTTGGAGTAATAGGAATAACCCTAATTCTAACTTCTTTTACAGGGTTACTTTCTTTAGAACAAGGATTGTTTGTTGGAACAATCATTACTTTCTCATCAACAATGGTAGTAATGAAATTATTATCTGACAAAAACGAAACAAATACCTTGAACGGAAGAATAATGATATCAATTTTATTATTACAAGATTTTTTAATAATTTTATTTGTGCCAATGATGGCAAATATCTCAGCAATAAACAATCCAGTTTTTATTATACCAATACTGGGAAAAAGTGTTCTGTTAATATTAATTGGTTTAATTGCAAACAAAATTGTTTTTCCAAAATTGTTTAGGGTTGCTGAAAAAGAAAAAGAATTATTCTTACTAGCAAGCATTTCAACAGCGTTTGTTTTCATAGGAATAAGTTTTATGCTAGAAATACCAATAAGTATTGGAGCATTTATTGCAGGTTTAGCATTAAGCACCCTGCCCTATAATTTAGAAATTTATTCTCAAATACGCGCATTAAGAGATTTTTTCTTAACAATTTTCTTTGTTTCTCTCGGAGCAGAATTAAGTTTCTCTTTTGGAGGGTTACCATTAGCATTAATGGCAATAATATTCATAATAATATTCTTGATAAAACCAATAATAATTTTCTTAATTACTTTATTTGCAGGATATGGAAGTAACACTGGTGTGAGAGTTGGAATGAGTCTTGGACAAGTAAGTGAATTTGGTTTTATTTTAGCAGCAATTGGCTTAACAACAATAGGCGCAAATGGTTTGCCAATAATATCAAACGAATTATTCTCTTTCTTAATAACAGCAATCGCATTATCAATGATAATTACACCATATCTTACAACTAGCTCAAGTAAAGTTGCACAATTATTTTTTAATAGAGTAGAAAAACTACCCCATTATTTTAGAAAAAAGTTTTTCACAAGAAAAATAAGAGAATTACAAAAAATACCAAACAAAAAAGAACTAAAAGACCACATAATAATTATTGGCGGAGGAACAGTTGGAAGAGGATTAGCAAAAGCATTGAAAGGAAACCACCAAGTACTTGTAATAGATCACGATCCAGAAGTAGTAAGACAAGGAATCAAGGATAAGTTGCCATATGTTTATGGTTCTTCAGAACATGAAGGAGTATGGGACAAAATCGATTTGAAAGATGCAAAATTATTAGTAATAACTATTTTAGAACACGAAGAAGCATTAAAGAGCATTGAACAAGTAAAAAAACTGTGTCCGAAGATAAAAATATTTGCAACAGCACATTATTTCTCACAAACACTTGATTATTATAAAGCAGGAGTAGATTTTGTTGCAATGCCCTCAATAATAGGATCAAATATTTTCTTACAAAACATTTCTAGCTTTTTAGAAAATGGAAAACTATACCAAATACAAAATTTCAAAACAGAATACTTACGTTATTTAGAAGACCAAGTAGAAGAAGAAGCAAAATATAAAAGAGGATTAATATCTTAAAATTTAAACTCAAAAAAAAGATTTAAAAAAATTATTTTTATTCAACTTTAATTCCGCGCCCTTGAATTTTTCCAAGTTTTTTAGCAAGCGCCCTCAAACGTTCTCTCTTTCCAATCCTTGCACCTTTTTTTCCTCTTTGTTTTTCTGTTCTTCTCTTATTAAATCCTTTATGGCTAGGCATACAAATCACTTCTTTAAAACTAGTCTAATATCATCATCGGTAATAGTTTTTCTTTTTGCATGTTTTGAATAAAGAGATGCTTCTTGTGCAATCTTCATCCCTGCTTCTTCTAAATGCTCAGCAAGAACCTTTGCAGCCCCTTCAGAAACACGCAATCCAGAACTCTTTCGAATAATTCTGTCCACTGCAGCAATTGGTAATTCACTCATAATAACACCTTGAAATAAATTATTTCAAATCAATAAAATAAGCGCTTTAAAGAATTTAAATCTTAGCCTTGCTTAATTTGCCTTGACCGGCACAGAACTAGAAGGATATTTAAAAACAAGTAAACACAAAACTCTTTCATGACATTCATCGGGCACGAATTAATCAAAAAAGATATGGTAGAAGCACGATTATACCAAGAAGTGCTAGTTACACAAATAATAGAAAAAGGAAATTCTCTTGTAGTTGCACCAACCGCACTTGGAAAAACTATTGTTGCTGTTTTGCTAGCAGCACACAAAATAAAAGAAAATCCTAGCGGAAAAATATTATTCCTCGCACCAACAAAACCGCTTGTAGTACAACACGAAATGAGCTTCAAAAAGTTTTTAGAATTTGACGAAACAAAAATTGTTTCAATTACTGGAACAATTAATCCAAGTAAGAGAAAAGAGATTTACGAAAACGCACAAATAATTAATTCTACTCCACAAACAATTGAAAATGATTTATTAACAGGAAAATTAAATTTGAAAGATTTTGAATTGGTTATTTTTGACGAAGCACACAGAGCAGTAGGCGATTATGCATACGTGTTCATCAATATGCAATTACAAAAACAAAATAGGAATGCATTAGTACTAGCATTAACTGCCTCGCCCGGAAGTGAAGAAGAAAAAATACAAGATGTTTGCAGGAACCTGAGTATAAAAAATATTGAAATAAAAAATGAGAAAGATGTAGATGTTAAACCATATGTGAATGAAATAGAAGTTGATTGGGTAAGAGTAGATCTCCCAAAAGAATTCTTAGATATTAAAAATGCCTTAGAAGAATTTCAAAAAAAACAATTACTCACATTAAAAGAAATGCATGTTGCAATAACTGCAAACAAAAAATATTATAACAGAGTAAGATTACTCGAAATGCAAAGAAAAATCCACGGAATGCTCAATAACGGAAGAAACCCAAGCATGTATGTTGCAATGTCAAAATGCGCAGCAATGTTAAAAGTTGCGCACGCAGAAGAACTAATTGAAACACAAGGAATAAGCGCGTTGCATAATTATTTTGAAAAAATAAAAGACGATGCTAGAAATGGAAAGAGTAAGGCCGCAATAAATATTGTTGGAAATGAAGAAATAAAAAAAGCAATGCGAATAACAGAAAAATTATTTCAAGAAAATGTTCAGCACCCAAAATACAAAGAATTGAAAAGAATTGTTCTAGAACAATTAAGAAAAAACCCCGAAAGCAAAATACTCGTATTTAATCAATACAGAGATTCGATAAAAGAAGTTGTGAATTTTTTAGAAAAAGAAACAGAAATAAAGGTTTCAAAATTTATTGGACAAGCAACAAAGGGAAAAGAAAAAGGATTAAATCAAAAACAACAACAAGAAATACTTGACAAATTAAGAGACGGAACACACAATGTATTAGTTTCTTCTTCAGTAGCAGAAGAAGGTTTGGATATTCCTGCAGTAGAAATGGTTATTTTTTTCGAACCAGTGCCAAGTGAAATAAGAACTATTCAACGAAGAGGAAGAACAGGAAGATTTGGAAAAGGAAAAAACATTATTTTGATGGCAAGAGGAACAAGAGATGAAGCATTTTATTGGGCATCAAGAAACAAAGAAAAGAGAATGCACACCACCTTAAAAAATATGAAGGGAAACAAACTTGAAGAGCAAAGCACATTGCAAGCATTTTCTGAAAAAACTGACGAAATAATTATTTTTGTTGATAACAGAGAACAAGCATCAAGTGTAACAAAAGAGTTATTTGGAAAAGAATGCAAAATTATAATGAAACAACTCACTGTTGGGGACTATATTTTAAGCAAGGATGTTTGTGTTGAAAGAAAAACTGTTGAAGATTTTTTATCATCAATGATTGATGGCAGGTTATTTAATCAATTAATTGATCTTCGTGAAAATTATCCAAAGCCAATGATAATACTTGAAGGCGATATTAACGAGTTATTTACTTTGAGAAACATCCACCGAAATTCGATTATTGGCGCGTTAACTTCTATTGCACTTGATTACCAAGTACCAATAATTAATACAAAAAATTCTGGAGAAACAGCAGAATACTTATATGTTATTGCTAAAAGAGAACAAATTAGTGAAGGGAGAGAAATTAGTTTAAGAATTGGAAGAAAAGGCTTGACTCTTAGAGAAAAACAACAATATATTATTGAAGGATTACCATTAGTTGGACCAACATTAGCAAAAAACTTGTTAAAAGAATTTGGTTCTATTAAAAAAATAGTTAATGCTGATGAAAAACGACTACAAAAAGTAGAAAACCTAGGAAAGAAAAAAGCAAAAGAAATCAGAAAAGTATTTGACTCACAATATGAAAAAGAATAGAACAAAAAAAGAATATTAAGATGACCAAAAACAACCTTTTTAAACTTGCGCTATTAAAATTATCTTAATGGTGAGCATATGGTAGAATGGCATACTAAATCAAATAAACTCGCGAGCGGAGGAAAAAGAAAGACTATTCGAAGGTCTACAAAAAAGAACGCTTGGAGAGGCGGAACTGCTGCACACACAAAAGTAGAAAGCGAAGCTGTAGAAACAAGAGATGTTAACCCAGGAAGAGGAAATACAGTTAAAGTAAGAGCCACTTCAACCAAATCAGCTAATGTTTCTGACGGAAAAAAGATTGTAAAAGCCGAAATTATTGGTGTAAAAACAAATGATGCTAATAGATTATTTGCTAGGTCAAATATTGCTACAAAAGGAGCAATAATCAAAATAAAGATAGAAAACGAAGAAAAAGAAGCAATAGTAACCAACAGACCAGGACAAGACGGTGTAATTAACGCTAAACTAGCTTAAAACAATTAATTTAAGCACTAATTAGGAATTTAAGAAAAATCGTACACTAGCAAAAGATTTATAAATCTTGCCACCAGGGGCTTATTTATAGCACTGGTTTTAAGAGCTAATTTATTTGGAAGTGATTTATTTGGCTAGAAAATGTCCCGAATGTGGAAGTGAAAAAATAAGAACAGACCCAACAAAAGGAGAAGCTGTTTGTATGGATTGTGGACTAATTGTGTCAGAAGACGCAATGTTTGATTCTGGAAAAGAATGGAGAAGCTTTGATGGAGGAGACGAAGACTCATCAAGAGGCGGAAGCCCAATGAAATATGTAAAACTTAACAAAGGATTAGTAACAATGATTGACCGAAGAGGAACAGACCTTCGTGGAAACAAATTATCAAGCAAAGGAAGAGCACAAATGTATCGCCTAATCAAATGGCATAAGAGAGCAAGTGTTTCTAGTTCAATGCAAAGAAATTTATCAATCGCACTAACAGAAATGAGAAGAGTAGCTTCATATTTGAACATACCAGACACATTAGTAGAAGCAGCAGCACTACTTTACAGAAGAACAGTAAAAAAAGGACTAATTAGAGGAAGATTAATCGAAGCAGTTGTTGCAAGTGTTCTTTACACTGTTTGTAGAACATACCATGTTCCAAGAACACTTAACGAAATGGCTGAAGCAAGTGGGTTAACAAAAAAAGAAATTGGAAGAACTTATAGATTCTTAGTAAGAGAACTAAATTTAGAAGTTCCTTTAACAAATCCAATTCATTATATACCAAGATTTGCTTCTGAATTAAATTTGAGCGGAGAAGTACAAGAAGAAGGAAGAAAAATATTAGAAGAAGCTATTAAGAAAGGATTAATATCTGGAAGAGGACCAACAGGAGTAGCTGCAGCAGCAGTATACATTGCTGGACTTTTGAAAGGAGAAAGAAGAACACAAAAAGAAGTTGCTAATGTTGCAGGAGTAACAGAAGTAACAATTCGAAACAGATATAGAGAATTGAAGAAAAGATTAAATATTGATGTTGCTGCATAAACTTTTAGAAAAAGTTTAATCAAAAAATGCCCTGCTTTGTAAGGCGTTAATTGCAGTAATATCATTTCTATTTTTTGTAATTCTATTTTTTAACCAATATTTATTTTTAATGCCACTAAAAAAATGTTAAAGGCAAAACGTGCCAAAAAAAGTGGCTTTATATTTCTTTTCATAGAAAAATAGTATATGCAATCAGGAGTAAAAGAAGCAGTTGAAACAGCTAAAAGAGCTTGTATCAGATGTAATTCTCACAAAACATTTAATCCAAATGAAGAAGATAGAGAAATTGCAAAAAAAGCATGTAAAAGAGCCCATACTGAACTAAACAATACTTTTGATGAAATGCGAAGAGAAGATAGTACTACAATAGAACAATTAAACGCTTTGAAAGAAGCAAAACGATTGTGCTTGGACGCAATGGATGACTGTGACAAATGCGACAAAGACAGGCCAAGAATTAGAGAAAAACTAATCAATATTAAATAAATCTAATCGATTTCAAACAAAAGCACACCCTTATTAAAAACCAAACACTTATTTTTTATTGAAGAGTGATAACATGTTAATCGCAGGAATTGATGAAGCTGGAAGAGGCCCTTGTTTTGGGCCCATGAGTCTAGCAATAACTGTTCTTAAAAAAGAACAAGAAAAAAAATTAAAAAAAATTGGAGTAAGAGACTCCAAAGATATATTACCAAATAAAAGAAACGAGCTTGAAAAAGAAATTAACAAAATTGCCATTGAAAAAAAAGTTATTACAATAACTGCAATTGAACTAAATGAAATGATGACACAAAATAATCTCAATGAAATCGAAGCAATGAAAATTGGA
The DNA here is from genome assembly GCA_964461205.1 of uncultured archaeon. GTDB lineage: Archaea > Iainarchaeota > Iainarchaeia > Iainarchaeales > JAAZKV01 > JABIDZ01. Next base: position 24,087 of record CAYWUL010000006.1, on the reverse strand, counting down.
AAATTAATTAATTCTCTAAAAAGCAAGGCAGAAATTGTTTTTGTTGACAGTCCAGATGCAACAAAAGGAAAATTTGAATCACGAATAAGAAAATATTTAAAAAAAGAAAAACAAGGAATAAAAATCCTTGCAGAAAATAAAGCAGATTCAAAATATATTGTTGTTGGAGCAGCAAGTATACTAGCAAAAGTTAATCGCGATCGCGAAATTGAGAAATTAAGAAACGAATTTGGCGATTTTGGTTCAGGTTATCCTTCTGACCCAAAAACAAAAAAATATTTGAAAGAATATGTAGAAAAAAATAAGAAATTGCCACCATTTTCAAGAATATTTTGGAGCACATGCACTAGAGAACTTGATAATATTGGAACAAACCAACAAAAATTATTTTAGTGATACAAATGGAAAACGATAAAAGTTATTTAGGCCCAAAAGATAAAGCAATTATTGACGCCCGTGCAAAAGATGATGCACGAGTTTTAAAAGAAGAAATTAGAAGCATGAGACAAAGAGCTGCAAAAAGAAGGTTGGGTGAAAGAATACAAAACAAAACTAAATTTAGAAGATTGTTATCAAATTTTAGGATAAAAAAATAATTATTTTAATTTCTTTAAATCTTTATCCATTACTTCAATTGGTTGGAAATTTCTATTTCCACAAGCCATACAAATCCAAACATTCCCCGCTTGTGGAACAACCAAATTAATATTTGAACTCTTACACTCTGGACAAATCTTTACAAACATAATATTACCAAAAACAATTCTCACGAAAAATTAATTTATGTTATCTTTGTTATTTTTTCCCAAATTCTTTTCCAAAATATTCAACAAATTTTGTTGTGGTTGAAAGAATATATGTTCTCCCTCTTGGTTCTTTTTTTATAAACCCATTTTCAAACAAAACTTTCAAATGATCGTAAGCTTTATTGTTTCTGTACTTTACTACTTCCGACTGAATGATTGGTTGTTTGTAAGCAATCATTGCAAGCGTCTTCATTACACCTTTATTGAACATCGTGTCTGTCGCTAAATGAGAAACAAATTCTTCATAATGCGGTTTTACTCGCATTTGATAACCTGCGATAGAAGAAACTATTTCAAGAGAAGATTTTCGATTATTATAAAAATGCATTAACTCATCAAGCAAGGCCTTTGTTTCTAAACGAGAATCTACTTGAGCAATACTCTTTAATTCATCAAGAGTCATTGGTTTTGGAGACATAAATAAAGCTGCTTCCAAGACCTTCTCTTTTTCCATCCTATCCATGCGATAGAAGAAAAGTAATTTAGCAATTTAAAGCTTTGCTTTCTGTCATTCGCTTTAGCGAATGGCAAATTCTTCGTACCGGTGCTAGTGAAAGCAAAGTTTTCACGCATCTCACAAAACATTTGTTTTGTTAGACCAGGCGAAACTGGCCATTTAAAACTTTTGTTTAACTAAGTCAAGTTACTTTTGGGAAAGGAATTTAAAGGTTAAAACAGTTAGTTTATAGGTGATATAAAATGGTTTATGAACACACAAACTCAAGAGGAAAAAAATACTATTTGCACGGAAAAGGTAGATTATTCTACTTTGCAGGAACACAAAAAGAAAATGCAATTGATCTTCCAGAAGGATATACTGTAGTTGAAAACAATACAACTGGTTTGCCAATGTTAAAGAAAAAATAACAAGGTCGAGAAAATGCCCAATGTAGACCAAATAACAAGTGGAAAAAGACGACGTGAGTTTCGACAAAAAAGTTACATTAAAACAGTTGTAACAAAACAAGAAAAGGGTGAATTGAACTTTCTAAAAAGAACAATGCAATTGCCTAAAGAGATGGATGCTATTACTAAAGAATATGCTAATCATAATGCAGCCGATATTGTATTAAGACAAGGATTACATATTAATGAGTTGACTGCTGAACTTACTGATGCGTATCTTGATGCGATATGTTGTGGAATAAAAAATTTTGAAGCAAAACCATTGCAAGAAAAAGCAAAACTTTGGAGAGAATCATATTCTGAAATATTTGACAGAATGATTCGACCACATCTAAAAAAACATAGAGAAGCATTAGACGCAGCAACCAGTATTGACAAGTTTTTGAGTTTGCCCGATAGTTTATTTAAAGCAAGACAAGGAAAGAAAAATATTACCCAAAGGGCGCAAAGAAAAATGAAAAAATATAAAGAAACCCCAAGACAAAACTTTTTCACCGCAATTGACAGAGTTATTAATAGAAAAATTAGTGGTTTAACCTCAAGCGGAAAAGCAATGAGGGTTTGCGTCGCAGCATCTGTTTATGCAGACATAATGGAACAACACGGAGAGAAATGGAGACATTCATATAGAACTGCTATGCGTTATGCATATATAAAACTTAGAAATCACCCCGAAATCATTAAAGCAATAATTGGGTTAAAATAGTTTTAGAAAAAGAAGCCAGCAGACAGATTTAAAAAAACAAACCAGTTTCTTTGTTTTATGAAAAGAAAATACAAGTATTACCAACAAGATTTCCCAGAATTAAATGTCAAAAATATACATTATGATTTGACTTTTGACGTATTTGATAAAAAAACAAAGGTTAACACAAAAATAACTTGTATTGCAAATGAAGAAATCAAAAAACTTGAACTTGATGCGAAAAAGATAGAAATATTAGACGTAAAAAGTAACCATGAAATAACATGGAAATACAACAAAAAAATAAATAAATTAATAATCCAATTCAAAAAACAAATTAAAAAAAATCAAGAAGTCCTTATTGAGACAAAAAATATTATCATTCCAACAAATAATGATTTGGAAGGTTTGTATTATGACACTAGCCCTAAAGGTGCACCACCACAACAAATAACACAATGTCAACAATGGGGTTTCCAAAAACTCACTCCTTGTTTTGATTATATGAATGCTAAAGCAACCTACCAAACAAAAATTATTGCAGACAAGAGATACACCCATTTAATTAGTAATGGAAATGTAAAAGCAAAAGGAATAGACAAAGATAGAAAATGGATTATTTATTCAAATGAAGTTGTACCAATGGCACCATACTTATTCTTTCTCGGAGTAGGAACATGGAAAGAAACTAATCAAGAATTAGAATATGCAAATGGGAAAAAATTTGTTTTACAAATGTTAACTTTAGAAAACGCCACAAGCGATGCAATAAAAAAAGCACTTGATATCCTTGCTTTTGGAGTACAATGGATAAATATTTTTACCGGAGCCCAAAGAAACAAAGAACTGGATAAACGAAGAAAGATTTTTGATTTATGTTTTAAAAGAGATAAACTAAAAGAAGAAGGAAAAAATCTTGAAGTCGAAAAAATAAGAAAAGAACTCGCTCTTCTTTCAAAAGGAATCAAATTTGGTTATGAATACAGATACGAAGTTTATCGTGAAATCGCAATGCAAAACAGTAATTTTGGCGGAATGGAAAATGTTGGAAACACAACAATAACCGCCAATAGAATGCTTCCTTTTAAAGAAATGAGCGATCGTGTTTTTTCTTATTTATTAAATGTTAAAACACACGAGTTTTATCACAACCTTAATGGTTCAGAAGTAACATCATACAGCCCGTTTGATTTATGGTTAAACGAAGCAATTACCGAATACACCACTGGCGAAGAATTTATTTCATTTGCATCTAGTGAAGAATCATCAAGACTAGAAAATGTTTCAAGAATTGTAATGCGCGGAGGAACATTTGACGAGGATACTGGCGCACTCGGACATAAACTAAAACCTGAAGGATTTAATATGCCTGATGAATTAATAACTGGAATTACTTATTCAAAAGGGCCTGAATTTATAAGAATGGTTAAATTTGTTTTGGGCGAAGATAAATTCTACAAAGCATTACAAAAATATCATGAAAAGTATTCTGATTCTAATGCAAAAACAGAGGACTGGATAAAAACAATGGAAACAGAAACAGGAATAAAAATAAGTAAGATGGCTAATGGTTGGTTAAATCAATTAGGTTATCCTATCATTAATATAAAAACTAGCTTTGATCAAAAAAATAAGAAAGTCAAAATTGAAATTGAACAAACTGGTTTTGGAAAAGGAAATCCTTGGGAATTTCCTTTCAAATATGCAATATTTGATCAGAATGGAAAAAACGTTCACGAAAAATTGGAAATAATAAAAGACGAAAAAAAAGTTTTTACTATTGATAAAATAGAAAGTATTGGTTTCTTTTCTTTTAATAGGGATTTATCAGTTTATGGAAAAATAAATTATAATTCAACAGAAAAAGAATTAGAAATGCAAATTGAAAAAGACGATGATGTTATTTCAAAATATATTGCATTATACACTTTAGTTGGGAAAGAAAGAACAAAAGCACTAAACGAGAATAAACTTACACTTAGTGAAAAAGTAGTTGATTTATATTACAATATTTTGTCAAATGAAAGTTTAATGGAGAAACTTGGAACAGACATACTCTCTATCCCGGGAGGGGTAGAAGACAAATACCTAAGACATTATTACGAAGAATTGTATATCATAGGAAAGGATTTACGAAAAAGAATTGCAGAAAAATATGAGAAAGAATTGTTAGCAATCTATAATAAAAGCCAGAAGAAAACTTTTAACGGAGAATTTGTTGAAAAGAGTTTTAAAGAAATAAAGAATAGATCCGTAAAAAATTCTTGTCTAGGAATTTTATCAGAACTTGATAAAGAAGAAATACACAAAATTATTCTTAAACAATATAGAGAAACAAGTAATCAAACTGACAAACTTATTGCCTTTTCATTATACAATAATTCAAAAGCAAGAGACCGACTAAACTTATTGAAAGAATTTGAAAAAGAAAGTATTGGAAACCCAGTGCAATGGGAACAATTCCTTTCACTTATTTCTACAGGAGATTCACAAGACACATTAGAACAAGTTAAGAGATTAAAGAAATCAAAAGAATTTAATATAACATTATCAAATGATCAACGAGCCCTATTACTTGGTTTTGCTTCAAACAGGAGAAAATCATTACTCACAAAAGAAGGATTAGAATTCTTTAAAGAAATAGTTATTGAAATAGCAAAAATCAATGAATATACTGCAAACCATTTACTTTCAATATTTGAAGAACTAAACTATATGAAAGAAAAAGAAATTGCAGAGTATGTAAAGTTCTTACTTGATGTAAGAAAAGAATTGTCTTATGAAGAACAACCAAGCGTATTTAACAATATAAAACGAACCCTCGATAGTGCTCCGAGAGCAATTAAAAAATATGAGGAAAAATATGGCAAACTAAATATTTAAGTATAACTAAAAAACACATACATTATGGATAAACTATTTCAAAAAGTTACAAGCATAATAATTACTAATTATAACTCCTATTGGAATAATCCGATTGTAAACAAATATCTTGGAAAAGAAGCAATCCCTAATTATGAAGGAACTCTTATTTTAAGAAAAAAAGGAAAACCTGTTTGGATTTCTCATCCTTTTAATTATAACCAAGCAAAAAAAGAATTTTGGAAAAAAGTAATTGTTGAAAAATATGAAACAAAAGAAGATTTTGAAAAAATCACTAAAAAATACTGTGGAAAAAATATTGGATATGACTCTAAATTTACAAGCGTTTCTGGATTAAGAAATTTGAAAAAAATGTTAAAAGGAAAAATACTGGTCGCTGTTTCTAAAGAATTAGAAAAAGAAAGAGAGATAAAAACACAAAAAGAAATCGAAAATATAAAAATTGCGGTGAAAGAAACAAAAAAAGTAATCACAAAAGCAAGAAAGAAATTGAAAAACAGAATTACTGAAAAAGAAATTGAAAATTTTGTTAAAAATGAATTTGAAAAAGATGGTTTTGAAACAGCTTTTTGTATTGTAGCATTTGGTAACAATGCAAAGAATTTGCATCACGTGCCCAGAAACAAAAGACTTTCCAGTGGACAAGTTCTTTTTGATATTGGTGCAAAATACAAGGGTTATGTTTCAGATATTAGCGAAAGCTTTTGGTTTGGAAGTGTCAATGGAAAGGAAAAGAAAAAATTTGAAGAATACGATAAAAAATTGTTTGAAATAAAGGTTTTTTTGAAGAAAGTTGAAGGAAAATTAAAAGAAGGAACAAAAGCAAGTGATTTGTGGAAAGCTGTTGAAGGATTAAAAATGCCTCATGCACTTGGACATGGAATTGGCTTAGAAGAACATGATTTCCCAAGCGGAATTGGACAAAAAAGCAATTGGGAATTAAAAAATGGAATGGTTCTTGCAATTGAGTTGGGCGAATACAAAAAATTTGGAATTAGAATTGAGAAAGACTATTTAATTACTAAAATGGGTTTTAAAGAATTGTGATAGCTAATCTTACAATGGAACTTGCAAAAGCAGAAACAGAAATTCTTAACGCAATAAAGAACCAAGAAATGTGTCTTGTTGTTGGAGAATGCTATGTTGAATATAATGGGCGTGCTTCTTCAAAACTTCCAAGAGGAAGAAGACTCTTGCTGTTTAAAGCAGACACATCAATTTCAATACACGAAAACCGACTTGTTAGACCAACTAACTACATGGTTAATGCAAAAACATCTTGTGTTTATAATAAAGAAAAAAAAGAATTGAAAATTATTGCAACAAAATTAAAACCAAAAGAAAGTTTAGAAATTGATTTTTATGTGGTTGAAGATGTCAATAGCTATAATTTACCAATGAGCAATGACTTACGTTTGAGTGGGAGTGAAAAAGAATTAAATGATGCTCTAATGGATGATTTGAGTTTTTTAGAACCTGGACTAAAACCAATTAATCAACAACAAGTTTTTCGAAAAGGAATTTGTGATATTGTTGCAGAAGATGCAGATGGAAAGCTGGTTGTGATTGAATTAAAGAGAAGGCAAGCGGATTATGGAGCAGTTACACAACTTAAGAGATATGTTGAACAAGTAGAAAAAATGAAAGGAGTACAAACACGCGGGATTTTATTGGCACCAGAAATTAGGAAGAGCGCAATGGAGCTATTGGAAGGGTATGGGCTTGAATTTTTTAGTTATGATTTTGAGGTTGGGGAAAGAAGTAAGATAAAAGGCATTGGAAAGAGCCAAACCAAAATTGGGGAATACTAATTTCAAAAGTTAATCACAAATTTCCAAAACATCTAATTGTTTACAATTACAATCAACACCAAGAATTGAACTCAAACTTGGAATACTTCTCCCATTATCTCCAGAAATAAATTCTTTCACATATGTCCCGTGCGAAGTTTTCATTTCTAAAACAAATTCTTTTTCATTATCTTTTGAAGGAGTTATTTTTAGAAAAGTAATTTCTTTTTCTCGCACCATATCAGTTCTTCTTTTTTCTACTCGCACAGGGGTTCTTTGAGAAACTTTTATTTTTTTATTTAACGAAAGTAGAGTTAGTCTTGGTTTTTTTGGACAGGAAATAATAGCAGAATAGATTTTTTTGTGTAAAGAATTTTTTGTTTCAATTAGTTCTTTTTTATTTGAAAAACGAAGAGAATTAACTGAAATCTTTTCTTTAAATTTTGAATTAATCTCTTTTTCAATTTTTAATAACTGGGTTTTTGTGAGTATTCTTTTTTTTGGAAGTATTATTTCAGCAACAAAGGCCCTTCCTTTTCCAAACATCAGAACATCAATATCTTCTCTTCCCGAACCATGCAATATTAATTCCATTGAATTAAATTTTGGGACCAGGATTTGGGCAAGTAATTCTTCAACACTTTCTTTGGCTTTAAAATCAGAAAATCGGGCAAAATGCTTCGTCTGGGCTATTTCTCGAGAAAACTTACAGTATTTTCCATAAAGAAATACCGGAGAAAGACGCAAAATTATTGATTTTTTAACAAAATCTATCAAAAAATAGGCTTCTGCGGGCTCTTCTACCAATTTTTTGTCAAATTCTTGCTTTATTTCATCACAAAGACTATATCTTAAGGCATTAGCACTTTCTTTTGTAATATTTTTGGGAAGAGAGAATCCTAATGAGAATGTAGAAAACTCAATATTCTTTATCATTTTTGCAATATTTAAAATTATGTTATGTATAAGCTGTTCTTGTTTTTGCTTTTGTTTTTGAGAATTCTCTTCTTTTAGAATCTCTCCAAGAGAAACGTTAAAAGAAAATTTTTGTTCAATTAAAGGATCTTCTGTTCGCTTATCCATGAAATAAAAAAATAAGAAAAAGAATAAAAGGGGGCGCTAGGCGCCCCACTTTCATAATTATTGTTTTTAGTTTACTTGTTCTTTTGCAAGAACCCAAATTTGCTTTAGTCCAACGACTAATGCAGCTGGTGCTACTAACGCAACGATACTTCCTACAATATTAGCTATTAAAAAGCCAATAATAGAGATTTCTGAAACTGCAACGAATCCGCCAGCAGTAACTGAAGTCACTCCGCCAACCATTGACACGGCAATAGTGGCAATTAGGAAGCTAGTCACATTTTTATCATGGATATTCAAGAAACCAACGATTAATCCTAGAATTACTAGAACCAAGGTTATTAGTTCCATTGATCCAACAGTCATCATATCAGGAACAATTGATGCAACTATTCCAACGACAACTGCAATGATAACACCTAGCAAGAAAGCATAACTTCCCCACTTTTGTGACGCCATATTAAAACCCTCCTTTTTTAAATTACAAAACAACTTTATTATATATAAAGGTTATTGCCGAGCTAAAAGTCGTCAAAACACGAACTATTTTAGTGAAAATGCCTTTTTTCCAGCAAAAGGCAATTTAAATTCATCTTCTATTCTTAATAATCTGTTATATTTTGCTAAACGTTCTCCTCTGCAAGGAGCACCAGCTTTTATTTGCCCACAACCAATACCAACAGAAAGGTCAGCAATAAAATAATCATTTGTTTCTCCACTTCTGTGACCCACTTGAACTTTCCAATTTGCTTCAAACGCAGTCAGAGCAGAAGAAATTGTTTCGGTTAATGTCCCAACTTGGTTTAATTTCAACAGCAAAGCGTTTGCCCTTTTTTTCTCAATCGCTTCTTCAACATATTTTTTTTGTGAAACTAACAAATCATCACCCAATATTTGAACTCGCTTTCCAATTTTCTTCATCATTTGTTCCCATGCAGAAAAATCATTTTCATTAAAAGGATCTTCAATAGAAACAATTGGATAAGAACTCATCAACGCTTCATATTCTGCAAGCAATTTGTCACTTGTTAATTTATGTCCTTCAACAGTATAAATAAAAGTATCTACATCATCTTTGATAGAAAAAGAATTTGCGGCAACATCCAAACCAATTTTTACTTCACTCGCATAACCACATTTTTCAATTGATTTCAAAATTTCATCAATTGGTTCTTCAACTTTTTTTAATTGAGGAGCAAATCCTCCTTCATGTCCAACATTTGAAGCTGTTCGCCCATAATCTTTTTCTAATCTCTCACGCAAATCATGATAAATTTCTACACCAGCATAAAAAGCTTCTTTAAAAGATTTGAAACCAATAGGAAGAATTTGATATTCTTGAAAATCCAATACATTACTTGCGTGTTGTCCACCATTAATAATATTCAAAGCAGGGATTGGAAGTAATGGTTTTTGTCCAGACAATTTTGAGATATACTCAAACAATTCTTTTTGTTCTGCAACAGTAGCTGCTTTCGCGCAAGCTAAAGATACTGCAAGAATCGCATTAGCCCCCAACTTTGATTTATTCTTTGTTCCATCTTCATTAATCAATAACTCATCAATTTTTTCTTGGTCACGACAATCTATTCCTTTTACAACAACACTCAAAATTTCATTAATATTTCTAACGGCTTTTTCAACACCCATCCCGAATAATTTTTTTTCTTTATCTCTTAATTCAACAGCTTCTCTAGAGCCGGTGCTTGTTCCACTTGGAACAGAAGCAACAAAACGACCAAAAGCAGTTTTTAATTCACATTCAACTGTGGGTATTCCTCTCGAATCAAAAATCTGTCTCGCTTTCAATGCTCTTATTGTATACATGATATTAATAGGAAAAAGTAGTATTTAAATCCAACGGGATTTAAAAATTTAAAATTAAAAAATTTTAAAGTATTAAAAGTTAATCCCGCGTTAAAAAATGCTTTTCCTTTTTTATCTTTTAATAAAAATGTTTTCTTGTTCACTATTTTTTAAAAGAACCAATAAAGCGTCTTTTTCTTGTTGAGTTAATTGTGGTAATTGTCTAGAATAATATTCTTGGATTATCCCCTTTAATGATAGTAGGAATTTTATTGATTGTATTTTTTTATCACGAGGGATAATTGAAAACAATTGGTTTATTTGTAATTCTTTTTTTGCCAACAAACGAATATCTGTTATATTTTCTTTTTCATCAAATAATTGTGGAAAAACGTTTGAAGTAACTGATATTACTCCAGAACAATAATAATTTTTTGATTCATAAAAAAGTTCTTCAAACCCCTGGAATATTTTTAACAATTGGTGATAATCAGAAAGAGCTCTGAAATAAGTCATGTTTTTTGAACAATCAATTATTCCAATTAACTTTTCCCAACCAGCAATTTTATTTATTCCCGCAATAGGAATATTTCTCTTAAAAATAAATGGATTGTTGTACAAAATAATTTCTGCGCTTGTTTTTGTAAACAATTTATCAAAAAAATCAATAAATGCTATTTCATTCGTAAGAGCATCAAAAGGAAGATTAACAACACAAAAATCAGCATATTTTTGGGCAAAAAGAATTTTTTCAATAATACCATCAACCGAATTAGAAAAACAACCAACAAGCAAATTTGCTTTTGAAAAAATTTCTTTTTTAGATAAATCAATTATATTTCTTTGTTTTTCATTGTCACAAAAAAAGCTTTCTCCAAAGTCACTTAACACAAAAAAGTTTTTTATTCCTTTATTCATTAAGCTAGCAACAAGATTTTTGAAACCAAATTTATCAATGGTTGTATCCTCGTGCATAGGAGTTAACAAAGGAACAATTAAACCTTCAAATTTGTGTTTCATTTAACCCGCTCCATTTTTGTTTACCTTTTTGTTTAATTGCTTTTTCTTTTAATTTTGATAAATCCACATCTTTAAACAAAACTTTTTTCATTTCTTCAAAAACAATTTTGTCCAAAGCAGAAAAATCTGTTTCTGGAAAAATGTTCAATAATTTTTCAACAGAACTAAAATCAAAATCAAAATAAGCAAGGCCACTTACTTTACCAATTTTTTTCCCACGATCCGTAATATTGTCTTCAAAAAGAGCAAAATCGGTTTTTGAAAACCTTGTTGTATAATAAGCGTCAACCCAAACATCATTACATAATAATAAAGAGTCTTTTACAGAGAGCTTTTTTTCTGCCAATATCTTACTAACAATTGTTTGTTTGAAAAAACTGTCATTAAAATTTGGGTCTTTCTCTAGATTACTCCTATGTAATTTTTCATCCATATCTGCTTTTGATAATAAATAATTTTCATCAACAAAAAAGAAATTGCTTTCTTTCAATTCTTTACTTACAAAACTTTCCAAAAACCCTTTTTTCGCAATTTTTTCATGATACCCCGAAACCACATAAAGATCTATCTTATTTTCTAAACAGAACTCTGAAAGCTTTTTAAAAAATTTTTGTGCTCTGGCTTCATCTACCTTGTATTCTTGATAATTTGCTAATATTCCTTCAAACTCAATAAAACAAACCTTCTTCATAACAATTTCTTCCAAAACAATATTTATAAATAAAACTTTTTCAAAACTATTCCAAAAGTAGATATATTAAGCAACCCAATGAACAAAATAAACAACACGCAAAATAACGAATAAGACAAGTAACAAATAAACCAAACAACAAATTTTTATACTTGAGATAAGTAATACAAGTATGAGCGGAAAGTTTTCAGCAGGACTCTTTTTTCTAGGGCTTGGCTTGGGCGCAGCATTGCCTAACTTACCAATACCATCAAATGCTATTACCCCCTGGATATGGGTAATATTTATCATTATAGGCGTTGTATTGATAATAAAAGGAAATTAAAAGAAAGCATTTTTATATTAGCTAATAGACAAATATATCATGCCTCTTGTTTCAATAATAAGAAGATTCCAAAGAAGAAAATCTCTGGCCCGCAGAAGTCGAGTTTCTCTTTCAAATGCTGGTTTTGTTGAAGCAAGATTACAAGAAAAAACGGGTGGAAAAGTCAGAATTACAATAAAACCACAAGGGCTCAGAAAAATAGAAGTAATTATGCCAAATGGAAAAAAATATTATTTCAAAAATGGTAATAATGGAATTGTAATTGATCCAGAAAGAACTAATAATGAAAGTATCAATTGGAAGATAGCTAGTAAACTTATAAGAACTATAACTGAAGAAATAAATTAAAATAACAAAGACTAATTTTTATCAAAAATAATCTTTTCACGAAGAACAATTACCAAACCACAATTTATTCTTTTTTTATTAAGTCGCCTAATTCAAATCTCTTGTTTTCTTGTGGCTTTTCTGGTTTAGGAGAATAAGATTCTAAAGCCCATCTTTTTTTCTTTGAAGAAACCCTTGTTTCGCTAGACCCAGTTTTTTGGAATCTTGAAAAAAATCCTTTTGATGAGTCTTTTGATTTCATTGGTCTTGATTCTTTTACTAATGCGTCTTCCGGACTACCAATATCTTTGTCTGTTTTTGGAATCATTGGAGAAGAATAAATTGAACCTGTTCTTGATTTAATAAAAACACCAACAACCACAAGAGCAACTAATGCAAGCAAACCAATTAATAAAGTAGAATTTTCAGCACCAAAAGCAAATAATCCAGCCAGCGGAGATTTCATTGATTCTTCTCTTTCAGTTAATAACAAGTTTAAGTCAACTTTTAATTGGTCTAATATTTCATCTGTTGTTTTTCCATCTTGTTCTAATAATTTTATTGTTGACTGCAAATATTCAATCGAGGAATTTAATTCAGTATTTTTTTGTTGTAAAGAACTTATTTGTTGGTCTTTTGAAGAAATTTCTCCTTCCAAAGAAGAAATAGAATTTGCCATATTTGTTAAATCGGTTTCTAAAGAATCAATTCTATCTTGCATTGTTTGTTGGTCTGCTTTATTCATGGGTTCAAAAAATACCACTTCAAAAGAATCACTCTCATCATCAGTTTCAACTTTTAATTCATATGAACCAGAACTTAGACCAGCATAAACAACAGTAACTGTGTCTCCATTCTTAGAATAATTAATAACTTTTGAAGAAGTTGTATCTGCCACCACAATTGTTCCACCAACTCTACCAATAACCATTACTTGTTCACCAGCAACAAAAACTCGTGCTTCATTACCACTAGTCAAACTAGACAATTCTGCTGAAAAAGTCCATTGTTGTCCTTGAACAAGCGGGCTTTCTGCAGAAATACTAAGAGAGAAAACCATGCCTGAAAGCATAATTAGAACAATCAAAATTGTCAAAAAGCAATTTTTCTTAGGCATAATAAAAATAAGCCCTGGAAGTATTTAAACTTAACCCAAATTAACTCGCAAAAATTATTACAAAACAAAAACGCATTAAAAAGTGAATAAAAACATGGTTTTGGTTTAAAATACTTTTCAACTTAATTTGATAAATGATAAAAAAATTAAAGTTAGATGGAAAAGAAATTATTCTTGTCGGGACAGCACATATTTCAAAGGAGTCAATTGAACTCGTTGAAACAACAATTGAAAAAGAAAACCCGGATGTTATTGGTGTTGAATTAGACCAAGAAAGGCTACACCAATTACTCTCTGGAAAAAAATGGCAACAAACCGATATTACTGAAGTCATAAAGAGCGGAAAAACTTATTTGTTTTTATTGAATGTGTTACTTTCAAATATGCAAAAACAATTAGGTGCGGCAGTTGGCGTGAAACCCGGAGCCGAAATGCTTGTGGCAATAAAAAAAGCACAAGAAACAAAGACACCTGTGCAATTACTTGACAGAAATATTAGGATTACTTTGAAAAGAGCTTTCAAAATAATGAGCTTGAGAGAAAAAATGAAATTGGGAGGATCAATCCTCGCAGGCATGTTTGGTTTTGGACAAAAACAAACTATTGATGCAAAACTGATTGAAGATCTAAAACAAGAAGATTTGATAAACAAATTAATGAAAGAACTTGGAAAACAAATGCCTTCGATAAAACAAGTTCTTGTTGATGAAAGGGATGAATATATTTCTCAAATGATTAAAAATAGCCCTGGGGAAAAAATTGTTGCTGTTATTGGAGCAGGGCACTTAAGTGGAATAGTTAAAAATTTGGAAAGCAAGAAAAAAGTTAATATGAAAAAAATTAGCGAAGTTCCAAAGAGCAGAAATTATTTGAAATACTTAAAATATTTGATCCCTATTTTATTTATTTTATTCATTGGGTATTTAATTAGTTTCAAAGGAATTGACGCTACAATTAGTGCACTAATAATATGGTTTTTAGCAAACGGGATTTGTTCAGCTATTGGAGCAACACTCGCAAGATCACATCCATTAACAATTTTAACAGCATTTGTTGCTGCCCCCTTTACTTCTTTGCACCCAGCAATTGCTGCAGGGTGGTTTGCTGCACTTGCAGAAGCAAGGTTTAATTCACCAAGAGTAATTGATTTTGAAAAACTAAGCAACGTTTCAACAATAAAAGGATTTTACAATAACAAAGTTACTCACTTACTCATAGTTACTGCCTTAACTAATGTTGGATCTGTCATAGGAACAATAGTTGCTCTTCCTTTCTTAATTGATTTGTTGATTTAGAAAACAAAGAATAAAATAACTTAAACCTTACTTTCCACACTGCACGTCTTCATTCCATCTTAGTTCCAGCTTCCACAGAATCATCAACAAAGTTTATTTTGTATTTATCTTCATTGTTTTTTGCTGCGAGAATCATTGCTTGGGATTCTATTCCTGCTAGTTTTACTGGTTCTAAGTTATAAACAAAAACTGATTTCTTTCCTTTTAATTCATCAATCGAATAGAATTGTTTAAGACCAGCAACCACTGTCCTTTTTTCTTCTCCAAAATCAACTGTCATCTTGTATAATTTGTCTTTTCCTTCTATTTCTTCAACCTCTTTAATTAAACCAACCCTTAGATCAATTTTTTGCCAATCTTCAAAAGAAATCATCAAATCACCATAGTAATTAGAATTCAAAAAGTATTTAAGCTTAAAATAACCAATTGTAAATGAGCAAAATGATAAAAATAATGTTTTTTGATATTGATGGGGTTTTAACAGCGACTGACAAGTATGTTCCAAATACTTCTCCCAAACTGACAGCCGAGTCAATAAAGGTTTTGAAAAAAATAAAAGAAAAAGGATTTGTTACTGTTTTTATTACTGCAAGAAGTGTTAGAGAATTAAGATTGAAAGATGGTTTTGAACAAAAATTAAAAGAAAATGGTTTGTTAAAAGACACTTTTATTTTTGGAGCACTAGGATTAGATATGGCTGCAAATGAATATGAATTTAAAACACAGAAAGGCCAAATAGTTTTTGAAAAAGGGGATGCGGTAATAACAAAGAAATCAATTGTAAAAAGAGAAACCTTTTCTAACATTGATCAATACTTATTATACAAAATGTTACTTGGAAAAGAAATAAAACAAAAACTAAAATATGCTGGATTTAAAGTTAGGCCTGCAATTTCTGAAGAAATAATTAATGATGCTAGAATATTATTTGAATTTGACGAACCAATGAAGAGAAATGAAGAAATCTTACAAAAAACAATTGAAATTGTTAAAGAGCAGAGAGAAATTTTTAATAATACAAAAAAGTTTGGTAGCCCCGTTGATCTTGATGTTTATCCTATTCCAGAATCTGGTTATCCAATAATGTCAATACAACCAGTTGAACTTGGAAAACACTTAGGAATATTACGTGCACTAAATCAATTAAAAATAAGACCAAGTGACAAAATCATTGCTTACGCATTTGGCGATAAAGATAGTGACGCAAAAATGAAGATAAGAAAAGACATTGAATTTGTGAAAGTAAAAAATAATTCTGATTTTGTGAAAAAAATTAAAGAAATTTTGGAAAAAGAAATTTAGGCTTTTCAATTTACACCGCTAGTTTTTTATTGGCAATCAGACCAGCTAAAACCGGCACAACCATTATTCATATTAGCCAAATTTCCAGAACCCGAAAGAGAAGAATCCAAATAACAATACAAATCCATCCTTGGAGAACTATTATTTCCAGCAGATAAATCAGAACAAAAATTATTATTATTAAAAATAGCATTGCTAGTATTTCTTAATTCAAGGCTATTAATGTTTCCAACAAAACTACAATTCGAAAACCTATTTAAACTAGAAGAAGAATTTAAAAAAGCTAAACCAGAATTTTTAACATCAGAAACATTTACATTTGTTAAATTAAAATTTGTAACTGAATTCAAATAAACCCCATTATAAAAACCAACAATATTTAAATCAAAAATATTTGCATCAGAAACATTTACTGCAACAACACCAAAAGAATAATTATTATCTGTTGATACATCAGATGCATTTTCATATATTCTATTAGCCTGCCCACTACCAACACCATTAGAAGTAATTACATCGATGTCACCGTCTCCATCCATATCAAATACTCCTGGATTACCATTACTACGATCAGATTCAGATGTAGATTCATCAAGAGTAAAGGTACCATCACCATCATTCAAATAAACCCTGTTTGGCTGAAGATAATTAGGCACATACATGTCAATATACCCATCACCATCAAAATCTGCTAAGCCAATTCCGACTGTTTGATCATTATCATATGACCCTCCAAGAGAAAAATTTCCATCTCCCAAATTAAAATAAACTTTGTTAGCACCATAATTTCCAGTGACATAATCTAGATCACCATCATTATCAAAATCAGCTACTCCTGCTGCACGAGAATTATTTGTAATAGAATAAAAATTGTCATCTAAAGTGAAATTTGCAGAACCATCATTCAAATATAATTTGTTTTCTTCTTGGAATTCAACAGCAATATAATCTAGGTCACCATCAGCATCAAAATCGCCTAAAACACCGGCACGAGTAGAATTTGAATCTGAATATGTTGCGCTATTTGTAAAATTAGCAGAACCATCATTCAAAAAAACCCGGTTTGCATAATAATCTCCAAGAATAAAATCTAAGTCACCATCATTATCCAGATCCCCAATACTAACTGACTGTGTTGAATCACTAACTCCAGAATCAGAACCAAGAGTAAAATTAGCAGAACCATCATTCAAATAAATATAATCTGTTCCAAGCGTTCCAAAAATTATATCTAAGTCCCCATCACTATCAAGGTCCGCAATTCCAAAACTATTTGTCCCAGTATTTAATCCAATACTACTCCCCAATGTGAAGTTTCCAGAACCATCATTCAAATAAACTCTATTATTGTGCGGATTTAAACTTGAATAAAAGGTTGCAGAAATAAAATCAATATCTCCATCATTATCAAAATCACCAAAACCAATATCCCCACTATAATCAGTTTCAGTAGTGCTAGATTTTAAAGAAAAATTTGCAACCCCATTATTTGCATAAGTTATTGAAAAATCGTTTCCATCAAGCGAAACATTATCAGTTGTTATTGTAAAACAATTCTGATCAACACTCGTAATATTATTCAATAAAACATATTTGGCTTCGTATGATAAAGTATTACAATCAGTCAAATATACTGTTGATCTTTGAGGAATTGGTTCATCAGGAATAATTGGGTTGTCTCCGTTTGCATCATTTACACATTCAACAAAAACAGAAAATTTAATCATTTTATTCAACCCATATTTTGAGGTATAATAAATTTCAAAATCACATTGCTTTGAAGTTTCTCCAGGATTACAAACACAAGAACCAGTATTCAAATCATCCAAAAAAATTAATAAATCAGAATTACCTGCAAGAGTATCATCATAATTATTATCGACTCCGCCAACAATAATTTTTGTCAGAGTTAAAGTATCTCCATTATTTTTTAGGTTTATTATACCGTCACCGTCACCATCCAAAACAGCCTCAGTAATACTTATTCCGCCCGAACCAATAGTTGAACCAATCTTATTACTAGTATTCAAAACCTGGGATGAGGAATTCAATAGTTCTGCACCAAAACTCGCAACAAACAAACCAATAACAATAACAATTGCCAAAACAACTAGGTATTCAATTGTTCCTTGGGCAATTGAACTTTTCCCAAGGCTTTTCCTAAAAGGCCCCTCAATTATTCCCTGGGCTCGATGTTTAACCATGTACAATAAACTCATTACAAGTATTAATACTTTACGAATGAATTAAACCAAGAATCATGGCCATTTTTGCCCATTTCACAAAGCTTTCCTTTATTCTTATCTTTCTTTCTTTTTCTTAATATAAGGAAGAAGAGTTCCTTTTTTTTCAGCTTCACTAATTAGTTTTTTTGCATAACTCATTCTTTGTAATGTTCCAATAAAAGCAATTAATGCAATCAAATACAATCCTAATTCAATGATATTAAAACCAAGGATTGTTATAAGTCCAAAACTCGCAAGCAACAATACTAAGAGAACAATTACTAATTTGTCAGCATGTTCTCCAATAGCAGGCCAGTCCCTATTATCAGTAATTATTATCAAAGCAACTCTGGGTTTTG
Organism: uncultured archaeon; assembly: GCA_964461205.1. Lineage (GTDB taxonomy): Archaea > Iainarchaeota > Iainarchaeia > Iainarchaeales > JAAZKV01 > JABIDZ01. The sequence goes on along the minus strand of CAYWUL010000006.1, from coordinate 5,467 downwards.
CATAACTTGAAAGCATTGAAAAACCAAGTGCTAAAATTGAGGCTAGCTGTAAACCAGGAACAAAAATAAAAGAACCAAGCATTGCAAAATCAACAAACTTATCAATCATTGTTTCAAAATAATTACCCCAATTCGAACGCTTTTTTAAAGCACGAGCAACAGTCCCATCAATCAAATCCATAGTTGGCGCTAAAAGGAAGAATAAAAATGCTAATGGCCAATTTTGTTGTGAAACAAAATATGCTCCAATAAGTGCAAGCAATAAACCAATTATTGAAATAACATTTGGAGAAATTCTTAGTTTAATGAAAGGCCAAGCTAGTGTTTTTTGTAGTAAACCAATTCTTCCTCTTAATTTTGAAATCATTTTTTCACCAAATTATTTTTTCAATCCTTTTTCAATTCTTTTTTCAATTCTTTTTCAATTCTTTTTTCAATTCTTTTTTCAATTCTTTTTTCAATTTTAATAATATTTTTTCCAATTACCCTGTTACTCATCTTTCTTTTATCAAATTCCTTCGAGCTAATTGTGTTTGAGCATGATGCCACAAATTTGCTTTATTATTCTGAATAACTTTTGTTCTTCCTTTTTTTATTTCCTTTCTAAACTCCTCTTCATTGCTAGCATTTATTTCTGTTAAACCATTTCCTATTTCTTCAGGAGTGTGAGCATCACTAACTCCAAGAGGAGCAACTCTTCCTCTTCCTTTTTTTTCAAAAAAATCAATTGACTTTTCATTTAATCCTTGGTAATATGCACGAGCATTATAAACTTCCATACAAGAAAAGTGTTTTATTTGTTTTTCGAATCCTTTGAAATTACTTCTACTCCACTCAAAAGGGTGCGGACAAGAAAGTAATGCGTTTTGTGATTTTATTTCGTCCAAAATTTCTTTGAACGTTGAGGGAAGAATTTCTTTTTGTAAAAAATATGCAATTACTTCTCCAACATTTTTATTTTTTCCATCTTTCTTTTCAATAACTTTTATTTCTTCTCCAGGAATAAGAAAAACCCTTTCTTTTTTTGCTATTTGTTTTATCCTTCCCCTTGTATAAGCCCCTGTTGTGTTATGGTCAGTAAGAGAAAACCCCCACTTGTTTTTCTTACAAATCTTAACAATTGTTTCTGGTTTTGTAAGAGCATCAACACTATAACAAGAGTGCATGTGTAAATCAAAAAACATAATTAGTTTTAGAGAGTAAGACTTTAAAATCACTTCTTTATTCTAATTATTCAATGAATATAGAAAAAATACGAGAAGATTTTCCAATTCTACAAAGGAAAATAAACAACAAAAGATTGGTATATTTCGATAATGCAGCAACTTCTCTGAAGCCAAGACAAATTCTTGATGCTGAAAGATGTTATTATGAAAATTCATGCGCAAATATACACAGAGGATTACACACCTTGAGTGAAGAAGCCAGTATTGGTTATGAAGAAAGTCATGAAAAGGTAGCTAAGTTTGTGAATTGTGACAAAGAAAGCGTTATTTTTACCAAGAATACTACTGAAGCACTAAATCTGATTGCTTATTCGCTAAAAAACAGCGGAATTTTAAAAAGAGGAGACAAGGTAGTTGTTTCTGCCTTGGAGCACCATAGTAACATTATTCCTTGGCAGTACTTAGAAAAAAAAATTGGAATCAAATTAGAGTTTGTTGAATTAACAGATGAATTTGAAATTGATTTAGATGATTTAGAAAAAAAAACAAGAGGAGCAAGACTGGTGTCTATTAGTGGAGCAAGCAATACTGTTGCAACACAAACTAACTTGAAAGAAATCGAAAAAATTGTTCATAAAAACGGAGCATTATTTTGTGTTGATGGGGCACAATTATTACCTCACAAAAAAATTGATTTCAAAAAAATGAATGCAGATTTTTTGGCATTCTCGGGACACAAAATGTTAGCACCAACGGGCATAGGTTGTTTGCTTGGAAAAAAAGAATTGTTAGAAAAAATGGATCCATTCATGTTGGGCGGAGACATGATTAAGAAAGTTGGAAGACACGCTAGTGAATGGAATAATTTACCATATAAATTTGAAGCAGGAACACCAAACATTGCTGGAAGTTATGGAATGAGAGCAGCAATCGAATACTTAGAAAAAATTGGTTTGGATAATATTGAAAAGCATGGAAAAAAGTTGTCAAAAATTTGTTATGAAGAAATGGAAAAAATTGATTCGGTAAAAGTTTTTGGGCCAAAGAATGAAAAACATGGCGGAATAATAATGTTTGATACTAAATTGGATTGTCACGATCTAGCAATGTTATTAAACGAAGATAATATTTGTATTAGAAGTGGAATGCATTGTGCAGAACCCCTTGTGTCTAGTTTGAATAAAAATGGTTTGGCAAGAACAAGTTTCTACATATACAATACAGAAGAAGAAGTTCTTTTCTTTATTAAAAAATTAAAAGAAATTCTTTCTAGCATCTAATTTTAAAAAAGATTATAATTTTTTGATAGCTTACTCTTGAATCTAAAAAATTAATATAAAAAAAGAGGGTTGCTTGGCTTTTTTTGAAAGCCAAGCTGTTGAGGAAAAAAATTATTTATTTTTTCTTGCTTCCTTTTTTAGGAGAAGATTTTGCCTTACTAGCAACAACTACAATTATTACTAAAATGATTATTAGTAAAATTATTCCTGCTGTTGGTGCTGCAAATTGCGCAAAGAAAGCATTTATTGAAATATCGCTCCCTGTTGGCTCTCCTGTGTATTTAATTAATTGTGATTTTTTGAATGTTCCTACTGAAGTCAATATGTTTACATTAATATTTGCGTCTTGAGTTGGAACATCTTTTTCATCGAAAACAACAATCATTCTTACTTTCATTGAGTCTCCTGATGAAAGGTATTTTCCTTTTTCGAATTCAAACCAAGCATCGTATTCATCAACATTCATATCAAGAACATTGAATCCAACGTTTGAATCATTTGTTATTTCAAACTCGATTTCGAATTCTTTTCTTGTATGAATAACTGTGTTTGATAGTTCATTATCAACATTTAAATCAGCTGACAATGCTACTCCACAATTTCCCCCAATTACATTTAAATTGAAATCAATGTTTTGTGTAACGTTTTCTTGGTTAGTTAATTTTATTGTTGCAATTACTTGTCCGTTTGTTCCTGCCGGAGGAGAGAAATAAACATATACTGTTTTTGTTTCTCCGCTTAACAGAGTAATTTGTGGTTCACTGAATGAAACCCATTCGGGAGCAATCTTTTCTAAGTTAATTGTTTGTGTAAAGAAACCAGTGTTTGTAACATTTAGTTCTGCGATTTCTCCCTCACAACAATTCACATCAATTGCTTCAAATGATCTTTGTGGATCAAAACCATAACATACTTCGTTTGAAAGTATTGTTACAGGCATTGTTCTTGAAATTGAAACATTGTCTGATAAGACACTTAGAGTGTAATTATCGTTTAGTGTTTGTGGAACATTCAATGTCATCACAATTGTTTCTTCTGTGTTACTTGCTAGAGAAACATTATTCTTGCTCAATGTTATCCATGGAGCATTTGTTGACAAATTATATTCTTGTGCTTTTGTTCCGTTATTTTTTAGTGTTATTGTTTTTGTCATTGTTTTTCCTGTACAAACTTCTAATGCATCAGCTACAATGTCAGAACCATAACAATTTTCGAAAACTAAGTTATAGTCGACTGTGTCTTGAACATATCCCGCATTAGCAATAATTGAAATGTTTGCTATTCCTGCAGATTGTTGAGTGAATGACATATTAACTTCTCTGCTTTGTTTTGCTGGAACAGTTATTTGTTGTGCCGCAGTTGTTATTCCTGTTGCAGAAACTGTCAGAGTCATTGCTTGTGTTCCTTTATTTTCAACAACATATGTTTGAGAATTGTTTCCTAAACAATAAATTGTTGCAGAATCTTTTCTTGACATTTCTAAATTGTAACAATCATTCATTGTTAGTTGTGCAGAAATATTAAAATCTCTGTTGTACATTTGTGAATGAATTGTTATTCCAATAAACCCTGAAAGGGGTTGTCCGTTCTTAATAAAAAGAACAACTTCTTTTGTTTCATCCGGTTGTAATGAAATTGTTTCATTACTTAGAGAAACATTTTCTGGAGCTGACAAAGTGAATGTCAATGCGTCAGCACTATCAGAAACATTTCTTACAAAGAAAGAAACATTTGAATCTGCTTCAGAACAAGTTGAGATACTTGTTTGAAGAGTGTGTGTAAATGGAGTGAATGAATTAATTATTTGTGTTAGGCTCTTTGTTGCAGAAGCATTTGTCTTTGTGTTTGAAAGAGCTAACGAGAAAGGGTAGCTTCCTTGCAAAGCACTACATGCACTATTTAATGTTAGAGAAGTGTTTAGTTCTTCTCCTGCATTAAGAACAAAAGAACTTCTTGGATAAGAAACCCATGAATCTTCTACTCCGTTTTGTAATAATACAAATTCATCTACAAATTTTCCTGTGTTTTTCACAAAAATATTATATGTATTTTCTTCGCATGGATTTGAAGTGTTGGTTGTTGGAGTCACATTATAATTAAAAGTATGACATTGTTGTACATTTACAGAAATTGCTTTTTGTGCTTGTTCTGTCCCATTTACAACTAATTGTGGTGTAAAAGTTCCTGATGTTGCATAACATTCGGGCGTTACAAACACGTGTACTGTCTTACATTGGTTTGCATTTAATGAAAATGTTGTTGGAGCAATAGATAACCATTGAGCTCCGCTTCCTTGTGCAGAAACTGTGTAAGTCCCTGCTACATCAGCACAAACATTATATTGTTGTGTGACTGTTTCACATTGGCACATTGATAATGTGCTGTTTCCTGTTATTGTTAATGCTGAAACTGTCATTGTTAACAGTAATAGCATACTTATTACTAAAATTATTTTTTTCATTATTTCTCCACCACCCATAATTCGTTTTGATATCTTCTATCAAAGATTAATACCCCTAAAATTATTACTAGGAGCAGTAATATTAAAAATGCTGGTAACACAAGGTCAACATTAACCCCTGCCAGTGAAAACAAACCTACTGTGTCTCCAAACGCAAACATGCCTGTCCAGAAACCAAATAATCCTGCAAAAAGGTTTTCATCACTTGTAATAAACAAAGTAAATTTTTCTTTGTTCATTGCTGTTCCTGTTGAAATTTTTTCTATTACAAATGAAGGTTCGAAATAACCTTCGGTGTTTCCAACACTAATTTTTCCTTTTATCAATACTATTTGTCCAGGAACAATTGAATCAATTATTTTTTCTTCAATATTTATATCGCTTGGAACATTTTCAAAAGTAATTCTTAGGTTTTTAAATTCTGTTTCAGAATTATTTCTTATTTGTAAAGTGTATTCTCCTTCTGAATTTGTTTTTAATGCTAAAAAGTCTGTTGAACTAAGTATTTCTATATCTTGGAAACTTGGTTTTGAAACAACATTGAAATATATCTTTGTTGA
>CAYWUL010000005.1:0-47976 GCA_964461205.1 uncultured archaeon | reverse complement strand
AAATAACATGTAAATAACTTATCGTCTTTCGGAGCAGATGGGCAGGCTGAGGCACTATTTTTTAGTTTAATGTGAGCAAAACAAACACAGATGCCTCCTGGCTGGGCAGGCGATGCGACAGGCCGAGGCACAAAAACAAAAACTTATTAATAATTAAAAATAATGAATTAATATGCCTAGAAGAAATTCAAGTGTTGGAAAAAGACATGTTAGCCATGGAGGAAAAATTGGTTCAGGAAGTTATGGAATTGAATCAACAAAAGAAGAACTAATCGCAGATTTACAACGCCATGTAAGCCAACACGCAAAAAGTTTTGGAGTAATCAAAAAAAAGAAAAAAACAACTAAAAAAGATTTAACCAGGAAAAAAGATACTAGAGATGCAATAAAAGCCACGCCTGCTGGAAAATACAAACATGACAAAGCAATAATAACTGAGTTTAGAAGAATTAGAAAACAAATAAGGAATTGGAATCATTTTTATTCCCTGGCTACAGAGGCACTAAAAATACCAATGATGACTGTACAAATAAGAGTTCCAGTTCTTAGAAATGCAGGCCTGCTCCCACAAATCGATTCTGCAAAAGGAAGAGCTGTTTCAAAAAAACAAACAGAAACAAAATCTACAACAATAACTCCTGCTCAAAGAATTATTGCTAGGAACCATCCACTAAAAGGAATGAGTCCTAATGTAGTAATTACTGCTACCACAAAACTAATCAAACAAGGAGCAACAAGAAATTCTAGACAAGTACAGGCCCTTGAAACATTATTCTTAGTTGAAAATGAGAGCAGTAAACAAAAAGATCGTGCTTATTTTTGGGCAGCAATTGAAGCAAAACTAAAAAAGAAAAAAATAGATAATTAATTTATTCTTTTTTCCATTCCATCAATACCTTTGCCTGTTTTTTTGAATCCTGCTTTTCTATATAATTCAAATAATTGCGCATTTGCAGGAGTTATTTTTAATACAAAAGAAGAATCTCCAAAAAATTCTATCCCAATAAGCTTTGCTTCATTAACCAATGCTCCAAAAATATTTCTTCCTCTTTTTTCTTGCACAGGAGAAAAATCAGCAGTTTTCCCCTCATTAACATCAACCAGTTCCACACTCTTTTTAGCAACATCCACTACAACTCTTGTAAATTGTGCCAAACCATAATTTCCATTTATTACATCAACTTTTATTTTTGTAATAAATCTTTCTTTTGAAACTCTGCTTTCTTCAAATTTACCCCGAAATACACGAAATTGTTCTTCGGCAAGATTTCTATAAAAAGTTCCATAATTTTTTTGACCCCATTGTTTACTATGAAATCTACGCGATCTTGATCTAATTCTAAATACTACATTTCTAATTGGTTTTGGAAGTTTTAGACCCATGACAAAATAAACGCAAAAGCAGTTAAAAAACTAATTCAACACAATAAATCTATAAAAGTGAGAATAATGAATTTTAAAACAATAGCAGAGTACTTTGATAGAATAGAAAATGTTTCTTCAAGACTAGAAATGACTGCTTTACTTGAAGAACTATTATCCAAAGTATCTGTTAAAGAAACAAAAAAACTAATTTATTTATTACAAGGGCAAATCGCGCCAACATTTGAAGGAAAAGAAATTGGTTTTGGAGAAAAACTAATTGCAAACGCGATATCCAAAGCAACAGGATTTCAAAGAAAAGAAGTTGACGAACTATTCTCAAAAATCGGTGACCTGGGAACGGCCGCTGAAGAAATGATAAAAAAAAGAAAACAAGGAGCATTATTCACAAAAGAACTAACAGTAAGCAAGGTATTTGAAAATCTTGAAAAAATGTCAATAAGAGAAGGTGAAGGAAGTCAAGAAATGAAAACAAAATTATTATCTGAACTCTTTAATTCAGCAAGTCCAAAAGAAGCAAGATACATCGCGAGGATACCATTAGGAAATGTTCGGCTTGGAGTTGGAGACCCCACAATAATGGATGCTTTTGCATTAATGATATCAAAAGAAAAAAACAAGGATTGGGAAGAAAAAAATGAAGACGAACAAAGAAAAATAAGAATGAGTTTAAGAGAAAAAATAGAAGATGCTTACAATGTTTACTCTGATCTTGGAGAAATAGCAGAAATAATAAAAGAAAAAGGAATAGAAGGGCTAAAAAATATTACAATAAAAACAGGAACACCAATAAGACCAACTGCCGCAGAGAGACTTCCAAGTGCAAAAGAAATAATAGAAAAACTTGGCAAATGCGCAGTTGAAGCAAAATATGATGGGTTTAGAGTAATGATTTCCAAAGAGGGAGACAAAGTAAAAATATTTTCAAGACAAAGCGAAGACATTACTGACATGTTTCCAGAAATAATCGACGCAGTAAAAAAACAATTAAAACCAAAAAAATGCTTTGTTGAAGGAGAAGCACTTGCTTTCAACGACGAAACAAACGAGTATTATCCATTCCAAGTAACAATACAAAGAAAAAGAAAATATGACATCGAAAAAAAGTCAAAAGAGTTTCCACTAAAGTTATTCTTGTTTGATGTTGTCTTTGTTGATGGAAAAAACCTAATGAAAGAACCATTCACCAAAAGAAGAAAAAAACTTTCAGAAATTGTAAAAGAAAACGACATAATAAAATTAAGCGAAATGAAAATAATTGATAATGCAAAAGAACTGGAAGAGTTTTTTGAAGAAAAAATAGGACAAGGACTTGAAGGCATAATGGCAAAAGATCTTAACGCACCATATATTGCCGGAGCAAGAAAATTTTCATGGATAAAACTAAAAAGAAGTTACAAGGGAACTCTAGATGACACACTCGATTTAGTAATAATAGGATATTACAAAGGAAAAGGAAAACGAACACAATTTGGTTTAGGCGCACTATTAGTAGCAACATACAATGAAGAAACAGATCTGTTTGAAAGTGTAGCAAAAGTTGGAACAGGAATGACAGAAGACACACTGGTAGAATTAGAAAAAGTTTTATCAAAAATATCAAAAAAAGAAAAGCCCGTTAGAGTTATATCTGAATTAAACCCGGATTTTTGGGTAGAACCAAGATATGTTATCGAAGTCAGAGCAGACGAAATAACAACAAGTCCACTGCATTCCTGCGGAAAGACCAATGGAAAAGGATTAGCCCTAAGGTTTCCAAGGATGATTAAACAAAGAGGCGGAAAAAAAGCAGAACAAGCCACAACAACAAAAGAAGTAGAAAAAATGTTCTCAATACAAAAAAGAGTTTCTCTTGATATTTACTCACAAAAAGAAAACTAAACCCGTAACAAAAGAAAACTAAAAAAGACTCTTACAAAATAAAAGTTAAAAAAAGTAAAACAACAAAAACAAGCAAAACTCCCTTAAAACAACAAACCCTGTCCAATGGAAAACAATAAATACAAAAAAAATCATTCTTTTGTTATGGTTCTTGGAAGATGGGCATTAATCTCAATAACATTTGTTATTGCCGCAGTACTTGTTTTTAACGTCTATGTATGGAGCGAAGAATTCAAACAAATGTTTTCTTACAACAACGATTATTTGAGTTACATAATGGTGTTTGTATTTGTAATTGCTCTAACAGGAGTATTCAAGTGGTTATTAAAAGAAGAAATTATTCTAACTGACCCAAAAAGAAAAAAAAATAAGAGGCCAAAAAAATGAAACCATTTCAGCTAATAATTTGGGCAATAGTTGCTCTGCTAATAATATTTATTGCAATTGATTTATTTCTAACTTTGTTTCCACAAGAAAATATTACAGGAATATTACAAAAAAATATTAAACTGGCTGAAACAAACGAGTTTTTGGGAAAAACAATTGATGTTGGAACACACTATATAGAAGAAGACACAATTTTTTTGAAAAATTCATTTGACATAACAAATAGATCTGTTGCAATCGAATGCACCGATCCGAATTTGTGTTGTAATATAGACGAAAAGTGTGAGAAAGAGATCGAATGGAATTATACAAATGCAAAAATAAAGAAATTTAGAAGTATCAACTTTTTTGTAAGATGTATTAATGTAGATGAATTATCCGTTTGTAGAATATATATTGGAAAAGAACCTGCACAAGCAAAAATAATTGAAACAAAAGAATTAAACAAAGCAGGAAACAGCATTGTTCTTGAAACCAGAGTAAAAAACATTGGAAAAAACGATTTGGTTTTCGGAAAATCTTCAGTTGAATTATTAAAAAACGTTAATGAACACTGGTTAGAAACAGGAGAAGAATTTCCAATACAAAATATAGATTTATTACAAACCGGAATGGAACATTCTTTTACTTGGAACATAGAAGTGAAAACACTTGGAGAATATAAATTAGTTTTTACTTTTGAAGGACAAAATGCTGGTTTTGACAAAAACGAATTCATATTTGAAAATGCTTCTAACGAGTTTTGCATAATTGATAATTCAGAAACAGAAACACTTAGTGCAGGAAATGAAAGATTTTATGAATCACATTATTGCACAGGATGCAATTTTGCTTATGAGTGTTTGGCTAAATGGCAAGAAACAATGCCAGATGCTAACTGGGAATTGGTTGATGAAGAAACAGCTTATTGTTTAAAAGACACTTTTGATGGTAACTGTTAAACTTTTAAAAAAATGAACAATCGATTATAATTTAAATAAAACCAAACAAAATATTATATGAGAGAATTATGATTCCTAATAAATTAAAAATTGGTGACGAAATACGAATTATTGCCCCATCAAGAAGCATGGGAATAATTAGTGAAGAAACTAAACAAGAAGCAAATAAAAATTTGGAAAAAATGGGTTTCAAAATAAGTTTTGGAAAAAATATTGAAAAAATAGATTCCTTTGCTTCATCAAGTATTGAAGAAAGATTAAGTGATTTGCATGACGCTTTTGAAGATAAAAATGTAAAAGGAATAATTACTGTAATTGGCGGCTTTAACTCAAACCAATTATTGAAATATATTAATTATGATTTAATAAAGAATAATCCAAAAGTTTTGTGTGGTTATTCAGACATAACTGCATTGAGCAATGCAATTTATGCAAAAACTGGTTTGGTAACTTATTCGGGGCCACATTATTCTTCTCTTGGAATGAAAAAAGGTTTAGAGTACACAATCGATTATTTCAAAAAAGCATTAATGGAAAATAAACCATTTGAAATATTACCAAGCAAAGAATGGCGAGACGATAGATGGTGGGAAAATCAAAATGAAGTTAAGATTGAAAAAAATAACGGGTCTTTTGTGATTAATGAAGGAGAAGCAGAAGGAACAATAATTGGAGACAATTTGTGTACATTTAATTTATTGCAAGGAACTGAGTTTATGCCTTCTCTGAAAAATAGTATTTTGTTTATTGAAGATGATTATGAAAGTAATGACGTTACATTTGACAGAGATTTACAAAGCCTTATTCATCAGCCCGATTTTGACCAAGTACGTGGAATTGTTATTGGAAGATTCCAAAAAGCATCAAAGATTACAAAAGAACAATTAATAAAAATCATTAAAACAAAGAAAGAGTTGAACAATATCCCAATTATTGCAGGAATTGATAATGGCCACACCACGCCAAAAATAACTATTCCCATCGGCGGAAAAGCAAGGATAATTGCAAAAGGAAGTATAATAAAAATAGAGATTTTGGAACATTAATGTTGATTGGTTAAAAAACATTTTGTCATTCCTTAGTTTTATGAAATTAAAAGAGTTTTACAAGAAAAACAAAATTGAAGAAGGGTCCTTAGTTGAAATAGATTTTAACGGAGAAACTATTAAAGGAAATGTGATTCCTTCAAATGATGACAAGCTAATGATGAAACTGGATTCTGGTTATAATGCTGGTTTTGATTTAACAAAAATAAAAAAAGTAAGGGTTATTGGAAAAGCAAAAAAAGTGGGAAAAGCAAGAGTTGCTCGTGTAGTAAAGGATGATTCTCTTCCAACGATTTCTATTCTTCACACAGGGGGAACAATTGCTTCGCGTGTAGATTACAGAACTGGGGGGGTCGCAACAACTTTTGATCCAGAAGATTTAGTTAATATGTATCCTGAGTTAAAAGAAATCGCAAATATTGATAGCCGATTAATAAGAAATATGTGGAGTGATGATTTGAGATTTGCTCATTTTGAATTAATAGCAAAAGAAATTGAAAAAGAAATAAAAAAAGGTGTTGAAGGAATAATCATCGGAATCGGAACAGATAATTTAGCTGTTGCAGCAGCAGGAATTGCTTTTGCTATTGAAAAAACTTCAATCCCAATAATAATTGTTGGAGCACAACGATCAAGTGACAGAGGAAGTAGCGATGCAGCAATGAATCTTATTTGTGCAGCAGAATTTATTACAAAGAGTGATTTTGCAGGAACAGCAATTTGCATGCATAATTCTAGCGAAGACAAAAAAGCAGCCATTCTTCCCGCAACAAAAACAAGAAAAATACACACTAGTAGAAGAGATGCTTTCAAAGCAATTAATGATATTCCAATTGCATTGATTAATTATGAAAATAAAAAAATAGAATTTTTGAAAAAAAATTATGCAAAAAAGAATTCTAAAAAAGAAATTATAATTAAACCAAAATTTGAAGATAGAGTCGGCTTGTTAAAAATTAGTATTAATATGTTTCCAGAACAATTTGAATTCTTTACAAAAAACAAATTCAAAGGGCTTGTAATTGAAGGAACTGGTTTAGGACACACCCCAGGACACATGCCTGATGATATCACAAAAAAAACACACAAAGACATTTTTCCAGCAATAAAAAAATTTATTGAATCTGGAGGAATTGCAGTAATGACTTCCCAATGCATTAATGGCCGAGTAAATATGAATGTTTATGACAAAGCAAGAGACCTACAAAAACTAGGAGTTGTTAGCGGAGAGGATATGTTAGCTGAAACAGCATTTGTTAAATTGGCTTGGTTACTAGGCAATTATTCGGTAAAAGAAGCCAAGGAGCTAGTTTCTAAGAATTTAAGGGGAGAAATAACTCCATTCACAAGAACCGACGTTTTTGAATACGAATAAACTTGTTAACTAATTCACGTGAACGAAAGCTTTATAAATAATTAAATAGCATATAATTAGTATGAAGAAGATACTCTTAGTACTGTTAGCACTTGTAATAATGAGTGCCACAGCAATGGCATATTCAGGTTTCAACAGAGAATATTACACAAATTACTATACTCCAACAGTATATTATCCAACACCATACCATTCATACAGCACATATTACACTCCTAGCTATAGCACATATTATACTCCAAGTTATTCATACCCAAATTATATTTACACTACTTACAGCCCAACATACACATACGGATATTATGCAACTCCTTATTACCCAACATATTCAACTACTACTTTTGTAAGACCCACCTACATCTACCCATACACAGGAAGAAACATATCAATATATTCTGGAGATAGTGGCTGGGGAATATCATATTCATCTGGTGGCGGAATCTGTAATATTTATGGCTACTGCTGAACGGCTTGCTCCGTTCACGCGCATGCCATCTTCGCTGACGCTCGATGACATAAAACAAATGCTTTTTATAATTCTTTTTACTTTCTAATTAAGTATGGTAGAACTAAATTACAAAGAACTTGGTTTGAAAACTGGCTTAGAAGTTCACCAACAATTAGATACCGGAAAATTATTTATTCGAACACCAAGCAAGCTAAGTGACGAAATTGATTTTACAATAGAAAGAAAACTAAGACCCGTGGCAAGCGAATTAGGAGAATTTGATAAGACCGCATTAGATGCATTCAAAAGAAAAGAAACGTTTTATTATTCAGGTTCAAAAGAAAATATTTCCCTAGTAGAATTAGATGAAGAACCCCCACAACCCATTGACAAAGAAGCAATGAAAACCGTTTTAGAAATTGCATCACTTTGTAATTCAAATATTGTAAGTAAGGCACAAGTGATGAGAAAAACAGTTATTGATGGAAGTAACACAAGTGCCTTCCAAAGAACAATGTTACTCTCACTAGGTGGAAAAATAATTATTGATTCTGAAAAAAATATTGGAGTAGAAACAATTATTTTAGAAGAAGATGCAGCAAGACCAATAAAAAAAGAAAATGGAAAAATTTATTATAATTTAGACAGGTTAGGAATACCATTAATAGAATTAGCAACTGCCCCAGATATTACAACGCCAGAAGAAGCAGTAGAAACAGCAAAAAAAATCGGAGAACTTTTTAGACTAACAGGAAAAACAAAGAGAGGAAAAGGAACTATTCGCCAAGACGTAAATGTTTCTATCGCAAAAGGAAACAGATGCGAAATAAAGGGTTGTCAGGAATTAGAACAAATAGGAACAGTTGTAAAAAAAGAAATAGAAAGACAAATCGATTTATTAAGATTAAAAGAAAAACTAAATGACCTTGTCGCAAAACCAGAATTTGGAGAAATAAAAGAAATAACACAAATATTTTCTAACACTAATTGTAAATTTATAAAAGAACAAAAAGTTTTTGGAATGAAACTAAAAAATATGAAAGGATTCTTAGGAGAAAAAGTTGGAGAAAAAAGATTCGGAAGCGAATTAAGTGCATATGCAAAAGTTACTGGAGTAAGTGGGCTTATGCACAGAGACGAATTACCAGCATATGGAATTGATAATATTGAAGTTGATAAAATAAGACAAGTTCTTGATTGTGGTGAAAAAGACAATTTTATTATTATTGTTGCAGAAAAAGAAAGAGCATTCAGAGCGTTTGGCGCAGTAAAAGAAAGAATATTCACTGCATTTGAAGAAGTCCCAAAAGAGACTCGTGGAGCACTAGAAGACGGGAGTAGTGAATATCAAAGACCACTTGCAGGCGGAGCAAGAATGTATCCTGAAACAGATCTAACACAAGAAGAGATTTCTGAAAGCTATTTAGAAGAAATAAAGAAAGAATTACCAAGAAGTGTAAAAGAAAGAAAAAAATTATATGCAAAACTTGGTTTAAGTGGAAACCACATAGAAGAAATGAAACTAAATAATTATGCAAGATTTTTTGAAAAACTAGTCGAAAAAGGAGTAAACGCAAGTGTTGCCTCTACCTTGTTATTACAGACAATGACAGAACTAAAAAGAGAAGGAATAGAAACAAATGAAATTGAAGAAGATAAGATTGAAGAATTATTATTAGCAGAGAAAGATGGAAGAATAAATAAGAATAATTTGAAAGGAGCCTTGAAAGAAATTGTTAATGGAAAAACTATTGAAGAAATTTTGAAAAAGCAAGTTAATATTGACGAAAATGAAGTGCAAAAAATCATTGAAAAAGTTGTAAAAGCAAATGAAAAACTTGTAAAAGAAAAAAAGTTTGGTGCAATCGGAGCGTTAATGGGAGACCTAATGAAAGAAAAATCTTTGAAAGGAATTGATGGAAAAATATTAAGTGAATTATTAAAAAAAGAAATTGGGAAAGTGATTAAATGAAAATCGTGCCAATTAGAAAAAAGGACAGAAAAGAATGTGCTGAAATAATTTTTGAAGAATTCAACAAACAAGGAGAAGGATTTACAAAAAAAACTGCTCTACAAAGAGTGAACAATACTTGTCAACCGGGCTTTTCATTTTGCATGAAAGGCAACAAAGAAATTATTGGGCTTATTTTAGCAACAACTTTCCCCTATGCTAAAGGAAAATACCTTTGGATTGAAGAACTAGTTGTTAGGGGAAAATGGCAAGGTAAAGGCATTGGAGAAAAGTTAATGAAGCGAGCAGAAAAAGAAGCCAAAAAGAAAAATATTGATGTAATCACTCTAATGACAAAGAGTTTTAATACAAAATTTTACAAAAGGCTTGGTTTTAACGAAACAGATTACACAATGGTTGAAAAAGAATTATAGCATCCCTTTTCCCATTAATTACTCAATCAAAGAACAAATATATTTTATTTCTTTCTTGCTAGCATAATATTTTGGTTTTTTATCATAATAAATCCAATAATTCAATTTATATAAATAAGATTTTGGTAACTTTAATTTTTTAAATATTCTAACATGCCCTAACCCCTGTTTATGAAGTAGCATTGCTTTTTCATAAACCCCCCAATCAAACTTAAGACCAGAATTAATTTTTAAAAATTTGTTAACACTAAATTCAAACTTTTCTTGTTTATTTGAGGCATAAATAAAAGGTACACTATAAAATAGCCTAAGAATATTCTTTGGATTTGAATAAATGAAGAAAAACGATTTACTAGATAATAATTTATCTTTAGATCTTAATGTTTTATATTTCTCAATTTTAATTTCCGAAGACTCAACTCCAAATTCCAGTAACAACTCTTTAATTTGGCTTAAAAATAAATTTAAAGAACTGATTTTATTCTCAACTTTATGCAATCCAAATTGGGGAGAGCTAAACGCCCCCTTTGTTCTTAAATATGGGCATTGTAACTCGTTTCCAAAAATAACCCCTAAAAACTTTTGTTTGACCACCAAATCAGATTCCATAATCCATTGAGGGAGAAGTACATTAGACTTGACTTTATCTCCATTAATAGCTCCGGCTAAAAAAAATAGTCGGTTTAATGAGGGCGAAGACAACCACAAAGTATTGTTTATTCCATAAATTTGTTTTTCTTCCTTAACCCCATTTTTAATTTTAATTGTTTTTCCAAAAGATTTATTTGACAAAATATTTGAATGAATTCCAAATAATTTTTTCAACATCTGTTTTATTTTAATTAGGTCTTTAATTTCACCACAAAAATTTGAAACTGAAAATTTCTTATTCAAATGCCCATCTCCAAACAAAAAAGCAAATAATTCAACAAAAAATAAAAATTTGTCATCATTTGATTCAATTAATGGCAATAAGCCAATTGACTTAAGCTTTTCTAATTGAATAACCCCAATAGGTTTGGAACTATTTGAAATCCAATTTTGAACTGTTGATTTAGGAACTCTTGTTCTTCTTGAGATCTCAAGTTTGTTTTCAATTATTTTAGATAACCTTATTACTTCATTATAATCTTGCAATTTATGTTTTTGATACTTACTAAATGAGTTATAAAAATCTTCTTCAGAAACAATTGCATTCATTTATAATAAAGCAGTTTACTCATTTAAAACAATTGTCCAAGTACAATGCCGGTGAAAATCAAATCATACCTTTTGACATCTTCTTCATCTTGCGCATACATTTTTTGTGAAAATATTGCCCGCCCCATTTTTTGTCAGTCGGAGCTTTTCCACAAAGAGAACATTGTTCTTCATATTTACCTTGAATTTCTTGGTCAATTTCTTTTTCTTCTTTCTTTTCAAACAAACCCATTTTCATCACTCCAAACTTAACCCTAAATGTTTAATCGCTTTCTTTAATGTTTCTTCTTGATTATTATGTGTTATTTCACATATTGCATCTTTAGGAAAAAACCATTTAAAATCATCATGCTCAACAACAATTTTATTATCTAAAACATGCTCGTTATTTAAAACAACCTTTGAATTACTAGAAACTTGTAACAAAAAATTTGTTATAACTGATTCTAAATTTCTTTTTTCGTCAAAAAAAATAAACTCATCAATCTTTGTAACAACCGAATATTTTTTTATTCCTGTTTCTTCAAATAATTCTCTCTTAACTGAATCTTGTAAAGTTTCTTTTTCTTCTATTGCACCTTTTGGAAACTCCCAACCAGACCAATTCAATTTCCTGTGCAATAACAAAAATCTTTCACCATCAAAGATTACAATACCAACAATGTGCCTTTTTCCATTTCTTATTCCATCATCCATACAAAAAGAAAACTACACAATAAATAAAAAGCCTTTAGAAAAAATAATTCTCAGAAAAAACAGTAATAGCCCCACAGAGATTCGAACTCCAGTCTCAGGCTTCAAAGGCCTGCATCCTTGGCCACTAGACGATGGGGCTAAATTAAAACTGTTTATGAAATAATTGAGTTAGAGTAGCAATTTAAAGCTTTTCTAATGCCATTTTTATTATTGGTGAGCAATAGAATTGTGAACCATAATGGGCGAGTAGCTTAGTGGTGGAGCACTCGACTGATAGTGCATAAATGCTTGAGTGATCGAGCGGTCATGAGTTCAAGTCTCATCTTGCCCATAACTTGAAACATGCCAATTTAATATTGGTATGTTTCAATATCCTTTTTTAGTTTCAGACTTTTTTACATTACCAATTAATTAAATTTTACAAAATAGTTTTTGTGTTGTGTTGGAGAATGCTCTATTTCTGATACATTTTGTTTATTTAAATCTTCTAAGAATTCTATTATAAGTCTCATTGAATTTGTGTGTGCACAAATCACAATATTTCCTTCAGTTTCTTTCATAAACTTTAATAAGTCATTCATAAAAGAAAAAATTCTTCTTGACAATTGTTCAAAGTTTTCTCCTTTAGGTATGTCAGCATAATAATGTCTATGTATTTCTTTGTATTTTTCTGGATAATATTTTTTGAACAATTCTTTTTCATGACCAGAAAAAACACCATAATTTCGTTCTCTTAAACGATGATCCATAATTACTTTTGTGTTTTTGTGAAATTGTAGTACTTCTGCAAGAGCTTGTTTTGATCTTAATTGATCAGAACAAAGAGCAAAATCAATCTTTTGATTTTTTAACTTTTTAGCAATTTGTTGTGCTTCTTTTATTCCTTGTTTACTCAATTGAATATTTAGCCAACCACAAAAAATATTCTGTTTTGTTTCTATTGAACCTGTTCGAAAAACAAAAATATTTGCCATAGTTAGATTACTCCATTCTAGTTTAAAATCATTTAGGATTTAATACTTTTGAGTAAAATGGATTTTTTAACAGCAATTATTGCCGGCCTACTACAAGGAATATTTGAATGGTTGCCAATAAGCTCACAAGGAAATATATTAGGAATATTTATTTGGCTTGGAAGCAACCCACAAGAAGCCCTACGTTTAGCAGTAATGCTACACATGGGGACAGTTTTAGCAGCAATAATTTATTTTAGAAAAGAAATAAAAGAAATATTAAAATGGAAGAAAAAAGAAGAAAAAGAACTTGGCAAGTTTGTTATTATTGCAACTTTTGCAACTATTATTACTGCGATTCCAAGTTATCTATTACTTGAAGAATTCTTAGGAACAAGTGTTGCACTCGTAGTACTTTTATTAGCAATTTTATTAGTAATAACTGGTTTGTTACAATTATCTAAAAAAATAAAGGGAACTGGCGAACTAAATTTTAAGAATGCAATTTTTACTGGACTTGGACAAGGTTTTTCTGTTTTGCCCGGAGTTAGTAGATCAGGAACCACAACAGCAGTATTACTTTTTACTGGTTTTACACCCGAAAAAGCTTTTCGAGTAAGCTTCTTGATGAGTATCCCTGCTATTTTATTAGCTGAAGTTGGTTATGGAATAATAAAAGGTTTTTTGTTTGATGAATTTGCTTTAATTGCATTAGTAATTGCTTTTGTTGTTGGACTAATAAGCATGGATTTATTGATAAAAGTTGCTAGAAAAATTAATTTTGCTTGGTTCTGTTTTGTGCTTGCAATAATTTATTTTATTGCTTTTATTTTGTTGGTGTAAAAATGAAAGTTCTTTCACTAAAACAACCTTTTGCTGAACTTGTTGTTTCTGGAAGAAAAACTATTGAACTTAGAAATTGGAATACTAAATTCCGAGGAAAATTTTTTATTCATGCATCTTTAAAGCCAGATAAAGAAGCTATGGAAAAATTTGGTTTTAAGGAATTACCTTTTGGAGAAATTATTGGAGAAGCAACTCTTGTTGATGTAAAGGAATACAAAAATGAAATGAGACACCTTGCTGACAAAAACAAACACTTAGCAAATTCAAGTTGGGGAAAATATGGCTTTATCTTAGAAAATGCAAAAAGAATTAATCCAATAAAAGCAAAAGGAAAACTAGGCTTTTGGGACTATAATTATTAAACAACTATAATCCAAGTTCTTCTTCCCAAATAGAAACAAAATTGTCCACAAGAGAATCTAAAAAAGATTTTTTGTAAACAATTAAATGTTCAATTATTGGTTCTTTATTTTTTATAGAATAAAATGTTTTTCCTTGTGTATTTCTTTCTTCAACTATGCCTGAATCAACCAATTTTTTTAAATGAAAAGTAAGAGTAGAATTAGACATACCAAATTCTTTTGAAATAGTTTTTATTGTAGCTCTTCTTTTATTCAAAAGAAGCAATAAAATTTTTCTCACCTGTTCTTGTCGCAACAAATTCATTATTGTTGTATCGACCATGTTTTCTCCAACAGCATAAAAACGAGAAAACTTTCCTTCTTTTTCTTCTCTAATAAAATTTTTTTTTCTTAAATAATCGATATGATATTGCATCGCACCAGTAGCATAACCAACCCTTCTTTGAATTTCTCTAAAATGCAAGCCAGGATTTTTTACAATAGTAGAATAAATTTGATCTCTTGGCGATATTGCCATCTCGTCTTCTATCTTTTTTTTCATTGTATCCCTTTATTTTCTAAATAATGCTAAGAACAAGGCAACAATAATCAACAAATCAAATACTCCTTGTACAGCAAAATTCATGAATATTCCAGGAGAGATATACAAATCAACTAATCCAAGGACACTCTTTATGAAAAATAACCCAAATGCCCCACTAACAAACCATAATCTTTGTGACTTTTTCTTTTTTAGTGCTAACAAAGAAACTACCACCACTATTAGAGAAATTATTGTTGCAAGCCAAACAACAACTGGATTAATTGTGTTAGCTATTTCTGTTGGAATTCTTAAAAAATCCCACGGCGCAGCAAAAACACTACTCAAAAATAATACTAGAGTTATTGGTATTAACAAGAATTTTTTCAAACAAAATCACCTTTTTCCTGTTTATTATTAGTCACAACAGATATAATAATCTGTTGTGAAGAACAAATGAATGGATCTAACAGAATGATTATATTTGCTTTATAAAGGGCTTCTGGTACAAACAACACCCACACAAAATTAGGATTGTACTAAAAAAATAGTAATAAAAATTCAGAGTGTGTTTCTATTTAATGAACAGGCTTGAAAGAAATATCCCCGTGATTTATATTTACAGCATTCTAATGAAGAGAATAACAATGCCAATAATAGTCCTTTATTTTTTATTAAACAATCTGAATCTTTTTGAAGTGGCAATATTAGCATCAATTGCAGCAATAATTGGTTTGTTGCTTGAGATTCCGGCAGGAGCAATAACCGACAAATATGGAAAAAAACTAGCAATGATACTCATTGGATTTTTTAGTTTAGGAATGATGATTTTTTATTTCATCGGAAACAGCTTTGAAGAGTTTATTATTGCAAGTATCTTTCTTGGCCTATGGAGTGCATTTACAAGCGGAGCAAGGGAAGCATTATTGTTTGATACTTTGGTTGAACTAAAACGAAAAATTGAATTCAAACAAATTTTTGGAAAGACCATTTTTTATTCACACATTGGAAATGCGGTTTTATTATTAGCGGTTCCAGTAATCTATTCTTTTGATGTAAAACTCCCTTTTTTAATTGGAATTATATTTTCGGCCGCAATAATATTTTTAGGCACACTAATAAAAGAACCAAGAATTGAAACAGAAAAAGACCATCTCTATATTTCTTCATCAATAAAAGAAATACTTTCCAAAAAAAAGATTTTGTTTATTCTTGTGTTAATGATGGTTTCTTTTGCATCACTGTTTGCTTTTTCTGAATTCAAGCAACCTTTATTGGTAATAGCTGGAATCGACATAATTTACTTTGGAGTTATTTATGCAACTATCAGGGCATTAAGTGGACTTGGCGGCATGATTCCTCACAAAATAAACAAGAAAAAAACCGCAAAAATAATTGATATTATTGGGGTATTACTAATCTTGTTTAGTTTTTTATTTTTCTTTTTCAATACTGGAGTAACAATAATAACTGGAATATTGCTCATATCCTTAAGTGAAGGAATAATAAGAGTGTCAATGTATGACACATTAAACAATATCATTTCTTCAGCAAACAGAACAACCATTCTTTCAATAGCAAGTGTCTTACAACAAGCATACAAAGCAGTTATTGTTTTGATAATGGGTTACTTAGCTGATTTAATAGGATTAACACAAATGTTCTTTCCAGCAACAATAATTTTTATCATTGCAATATTCTTAACATTAATAATATTTCGAAATCATGCTTCAATAATCTTGAAATAAACTTTTCTTCAGATTATTGGCTAACTAGATAGTTTTTCTTTCAATTTTTCTTGAACTTCTTTTGGATTTACTGCCCCTTTTGTTTCTCGCATTACTAGACCAGCCAAGAAGTTTAATACTTTTTCATTTCCTTTCTTGTATTCATCTATTGCAGAAGAATTCTTTTCAAGCAAATCAGAAATTATTCCGTCTAAATCAATTTCTTCACTAATAAGCATATTGTTTTTTTCTAAAAATTCTCTTGGAGAGGTTTTGTCTCCAGAAATATAATTAATCATTGATTGTTTTACATTCTTGTCAGAAACCTTTCCTTGTTTTATTAATTCGACTAAATCAATCAATTTCTTAGAATCAATTTTTACATCATTAAAAGACAAAGAATCATGATTTAGGATTGAGAGCAATTCTCTTGTTAGAATTCTTGAAGAAATTTGGGGATCAACATAATTACTAGTTAATTCTTCAAATAATTTTCCTAACTCAAATTTAGAACAAATAACTTTCGCATCGTATTCTGGAATAGAAAATTGTTTTACAAAACGTTGGGCTTTTTGTTGAGGTAATTCAGGCATTACTTTTTTTATTTCTAATAAATATTTTTCTTCAAGAGAAACTTGCACTAAATCAGGATCAAAAATATAACCATAATCTGCTTCTGTTTCTTTTTTTCTTGCTTCAATAGTTGTTCCAGTGTCCGCATTAAATATTCTTGTGTGTTGTTCTATTTTTTTGTTCATTCGAAGTTCTCTTTTTTGTCTTAATAATTCAAAATTTAATGCTTTTTCTGCTGCAGCAAAACCGGAAACATTCTTTATTTCTACTCTATTTCCTCCATTAATCGAAATATTACAATCTATTTTCAGAGTTGTATCTGGTTTTAAAACTTTTAAATAAGAAAGAATATTTTCAAGTTCATTTAGAAATTCTCTTGCTTCTTTTGCCGAGTCTAAATCTGGCTCAGTAACAATTTCTATAAGTGGCATCCCACTTCGATTATAATCAATTAAAACATACTGCGAATTTTGCATTCCTTGCGGATGAATTAATGCCGCAGGGTCTGCTTCTAAGTGTGCTCTTCTTATTCTAATTTTTTTTCCTGAATTCATTTCAATAAAACCATTTTGTGCCACTGGAATTTCATATTGAGTAATTTGGTAATTAGAAGCCATGTCAGGATAGAAATAAGTTTTTCTACTGAAAAAAAAGCTCTTGTTTATTTCACAATTAAGAGATAATCCAATCTTAGTTGCTAACTCGACTGCTTTTTTGTTCAAAACTGGTTTTGAGCCAGGATGTCCTAAACACAACGGACAACAAAGCGAATTTGGTTCTGCTTCGATTGTAGGCAAGTGGGCTTTTTTTGCTCCTGGTTCTTCAACAATTAATTCGTCCGAAGAAATTTCTCTTACTTCATAATTATCAAGCAATTTCAATAATTCGTTTTGCTTTATTTTAATTCCACCTGTTGCAATTCCAGCATTAAACGACCACAAATCTTCTTTCATAAGTCTTGTGTCAAGAATCTTTTTTATGCCATCAATTGTTGGAGGAACTAAACCAACAACACAACCAGTATGTTCTTTTACTTCTTGCGGAGACGCCATTCTAACTTTTTCAAACCCAATTAATTTTACTTTTTCATTATCCGCTTTTCTATTTCCTGAAAGAATTAATAATAACGGTTTTTCATCAGCCATATATACAAGCGCTTTTGCTATTTGTTCAATTTTAACATTTCTTGCTTGTGCAGAATCAATCGGTCTTGTTACCGCTTCATGTTCAACAAATTCAAATTCAACGTTTTTCTTTTCTAAATATTCCTTTACCCACGGCATTTGTATTGGAGAAGTACCACAAGAACAAAATAATTTACTTTCAGTATTTAGATAAGTATGTATTTCAAGACCAATCATTATTTTTTCTTCAGTCATACTTTTTTCACCATATAATCTAACATTACTTCAAAGCCAAGTGCTTTGTAAAACTTTTTTGCAACATTATTTTTTGAATAAACACGCAATTGAATAAACCTTAGTTTGTTTTCTTTAGCAAACTTTTTTACCTCTAAGAAGAGTTTGTTTGCTATTCCTTTTTTTCTATATTCTTTTTTTGTAAACATTGCTCCAATATAGACTTCTTTTTCATGAACAAAAATTGGAGGCCTTGTTGAAATATTCGCATGAACATACGCGATTATTTCCTTGTCTTTTTCTGCAACAAAAAATAAATGATTTTTTGATGCAATTGATTGTTCAAAAAAACTTTTCATTCTTGATTTGTTCTCAATTTTTAGTTCAAAATAATCTTCTTTTGAATCATGGAACTCGTTTAATTCCATTGCTAAGACAGATAAAGAATCTAAATCACTCTTTCTTGCTTTTCTATAAATTATCTCACTCATTTTCTATCACCTTTCCAAATGAATAGAGTCTTTTTTCTTGTAAGTGTGGAGCAATTGCCATTAAACCAATAGGCATTCCGCTAGAAAAACCAATACTTGAGCTTAGATGTGGCAAACCTGCTAAATTAGCAGGAACTGTGCACAAATCCATTGCATAATTTTGTAATGGAGTTAGTCTTGATATTTCATCAAAACGAGGAGCAATAACTGGCATTGTTGGGTTAACAAGCAAATCAACTTTTTTGAAAGCTTCTTTGAACTCGTTAATTAATTTTGTTCGTACTTTTAATGCTTTCAAGTAATATGCATCTCTATAACCACTCATTCTTGCAAATGTTCCAAGAATAATCCTTCTCTTTGCTTCTTCTGTAAAGTTCTTGCTTCGTATTTCTGAAAAATATTCATCAAAATGTTTTCCTGTTGGTTCACCTTGTGCCCCATAACGAAGACCTGATAGTTTTGCTAGGTTTGTTGATGCTTCACTAGTAGCAATAATATAATATGCTGGAAGAGCATATTCTACATTTAATGGAAGAGAAATTTCTTCTATTTTAAAAAATTGTTTTAGAGAATCCATTTTTTCTAAAAAAACTTTTTTTACATTGTCATCGCATTTTTCTAAAAAGTCCTTTGCAATACCAATTTTTTTTATTGGAACTTCTTCTTCAACATATTCTTTTCCTAAATTTGTTGAATCGTTTTTGTCTTCTCCAGAAATAATACTTAAGAGTAACGAAGCATCATCAATGTTTCTTGCAAGAGGACCAAATTTGTCTAAAGAATTTGCATAATCAATTAAACCAAGTCTTGATACTAAACCATAAGTTGGTGTCAAACTAGTTACTCCACAAAAACTTGAAGGGCAAGCAATACTTCCGCCTGTGCTTTCTCCAATTGACGCATGGTATGTTTTTGTGAAGGCTGTGAAACCTGCACTTCCTCCTGAACTTCCACCACAACTTCGTTCATTATCAAAAGGATTTTTTGGAATCTTTTCTGTGTTTGTAGCAAATGTCCCAAACCCAAATTCATCCTGAGTAGTTTTTGCAATAATAATGGCGCCTTCTTCGCGAGCTTTTGCAACAGCGGTTGCATCAAATAATGGTTTGTAACCTGAAAGTATTTTTGAACCAGATTTTGATTCAAGACCCTTCACACAAGCAGTGTCTTTTATTGTTATTGGAACACCAAATAATCTTCCTTGTTTTTTGTTTTTTAATTCCCAAAATTGTGCTCTTGCATAATCTTCATCAAAAGTTTCAATATAATTTAAACCATTTTTTTGTGTTTCTCTTATTTCTTTAATTATTTGCTCAAAGTTTTTTTCTGCAAAAGAAAAATCTTTTTTAGATTCTTCAACAAAATATTTTAATGATTCTTTATATTTCCCCATAACCATCATTCCTTTGAATAATTCTACAATACCTTCGGCCCTCTTATGTAACCATTTTCTCTTAATTCTTCTTTCACATTTCTTAATGCTTCTTCTTGTGTTAAAGATTTTTCTGCTTTGTCTTCACGTAGCTTGTTTGTTTGTTGTATTGGTTGAAAAGAAGGTTCTTCATCTGTTTCAATTTTGTCTAATTTATTAAAAGAATCAATTATTACTTCTTTTAACTCTGGAGTAAACTTTGTAAGTTCTTTTTCTGTTAATTCCAAACGTGCATTTTCAGCAACCTTTTTCACTAACTCTTTATTTATTTTTAGTTCTACCATAAAAGAAATAGAAAGGAAAGGGTTTTTATTATTGTTTTTAACATTATTTTCTTCTTTGAGGGAGATGTGGTTTTTGAGGAAGTTTTCCTTCCAATCTTTTTCTAAATCTTACTCCGGCACCAACCCCACCAGTTCTTCTAAAAGAAACTCCTTTTTTAATTGCCACTGATGTCATAAAAGCATTAAGAAATCTCCCAATTGTCATTTTGTGTTCTCTTAAGAATTCTCTTGATGGCAATGCCCAAATTTCTTGAACAAAAAGTTCTTTGCTAGAAAGTTTATAACTAACAACTCCAAAAAGTTTTTCTCCTTTGACAACACATTTAACTCCATCAGACAAGGTTTTTTTCTTAAATTCATCAAATAAAGTTTGGTCCTGAACAGCTTTATAATAAATTTTCCAAATTCTTACGATTGCTTCTTCTTGCTGTTCTCTTGGCAAGCTACCAATATCAACTAATTTAAATTCGCTCATAAAAAGAAAAGAAATGAAGAAGTATAAATTACTTCTTCATGGAGTCAGTCTTATTGGGTCTCTTGGTAATAACACTGCTTCTCTAACATTTTCTAATTTGAAAAGCATCATTGTGATCCTGTCCAAACCAAATCCTACTCCACCGTGTGGAGGAGCACCATATTTGAACATTTCAGCATACCAACCCATTTGATCAAAATCAATCTTTTTTTCTTCTGCTTGCTTTTTCAACACCCCATATTGGTGTTCTCTTTGTCCACCAGTACATATTTCTGTTCCTCTAAAAAGCATATCAAAAGCGTCTGTTGTTTTCCCATCAGGAGCATACTTATGATAGAAAGGACGTTTAGCAACAGGATAATTTGTTACAAAAACAAATTCTGATTTGAATTTTTCTCTTACTATTTCCCCCATCATTTTTTCTGCTTCGGGATCAAAATCTTCTTCTTCAGGAAGAGACTTTCCTTTTTCTTTTAACAATTCTTTTGCTTCAGACATTGTTAATCTTGGAATCTTTTTTGGAACTTCTAATTTAATATCCCATAATGCTAATTCATCTTTACAATTCTCATTTAAATGAGTAAACATGTGTTTGAATAATTCTTCAATAGTGTCCATTATGTCACTAGTGTGTTTTATTGGACCCATTTCAAAATCAATACCAGTGAATTCTGTTTGATGCCTTGGCGTGTTAGATTTTTCTGCTCTGAATACTGGAGCAATTTCATAAACTTTTTCAAATCCTGCACAAACCATCATTTGTTTATATAATTGTGGTGATTGAGAAAGAAATGCTTCTTGATCAAAATATACTACGGGAAATAACTCGCTTCCGCTTTCTGCTCCCGCACTAGTAATTTTTGGCGTCTGTATATTTTGGAAACCATTTTTTTCAAAAAACTCAACACATGCTTTGAAAATTTGTCCTCTTACTTTAAACAGAGCTAAAGCTTTTTTGTTTCTTAAATCTAAAAATCTCCAATCAAGTCTTTTTGATAAATCTGAAACTATTTTTCCACTAGTATCAATTGGTGTTGGCGAATCTGCTTTGTTTAGAACTGTAAAAATTTCTGGGATTAATTCTACTTTCATTGGTGCTTTGTCGTTTGCTTTTAGTTCTCCAACTACTTCAACATAGGATTCTCTTGTTAAACCAGAAGTTGCTTCTTTTATTTCTTCACTAACTTCTCCTTTTACAATTGTTACCTGTACTTCTCCGCTTTTATCTTTTAACAAAATAAATCTTAGTCCGCCGAGATTACGATTTTCTTGAACCCAACCATTAATCTTTACTTTTTTTCCTGCTTTTTTTTCACAACCTTTGTTATAGGTTCTTTTTACTTCCATATATAATTCCTCCAATACCATAATCCCTTAAAAAAGCTCATTAGAAAACAAATAAAAAGCTTCTTTAAGGCTTTTAATTTGCATTATTATCATTATTATTCAAATTCATAGAAATAGATGCTAAAACAGCTATGCTCAAACTTGAATACTCCATGATAATCAATATAACTTGTGCCTTCTTTATTAAAAAGAAATCATTTGATTTGAATGTAACAAAAGACACACATTTGGTAGATAAAAGTGTTCTAAAAAACGTGAGTTTCATAGACTCGTAAAACTTGAGTTTTATTAGACCCGCATAATTGTGTTAAACATTAATTTTCATACCATCAGATACAAAATCTAAATTAATATTTGAATATTTGTCTTTCATTTTTTGTAAATATTCTTCGCCCCAAATTTGTAATTCAACTTCTTCAATGTGAGTCATTAAAACTTTTTTAGGATTCATTCTTTTTATTCGTTCAATTAGTCTTGGAAAAAAGATTTCACTATTTGCCATTTTCTCAGAGAATAAACCTGTCTCAGTTATTAATAAATCTAAATCATGGAAGTCATCCTCCCGACTAAAACTTATAGTATCACAAGGAGAATACAAAACCATTTTTCCTTTTTCTTCAAACAAATAAGCAAACGTTTCTGAATCTTTTCCAGTATATCCAACAGCAGTAACTTTCATCCCATTAATTTCTTTTGACCAGCCATCTTCAATCTCAACAATTTTAATAGTTTTTTGAATATTTTCCCAATAATCAAAACAATCAAAATGCTCTTTTAATTGTTTAAACACCTTTTTTGGAATAACTAATTCAATTCTATGTTTTGCAATCGCTTCCCTAAAATCCCAATTTGCCTCAACAATTGCCCTCATACCAAAGGTGTGATCCGGATGCCAATGCGTGATAAACAAATAATCCACTTTTTTTATATTTTCGCTATTCAAAGAACTAGCAATATCTTCACCACAATCAACCACTCCATTTATTTCCTTTAAAAAAAGTGAAGATGCATTTCTTTTTTTTGAGATATCTTTTCTCGCGTCTTGGCAAATTTTACATTGACAAAATGGCCGAGGAGTTGGCATCGCCCCCCCTGATCCTAACACAATAAATTCCATAAATAAAAAATTAAACAAACAATATAAAAAACAAGTCAATATTCCCCAATGATTCGTTGGTTGTGTTGTTTTAGGGGTTTTGCATTAAATCCTAAACGATTTAGTTTGCGAGCAAATTCTTCACAAAAACCATGGTCGGTTAAGACTAACCTTGGTTCTGAGAGTTTTACAAATTCTAACAAATCATTATAATCAGCATGATTACTTAGAGGAAATAATTTATCAAATCCTCTTGCATAAGTCCAACCTGTTGCAAGAGCAGAAACTATTTTTCTAGAATCAAATTCTCGCAAAGTAGCTAACAAAAAACGATCAACTAATTGAGGCGGCATAATTAAAACAGAAAAATCTTTTAGGTTATGATCTAATCTTTCATATTTACCCAAATCAACTCCAAAGTCTTTGTAAATTTCATTCATTTCAAAAATACTATCATGAACAAGAGGAGTGAATCCTGCATCGTTTGAGATTTTTGTTAATTCTTGTGCTTTTCCAAGAGAATAACCAGACAATAAAACAAGTTTTGTCCTTGCTTCTTTTTCAACAAACGAAATCATTTCGTTTGTAACATCTTCTTGTTTTGGAAAAACATAACTTGGCGAACCAAAAGTTGTTTCAAGTACTAATGTGTCTGCGTGAGAAGGAATTAAACCTTTAAATAATAACGAATCTTGAAAGCGAAAATCTGAAGTAATAGAAATATTTTTTTCGGGCGTAGAAATATTTATTTGTGAAGAACCAAGCACATGCCCGTTTGGTTTTAGAATTAAAGAAAAATCATCAAACTTTTTTTCTTTACCAAATTCTATTTGAGAAAAATTTGTTTTGTTTTTTCTTGCAAACCTTTTTTTTACAATAGCAATTGTTTCTGGCGTAGCAAAAAACTCTGAATCCTTGGACAACTTTACATGGTCAGCATGCGCATGACTAAGCAATACTTTTTCTGTTTTTGGAGATTTGTGTGGGTCAATACACAAGTCTTTGTAAATAAGCCCATTTTGTTGTTTAAGCATATTATAATTATTATAAGGAAGAATAAAAAAACCCCCGCAAGTAAGGATTAAATATGCGAAACTAGTAATATTAGCATGAGTTTGGATGAAAGAGTTAGAGAACTTATAAAAAAAATTGATGAATTACATTCTCTTGTTTCAAAAACCAAGTGGAGTGAATTAAACAGAGAAGGATTTGTCTTTGAACTCGAAAGAAGTATTAAATGGCTTAATATAGCATATGATGGTTTTGTTAGCATTGACAAGGAAGCAAAATTATTACTTGAAAAAAACACTCCTGACATTAGTGATTTTATCCTAAGATTTAGAAAAGAGCTCATAATCCTTGAATCAAACCTAACAATGGAAAAACACAAGAACTTTCGCGTAGAACTAGTAAATGCAACTGAAGAAAGAGATGTCCCTGATTTATACTCATCACTACAAACAAAAATACTAGAAATTATACTACAATCAAGATATTCAATAGACAAACTTGACAAATTTTTGATGGCACAAAAAATTCCATTCGTAAAAAAAGGTTCAACAGCAAGAGAACTAATAACCCTATTACAACAAAAAGAAGATGAGCTAGCAGAGTTAAGAAAGAAGAATATTGATTTGAAAAGAAAAAACTTTTTTGGCCCTGCAAAAGAAAAATCTGTTGCTGAGATGGAAGAAGAACTTAACGCAAAAGACAAAGCATTAGAAATCGCAGTTCGCGAATCTAAAAAAAATCTTGCAACACACCTAGCACAAATAAATTACGTTGAAGGAAGTTTTAATGTGTTAAAAGAAAAAGTAAGACTCATTGAAGAATTACATGAAAATTATAACAAGAAATCTATTGAACTAATAAGAGAATTAAAAAAAGAAAGAGATTATGCAAAAACAATGGCTCTTGAAATAGAACAGGATACTTTACAAATAAGAAACGAACACGCAAGACAAATAGTTGAAATGGAAGAAAAGAAAGCAAACATCCAAGAAAAATTACAAGCCAAATACTCAGAAGAAATTAATAATCTAAAAAAACAATTAGCTGACAAAAGCAATGCTACTGAAAAAATGAATAAGCTAATTGAAAAACAAGAAGAAGAAATCAAGAGATTGAAAGGAAAATAAACTAATTTCTTAACAAAAAAAGAAAAAGTTTTTATTAATTAAATACAAAAAAATAATTACAACACAAATAACCTGAATTAATCACAACCCAAAATCTCTGTCTTCTGGTTCGAACTCATTTTCATTAAAAAGTATTCCAAGAATTGTATCAACATACCTTTGTACAAGAACATCTTTTACTTCCAAATATTCTTCTTCCTCTAAATCGGAAAATTCATCTTCTTCTATTCCCTTAAATATTCTTGTTTGTGATTTTAATTCAACATCAACAAGCTTTTCTTCTAACAATTTTTTTTCTTCTTCATTCTCAATAATAGCAAAAACAACAATAAAATCACTTTGTTCACTTTCTTCAAGAGCAACTATTGGAATATCTTCAATAGAAGGAACAAACCGCTCTGCTAACTCTAAACCAGACACTTTTATTGATAATTCCCTTGCTAATTCCTTGAAAATCGTTATAGTGTTTTCTTTACAACCAATAAATGAAATACGCATAATCTTATTAGATTGAAAAGGTTTTTAAAAAGAGGAATCATATTATTTGTGAGTTAAAATGTTTGATCAGAACTTTGATGAACCAAATTACAATGCTGGCGGAGATTTGGGCGGAGACTATAATTACGAAGGTGGGGGAAACAAAAAACTAATCCCAATTATCGCCGTAGTGGTAGTTTTAATCGTTGTTGCCGTAGTTGCCATGGTGTTTCTTGGAGGACAACAAGAAGTAACAATAAAAGTTAGTGAAGTAGATGGTTCTTCTGTTTCAGCACAAGTAGTATTAACAAACTCGGAAGGAGTCCCGGTTCTTAACGAAAGAGGATCAACACACACCATAACACTTGGCCCTGGAACTTATAATTACACAGTTAGTTCTTCAGAGCACAAAACAAAAAACGGAGTAATAGTTGTTTCAGGTGGAGAAAAAATTGAAGAAGAAGTAGAATTAGAAAGAAATTTTGATGTTGAATTAAGCGTTACTTTAAACACAGACACAATCTATGAAGGAGAAGAGATCTCTGGAAATTTAATTATTACAAATACTGGAGACACAGTCATAGCAAACGAAAAACTAATTGCAGATGACAAAGATGATTTATTTGATATTACATTTAGCGTAAGCACAATTGGTATCCAAGTAGGAGGAGCAACAGGAATCGACTTTACAATAAAAATTAGAGAAGATATTTCAAGCATTGAAGAAGGAGACATTGACATAAAATTAAAAGGATCAAAAACAAAGGAAACAATCACTCTTTCTGCCACCCCCGCAGTAAGCAAGGGAGACATAAAAATTTCTGGTGATGCAAAAAACGAAAAAATTGATGAAGATAATCTTGTTGCTGGAGAAAGAACAACTCTAGAAATACAAATAAAGAATAACAACAAAACAATCGATGTTAGTGATATTGATATAGAAATAATTGCAAATAGCGGTTACGAAGATAAAATACCTTGGTTTGAATTTGGACAATATAGTACTGAAGGAAAAAACAAAATAAATATTGATAGAATCGCAAAAAAAAGCGATGAAAGAATATTATTACACATTGATGTTCCAGTTACAGCAAAAGAAAACGATGAATTCAGAGGAGTATTAAAAATTAGTTCAAAGAGTATTGAAGAAGATGTTACTTTTGATATTATCCTAGTTGTAGAAACCGCAGTGGAAGTTGGCTTAGCCCTAAGCAAGAACCCAATATTAAAAAGTGACTGTGACAAAGGGGGCTGTGATGAAATATCTTCAATATTCAAACAAATAACATTGAAGAATGTTGGAAACCAAGACATACAAAATATTTCTATTGCTATAGAACAATATGAATCAGAACCAGATTGTATAGGGTGGTTTGATTTTGGTGCTAGTGGAGACAAAATTAATGAATTGAAAGCAGGAGAAGAAAAAGTATTAAACTTCACAATCAATCCTTTTTTTACAAAAGAAATGAATACATGTTATTTAGAATTCACCTATGATAATCCATTAACAGGATTTAGAGACAATGAAATAAGCGACCCAATAAAAATAGAACTAACTGACACAATGTCGTAAGATTAAATAATAACAAACACTTAATTGTATTTAATGGATCAAAGAGT
Source organism: uncultured archaeon (assembly GCA_964461205.1). Lineage (GTDB taxonomy): Archaea > Iainarchaeota > Iainarchaeia > Iainarchaeales > JAAZKV01 > JABIDZ01. The sequence goes on along the minus strand of CAYWUL010000005.1, from coordinate 20,532 downwards.
TTTTGGCAGTATTTTAACAATAATCACTATTGTTAGTATTCTGCTTTCGGCATTATTCTTTTCAAACACAGGAATAACAAGTAATAGTTTTTTCACAATCAATATTTTTCCAATCCTGGCAAAAATACTTACAATTAACTTTGTCTTATTCTTGATTTTTGGTTCAATTGCATTAGCAACAATATTAACACTTTACAAATTATTTGAAACGCCATTATCAATAACTCTCACAGTTATTGGTTATTTTATAGGAGTCATTTTGGGAACAATTATTTTTGCACAAACAGAATTCTTATTAATGTTATTAATTGGTTTGATAGGAATAATAATTGCATTTAAATTAATGAAAAAAAAAGAAATCGGTTTTTTAAATTTATTAAAACAAGGAACAAATGTCAGTGGAAAAATCATTTTGTTTATAGCAATAGGATTGTTTGTTTCAATGATAATTATTTCTATCCCAAACAAAGATATTTATGAAAAAAACTTTGTTGATGATTTATTAAAAACAAGTATTGGAAATGAAGACAACTTAAAACAAAATATTTCCGAACCAATATTGGAATCGACTCTTGCCGTTCAAAAAGAAACAATTAATTCAATGAAATTATTACCTGGTTTTTCAAAACTAAGTAGTAAGAGTGACTCAGATGTACTGGCTTTTGTAAACGGGTTTGATTCATATGAAGAAATGGTTAATTCTGAAGAATACAAAGAATTGTTAAGACAAAAAATTGAAGCTGGAAGTGAAGGAGTCAATATTGGCGAACAAATAATAGAAGAATTACCAATAATTGAAAGGTTCTCAAGGTACGCTTGGATAATATACCCCTTAATGACTTTTATTCTAGCTCTAATAATTGGGAGTCTTATAATAAAGCACCTAACGGCCCTTTTCTATGTTATAATACTAAAAATACTAGATTTTGATAAAAAAGACCCTACCGAAGAAAATCAAAAATATTAAAAGAAGAAGAACACAGTTATCATCTATGGACAAAAAAGTTATTCTGGACGATAAGAGCTTTAAAGCACTTTCGGCAGAAAGCAGAGTTAATATTCTAAAAAAATTGCTCAGTAGAAGAATGACATTGAGTGAATTAAGCAAGAGACTTTCTTTGAGAGATTCAACAGTAAAAGAACATTGTAATATTTTATTAGATGCTGAATTAGTAAAAAAAATTGATGAAGGACGAAAATGGAAATATTATGAGTTAACACATAAAGGAAAACAAGTGGTATCCCCAAACATGATGGAAGAAGCACGCGTATTAGTAATGCTAAGCTTTGGAGCAATAGTTTTTGTTGGAATAATTTTGTTTGCTTTACAAGGATTATTTATACAAGGAAGTTTTTCAACAACAAACGATCAATTTGTGATAAAAGGGAGCAACGTTCTTGAAAGAACCAACAATATTGGAGACTTACCCTTAGACAACACAGCCAGTGGTTTAGATAAAAACGAACCAAACAACACATTCCAGACAAACGATGGAATAATTATTGACCAAACAATAACAATAAGCGGAATAGACTATAATTTGTTCTCGATTAGTGTTGTTATCGCATTAGTCATAGGAATTTTTGCCGGTTGGGTAGTTGGAAGGAAAACTTAAAATATAAAAGCCTTGCTAACTCTCTTTCTCATATGGAAACAGATATTGTAATAATTGGTGGTGGGCCAGCAGGACTAACAGCAGGAATTTATTCAGCAAGATACGGACTAAAAACAATTCTTATAGAAAAAGGTCTTGTTGGGGGAACAATGAATTTAGCTACTTCAATACAAAACTGGCCAGGAGTAAAAAATTCTTCAGGCGCAGAATTAATGAATTCTTTTAAAGAGCACGCGATTGAAAGCGGGGTAGAAATAAAAAATAACCAAGTACTAGAAATCAAAGACGGAGCACAAAAAACTATTGTGATGCAAGGAGAGGAAATTATTGCAAAAGCAATAATTGTTGCAGTTGGAAGTAGAAGCAAAGTTTTAGGAGTAAGAGGAGAAAAAGAATTTTTGAACAAAGGAGTACATTCATGTGCTACTTGTGATGGACCAATGTACAAAGACAAACAAGTAGTTATTATTGGAGAAGATAACAGAGCAGTTGAGGAAGCAATTTATTTGAAATCAATTGCAAAAAAAGTAATGATAATTACTTCAAAAAAAGAATTAAGTGCTGAAAAAGCAAAACAAGAAAATGCAACAGGAATAGAAGTATTAACCGAAACAACAGTAAAAGAATTCAAAGGAAGCAAGTTCTTAGAAAAAGTTGTTTTGAAAGATAAAGAAGGAAAAGAATTTGCGATTGAAGCAGAGGGCGCATTTATTTATGTTGGAACAGAACCAAATGCTGATTTTGTTGATGTAAAAAAAGATGAGTTTGGAAGAATAATTGTTAATGAAAAAATGGAAACAAACAAAGAAGGAATCTTTGCCTGCGGTGATTGTATAAAAAAAGAATTATTACAAGTAGTTACTTCTGCAGGAGAAGGAGCAACCGCTGCTTTCTCAGCTTCAAAATTTATTCGATCAAAAAAATAGTTTTTAGAACTAATCTTTTCTCTTAGCAACAAAATCTTTTTCTTTATCAGAATAATCAATCGTAATTCCCTTCAACACACGCTGGATTCCTTTGTTTAATAAAATCTTGACTTTCCTATCCAAAACAATCTCGTTCTTTTCTTTTCCATTAACTACATCAAAATCATAACCATCAAAAAAAGGGATAATTCGAATATATTTCCCATTTGCTTTTTTTAGTTTTTCTTCTAGTTTTGAAATTGCTTTTGCAGTAATTTCTAGATCAGGCAAAGAATCAAACAATTTTATCCTATCATTCGCTTTTTTAATCAAATCATTAATTTGCTTATCAGTCATCCCGTGTACCTTACAACCATCTTCAATTGTTTCCGCAACAGAAGAATGACAGCCAACACAATGCAAACCACTATTAGAAAGAACCAAACCAATTTCAGGATTCTTTTCTAAAGCAACCCTTAAATTATCACTTTTTGAAACCATAAAAGAAAAGGCATTAAAAGAGATTAAATAGTTATTGGTAGAAAACTAATTTATTTTTTTAATTTCGTTTAATATTGAATCTTTTTTCTTCTTACTAGGGTAAGTTTTTCCAAAACGAACCAAGGTCGCATTAATATTAATCCAATCTTTTTTAGGAAAGACCTCCTTTAACTCTGTTTCAACTCCTTTTGGAGTCTTGCTTTTTGCCCAACCAAGTTTTCTTGAAATATAAAATACGTGAGTATCAACACCAATAGCATCATGACCATATTCTGACAAAAAAACATTCGCTGTTTTTCTTCCAACCCCTGGTAATTGGATTAGTTTTTCAAAATCTTCAGGAACTTTTCCGGCATATTCCTCAACTAAGATTCTTGCACACTCAATTATGTGTTTTGTCTTTGTTTTATTATAATTAAGACTCTTAAACACAGAAAGAACTGCTTTGTAATCTGCTCTTGCAAGACTTTCCAAAGAAGGATATGTTTCAAACAATTTCTTTGCAATAATTATTGTTGTTTCGTCCCTTGATTGAGCAGACATCATTATAGCAATTAATGTCTTCCATTTTTTGTCCCATTTTTCAGCAGCCAAACGCATATTTATAGAATTATTCTTTAGTGCAGTTAATTGTCTCAGCAATCTTTCTGATTTTCCAATAGTCTGTTTCATAAAACTCATTTCCTAATAAACCTTATTTCCCAAAATCAAATAGTTTTTTTTGAAAACCAAATTCCCCGCCAAAATTTGATACTCTTACACCAATCCTTCTTATTTGTGACAAGGATTCATTTAAATAATTTTGCAATAATTCTAATTCAATATTCTTTAATTCTTCCACATTTAAAATTGGTTCGTCTAGTGTTTTTGATTTTGTTATTGTTTCAAACTTGTTAGTTATAATTATTATTGAACAGGTTTTGAAATTTTTGTTAATCTTTTTTGCTTCTTTAAAAACAAGCTCGCTTAACAAAAAAACACTCTCTTTTATTTCTTCAAAATTATTTGTATCTTTCTTTAAAGTAATCATTCTTGATAATTGTTGCTTCTCGCGATTAGAATTTATTTCTCTATTATCAATCCCTCTTGAAAAATTATAAAACATCTCCCCCTTAGCTTTTCCAAATAATTTTATTAACTCTTGTAATGAAACTTTTTGTAAGTCCGATATAGTAATAACTCCTTTTTCCATTAATTTTTTTTCTGATTTTGGTCCAAGACCATGCAAAGCAGAAACCTTCTTTTTAGAAATAAAAGAATTTATTTCATTTTCTTTTATTATAGTCAAACCATCCGGCTTGTTTTCTTCAGAAGCCATTTTTGCTATTAATTTATTTACACTCAAACCTATTGAACAAGTTAAACCAATTTCATTCCTAATCTTTTCTTTTATTTTTCTGCACTTTTCAGTTGCATCCTCAAAACCATTCGGGTTACTCAAATCCAAATAAGCTTCATCAACAGAAACCTGTTCAACTTTTTCACAAAAAAAGTCAACTACTTCAAAAACTTTTTTAGAAATTTCTTGATAATACTCTTTGTCTGCTTTAATAAAAACCGTATCTTCATTAGAAAGCTTTTTCGCCAAAGAAAGAGACATCCCAGATCTTATTTTTAGTTTTCTAGCTTCATAATTACTTGTTGCTACTGCCCCGGTGTTTGCTCTTACCGTTGGCATAGTTATCACGACTGGTTTGTTCTTTAGACTAGGGTTTCGCAATAATTCGCATTGGGCATAGAAATAGTCCAAATCAATCAAGGCAATCAATTTTTGCATAATAAAAATAGAAACGAGCTTCTTTTAATTTTTGTTAGAAAGAAGTTATTTATGAAAAACGCACAAAAAGAAAACGAAAGACTTGTAAAAGAGTTATACGAAAAATACCCTTATCCATCAAGACAATACTCTGAAAAAAATGTTTTAAAGAATTACACAAAATGGTTAACACAAATTCTAGGACAAGACCTAAATTTTTGGAAAGGAAAAAAGATATTAGAATTTGGTTGCGGAACAGGAGAATTAGCAAATGGACTAGCATTGAATGGGGCAAAGATAAAAGCAATTGATTTTTCAAGTAGTTCAATAAAAAAAGCAAGAGAGTTATCAAAAGAAATTAGAAGCAAAAAAATAAGTTTTGTTGAAACAAACATACTAGATTTTTCAGATACAGAAAGATATGATATTGTTATTGCATTAGGTTCATTGCATCACACAATTAATGCAAGAAAAGGATTTCATATAATGTGCAAGCATTGTAAAGAAAACGGATTAATAATAGTTGGTTTATATAACAAGTATTCTCGTTTTCGGCACAGATTGAAAAGATGTGTGTTGTGGTTTTGCGGAAAAGATTTTGAAAAAAGAATAAGGGTTGGAAAAAAATTATTTGGAGGAATTAAAAGTGATGCTTGGTTAGCTGATAAGTATGGTCAAGTACATGAAACTTATCATTCAATTAACGAAGTCTTAAAATGGTTTAGAGAAGAAGGAATAGAATTTGTCTGTTCAAAACCAAAATTTAGGTTTCCAATATTGGACGAGATTAAATGGTTAATAAAAAAAGAAAGCGCCTTTTTTGTAATGGTTGGAAGAGTACCCAAAGAGATTAATTAGTATACTTGGTTAGGAATTCGAACTAAGAAAGATTAAGAACAGACTTGTTTTAGTATTGTCATGCATAGCAAAACTATGTGAAAAGGTTATGGGGTGCAACTATACCCGGTTAGGGTCCCAACAATTGTTTTTGATGCACCCCCCCTGACCCCAAAACAAAATCATTCTTAAATCAAACTAATTTATTCAAAATAAACCAATTTCAAAATGCTCCATAAGCTTTTTTAATATGTGCAAGTCTAATTTTCTTGGTGATATCCTATGACAATAATCGTATATTCAACAATGACTTGTCCTTTTTGTACAATGGTAAAGGATTGGTTAAAAGATAAAAGCATTGATTTTGAAGAAGTTGACGTTGGAAAAGATCATGAAAAAGCAAAAGAAATGATCAACAAGAGCGGACAGATGGGCGTTCCTGTTATTGATGTTGATGGAACAGTAATCATTGGCTTTGACAAACCAAAATTAGACGAAGCTTTAAAAGAAAAGGGTTTGCTCAAATAGCAAACATCTTTTTTCTTTTTTTATTAAAAAACTATTTATTATTAAAATCTTATTTTACTTAAAAACTTTATTTTTCAAAAACTTATTTTATATTAGAACTCTATTTTTCCAAACAAGTATTTTTCATAAGCCATTCCAAGAAGCAATAAAACTATTAAGAAAAAAAACCAGCGTTCCTTACTTATTACTTCTACCAAACCAATAAAATCAAATATATAAAAAATAATTACTATTACCAACCAAACAACAAATCCTTTCATTACTCCTTTTTTCCACCAAACATTTTGAAATAATCCTCTACTTCTACTATGGCCTTGTCCGAGCATTGATTCTTCTGGTAACGTTTCATCAGCTGATTCATTTTTATCAAAGTCTTCACTAACATCTTCTTCTCCATTAAAATCTTCTTCATTAATTTCTTCTTCTGAAGACGCTTCTTTTGAATAACGACTTTTTTTAGAACTTATTTTCTTTTGCGGCATTACTAGAATACGAAAAAGGAGTATTTAATTATTTGTAAGAACTATTTTTTGTTATTGAATTTTATTAGTTTGCTTTATTAGCTTCATTTAATAGTTTTACAAAAATCTCCCCAAAAAACTCTTCTTGGTAAGCAAGAACCTTTCCAGAATTCATTAAAAATAATACCGGTAAAAAAGTATCAATTATTGAATCAGTATCATTGTCTGTTACTAAATCATTAAACATTACTATGCCTTGGGAATCAACTCTTTGCTTAATCCGTTCAAATATTTCTGCAAGTTTTTCTTCTATCGAAGTAGTATCAAAATCAAGTTCCATTCTTGGAATGTTTCTTTTCGAACCATTTATTGGAGTAGTTTGCTGAATAATTCCCTCAATACTATTAACTAACTCGTCTAATGAAACTCTCCCTTCTCTAAAAGATCTATTCGCCATTAAGTCAGGCAACTCTTCCATAAATAATTGTTTTTGTTCTTCACTCAAAGGTTTCTCTTCCTCTTCTTCTTCATCCAAACTACTTAATTTCAAATACTTGCTCTTTGTTTTTACTAAAATAGCACAAGCAAGAATTGCATTAGCAGGAACTCTTAAAGAAGATGTTTCTAATTGATTTATTTTTGTTAAATACTTTTCCGTTAACAAACACACATCAATATTCCAAGGATCCATCTTACTAGTCTTAACCAAATCAATAAGAATTGTTTTCCATGCAGGTTGATCAATCAAATCAACTAAATCCATTTGAGAATAATCTCTCTCAAACTCTTCTTCGCTTGCAACACTGTTTTTCTCGAGCGTAGCGTCAAGCTCTTCTTCAGATAAGGTAGGCATAAATTAATAGTTTCCAAAGAAGTTTATAATTCTTTGCAAAATCAGCCAAAACGGCTCGAAAGCCTTAAATATGACTTAAACAATTATCTTGACAGTGAGATAGATGGAAAGAACAAAAACAGGCATTCCTGGCGTAGATTCACTCATTAACGGTGGAATACCACGAGGAAGCAACGTTCTTGTAGCAGGCGGAACAGGAACAGGAAAAACCATTTTTGCAACACAATACTTGTACAACGGAGCAACACAATTTGGAGAAGCAGGATTATTTGTTACACTTGAAGGAAATGTTCGCGACATCGCATGGAACATGGAAAGCTTTCAATGGGATATTAAATCTCTACAAGACCAAAATTTAATGACAATTTACAGATTAAACCTAAGTTATTTAAAAGACAGATCAATGGTTGAAGATAGAATAGAAGAACAATTACAAGAAATCGAAAAAGAAGTAAAAGAAATAAATGCAAAAAGATTAGTTGTTGATTCAACAACAGTTTTTGGAGCATACCTAGACCCAAGTATTCTTAGAACAACTTTATTCAAATTTGCTGACAGACTAAAAAATTTAGGATGCACTACATTATTGACTTCTGAAACAGCACCCACAAAAAATACTTTCTCTGCATATGGAGTAGAAGAATTTGTCGCAGACGGAATATTTGCGTTATATTTTACCCCACCAAACAGAAGCTTTTTTATTAGAAAAATGAGAGGAACTATTCATGATAAAGATCCACACCCAATGGATATTAACGAAACAGGAATCAATGTAAACTCTCGTGACAAAATCATTTGGGAAGCAATTAAGTAACTGACCAATTCCGTATGGCCGGTCCGGAAAACGCTTTAATGTGCTATTTTCAATAGCACAGCAGAGACTTTTTAATAATTTCTTATTCAATTTTTTTATGAAAATAACTAAATTTACACAATCTTGTGCCCTGATTGAAAGCCAAGGAAAAAAGATTCTCATTGACCCTGGAAATTTAGAATTAACTGAGGAAACAATTGAGAAATGGAAAGAACCAGATTTTGTTTTTGTAACCCATAAACATGGTGACCATTTTAATGAAGAAGCTTTTAATAAAATAAAAAAAGATTCAACTAGAATATTTTCAACACAAGAAGTTGCAAATGCTCGTAAAGACACAACATTTGAAATTGTAAAAGAAAATGATATTGTAGATATTAAAATTGGAAAAGTTAATGCTGTGAAAGCGGTTCATGGGTACATGCCTTTTTTGAAAGGCGGTGGAGAAATAAATGAAAACGTTGGTTATGTTCTTGAGTTAGAAGGAAAAAAATTGTATTTTACTAGTGATAGTATTTGTTTTAAAGATCCTCCAAAATGTGATATCCTGTTTGTACCTGTTTGCAATCACGGATTAGTTATGGGGCCTTTTGATGCTGCTCTTTTTGCAAAAGAAACAGAAGCAAGACTAGTCATCCCTAACCATTTTGATAATCCAAGATTTCCTGCAGATTTAGAAAAAGTTAAAATAGAATTTGACAAAGCTGGATTGAACTGGAGATTATTAGAAATTGGAGAAACAATTGAAGAATAATTATTGTAATTCTTCAATTATTTTTAATGCAGTATCAATACTTTCTTTTAATGGAACATTTCCATCATAACTCTTTAACAAATCTTTTTCTTTATAAAAATTTATTAACGGGGCTGTTTTTTCTAAGTAAACTTTGTATCTATCACGAACAATTTCTTCTTTTTCATCATCTCTTTGATATAATTCTCCACCACAAGAACACTTTCCTTCTATTTCTGGAGGATTAGTAACTAAGTTGTATACCTTACTACATGCTCTGCAAGTTCTCCTAGAAATTATTCTTTGAACAATTGCTTCTTCGTCAGACTCAATATAAATGACTGCTCTTAATTCTTGGCCTATTCTCTTCAAAATGTTTTCTAATTCTTCTGCTTGAGGAATTGTTCTTGGAAAACCATCTAAGATAAATCCTTTGAATACTTCACTTGCAATTAATTCTTTTAATTTGTTTTCAAGCATTTCTTCCACTTGTTCGTCACTAACAAGCCTGCCTTCATTAATAATAACTTTTAATTCTTTTCCAAAATCAGAACCAGAAGCAACTTCTGCCCTAATCAAGTCTCCAGTTGACACTTGCACTAAACCATATTTTTCTACTGCTGCTTGTGCAACACTACCTTTTCCAGCCCCAGGAGGACCTAAAAAAATCAAATTCAAAACCATTTTTATCTCACCTTTTTCTTTATGAAATAAACAAAAAGCGTTCAATTTAAAAGAAAAGTGTCCTAGAAATTGTGATATTTTTAGGTTAATAAAATGCTTCAGCATTTTATGAATCCTACAAATTGTGTTTTTCTAATTCAACAATTTAATATCAAAAACGATTTGTTCTTTTGATGGAGAAAATTGTCTTACGCGTTTCTTTCTAATAATCTTAATTTTTCGTTTAGCTTCTTTCGCAGCTTCTCTTATTTGAGATTCAGGCAAAGCAAAATTTTCTTTTTCAACTATTTCATAAAAATGAATAATCCCCTTTGGCTTAATACAATAAAATGCTTCTTTTAGAAATTGATAACCCGTGTGAGGAAGAGGCATTGCAATTCTGTCAAAACTTTTCTTAAACTTTTTATATTCTTTTTTTACATCCCCTTTAATCAAATCAACTTTGTCTTCACATTTATTCAATTTAACATTTTCAATTGCATATTTATGTGCAGATGGATTTAGTTCTATTGCAACTGCTTTTTTCATTGGAGAATTTTTTGCAAAAACTATTGGGTATGGTGCAACTCCTGAAAAAAAACAACCAACGACTTCGTCTTTTTTAATCTCTTTTGCAATTCTAAGTCTTTCTGTCCCTAACCTAGGAGAAAAAAATACTTTTCCTAAAGGAATTTTAAAAATACAAGCAGATTCTTTATAAGTTGCTAACAAATTATTCTTTCCAGCAATTATTCTTACACTTTGAACACGAAATTCTCCTTTATGATCACTTTCTATTGAACAAACAGTTTCAAAACGTTTATTCATTTTTAGCAAGGTTTCGCCAATAATCTTTTTTTTCTTTTCCAACTCTTTAGGGATTTCTATTAATGCAATATCTCCAAAAGAATCAAATGCTTTTGGCGCAAATTCAAAATCTTTTTTTGAAAGCTTTTTTTCCAAAGCATCTTTAAGATTTTGAGGAGCTTGTTTTTCTTGTTTTTTATTTGTCATAACAACAATTAAATAGTATTACTAATTTAAATTTAGTTATGGTAGATTTTTGGTACGAATTTTTTGTTAGACCAATAACTGACCCTTCTGTGCAAGGTTATAACATAGTAAACACCATTGTATTGCTTTCAATAATGATTATTGCTTGTGCAATAATCTATTTTGTTCTTAGAAAAAAAATTGATTTTAATTACGATTTCATGCTAGCTATGCTACCATTCATTTTGTTTGGAATATCAATGAGAGTAATAATGCATCAAATCGAAGCTGGTTTGCTCGTTATCCCATGGATAATAAAAACTGCTAACCCTTTTGAAATTGGTTTTTGGTTTTTCACACCAGGAATATGGATACTCACATTTGTGCTAGTTATAATAGGATTATTGATTGGAGAAATTTGGAAGAAATTGAAAGTTAAACGTGTTTTATACTTTGGAATAATTATTGCCATAATTCCATTATTGTTTAATTTCTCTCGTTTTGATAATTGGGTTGTTTTTGTTCCATTATTAATTGGAATAATTATTATTTCATATTTAGTTTGTTTTGTAATAAACAAAATCACAAAATACAAAATTCTAGATGATAAATTAAACTTTTTGATTGTTTTGGGACAAGGGGTTGACGGAATCGCTTCGGCTGTCGCAATTTCTTTTTTTAGTTTTTCAGAACAACATGTTTTTTCTAATATATTAATGGATGTTCATCCTGCTTTATTTGCAGGAATAAAAATCTTGATTGCATTTTTAATTTGTTGGAGTTTAGATGATTATTTAAACGACCAAAGAAAAAAAGAAAAGAATAAAAACAAATTAAAGAAAAAAGAAAATCTTGTTGGTTTTGTAAAAGTTATTATTGCAATTTTAGGATTAGCAACTGGTTTGGCAAGTTTGTTCAAATTGGGAATTATTTAACTTCTTCAATAATCCCTTCTTTAAAAGCAATCCCAATTAATCTTTGAACAAGCCCGCTAGAAACTGGAACCAATTGTTCAAATGGACCTCCTTTTGTTTCTGCCCTTTTAACTAAAATTGAAATATTTTTACCACGAAAGGGCCCTGGTCCTAATGAATAAATGTCCCCCTTGGCTGCCAAAGGATTTTTTACAATATATTTCAAAACTTCTTTTAGAACTAATTTTTCTTGTCTTGAAATAGGTAAAGAATCCAGTTTTTTAAACGCCCTTTTTGTAATTATTTTCTTTGGTGGAAAAGATGTTTGTTTTCTAATTCTTTTTTGCTCAGGTTTAGCCTTTTTGTTTCCACCTACTCCAAGGGTAACCTTACTATTTTTTCTTAGTTCGGCAAGTAACCCAAACACATGACGCGAATATCTAGGCATTTCTTTCCAACACCCCATTTCTAATAAGTATTATAGTCATTTTCCTAATTGTTTGGGAAGCAATTCCCTCCCTGTGCCTAATTCTTCCTTTCCTTCTTTTTTGAATTTCTATCTTTACTGCTTTTTCAAAGGCACTATTTTTTAAAAACGGCCCACATTTTAATGCATAGACAATACTTTCAGCAATAACTGTTTGTTCTCTAGAAAGTTTTAATTTGAGTAAATTCCTCCGCCAAGCCTTGACTGGCTTTGAATAAACAAGCTTTTTTGGACTTGGTCTCAATGGAATTCCTTTAGAAACACCAATATCATTAATTGTTGAAGTGAGTCCGTTTCGCCTATAACGCTCAACTTGACTTTGTTTATAAATCATAAAGAAATCACTTCTGCCAGATATTAAAACCTTTCTAACAAGAATTTCTTTGATAAAAATGTTTTATTTAATAGGAATAGGATTAAAGCCAAAACAACTAACTTTAGAGGCTTTAGACATATTAAAGACAGCCGACCAAGTTTTTCTAGAAGGATACACTTCAGAGTACAGTGAAGGATTACTAAAAGAACTAGACGAATTAATAGGAAAAAAATTCAAGTTACTTGGAAGGCAAGGAATAGAAGAGGGTTTTGATTCTGCTTTATCAAGTGCAAAAAAAAATAATATTGCTTTAATGATTTTTGGAAATGCCTTGACAGCAACAACCCATATACAATTATTGTTGGATGCAAAAGAAAAAGGAATAAAATACAAAATTATTCCAGGAATAAGTATTACTAATACTATTGCTGAAACTGGTCTTGATGAATACAAGTTTGGGAGAATTGTAACAATTTGTTATCACTCAGAAAACTTTGAGCCTGAGAGTTTTTACGGCCAAATGCAAGAAAATCTAAAGATTGGTTTACACACCCTCTGCTTGCTTGATATAAAAAAGGATGAAAAACCAAGAAGATTAATGAATTGTATTGAAGGAATTGAAATTTTAGAAAAAATTTCTAAAAAAAGAAATGACAACATAACAAAACTTGATTTTGTTGGTTTACTTGGAATGGGAAGTGAAGAACAACAAATAATAATTGGAAAAGAAGACTTAGAAAAATCAGCTTTTGTTAAAAATATTTTTCCACAAGCATTAATTGTTGTCGGAAAAACAAATGAAAAAGAAAACGAAGCATTAAAAAAATTAAATTAAGTTAGAAACGCTCGGCGGATAATTATGGATAATGAATTAATAAAAAAAGTTGATAAATATGAAGCTTTAACAAAAAAAGCTTTGAAAGAAATAAAAAAAGCAAAAAGCCTAAATAAAAAAGAAGAGGCAATCGCAAATGATTTTTTGAGTATGGCCAAAAACTATTATAACGATGGCTTGTTTTTCAAAGAAAAAGGCGATTTTTTGACTGCTCTAGCAAGTTTTTCTTATGCATACGCATGGCTAGATGCCGGAGTTAGAGCTAAAATATTTGATGCTAGCGATGATCAACTGTTCACTCTCCCTTAAAAATTCTAATATGCTCTAACATAAGTTTTAAATAAACAAAAAACTTATTCTAATAATGTCAATATATGGTCCAAAAATAAAATTTCCTAGAATAGGCCTACCAAATATTTCTTTGCCAAAGCCAAAAGTTAGTTTGAAAGTGCTTGGAATAATTTTGATAATAATTATTGTTCTTGCAACAATCGTTTTTTTTGCATCAAATCCTGACTTATTTGATTCACACATAAATGTATCTTGGAAAAATAATCCCCTTGATTTAAAATCTGACTTAGCACAAAACGCAGAACTTACATTGATATTAACAAATACTTCTGAAACTGTTCAAGATATAGAACTAGAAGTAACAACAGAATCAAAAGAATTAATTGTTTTTTGCCCTTATACTACATTTGAGAATGTAGAACCACAAAACAATAGAAAAGTTACTTGTTTAATAAAGAGAAATCCTCAGGAAAACATTTTTGCAGGAAATTATACCCTTACAATTAAAACAAATCTTGGAGAAGCAAGAGCTGTACTCGAAGTCAGAACATAAAAGGTTCTTAATTCTTTTTTTCCTTAATTAATCATGCCTTCACGAACAGATTATGACAATTTCTTAGCAAAAAAAACTGCTGAATTAATTCGAGAAAACTTTTCAGAAAAAGGAATAACAAATTTTCTTGCAGTGCAAACAGGAAAAAAATGGAAAAGAACTCTTGGGCACATAAAGACTTTAGAAAATAAAGAGTATGGTTCGTTAATTGAAATAAATCCTCTTCTTTTTGACAGCGACGTTCCACAATATGTTCTTGATTATGTCATAATGCATGAGTTAATGCATTATTTTCAAGGATTTGCAAGTAACCATGAAAAAAAACATAAACACCCTCATAAAGGAGGCATAGTAGAAAAAGAATTGGCAAGATTAGGTTGGAAAGAAATACAGGAAAAATCTGACGCGTGGATAAAAAAGAACTGGGATTCTATATTAATAAAGAACAATATTGACCCAAAAGTAAATAGAAAAATAAGAACTAGAAAAATTCTAAGAAAAATGTTCTTTGGCTAAAAAATTAAAATGAAAATAAAAAAAAATATTAATTACTAAAAATAACCTATTGTTTTCTGTAATTTTTCTTTGCATATTTCAAAAGCTTTGCTTTAAATGTGTCAAAATAATCTATTGGAAATCTACAACCCGTTGCTGGAATGTGGCCTCCACCAGTAGCATTTTCAATCCCATCCAATGCAAACCTTGTTGCTAAATTACAATCAAACTTAAAATCCTGTCTTCTCATTGAACCCTTGACAAAATCTTCTTCAATTGCATAAACAAAAATAGTGTTATGAGGATGGTTTTGTGAAATCATATTACTAAGTTTTGACTGCAAGTTTTTTTGGGTTTCAAAAAAATACAAATCTAAATCAATTTTTTCTACATCTTTTTCAAATCTCTTTGTTTCTTTTTCCAGTGTTTCAAAAAAGCTTTTTGCAAGAGGAAAGAAATTAGATTTAAATAAATCTCCCGGTTTCTTTGATTTTAACAAAAACTCGAACAAAGAATATGTTTTTTTACAGTGAACTGAAACAACACACGCAATAATCTTTGCTAATTCTTCTAATTGTTCAACTTTTATATTATTATTTTCTGCTGCTTTTTCAACAAATTTTTTCCATTCTCCTGAAGAAAAATCTCCAATGATCCCTATTGCGGCTAACCAATCTTTTCCCTCTAATAAATCATAAATCATTTTAGAAGCAGGATACTTTGAAGGATCTTTATCAGAAAATTCAGTAGGTTTTATTGTTAAAAATTTATTATGACTATTAACAACTTCAATTCCACGGTGATGATCAATTATTACAAAGTCTCCAGTAAAATCACCAACATGTTCTAAAATATCAAAAACAAAATTTTCACTTAAATCAATAAAAATAGTTTTTTCAGGATTAAAATCAACAAATTCCTTTCTTGAAAAAGAACCATTTTGTTTTGTATGGTCATAAAACAAAACCTTCGATTCAATCTTTTTTTTGTCAAAAAATAGTTTTGCTTGAACTGCTGCCGTGAGTCCGTCTTCATCATTATCAGAAATTATTGCTATCCTAGTTAATTCTTTCAATTTTAAAAAGTCGAATAATGTCTTCTTTACTTCTTTAGTACTTTTCACCCGCTCACCTTGAAAGACTTACCATTAAGAGCATTTTTATTATTTTCTAAGTTCTCATATATCAACGAAGTGGGCATTATGGCAGATATAAAGGAAAAACAACAGTTCCAGATTGAATTGGCAAAATACTTAGCCGAAAAGGACTTTGTTTATGGCCCCGAACCAGAATTATACACCCCCATAGCAGGATTCTATTCATACGGTTTATTAGGAAAAGCAATGAAGAACAAAGTTGAAAATATCATAAGAAATGTTTTTACAAAGAGTGGTTTTTTTGAAATGGAATTTCCACTAGTTTCTCCAGAAATTATTTGGAAAGCTTCAGGACACTTAGATGGTTTTAATGATCCTGTTGTTGTTTGTTCAAAATGCAAGAGTTCGTTTAGGGCAGATAAATTAATTGAAGAACAAACAGATATTTCAGCAGATTCTTTTAGTGATGAAAAATTAATAAAAACAATAAAAGACAAAGAAATTAAATGTCCCTCATGCAAAGGAAGAATCGAATTAGAAATACACAGACACTCACTAATGATGAAGACAATTATTGGAAATGATACTATTGCCTATAATCGACCAGAAACAGCAACAACAACTTATCTTCCTTTCAAAAGATATGCACAATTTTTTAGAAACAAACTTCCTTTTACTGTTTTTCAAATTGGAAAAGCATTTAGAAATGAAATTTCTCCAAGACAACATTTATTGAGACAAAGAGAATTTACTCAGGCAGAAGCACAAATATTTTTGAGTAAAGAACAAAAAAAGAATTTTGAATTATTTGACCTAGTAAAAAAGGACAAGCTCCCATTATGGACAGAAAAATTACAAAAAGAAAATAAGAAAATTGAAATGGTTTCTTTAGAAGATGCTCTAAAGAAAAAGTATTTGAAAAATCAAGCATATGCTTGGTCAATTAACTTGGCTTATAAATTATTTTTATCAATGGGAATTCCAAAAGAAAAAATTAGATTAAGACAACATCATTCTGACGAAAAAGCATTTTATGCAGATGATGCATGGGATTTAGAAATTGAACTAAATTCTTTTGGATGGACTGAATGTTGTGGAATACATGATAGAACAACTTATGATCTAACACAACACGGAAAATTTTCTAAACAAGATTTGAGTATTCGAACAGAAGAAGGCGAAAAAGTTATTCCAGATGTTATTGAAATTGCTTTTGGAGTAGATCGACCATTCTTTGCTGTTCTTGATTTAGCTTTCTTTAGAAGAGAGGATGCAAAAAGAACTGTTCTTTCCTTGCCTTACAAATTAGCTCCGCTTGACATTGGATTATTCCCATTATTAAAAAAAGATGGGCTTGATAAAAAAGCTTTAGAAATAAAGAGAGAATTAGAAAAATCTTTTAGAATTTATTATGATGCAAGTGGAAGTATTGGAAAAAGGTATTCTCGCCTAGATGCGGTGGGTGTTCCGCTCTGTATTACTATTGATCATCAAACACTAGAAGATGACACAGTTACTATTAGAGAAAGAGATTCTTTGAAACAAATAAGAGTCAAGACAAACGAATTAACACAAAAACTAGGACAGTTTTTTGAGGTGGGTTTCAAAGAATAGTGCTCTATCGAGCAACGCGAAGATAGTGCGCGTGTGCACGGAACACCAAGCAAAACATAGGTTTTGCGGGCATCATGAAACTTTGTTTCAAGATGAGCCGTGCTAGGACACTTTTTTGAAAAAGGATTTGATGAATAAGTAAAGGGATTGTTATGGATAAAAAAGAATTACGAAGAAGATTATTAAAAAAGGCAAAACAACAGATTGACGAAAACCTTTCTGGAAAAGAAGTTCACATCATACGCGCAATTAGATTGCTTGACGATTTAGAAGAAGTAAATAATTTAATGAAAGAAAATTTGGATGAGTGGAAAAAACGCTCTCCTGATGAAATAGCAAAAAAAATGATTACTACTTTAGAAGAAAATCAAACGGCTATCGAAAATGAAAAAAAAGACTTGATGAGTTTTCTTGAAAAAGAAATGAATGAAGAATTACCAAGTTTTACTCTCATTGCAGGATCCATAATTGGAGCTCGCTTATTAGCTGAGGCCGGTTCAAAAAGAAGACTCGCTTTTGTGCCATCATCAACAATGCAACTACTTGGTGCAGAAAAAGCCTTATTCAATCATTTAAAAAAGAAAGGAAAATCCCCAAAACACGGACACATATTTAATCACCCATTATTACAAAAACTTCCAAAAGTAAAACGAGGAAAAGCTGCAAGAATTTTGGCAGGAAAACTATCTCTTGCTGCAAAAATTGATTATTTTGGAAAAGGAATAAATAAGGATTTGTTAAAAGAAGTTGAAGAAAGGATTAACAAACTTTAATTTTAATAACTAGTTGATAAAAATGAAAAAAGTATTTGATGAAATATATTCTGACGGAAAAAACTTTTTCACAAAATCAAAAACAATGGAAAAAGTTTATGGAGAAAGAATTATTGAAGAAGAAGGGAATATTTTTCGGCAATGGAATCCATTCAAATCAAAATATTGCGCAGCATTACAAAATGGTTTGAAAGAAAACATCTTCAAAAAAGGTTCAACGATTTTATATCTTGGAAGTGCTGAAGGAACAACCGTTTCCCATGTTTCAGATATTGTTGGAGATGAAGGAATAATTTTTTGTGTTGATTTAAGTGATATTGCAATGCAAAAACTTGCTAGTTTAGCAGAAAAAAGAGAAAATATTTTTCCAATACTTAGTGATGCACAAAAAATCGAAAACTACAAAGAGGATATTGAGAAAGTAGATACAATATTCCAAGATATTTCTCAAAGAAACCAAACAGAAATCTTCATAAAAAATTCAATTTTCTTAAAAAACGGAAGTTATGGCGCTTTATCTTTGAAAACCAAGAGTATTTCTCAAGACAAAAAAGAAGATACTCTCGCAAAAGAAAAAGATAAATTAAAAGATGTGTTTTCAATCGAACAAATAATTTCTCTAGAACCTTTTGAGAAATCTCATTATTTAATATTAGTAAAAAAGAAATAACCACATTCACCGGCACAGAACTCTAGAAAGATTTATATAATTAGTTATATATTGGTTATATAGTGATTATATGCCAGAAGTTACTACTATTCAATTACCAAAAGAAGTTGTTGCAGAATTAAAAAAGGCCAAGAAATACCCTAGACAAAGCTATTCAGAACTTATTTTAGACATGGTAACCATTCTTAAACAAACAAAGCGACAAACCCAATATGATGAGTTTTTACATAACATTCAACAAAGAAAAATGAAAGAACTTTGGGACAATAAAGAAGACGAAGACTGGGAAAGAGCATAAGTGATAACATGAATTATTCTAGCGGAGAAATAGTTCTTGCAAACATACAGTTTTCTGATATGGCTGGAATTAAAAAAAGACCTGCAGTAGTTCTATTTGAAGATTTTGGAAATATTGTTGTGGCAGGGATAACAAGTAATCTAAGAATGAAAGGAATACCTTTGACAAAAAAAGAAGGGGCAATAAAAGATTCTGTAATAAAAACTAATTATATTTTTACAATTGGAAAAGAATTGGTTGAAAAAAGTTTATTTTCTTTGAAAAAACAAAAAAAGATATTATTGTACACCGAATTAGAAAAAAAGATTCACCAATTAAAAAAATAACACAAAATCTAGGACATTTTGTGAAATCCTCGCTTTTAAAAAGATTCCCAGAAAAATAATTCATAATAGGCCTGTAGTATAGTGGATTAGTATTTATTATGGCCCGATAGCTCAGCTTGGATAGAGCACAAGATTCCTAATCTTGGTGTCGAGAGTTCGAATCTCTCTCGGGTCGTTATTTTAACATAGCTAACACCTCTTTTTGTCTTCTTAATTTATCAGGATGATGAAACCCAACAATCTTCAAAAACTTCAAAATTTCAGAACGTTTTCTAATTCGAACTTCCCAAGCAGTTGATGACTTAGTATTAAAGCAACTATGCGCTTTTCTTTCAAACAACTTAAGAGTATCAATACCAAACGAAAATAGAACTTGTTTAATTTGTCCCATAAACTCCTTATCTTTCATTGTAACATCTATGAAAAGTTGTTTTGCTTTTTTAGGATTTTTTGGTATAGTTCCGTCCGCATCATAAAGCCCAGAAATATAATGAGATAAAAGAGGCCTGTTTTCCAAAATAATCCTTGGGATTCTCAAATTAACTTTGATGCCCCAATTAATTCCAAAAACTGTGCTAATAAATGAATTTACAATGAAAGAATTGACAACTAAGTGATAACACGGTTTTGTGGCCAATCGTGAAAATACTTCATAAATCTTACTTTCAATCCCAAATAAAACAGTGGTCATTAACCGCATTTTCTCAACTTGACTCTCATATTCATCAGCGAATCCAAAACTTTTTCTATCAGACTCTAGATAACCATCCCCTTGCAAATAACCAATGTAATAAGCCAACTCTTTTGTCAATTGCCTTAGCAACTTAGTAACTTTGCCTTTTATTATAAAATCAAACTCTTTATCAAAAGCGATCTGAAGAAAATCTACACTATAAACTTTACTTAGCTCTTTTAACATTTTGAAGCGTGGTCGGTTTTTCCCAGACATATAAAGACTACAAGTTACCTCATGCACACCAATCTCCTTTGCGACTGCACGAATTGTTTTTCTACTTCCATCATGAACTTCTCTTAGAACCTTGTGAAAGTTATGAACTTTAATATTTTCATCCAAATCATACAAATAATTTGGTAAAGGAATAGCAACCATAAAAGAATCGTGGTTTCTTTCTTTAAAATCATTCTGGGAGTACAATGCCAGTGATTTCATTCGAAACCACCTTGACAACAATTTTCGTAAATC
>CAYWUL010000004.1:0-63845 GCA_964461205.1 uncultured archaeon | reverse complement strand
TCAGACAAAATTGCTTCATCACTGGCAAAAGAATTAGTAAACAATTAGAATTAAAAGACTATAAAAATCACAATTTGTAGGACACTTTTTTGCTAAAACCCATAGTTTTGCTGTTTTAGAGCCGAACCAGCGTATTTAAATACTTTAAGGATTTTATTTTATCAATGAAAAGTCCAAAAGGACTTTGAATGTTACAAAATAATAAAAATTATTTTGTTTGAAAATGCCTGATGGCAAAGGAGGAATTAATATGGGAGAAATGTTAGTAGTAACATCTAAAGTAAAAGAAGCAATCAAATCACAAGGTTGCAACACAGCTTCTGATGCTGTTGAAACTCTAAGCGCTAAAGTTAATGTAATGGTTAAAGAAGCTGCTGAAAGAGCAAAAGCAAACGGAAGAAAAACAGTTAGAGGAGTAGATTTCTAAGTGTTTTAGTAATTTTTATTGGAAGGGTGCTTGTCACTCTTCTCCAATAGAAAACTATTTTTTTAAAAACAGATTTTTTATAAGAAGATTAAAAAATTGGGACAGTTCTGATTTAGAGTAACTCTCTATTTGTTGTATAATAATTAATTGAGTTTTCTCTGTCAACAATTGCAAGTACTGTTTGTATGTGTATGTTTCCCGCTAACCTTGTTAGTCTACTTATTTGTGTCATTGAAAGTTTTTCTGTTTCTGAGTAAACATTCAAACCATATTTTGAGTGTGTTTGTCCCATTTTTTTTCCTTTTGGATAAATTCTAAAATCAAAACCAAATTTTAGGCCAGTTTTTATTTGGTATCCTTTTTCTCTAATATCACTATATACTAATGATTTCGAATAAAAGTTTTTGTCTTTTTTTAGTCCTAATTCCAACAATTCTTTTGCTTTGATTTTTTTGTTTCTGTTTACTATTTCAATTTTATCATTCAATAAAAGAAATAATCCTTCATACAAATCCAAAACAAGGTTTCTTGTTTTATTTTCTCCAAATCCTTTTTCTACAAGCCACCCCTTTAGTGTAGAGTCATCTACAATTATTTTGTCTTCAACTAAATAACTTTCTTTTGTCATAACCATTTTATCTTTCTCCAAGCTCATTACTTTTTTTTTATTTCTTTTTTTCAAAAACATTTACTAATTCATAATTTATTTTGTTCTTTTTTAATTCTTGTAATATTTCTTTAAAGAACGCATTGTTTTGATTTACAAAAACAACTTTGTCTATTTTTTGTATTAATGCTATTGAAAGAATCTTTTTTATAGTGTGCCCCCATTCCGTAATTTCATCACAAGGTTTTCTTTTTTTCCCAATCATTTTTTTTAATTCAACCATCATTGTGCTAAAATGCATTACTTCTCCCATTGCTGCACTTGTTTTATTCATAAAATCTCTATCAATTATTTGTAATAAAATAACTTTGTCCGCGCCCTTGGTTATCGCTTCAACGTACTCTTCTGAATTTTCTCTTCCGCTAATTAATGGTGCTAAAATATGCATATTATCAATTATTATTAGCTTAACAATGTCTTTAAATTTTTGTTTTGGTTTTTCTTTTCTAAAAAGCACTTAGCAAGGGTTAAATACTTGTTTTTCCTATTTCTAGCATGTTTAAATCGCTTTCCTATGATATTGAAGAAGTATTAAAATTGTTCAAACAAAAAAGAATTTTAGATTTAAGAGGGTTAAGTAGTAGGTTAACTAGGGAAGCTGCGATTGAAACCGATTATGCAAAAGCTGAGTTGGGAGTGATTGCTTATGCTTTGCACAAAATTGAAACAAAGCAACACTTTGTCGATAACCCCAAATGGGCGAGAGTAAAAGCACAAATTTCAACTGTATTAGAGGGGGCATTGTTTGCTGCTGAAAATAATAATAAGAGTTTGTTAATAAAAAAATTAAAACAAATAATTAATGAAATTGAGTCCATTGATTCTGATTTAGGAAATTTTGCACAAAATATTTATGAAAAAGCAAAGGTAAAACAAGCATCTCTTGCGTATTCTATTGGGCTAAGTATTGCACAAGCTTCTGAACTTACTGGTGCTGATAAAAAAGAAGTTCAAAGTTATATTGGGTTTACAAAAATGCCTGATGAAGAAACAGAAGCAAAAACTATTTCTTCGCGTATACAAGAATTAAAAAAATTGTTAGAGGTGAAAAAATGAAAGCAGTAATTGACACTGGAACGATGATTACTTTTTCTTCAACTTGTTTGATGAATGTTTTCAAAAGATTTGTTGAATTTAACAGAGTAGAATTAATTGTTTCAAGAGAAGTTTCTGATGAGAGTGTGTGGAAACCAATACACAATAAGAGATTTGCTTTGAATGCTGCTCGAATAAAACATTTGTTTAATGAAAAAATAATTCATGTTGTTGATACTACTTCTGAAATAACAAAATTAGAAAAAGAAATATTATTTTTGGCAAACAATTCTTTTTCTACAGACAGGGGTCCGATGGCGATTGTTCAAAGAGGGGAAGCAGAGGCTCTTGCACTAGCCCAAGTTTATGATGCAACAGCATTATTTATTGATGAAAGAACAACACGTTCTTTATTAGAGAATCCTCTTAGATTAAAACAAGTTTTGGAAAAAAGACAGAGAACAAAAGTAACCATGAACAAAGAAAATATTGATAAGTTCAGAAAAATGTTTTCAAAGATAAAAGTTTTTCGTAGTGTTGATGTTATAGCTTTTGCATATGAACAGGATCTTTTTGATAATGAATTAGATCATAGCAAGTTAGAATTAGAGGCGGCATTGTATGCTGCAAAGTTTTCTGGTTGTGCTGTTTCAGAAAAAGAAATAATGGATTATTTACAAAAAAAATAGTTTTGTGAGAATTTATGATGCATCCCCAGTTATTTAAAATAAGTAAGTTAAAAGAAGAAGATATTCCTTGGATAAATGAAGTAATAAAAAAAGAATTTCCTTATACTACTTTTTCAAAAGAAAAGCTTTCCGAAAAAATAGATAACACAAACTTTTTTTTAATAAAACATCATCAAAAAAATATTAGCACGGGTTTTTTAGAATTAGAATTTTTTTTGGAAGAAGGAAAGGCTCGTCTAAATGCTATTTTTGTTGAAGAAGCTTGGCGTGGACAGGGGATTGCAAAAAAATTGTTGAAAAAAGCTATTCATGAATGCAAGAGAAGAAAAGAAATTCATTCGATTTTTTTATTGGTTAAAGAAGATAATTTTGGTGCAAAAAAATTGTATGAAAAAATTGGTTTTGTTTTTGAAAAAATCCATGATAAAGAAATTGATAATTCGATCGTAGAAGTTTGGTCAATGCATGTTGCTTAGTGGGCCCGAGGAGAATCGAACTCCCGTCTGATGCTCCCAAAGCACCGATCATACCACTAGACCACGAGCCCTTAACAATAAAAGTCTTAATGAGGTTTTTTAATCCTTACTCTTTCTTTTTCTCACTCTTTTCTTCCATATCTTTGATTCTCTTTTCACTACTAATAATAGTGTACCCTAAAAAGCCAGCAAACAAAATCCATCTCAAAACAATATCAAGAAAACCCAAGATAGTAAGTAAAATAATCAATGATATTGAATTCGTTATCCATTCCCCAAATTCTAATTTCAAATAACCCTTTGTAAAGACTAGATATGTTAATATTACAATTATCCCAACTATTAGTGAAGGAAAACCAAGAAAATTAAGAAAAAAACCAACGAGTATTGGTGGCAATAATACTTCTAATGCTTTTTCATGTGGATTATCAAATTTTCCCCTTATTGAAAAATATGTGAATACATAGAAGAAACAAAATATTACCGCAAAACCCAATAGCCCACCATAAAAAATATCAAAATTAGTAAAGTATTCTGATAATGGGTTCATAGTATTGTTTCACTCCGTTTTTATTAAAAAACCTTTCTGGGTTGCATTTAAATACTTATTAATCATTATTTTTTAAAAGTGGTAATAATGGACGAACAAGTATTTGAACCAAAAGAAGAAGAACCGGTAATCTTAATGGATAACCCAAAAAAAGAGAAAAAGGAAGAAGATGTTGTAAAGGTTTCTGAAAGGAATTCTGATTCTTTTGAAGAAGACAATACGGCGGTTGTCATTAAACCGATTGAAGAGAAAGATAATTCTATTTCTATTAAAGAAGAGTCTATGCCTAAAGAAGAAAATGTTGTTGAAAAAATGGAACCGGGAGATAATGTTATAGAAGAAAAGGATAATGTGACTAAAGAAAAAGAAAATGTTGTTGAAAAAATGGAACCAAAGAAAGATGAATCCATTGAAGAAAATACTGTTGAAAAAAAAGAAGAGAATATTGAAGAAAAAAATGATGATTTAAGTGTTGAAGAAAAAGTTTCTAATAGAGTTCCTACGGGAATAAAGGGTTTTGATGAACTTATTTCTGGCGGATTTGAAAGGGATTCAATTATTTTATTGGTTGGTTCTGCAGGTACAGGAAAAACTCTTCTTGGAATGCAATTTCTTTATGAAGGAGTAACAAAATATAATGAGCCTGGAATCTTTATTTCTTTTGAAGAAGAGAGAGATTCTTTGTACAAGCATGCGTTACAGTTTGGTTGGGATTTCAAAAAACTAGAAGAGGATAAAAAATTCATGTTATTATATTTCAAGCCACACCAAGTAACAAAGATTTTGGAAGAAGGGGGAGGCCAAATAAGAGATGCTCTTACAGAAATTGGTGCGAAGAGAGTTGTGATTGATTCTATTACTGCATATGGTTTGTTATTCCATGATGAATACAAGAGAAGAGAAGAAGTATTAAATTTTTTTAATTTGCTAGCAAAGTGGGGTATAACATCAGTAGTAATTGCTGAAGATTCTCCAGAAAAATTAGAGGACACAGAAGGAAGTATTGCATTCATTAGTGATTCTGTAATATCAATGTATTACCACCATGATGAGGAAAAAGGTCTGCGTATTCATTCCTTAGAAATAGTAAAAATGCGCGGAACAAAACACACTAACAAGTTATGTGCAATTAATTTTGAGAAGAAAGGATTAGTAGTTTATCCTGATGTAGAAGTATTCTAATTTTTCAATTAGTTTTTTTGAAAAAACAAATTTATTTTGTTTTTATGTTGTTTCTTCTATAGAAACAAATAATTCTGAAAAATTATATGTTCTGTCACAGAATTGTTTTGCAAAGTTAAGTGTTTCTTCATCAATACTTTCTTTTACAACAACAAAAATACACGAATTATTATTAAGTTTTATTTTGTTACTAAAAAAGTAAACAAATTTTCCAACATCTTGTGCAGAATTATACAAACCGAGCACACCTAAGGAATCAAAAATAACAATTGATTTTTCTTTCATTAATTCATCAATCTCTATTTGTAGTTTTGTTAAATTGCCCGCCTTTAAATAAATAATTTTTTCGTTTTCTTCTTCCTCTGAAAAAGCATCAATAATATGTAGTTTTGGACTATTAAATTTGTTCAATATTTCTTTTCCTGGTTGAGAAAAAGAAACCAAGATGATCTCGTTTTTCTGTTCTAATAACAATTTTTCTAGTAAATAATCAATTGATGTTTTGAATTGTTTTTGATTAATTATTACTAGGTTAACCTTGTTTGTTGTATTTGCAATGACTTCTTTCAAAAAATTGTTTGCCATAGTTAACAAACACCTTTACACAATAAAAACCTTGCTTAGCGCTAATAATAAATATCCATTTAACCTAATTTACACATGCAAAAAGGTCAAACAACTATTGAGTTGTTATTAGTGTTATCAGTTTCGGTTGTTGCGCTAGCAATAATCTTTGCTATCTATGCTGAGCAGGTCTCGGCAACAAGAGAAACACAAGATATGGTAATAGCAAGAAACACTGTGCAAACAATTGCGAATGCTGCAAACACGGCTTATTTATCCGGGATTGATTCTGAAATAAGAATTTTTATTGAAGTTCCGGAAAGTATTGATATTGCTAATAGTGGTTTTGAAAGTTCAACTGTTTCTTTGCGTTTAGCAAACGGAACTGACGTAATTGCTTTTACAGAAATCCCAATGAGTGGCTCTTTCAAAACAACTCCTGGACGTTATTATATGTATCTTGATTTTAACGGAGACACAGTTAATATTCGTTATAGAGAATTTGAATTAAACAAACAATCAATCTTTGTTTCTATCTTACAAGGTTCTTCTACACAAGAAACTTTTTCTGTTAGAAATAATTATGCAGAACAAATAACTGTTTCTTTAACACCAACTTTTTCTCACACCGATGCGACAATGTCTCTTAGTGATTCAGAAGTTGTTCTTGATCCTGGCGCAACAACAATTGTTACAGCTTCTTTTACAACACAACCTTATGCTAATGGAAATTATGCTGGAAGAATAGTTGCTTCTTCTGTTATTAGTGGGGAAACAATTACAAAAACAATTTCTGTTTCTGTTGAAGTTGCTTCAGAATTTAGTAACCTAGTAATTTATCCTCGCTTAACAAGTATTTCTTCTCTTGGTGATGAAACTTATACAAAGAGTTATTCTATTTGTAACAAAACAGTTTCTTTAATCGAAAATATTACTTGGGGAAAAGATGGTAATGTTGATGCTAATGCTGCTTCGTGGTTTACTCTTCCTTTAATTACTGATGTTAATGCAAATTCTTGTTCTAACTTTGATATGAATATTGTTATTCCAACTCTTTCTTCTGCAATTTATGATGCAAACCTTACGGCAATTTCTGGAGATGATAATTATACTTCTTTTATTAGAGTTACAAATTCTGTTGAATCAGAACCTCCCGCGGGTGGATACACTGTTCCTGGCTCAACTTATTTTTCTATTGATAATTCTGATTTGAATCATTTTTTTGATTATAATGGTTTTGTTCGGCAAATTTTTTCTTCTGCTAGTATAACTAATGCGAATTCTTGGACTCCAACAGGAGAATTAGATTGGAATAGGAATGCTGTGTTAGATAATAATGCTTGGCGTGACCAGAATCTTGTTGCGTATTATAAGTTTAATGATACTAATTCTGATGGAACAGGGGTATATGATTCTGCAAGAGGGTTTGATGGCGCGTTGGTAAATGGTGCGGATATTGATGAAAACAATTTGAAAGGGATGTGGGATTCTAATGCATTAATTTTAGATGGAATAAACGATTATGTTGATTTGCCCAATACAACTGTTTTTGATGTTGGAACGGGAGATTTTACAGTAAGTCATTGGATTAAAACAAGTTCTGCTACTGACCAACCCACTTGGTCATATATTGATGCGAGTGCAAATGGATATTATATAAGAGTGCGAAGTACAGGGGAAGTGGCGTTGTATGTTGGGGATGCAGGGGATGCAGATAACGAAAGAATTGATAGTGGTTTTATTGTTAATGATGGGCAATGGCACCATGTGGTTGTAAGTTGGGATGGTTCTGGAGATGATGCAACATTTACTGTTGATGGATTCAGTAAGACATTTTCTTCAGTTGCAACTTATGGTTCAATAACTTCAACGGATAACACACGAACATATATTGGAAGACAACAATATAGTGGGTGGTATTTTAAAGGAGAAATAGATGAAGTAAAATTTTATAACAGAATACTAACAACAAAAGAAGTTATTGCAGATTATAATTCTTTTTTGAATGCAAAGTTTGTTTCTTCTCCTGAATCAATTGTTGATGCTACTGCAACAGCGGATTGGAATCAAATAAAAGTTAATAGTGATTTGAATTATAATTTTAACTCAGAAATTGGTTATGGTACTGGAGAATTAACAAGTGCACATTATTTGTTTGATGAGAATTTAATTGCATTATGGCATTTGAATATGGGTGAAAATACAGCATATGAAGATGCGAGTGGGAATGGTTTAACATTAACTCCAAATGGTTTTGATGATGATGAGAATGTTTCTTGTTTGTGGGGAACAAATTGTGTTGATCTAGCTACAAATGATTGGCTTGATACTGGTGCAACAGGACAAAGTGCATTAACTGGTTTAGCACAAATGAGTGTTTGTACTTGGGTGAATTCCGATAGTAGCGTAACTTCTCAAGGATTATTTACTAGTGATGATGGGACAAATAGAAATTTTGATCTTTATTTGAATAGGGCTGTTACTCCTTCTGCTCCAGCATTTTTAATTTTTATTGGGGGTTCTGCAAAAATTGCTCAAAGCACAGAGTCAATTGATGCTGATGGTTTATGGCACCATATTTGTGGAACGTATAATGGTAGTGCTGTTGAGTTATATGTTGATGCAATAAAAGTTGCTGAGCAGACTGGCGTGAGTGGTTCAATAGATGCGGATACAGAATATCCTGCAATTGGTAGAACTGGAAATGTAACAAATTATGTTACTGGAAAAATTGATGAAGTTGCAGTGTGGGATAGGGGATTAACTCCTCAAGAAATAACAGATCTTTACAGATTAGGTAGAGATAAATTTATGGATAATAATTTAGTTGGGTTGTGGCATTTGAATGCGGGAGATGCTGATAATGCATTCAAAGATTATAGTGGGAATGATAATGGGGGTTCTCCACAAAATTTTGATAATGATGAAAATGTTTCAGGATTATGGGGGACAAATGCGTTTGATTTTGATGGGACTAATGACTATATTAATTTTGGAGATTTGTCTCCTATAAAAAAGACTGGGGATTATTCAGTAAGTGCTTGGTTTAATGTCGATTTTGGAAGTGTTCAATTTATTTTTGATAAAAGTACTAATGATGGGTGTGGAACTGGTAATGATTTAGCAAATTATGTTTTGCTCCAAGCAGATGGGGATTTACAAATTTATTGTGGCTGTCAAACTGAAGGATGGTATAATTATACTTCAACTGGAGTTAATTATGCTTTGAGTTGGAACCACATAGTTATAACTCGTGAGGCAAGTGGTTCAATGAAAGTATACTTTAATGGGTTGTTGTTGGATTCGGGAACAGACAATTCAACTACTTCTTGGGATAATGCAACTGCATTAACTTTGCATGGGTATCGTGGGACTTCTTATTCTGGTGGAAGCGGCAGAATAGATGAAGTTGCTATTTGGGATCGTGCTTTGTCTACAGAAGAGATTCTTGATTTATATCGAAAGGGTGTTTCTAGTTTAGATTTGAATGTTTATTCTTGTGGTGATGCTAGTTGTGTGATTAAGACGTCTTCGCAGTATATTTCTGACACTAATAATAATTCTTGGATGGATTTGAATTCTGATTTGGTTAATTCTCGTTATTTGGGTTATGATTTTTTCTTCAAACAAAATTCTGATTTTAGTGATTATAATGCTGGGTTTTTTAATGTTGGTTCTTTGTTAAGGGATGTAAATGTTGTTTATTATACTGAATAATAAATAGTTTTCTTTGTGTCTGTTGTTTTTGTTTGGCAAGTCTTTTTTTTGTTGTTTTCTTTGATTAAGAAATGATTTTATACTACAAAATTCTTTATTATGACTGGGTAAGATGGTGTTGATATGAGAGGGCAAGCATCGATAGAAACAATTATTATTTTCGCGACAGCAATGTTTATTCTGATTTCTTTTGTGGCGATTGTTTGGAACCAAATGGAGACCCAAAACATTCAACAACAACACAAAATTGGTTCTCTTGCTTTAGAAACATTGAAAAAAGAAATAAATGATGTTTATTTTTTAGGTATTGGTTCTACAAAAGAAGTTATTGTAACAATGCCGAGAGGAATTGATTATACAAAATCTTATATTCAAGATCAATCACTCGTCTTAAATATTTACAACACTGATTTTGTTGCAACAACAAATGCTACTGTTAGAGGGTTATGGCCTAATAGTGATGGGACAATTGTTTTTACTCTTACTTCTCACGGTGACTTTGTTTCTATTTCTTCCGACTTACTTTCTTTTGACCCAGTAACAATTAATCCAACTGTAAACCAGGGTTCTTCTTTACAAATAAATTTGAAAGCAACAAATATTGCAACAACAACAAAAAATTATTCTTTAAGAATTTCTTTTTCTCATACACTAGCAACTCTTACATCTACAAGTCAAGATACAACAATAGAATTTACTGATGGAGAACAAGAAACAATTCCTTTTATTGCTTCTTGTGCTTCTAGTGCAACTGGTTCTTATAGTGGAACAGTTACTTTTGAAGGTGATGTAAATGTTTCTCTTCCTGCAACAATTACTTGTGGTAAGGGTCAAAGTAATTTAGTAATAAATCCTTCTTCTAAAAACATTTCTCTTGCAGTTAGTGAATCTGGAACATCAACTTTCTTAGTGTGTAATAATACGCGAACAAATTTTGCGTCTTCTTCTTCCTCAACATCATCAACAATTAATTCTTATGCTTTCACAAATTTTTCAGGAGCAATTCCTGCTAGTTCTTGTAAACAATTATCTCTTGACATTAATGCTTCTGACACTAATGGAAATTATATTGGAACATTAAATGTTTTTGCTGGTGGTTTAACAGCAACAGCAGACATTAACTTATTATTTACTGCAACAGAAACATCTGACGAAAATTTATGCACTTATTCCTATCCAACATTCTTTTCTATCACTAATTCTGATTTGAATCATTTTTTTGATTATAATGGTTTTGTTCGACAAATTTCTTCTTCTGCTAGTATAACTAATGCGAATTCTTGGACTGCTACTGGTGAGTTGGATTGGAATCAAAATTCAAGAGAGATTGGAGAGATGGATTCTACAAACTATTTGTTTGATTCTAATTTAGTAGTTTTGTGGCATTTAAACGAATCTAGCGGAGATGCTATTGATAGTTCAGGCAATGGTTATGATGGAACGGTTACGAGTGCTACACAAGGGATAACTGGATTATGGAATACAAATAGTTATACTTTTGATGGTTTAAACGATTATGTGAATTTTGGAAACATTGAAGAAATAGGTGGATCAACAGAACTAACTTTGAGTGTTTGGGTTTACACAGATGGATTAAGTGACCCCAATTCAGGGGTAATAATTGGAGGTTATGAAGTAACTGATTCAAACAGAGGCTTTTTACTCCGAGTTTCTACAAGCAATGTTTTGGATTTTCTTATTTATAATCAATCGAATAATTCTTATTGGGAAAGAGTAAAAACTAACTCAGCAATTCCGCTAAATCGATGGGCTTTAATTACTGGTACTTGGGATGCAGATGAATCTTTTCATATTTATATTGATGGAGAGGAAGTAGCTACAACATATACATCAAATGGAACAGTTCCAACACAAATTCCTGATAAAGTCTCTCCCGTTACTATTGGCGGGGCTTATCATGCTTCAACAACTCCCGATTATTTATATGATGGGATTATAGAAGAAGTTGGAATATGGAATAGAGTTTTGAGCAGTGCGGAAGTTTTTGATTTATATGAATCTAAAAAACAAGACTGGTTGGATGAAAATCTTGTTGCGTATTATAAGTTTAATGATACAAATGGTGACATAGGAATTTATGATTCTGCAAGGGGGTATGATGGAACTCTTGTTGGAACCGCAAATATTTCTGCAAAAGGGATGTGGGATTCAAATGCTTTAAGTTTGGATGGGGATAGTGATTATGTTGCTTTGGGAGATGTTGGAAATATTAGGAGTATTTCTTATTGGGTAAAAGCAGATTCTTCTGACAATACTTTAATGTCCCTTAATAACACAGATTATATTTTGAATAGTGGGTTTGTACAAAACACGCAAGGTATTAATGCAACTACATATGTTAATGGAACAGTTGTTAGTTTTTTAGGAAATCACCTTATGGGTAATACTGATTTTGAAAATTGGAGTGGCGGTGATGCTACTAGCTGGATTGATAATAAGGGTGATTCAGCCCAAGAAAGTAGTGAAGTTTATTATGGTAGTTATTCAAACAAGTTTACTAAGGATACAAGTGCAACATGGGGCCAAGGATATCAAGACATTTCTATTACTGCTAATAAAAAATATTATATTAGCTCTTGGATAAAAAATGCGAATGCCACTGAGTTGAGAATTTTTTGTCAAGACACAGGGGATTGGGGAACATCAGGGTATATTACAAGTAATTCTACTGCGTGGACAGAAATACAAAGTGTTTGTTATACTGATTCTAGTAATCCTTATCGGGTTTCAATACAAGTTTATGCTAGTGACTCTAGTGCTAAGTATGGTTACTTTGACTTGTATCAATTTCGAGAAATATTAGAACCAATCCCTTCAGATGAATGGGTTCATGTTGCAATTATTTTGTCAGAAGATATTAGTGCAAGCGATCTTAACATAGGGCGTTGGAAAACCAAATATTTTGAAGGAGAAATTGATGAAGTAAAAATTTATGATAGGGCATTAACTGCTGATGAGGTAGAAGCAGATTATAATTCTTTTTTAGAAGCAAAGTTTGTTTCTTCTCCCGATTCTATTGTTGATTCTAATAATGTGAGTGCAGATTGGAATTCGATTAAAGTGAATAATGATGTTAATTATTCTTTTGGTAAAGAGATTTGTGGAAATGTTGATACTTGTAATACTGATCAATTCAATAATGGTTTGGTTGGGTTGTGGCATTTGAATGCTGAAGATGATGTAACAGATTTTGAAGATTCGAGTGGGAATGGGTATGATGGGTCTTCACAAAATTTTGATAATGATGAAAATGTTTCTTGTTTGTGGGGAACAAATTGTTATGATTTTGATGGTTCGAATGATTATATTGAAACAGGTTATGATGATGATTTTGCTTTAAACCAAAGTATGACTATAATGGCTTGGATAAAACCAGCAAGTTATGCTGTTGGGGGGTATAATGGAATAGTAAGTACTGTTCCAGAAAAAGGAACTTATGATCCAATTGTAGAATTAATGCTGGGAGATGGACAATGTGATCCTTTAGAAATAGAAGTTCAAGTAAGGGCAAGCAATAATAGTACAACTTACAATCTATGTTCACTTAATACTGTTCCGCTTAGTGAATGGAGTCAAGTAATATACTTGTACAATGGAGACAATGATGATTTGAATATTTATATTAATGGAGTAAGGGATACTGGTAGAACTGTTGGAGACATTACTCAATTGAATATGAGTGGTTATCCTTTTGCGATTGGTGCTAGAAATGTTAGGGGGGTAATACAAAATTATTTTGATGGTGCAATTGAAGAAGTCGTAGTTTGGGAAAGAGCATTATCTTCTGAAGAAATTCTTGATTTGTACAGGAAAGGTGTTTCTCGTTTGGATTTGAATGTTTATTCTTGTAGTGATGAGAATTGTAATACAAAAACATCTGAGTATTATATTTCAGGTATAAATAATAACACTGATTATTCTATCTCTTCATTATCAAGTTCTCAGTATTTAGGTTATGATATTTTGTTCAAACAAAATACTGATTTTTCAGACCGGAATGCAGGATTTTTCAATGTTGGTGCTTTTCTAAGGGATGTTAATGCAACTTATTCTGTTACTGGTGTGTGTCCTGAAGAACCAGAAATTCCAGCAATTTCGCCTTTAGTAACAATTGTTGGTCTTACAACAGATCAATATCTTACTGCAAGCACTCTTACAAAAGTGGCATTTGATTATGTGCGCAAAGATTCAATGGATGCTTTTGATACAGAGAATAATGAGTTTGTTGTTCCTACAACAGGAAAGTATGAAATTTTTTTACAAGCAACAGTCAATAACTTAACAACTAATAAGAATTGGGATGTTCGCTTATACAAGTATGATGGTTCAACAGAAACAATGATTGCACGAGGTTACACGTATCTTGATGCAGGGTCATATCGTGCAGAGTTTGCTAGTAATATTTATGATTTAAATGCTGGAGACACAGTTTATGTAAAAGTTCAAACAACTGATTCTAGTAGGTATGTCCTTGGTTTAAGTAATTGGACTTATATGTCAATAAGACAATTAAGTGAAGGAACTTTTGTTGGAGCATCTGCCTATGCGACATCAACTCTTTCAATACCTGCTTCAACATGGACTCAGTGTGCGTTTGATACAGAATCATTTGATCCACAAGGAGACTTTGATTTAGATAATAATTGGTATGTTGTTCCTGAAGAGGGTTATTATATTACTAATGCAGGAATACAATTGCAGGATTTGCCAGACGGCAAAAGACAATATATTGCTTTATATAAAAGTACTGACGGTGTTGAGACTGGTTTGGCATTTAAAGAAAACAGTCTGGGCGGGACAACTTGGCCTACACAAACAGTGGTTGATTTGAGTTATTTTTCTGCCGAGGATAAAATACTGAGTAAGGTGTACCACAATAATACTAGTGCACTTAATCTTAGCACCGGTAGTGCGACTGTCTTCCTGTCAGTAAGAAAAGTTTTAGAGAGCCCGGTTGTTGCCGCAAGAGTACACATGTCTGCTGATCAATCAATTAAATTTGCAACCAATACAACTATTCCATTTGATGTTGTTGATTTTGATACTCATGATGCTTGGGATACAACAGATTATTCATATACTGCTCCAGTAGATGGAAATTATTTGATTTATGTTGTGCAAAGATATCTCAATATTAGTGTTAACAAGTGGATTCAGTCAAGGATTGACAAAAATGTTGATGGGGTAAACGTTGAAACAAGAAACCAAAGAATAGTTGTTGGTGGGGCAACACTACATCCAAGTTCTGCTACATATGGAAGATTTGAATTGAATGCGGGCGACAAGATTGGTTTTGTTACTCAGCAGTATGACAGCACAACCGATACATTGTATTCTCCTGCTTCAGGAACTCATGCATTTATTATAAGAGAAGGAAATTAGTGGAACAAGAATTTCTTATATAGTAGTAATGCTTTAGTATTGTATTTTAGAAGTGGAAAAGAATGAATAAAAAAGCGCAAGTTTCAATGGAGTTTATTATTACAATTATTTTGGTGCTAGCAATATTTGGTTTTGGAATGTTTTTGTTTCAAAATAGAACTTCATTAAACCAAACTGCTTTTCAACAATGGAGGGCACAAGAAGTAGCAAACATGATTTCTAGAAATGTTAATAATGTTTTTTTGATGGATGATAATTCTTATTATTTTGATAATATTTATTGGAATGCTATTGGCCAAAGCATTGAAATTGGTCCGAGTGTTGTGAGAGTTGTTTATTCTAATGGTCAAGCAGTAACTGCTCCATTATTGGCAGAAGTAACTTGGAATATTACTGATGTTAATGGTGGAATATATTTTAGAAAACAAAATAATGGAGTTGTTGTAAGTTATGAATAATGTTGGGAGTTGTTGTAAGTCATGAATAATAAAGGACAATTTTTTTCTCCAGATTTGTTAATAGCAATATCAATTTTCCTAGTAATTTTAGGATTTTTTTTCTATTCTTCTAACTCGGTTTTTTCTCAAATAGATTTTTTTGAAATAAAAAAAGATGCCGATGAAGTCTCGCACTCAACAATGAATATTTTAGTTTATTCTCCCGGTGTACCATTTAATTGGGAAGAAAAGAGTTTAGCAGACACAAATCTTTTTGGTTTAGCTTTAAATAGGAATGTTATTAGTCAAGAAAAATTAGTTGCATTAATTACAGATTTAAATAATAGTTATTCTCAAACAAAATCAAAACTTGGTTTTGGAAGATATGATTTCAAATTACAATTGCTTGATTTAAATGGCAGTGTTCTTTATACTTCTTATTTAGATTCAAACAATACTAAGTTAGAAATTATTTATGAAAGAACAGTTTTGTTCAATGAACAAATAGCTGTATTAAGAGGGGTTGTTGGACTTGAAAAATAAAGGGTTTTTTGATGAAGAGGGGCTCCAAAAAAGTAATAGGTTTCCAAAAAACAGGGGATTTATTATTTCTTCAGATGCATTTATTGGTTTAACAGTTCTTGCTTTTCTAATATTGGTTTCTTTGTCCTATGTTGCACAAGTAAATATTGATTCTTGGAATAATATTGACTTGATTAATTCTGCAAGAGATCTTTCTACTGTGTTAGAAAAGAATTTGGTTTTTGAAAATGCAATAAAACAGCAATCTTCTGAACTAATACAACAAAATATTAACGAGTCATTACAATCAATTTGTTTTGAAGCAAGGATTTATTCTTCTACTGATTTAAATACTCCTATTTTGGGTGCACTAAAAGCGGATTGTACAAAGAGTTTTTCTGAATTAGTTTCTGTTGAAAGAACTATTATTGTTAATGATTCAAATGTTTCTTTTTATGTTGCAAAAATGGAGGCGTGGTATAAATGAATAAGAAAGGTTTTCTTTTCACGATTTCTGTCGTATTATTTGCTTCAACTTTGTTATTCTTTTCTCAAAACTATTTGAATGAGAATATTGGAAGAGAAACAATGATACTACGAAGTTACTCTACTTCATCAGAACCTTTTTTGAATGATGATCTTTCTTTTGATATAGAAAGAATTTTTGATTTAGATATTAAAATAGGGTATGAGGCAAACAAAATAGAAATAATAATTAATGATTCTCTTCCAAAACAATATTCTGTTTCAAATGCTCTTACAAATTATGCTTCTTTTTTAAATAATACTTTTTTTGCTAGAATAAAAGGAACACAAACAATTGATTTAACAAATATTAATGATGGCTCACTAGAAGTATTTTTTGATGATAATTTTTCTTTTACACACAATTATGATTCTCCTTTTGTGTCCTTAACTTCTAATGGGATAACTCTTTCAAGTGTTGATTTGAATTTGGATTATAATGGTTCTCTTTCTTCTTACACTTGGACAAGAACTGCTGGAATTGCTCCGGTCGTAATTCGTTATGAAGACGATGTAAATTCTTTCACAATAAGTGATTTAATTGATCCTTCTAATACATCTACCTTGGTATTATTGTATTCTGATTCTAATACGACAATAACTCTTGGGGATACTGGCACAGCAAATTCTTTCAAGATTGATACTAACTCAACAAAAATAACTTATTATGACATAAATCTTACTTATTCTTTTGATGCAAATTTCTTGCCAGTAAAAATTAATTCTATTTTGAGTCATTCTGATAATAGGATTGATTCTAATTCTTATCTAAAAATATTAAACTAGTTTAAAAATAAATAAATTAAACAAATACCAATATTTTGACGACGTAGAAATTTTGGGCCTTTTTATTAATTAGGTTAGTTAACTAGTTTAATTTCTTTAACAAGTCCCAATTATATCCGCAATTCCTGTTTGTTGTTTTCCAGATATGTCTTCAGAATTATAATCAATTGTTACTGTTGAATAAGAATATTTTGTTCCACTTGTACATGCTTTTTGAATTGTTCTAGTAATTTTTGTGTTTGGTGATACTCCTGTTTGTCCAGAATCATTATTAGCATCCCCATTCACTGTGATAGAAACAAAATCCATTGTTTTTGCAGTATTGTTTTGTAATACTATTGTTAGTTGTGTTCCATTGTGGTCCCAGTCTGTTATTGCCCATGGTTCTGCTGATTGCCAAGCAATTTTAGAATTTGTTTCGTTTATGCCCGCACCTTGTCCTAACAATTGTATAAGTATTCCAACAACCACCAACGCAATAACAACAACGATTGCTATTATTACTAGGTATTCGATTGTTCCTTGTGCTTTTTTATTAAACATGTTACCACTCAATTGACTTAGTATAGTATTTCATATATTTAAATGTTTTTGTTTCGAAAAATAAAAAAGAATTAAAAAAAAGAAATAGAAAATAGTCCGAAGGCTATTTCTATCTAACTGACTGTTCCTACGATATCAGCTAATGCATATTGGTTTTTTCCGTTAATGTTTGCTGTATTATATGTTATATATATGTTGGCTTTTGCGTAAGAGTATTTGTCTCCTGCCGTTGTAGCTGTTAATGCAACATATACTGTTGATGTTGCTCCAGACGAGACATTGAAGTCTTCAAAAACTGCTGCGGTTCCATTAACATGTACATCTTCCAGTTCCATTGACTCATACGAATTATTTTTTAGTACAAGTGCCAGGGCTGTAGTGTTTTGGTCCCAGTCTGTTATTGCCCAAGGTTGAGCAGATTTCCATGCTGTTTTTGCTGTTGCTTCTGGAATGCCTGATCCTTGGTCCATTACTTGCAACAATAAACCTACAACCACTAACGCAATAACAACAACGATTGCTATTATTACTAGGTATTCGATTGTTCCTTGTCCCCTTTTTCTAAACATGATTTTTTCCCTCCTTTTAATTGAATAAATATTGCAAGATTAAGGGTTTTTGTATTTAAAAAGCTTTTCGTTGTTTAAAACGAGTTAAATTGGGTTTATTTATATTGCTCCGCCAATTAATAATCCAACTGCTTCAACGATTATACTGAATAAAATTAAGCCAACAATGCATAATACTGGTGCAAACTTTAAACCGTCTCTTATCTTGCCGCCACTGAGGACTCCGACAAATATGCTGGCGAGGACGGAGTTACTTATGATTAAGATGTATCCCATGAATTGCATGAATTCTGGTTCAATACTTATTTGTCCTCCTGCCAAACCTACTTGATTTGAAATATCTTCATTACCGACCCCGCTTAAATTAGTAGTTTCGGTTTGTATTGAACTAAGAATATTTAGGAATTGTACACTTACTGCTAATAACATTGGTGATGCAATTATTACAACAAACACAATGAACAACACATACATTCTTGTTGAATTAACTAAGTCTCTCTTTAATTGGTTGGTTTGTTTTATATCATTAGCACTTGTTTCAATTAATTGTGCTAGCCTTCCTCCAGATCTTAATGCATGTGCAAAGAATTTTGTTGTGTCTTTCAAAATTTTTGAATCAATTCTGTCTGCGATTTCTTTTAGGGCGTCAGCAAAAGATCCTATTCCTAAACTCTTTTTTGTTGCTAATTGTATTTCTTCACTTAGTGGACCAAATTCTGGTCTTACTGCTGAACGAAAAGCATAGAATGGAGTCATTCCACTTTTCAAATTGTTTCCAACCAAGAATAAAAAATCTGGCAATATTGCTTCAACCATTTTTTTTCTTCCATCAATAACATAATTGATGTGTAAATAAAAAAGTGCGAGTGTTGCAAAGAAACCAAGCACTGCTAATACAAGCATTATTCCTAATTGTATTAAGGGTTCAAAGTATAATTCATAACCAAAGAAAATATTTAATATTGGAAAAACACTGAATGGAATCAAAAAACCTATTGTTGCAACTAACAAAGAAAGGAATACTCTTGTTCCTGCCCATATTCTTTCGTCATCGTGTGATCCTGCATATTTTAACCAGTTAGAAATTGGTCCTTCTAATAATTTTCTTGGAACAAGTAATGACGCTACTGATGCTAGTTGTCTAGTATTTATTTTATCACCTTTGGAACTTGCATTTTTATTACAAAGATTAATGCTCCTTGTATAACCATTGCTAACACGGCGATTAATATTACTGCTTCTTTTCCTATTCCTGAACTACCTATTGAAGACGCTATTACTAAGAAAGTTACTCCTAATGATGGCATTGCTGCTGCAATAATGAGGTATACTAATGTCCACAAATTTAGTTCTGCTGCATATTTTTTTATTGTTTCAGATTGTTGTGCGACTAATTCTTCTATTTGTGATTGTAGTGCGCTGGCAATTGATCCTCCAGATTTCATTGTTGTAATTATTTGCCAAATAGTTTTTTTTAGGACATCGGATTTTGTTCTGAATGCAAGTTTTTCTAAAGCGGTTGTTTCACTTTTTCCAGAGTTAATATCTCTTACAACTTCTGCAAATTCTGCGGAAACTTGCCCATAGTTTGACCTTGAAATAGATCTCATTGCTTCAAACAAACTTATTCCAGAACTAAGTTGTATTAGTAAAGTTCTTAATGCAAATAATAATTCTTGGTCAACCATTTTTGCTAATTGCATTGCTTGTATTTTTGGGTACAATAAGTGAAAAATTAGTGCTCCTAAAAAAGCAAATATGCCAATTGCAATAGTTATGATAATTGTTGTTGCGTTAAATCCTTTTGCAATGAGAACTCCGAATGCTAATCCGACAAATAAAAATAATATTCCATAAATTATGGCTGATATAAATGATGCGAGTGAATAGTTTTCTGCGTCAATTTTTATTTCAGCATTTTTTAAATCATATTCAAGAGAGAAAATTATTTTTGATAATGTTCTTCCAATAAACAAATATTTATCACTAAAATGCCTTGCTTTTTCTAGTGGAAACAACATCATTACTGGGTTTTTTTCTTGCATTACATCATCTCTTTGATTTTATCCGCGTTCACTTTGTCTTTTGCCATTTTGTCTACTCTTGTCGGGTCAGTGTAGAAAAGTTTTACAACGTAACCGATCATATCCAAATCAGAAATATTTTGTTCCAACATCCATTCTAAAATAGCTTTTCTCTTATCTAGTTCTTTATATATTTCTGCTTCTGTTAAGCCGGTGTGCATATTCAATAATGTTAATATTTTTGTTGGTTTGTTTAATTGTTCCCATGTGTCTGTTCTTGGAACCCACTTGAAAATAGTATTTACTTGTAATCCTTTTCCAGTGCTTGTTTGTTCTATTTCTGCTATTTCATATGTTCTTCTTTTGTTTGTTTTTCTGTCACGGAATTGAACAACAATTATATCTAATTGTTCTATTTGCATTACTGGAATACTCATTGGTGCTTCTCCTAGTCTTCTCAATACTTGGTATGCTGAGTTAGCGTGTATTGTTGAATAAATACTGTGTCCTGTTTCGATTGCTTCCATTAATACTTCTGCTTCTCTCTTTCTTCTTATTTCTCCAACTATTATTCTGTCAGGTCTCATTCTCAAACTTGAAATCATACAGTCAAGCATTGTTACTTCTCCTAGTCCTTCTGGATTAGCTGACCTTGTTACCATTGGTATCCAATTCCATTTCAAATAAACAGGCAAGACAATTTCTCTTACATCTTCAATAGAAATTAATCTATGGTAAGAAGGAACAAGTGAAAGTAATGTGTTTAATGTTGATGTTTTTCCAGAAGCAGTTCCTCCAGAAACAATTACATTCATTTCGAATTGTATTGCTAGCCACAAGAATGCTGCCATTTCGCTTGACATTGTGTGTGCTTTTCCAATAAAATCTACAAGTGTCCATGGTTTTCTCGCAAACCGTCTTA
This sequence comes from uncultured archaeon, assembly GCA_964461205.1. Classification (GTDB taxonomy): domain Archaea; phylum Iainarchaeota; class Iainarchaeia; order Iainarchaeales; family JAAZKV01; genus JABIDZ01. Next base: position 42,807 of record CAYWUL010000004.1, on the reverse strand, counting down.
TTGTAAGTGTGTTTCCTTCGGAGGAGATAGGGAACAGTGTAGCATTAACACGATCTCCTGAAAGTAGGTGTGCATCAAGTATTGGACTCAAGGTAGTTATTTCTCTTCCAACTTTTCTTCCAATTTGTGAAGAATAATTCATGATTTCTGTTTCTGTTCCTGGATACAAATTTGTTTTTAACCAACCATGAATTCTATGGTAAACTGTTATTGGGGTTTTTGCAGAATTAATTGCTACTTCTTCTAGCATATCATCTCCAAGAATAACTTCTATGTCCCCCAAACCATACATTTCGTGTAGTATTACTCCACTCAAAGTGTTTAGCATTTCTTTTGAGCTTTGTGGGAAATATTTTATCAAGTGTTTTTGTGATTCTTCAAAAAACCTATCTTTCAAATGTTTTGATTTTTTTGGATCCATTATTTCTTCTAGTTCAACAGGAATGTTTTCTGCGATTTCATTCTTTAAAAATTCTAAAAACTTTTTTGTGTATGGTCCTATCGCAGGCATCTTAATAGTGTATAATGGTCTTGCCTCATCTTTTGACAAAATAATTTCTACTTCCGCAGGGACATCGTCGACTTCTAATTTATAAGAATCTAATATCTCTCCGACTGGTGCTTTTCTTACTCTTGGTTCAATAACTTTTTTTAGGATAACTCTTGGTTTTTTCTTCAAGCTTGTTGGATACTTTATTTTTACAATATCATAATCTTCAAAATCCTTCATTATTTGTTCAACATCATAACTACTCATGTTAACAACTTTTCCAAGTTGTTCTGTATCTGCCGACTTATATTTTTCTAGTATTTCAAACATTCCATCGATTGGTGTCTTTAAATGAGATGCTTTTTTTGTTTCAGTATCTTCTGTTCCTGTTGTTTTCCATCTCGGTCCTGAATCAACAACTTTGGTTTTTCCAACAGTACTTTCTATTTTTTGATTTTCTTTCTCGCTTGTTTTTGTTACACTTGCTTGTTCTTCTTTTGTTTTGTTTTCAACAATTGTTTGTGCTTTTCCTTCAACTTTTTTCTCGTCAGGAGTTGAGATTGTGGTGTGTTTCCATCTTGCTCCGCCTTCAGAAGGTTTATTTTTTTCCAAGGTTTCTTTTTTTTCAAGAACAACTTTTTCTTCTATTTTTGTTTCTCCAACTTTTTGTTCTTCCGTTTGCTTTGGGATTGCATTATCGTTTGTTTTTTTATGAAACCATTTTGGTCCTTTTATTTTTTCTTCTCCGCTTGGTTTAAACTCTGCTTTAATTTCTTCTTTTGGTTCAATTGATTTTGTTGTTTTCCATCTTGGTCCTGTTCCTGGCAGTTCCTCTTTTTTAGTTGTAATATTTTCTTTGTTTTCAATTTTTTCATTTTCTATTTTTTTGTTCTCCAAAACATTTGTGCTTTGTATTTTGTTATCTGCGATTCCTTGTTGCTTTTCTATTTCTTTATTTAGCATATTGCCAGTTGGTTCTTCAATAGTAAAATCGTCTTTTTTTGGCGCATCAATTATTTCGTGTTTCATCCAATCAAAATTTTCTGAAACACTTGAGCTAAAATCCTTTTTTATTTCTTCATCTTGTTTTAAAGAATTAATAAAATCTTCTCTTGTGGGGACACCTATTTTTTGATTTACTTCCCATGGAAATTCTGTTTCGTCTCTTTCTTTTTTGTCACTCAATTCTGTTTTTGGGTTAATTTCTTTTTTCATCCAATCCAAGTGTGTTGGCGAAAAATCTTCTTCTCTTGGCATATCAATTTTTGCTCTTTCTTCCCAATCAAAACTCATTGTGTTTCTTTGTCTTTGTAATTCTTTGTAAGTATTTCCTATTGGTGTCTCTTCATTTATTGTTCTGATTTCTTCAAAATCTTCTTCTCTTGGCATATCGATGTTTTCTTTGTTTTCCCAAGAAAACTTTTGTTCTATTGGTTTCTCTTTTCTTGTAAAAAAATCGCTTTTTAATTCTAATTCTTTTTCAGGTTCTCTAATTACTGCATTCTTTTCATTTATGATATTTTTTTTGTTACCTGTCTCTTGTACGATTTCTTTTTTTTCAAAAATAATTGGTTTTTCTTCTATTTTTTCAATTCTTTGTTCTGGAACAATTTTTTTTATTTCATTCATTTCTATCTTGCTACCTTGTGTTGTTTGCTCTGTTTTAACTTTGTTTTTTGAAATTTCCTTTAGTTTTTCAAAGGAATTTTTTTGTTCGCCACCAGAGTTTGCGTTCTGTAATTTCTTCAAATCTTCTAGAAAAGCCATTTCGTTCTTAGTTTCCTTGTCTGAGACCATGAAAAGCACCCAATTTTTTGTTTTGCAGACTTTTATAATTAGTTCTTTCTTGTTTAATAACTTGTCCTTGAGTAAAAAAATACTGTTTTTTTATTGTTAATTACATTTAATAATGACTTATGTTATATGTAAGTTATGGCGGGCATTGAAGAGGTAGAAGCGATTCTCTCAGACAAAACAAGGGTGTCAAAAAGCATTGAAGAGGAGACAAAAAAGTTCGATTCTTTACAAGAAATGCTTTCTAGGGAAACTAATATTTTTTCTCAATTAACAAAACAAATTGGTTTATGTGCTGAAGGCCAAACTCTTATCCATTGTGATGCAATAAACAATAAGGATGTTATTATTGCGATGGTAAAATGTATTTTAAAAGAAAACAGAACTCCTGCAATAATTCTTACTTCTATGAATTATAAAACCGCACAAGAGTTTCTTTCTGGTGCAAAAATAGATTTGACCAAGGTATTTCTAATTGATCCCATAACAAATAATATTAAAAGAGAAAAAAACAATTCACAAGTTCATTTTATTGATTCTTTGAGAAACCTGACTCAATTACAAATAAAAATGATAAATATTATTGAAGAAAAAAAACCAATATTTATTTTTGATTCTCTTGGTGTGCTAGAATTATATCATAAAGAAAAGATATTGTTAAAATTTATCTATTCTTTAACAAGACTATTACATAAATACAAAACAGCAGGTTATTATTTATTGAATAAAGATGTTCTTGTTCCTAGGTTAGGACAATTTTTTGATGATATTATAAAAGTAGAGAAGGTTGAATAATTTGAAAAGGTTGAATTTATATAATTGGTTAAACAGGGGTGAGTAAGATGTTTATTTCAAGAAAAATAGTTTATCCTGTTTTCATAATAGTTTTTGCAATAATATTCTTCACATTAATATATTTTATTTCTTTTACACAAGTTCTTACTGTGGAGAATGCTTCTTTAGAATTAGTTGGAGATCAAGTTTTGTTAAAAGCAGATATAGTGAATAATTCAAACCATAGTATTGATGATGCTCAAGTAAAAGTTGTAATGAATAATGAAGAAAGAGTTGCCGTTGTTCAAAGTATAAGTGCGAATGATCGAGTAGAATTTACTACAGAAATCCCATTTTCAGAAAACCTTCAATATGAAGTGTATATTACATCTTCTTTTAATCGCCCGGTACATTTACATTTTGAGTTAGATGAAACAACAGTCCGGCCTGTTACTGCGGAAGTACAATTAACAAGTTCTATGACTGTTGGAAACAAGTATGATATGATTGTTCGTTTGTGTAATGTTTCTGAAAGTGATTTGTTTGAAGTTTATTGGATTGAGAGTGTTGAGGGAAGTTATTTTGAAGAACCTTTCTTTCCAAGGACAGTTTCTCTTGGAGTAAACGATTGCAAAAATTTAAATTCTACTTTGACACCTATTAATCCAGGTATGGCGAAGATGAAATTTGTTTTGCGTGTTGGAAAATTGGAACAAAATTATTCTCATACTATAACAATTACGAGTTGATTGGAATGGGCGAAGAATCAATAATTGAAGTAATACAAAAAATGGTGCAAGAAGGACAACCAAGAGAAAAGATTGTTGCAACATTGCATGACCTTGGCGTTGAAGATGAACAAGCAAAAAAATTATTATTAATTGCAGAAGCCGATACTTTTACTTTGTTAAAAAAAGAAGTTAATGCTCTTGTAAAAGATGAATTCCAAGAACAAAGAAAAGTGTTTGAAGAAATAATTCACAAAGATTTAGAAGCAATTGAACAAGAAGAAAAAGGAAGAGTAAGAGAACTTGCTACTGCTGAACTTGGCGAAGCAAAAGAACAAGTAATAAAAGAATCAAAATCTTTTGAAGAAAGAGTAGACAAAATTATTGGGACATCACAAAGAACAGTTTCAATGGTAAAAATTGCTCTTGATTCTATTAATGAAAGAATGACCCAAATGGATCTTGATATTGAACAATTAAAGGTTCACAAGTTCAGAAAAAAATCAATGTTTTTTTCTTACACAATGCTTGGTTTTGGAGCAATATTATTGATAGTTGCTCTTGCAGTATTTATTCTAAGAATAGCCGACCTTGATATGTCTCAAATGTTGATGATAGGAATTCTAATTCTTGCAAGTATAACATTAATGTTTGCTTCAATAATCGGTTAGATTTGGTTTGACTTCCTAAATCTTTTAAAGGTTTTTTCTAACCCAAACCCATGCCTTTTTATTTTAAATGTTTCAAAATTGTATTAGAGAGCACGGTAAAAAGGTGATGAGAATGACTGATGAAGAGAAAAAAGAAGCACAACTAGAAGAAAATGATGATTCTGAAGAGATTGAAGAAGAAGAGTTAGAAGAAAATAACGATGATAATTCAGAAGAAACTGATGAAACTAGCGTTCGTGAGAATATTGAAGATGATGGAAAATTACCTTTTCCAAGAGCAACTATAACAAAAATTGTTAGAAAAAACATTGCTCCTGGAAAACAAATTAAAGGAACAGTAAAAGATGAAATGAATCTTTGGGTTGCAGAAATGATACAAAGAATTGCAACAAAAATGAATTCACAACCATATACCTTTGCTAATTATGATATGTTAAAAGAAGCTATTGCTCCATATGAAGAAATAGAAAATATTAACAAACAAAGAGAAGAATTAACAAAGAGTATTACAAAAATAAAAACCGAATGTGAAGCACTAATCAACAAAATAGATTCTGGCGACAAAAAAACAGCAATTTCTCTTTCTTTAGAAGATGATAAATTGCCTTTTCCAAAAGCAACTATAACAAACAAATTACGTTCTAGTTTAGATGAAGGAAAAACAATTAAAGGTCCAGTAAAAAGAGGATTAAATGTTTGGTTAGGAAGAACCGTAGCAAACGTTTCTAAAAAAATGGATTCATTCCCATATCCCTACATTGATAGAAGCATGTTCAAAGATGCAATAGAACCATACGAAGCAATAAGTGAAATCGAACTAGAAAAAGAAAGAATTATTCTACAAATGGAATCAATAAAAACCGCGTGTGATTTATTGAACATGGAAGTAGAAAGAAAATTTAGGATGTAAAACTCATAGTTTTACATTCAATTTTTCTCTAACTTTTTCAGCAACTTTTCCGTGTGGATTATAAAATAAAAAAGAGGTTATTTGTCCGAAGTTTTTTCCCGATTTCGTACGGGCATTCCGAAGTGCACCTTCAGTAACACTTGCTTTCTCAAAATCAATTATTACTGGAACAAATTGTTTTTTTCCTTTTATAAAAATCTTCTTTACAAGAATATTTTTTCCTACTTGTAATTGTGTGTGGCGTAAACCAATTTCATCAAGTAATAAACATTGTCTCATTAATTCTTTTACAAAAAAATAAATTTCTTTTCGTGAGGCATTTTCAAATTCGCCAGAAAAAACAAAGTCAAAAAATCGTTCACCTTCAACATATTCATAAACAACAAAATTTTTCTCAAAATTCGCTTCAACTAATTTGGGTCCAACTCCAACAGAGTTAGCTAATTTCAACATCTTTCCTTCTCTTTCAGCCAAATTCTTTCTATTTGATTTTTCTCTAACTTCTTTAATAGCAACTTTTTTCCCAGAACTGCTTGCTCTGTTCACACGCGTACTATCTTCGCTGTTGCTCGATAGAACTTCAGCTAACCAAATATAAGAGCTCCATCCTTTTGCAATTTTAGAGATTTTTTGATATTTCATGAAGAAATAGTGTTTTTTTCATTTATTAAGGCTTTTTGAGTGGCACAAACGCACAATAACATTTATATGCCTTTTTGAGTGGCACTATATATAATACTGGTTTTTAATTAGAGGTGAGGTATAATGGCTGATAAACAACAAGAAGATGCTTTTATGAATGAAGGCGCAAGAAGAACAAGGGGTAGAGATGCTCAAAGAATGAATATTTTGATTGCGAGAGCAGTAGCTCAAGCAGTAAAATCTACTCTTGGTCCAAAAGGAATGGACAAGATGATAGTTGATGATATGGGGGATGTAATAATTTCTAATGATGGAGCAACTATTCTTTCAGAAATGGCGATTGAACACCCTGTTGGAAAAATGATGGTTGATGTTGCAAAAACACAAGACAAAGAAGTTGGAGATGGAACAACAACAGCAGTAGTTATTGCAGGAACTCTACTTGAAAAAGCAGAAAAATTATTGGACGATTCAATTCATCCTAGTGTAATAATTAATGGGTACAGAATGGCTGCGCAAAAAGCAAAACAATTTTATTTAGACACAGCTGATGACGTATCTTTTAAAGACAAAAAAGCTTTGAAAACAATTGCTTTAACTTCTATGACAGGAAAAGCAGCAGAATCAGCAGAAGAATTATCAGAAATAGTTTTGAATGCAGTAAATAATGTTGCTGATGAAACAAATTCAAAAATAATTATTGATCAAGATAATATAAAAATAGAAAAAAAGACGGGGGCTTCATTAAGAGACTCTGAATTGATTTCAGGAATAGTAATTGATAAGGAAATTGTTCACACAGCAATGCCAAGATCAATTAATAATGCAAAAATAGTATTGCTTGATGTTGCTTTAGAAATAAAAGAACCAGAAAATGATACAAAGATACAAATTTCTACTCCTGATGAATTACAAGCATTTATTGATCAAGAAGAAGCTCAATTAAAATCAATGGTTTCTGAAATAGAAAAAGTTGGTGCGAACGTTGTTTTCACTCAAAAAGGAATTGATGATTTAGCACAACATTATTTAGCAAAGAAAGGAATTATTGCAGTAAGAAGAGTAAAAAAATCTGATATGGATGCATTAGCTCGAGCAACAGGCGCGAGTATTATTACTACAATAAAAGAAATGAATAAAACTGATTTAGGAAATGCTGGAAAAGTTTTAGAAAAAAAAGTTTCAGGAGATGCAATGGTTTTTGTACAAGATTGTAAGAATCCAAAGAGTGTTTCTATCTTATTAAGAGGGGGAACTGAACATGTTGTTGATGAAGCAGAAAGAGCTTTAGTTGACGCAATGGGAGCAGTTGCTTCTGCAATAAGAGTTGGAAAAGTTCTTATTGGTGCAGGATCATGCGAAATGGAAGTTTCTATGCAACTAAGAGATTATGCAAAAACTATTGGTGGAAGAGAACAATTGGCAATCGAAGCATTTGCTGAAAGTTTAGAAATAATTCCTCGAACACTTGCAGAAACAGCAGGAATGGATCCAATAGATGCCTTAGTAGAATTACGAAGTAAGCACACAAAGAAAGAAGGAAAATACTTTGGAGTAAATGTTTACAAAGGAAGGATCGAAGACATGAAAAAATCAAATGTTATTGAACCTTTGAGTGTTAAAACACAAGCAATAAACTCTTCTTCAGAAGTAGTTGAAATGATTCTAAGAATTGATGATATTATTCTAGGTTCATCAAAACCATCTCCTCCGCAAGGAATGCCTGGCGGAATGGACATGAGTGGAATGGGAATGTAAGGCCAATTCCGTATGGTCGGTTCGGAATACGCTTACATCCTGTCTTTGACAGGATTGAGAGAATTTTTTTACAAAAACAATAAATACTTTGGATACTATTTATTATTATGTCTCAAGGTTTTGAAGTAAAATTAGCAAACAAAAAAGAATTGCAAGAATTATTTGAAATGTCAGAAGAGTTTCTTGACCCTAGGGCAAAAGGGTTGGGGTTAGAAGGGAGAAGAGTTCCAAATTTAGGAGTTGTGCCTCCAAATCCAATAACTCGTTTGCAAGGAACTGATGTTATAATTGCAAGAGTAAATGGTAAAATAGCGGGGTTTGTTTATTTTGGCAGATATATGCAAGGCGTTGGAAAAATACATGCTTTGTCTGTTGTTGATTCAAGAAGAAAAATGACTATTGGTGGAACTTTATTACAAGTAGCAACAAAAAGATTATTACAAAAATATGAGAGAGTAATTTTAACTGCTGCTGTTGGGGCAGAACCTTTTTATGAAAAATTAGCTAAGCAAATGAATATGGAAAAAAAACAAGAAAGAAATTGGATAATAAGAAAAACAATTCCAAAAACAAAACTAACACGAAGGAGAAAATAATTCTTTCAGCACTCTTTTTATTTTCTTCTCTTTTATTTATTTCATGCCAATAGTAATAATGGTCGCAGGATATGCACGTTCTGGAAAAAGTGCTCTAGCAAAACACTTAGAAGAAAAAGGTTATACAAAAATTGGGTTTTCTGATTTTATTGCAGATGAATTAAAAGAAAGAGGACTTGAAGTAACAAAGACAAATATGTCGAATTATGGTGAACGATTCAGAAAAGAATTAGGTCAAGATTATTTGATTGAAAGGGTATTAAAAAAAGCAGAAGGAAAAGACAAAGTAGTTATTTCTGGTTTGAGATTAATGAGAGAATATGAAAAAATAAAAGAAAAATATCCTAATGCGAAAATGATTCTAACTAATGCGAATGAACAAAATCGATTTGATAGAAGAGAAGATGAATCAAAACACTTAGACGAATTTTTAGAAAGAGATAGAGAAGACGATAAGATGTATAATATGCATGAGGTTTTTGAAAAGATGGATTTTGTGATAGAAAATAATGGTTCTTTTGAAGAATTTCTTTCAAAAGTAGATTTAATTGTAAAAAGAATTGAAGATATGGAAAAAAATATCGGCACCACACCTTAGTAATATTTAAATAGTTCTTTTCTCTCTATGTGTTAACATGGTTGATATTTTAACTGCAATATATACTTCTTTTCTCGGAGTATTGCCAAGCCTACTTGTTGCAATAGCCTTTATTGTTGTTGGTTATGTTGTTGGGGTAATTGCAAAAATAATTATTTCAAAATTGCTTGGTTCAATGGGTATTGATGAATGGTTTGAACAACAAAACTTATTAGCAGCTATTGGTAACAAAGATTTTTCTGAAGTTGTTGGAATAATAGCAAAATGGTATATCTTTTTTATTTTCTTAAAACAAGCAGTAGAATTAGTTAACCTAATGACTCTAAATACTGTACTTGGTTTTTGGATACAATATGCATTGTTAATAATAGTTGCAATTGGAGTAATAATTGCAGGATTAATAATTGGTAGGTTTGCTAGAAATGCAATCGAAGCAACAAAACATTCTTTAAGAAAGATATTTGGTTTGTTGTTAGAACTAATGATTGTTTACATTGCGGTAGTAATGGCGATAAATATTATTGGTTTACCAACACAATTACTTGAATATGCTTTCCTAATTGCTTTTGCGGGATTCGTTTTTGCGATGAGCTTGATGGTCGGACTAGGGTTTGGTTTAGCTCTGAAAGATGAAGCAAAAGACATTATTAAAGAATTAAAGAAATCAACAAAAAAATAGGCAAACACTAGTTTTTTAAGTAAAGTGGATAAAGAATCTATTATGACTACAAGAAGGTGTTTGGCCATACTCGGAGACTTTTCAGAAAAGTTTCATCAAAATCAGTGTTCCATTCAACAATAAGTCTGGTTTTAATTCACTTAGTCATACTTATAAAACTTATTTCTCTCAACTTCTTACATCTGGTGAAGAAAATTATTTAGATTTATTGAGTAGCTCTGCTTCGCGAAGCGAATGCAGTGTATGTGAACATTTGAGAAAGGTTTATGAAAAAAGTGCTGCCGAAGGCGCACAATACGTGAACCGGATTTTCGGTTCAGGGGCGCTTAGCTCAGTGGTGGAGCATTAGTCTTATACACTAACGGTCGGCGGTTCGAATCCGCCAGTGCCCATGGACCTTATTAAGGTCCGCGAAAGAATTTGCCCTTTGCTCTTGCAAAGGACAGAATGCAGTGAAAATAAATGACTAGAACAGAAGTAGAAGAAAAGATTACCAGTTACTGGAAGAAAAACAATATCTTTGAAAGAAGTGTTGAAGAAAGACCAAGAGACAAGGAATATGTTTTTTATGATGGTCCTCCGTTTGCAACAGGTTTACCACACCACGGTCACATTCTTTCTTTAGTAAGTAAGGATTTATTTCCAAGATATTATACTATGAAAGGTTATAGGGTAGATCGAAGATGGGGTTGGGACTGCCATGGTTTACCAATAGAAAATATTGTTGAAAAAAGTTTGAATATTAATGAAAAAAAACAAATAGAAGAAATGGGTGTTGACAAATTTAACAAAGCAGCAAAATCAAAAGTTCTTTCTTTTGTTGATGAATGGAAAAAAACGGTTGATAGAATTGGAAAATGGATTGAGTTTGATGATTCATATAAAACAATGGACCAAACATATATGGAGTCAATTTGGTATATTTTCAAAACAATTTATGATAAAGGATATATTTATGAGGGCAAAAAAGTTTTGATGTATTGTCCGAGATGTGAAACTCCTTTAGCAAATGCAGAAATACAAATGGATAATTCTTACAAAGATGTTTCTGAAAAAACAGCAACAGTTGGTTTCAAAATAAGAGGTAGTGAAGATGAATATTTATTAGCATGGACAACAACACCTTGGACATTAATTGGAAATGTTGCCATTGCAGTAAATCCTAAATTAGATTATGTTAAAGTGGATGTTTTTGGAAAAAAATTTGTTGTGGCAAAAGATCTTGTTGATAAAATATTTAAAGATTATAAACTAATTGAAGAAATGAAAGGAAAAGAAATAGTTGGTGTGGAATATGTTCCTTTGTATGAAATGGATACAAAAGGAAAAAAAGGATTCTATGTAATTGATGGTGGAAATGAAGTAACAAGTGAAGATGGAACCGGATTAGTTCACATGGCGATTTATGGAGAATTTGATTATGCTCAAATAAGAAAACATGATCTTCCAATAATACAACACATTGGAAAAGATGGTAAACTTATTGAGGGACCAAAAGAATGGATTGGAAAATGGTTCAAAGATATTGACGGAGATGTATTAGAAGATTTATACAATAGAGGAATATTAATTGAAGCAAAAGAATGTACGCACTCATATCCTTTTTGTTATAGGTGTGAAACTCCTTTAATTTATAATGCAGTTGACTCTTGGTTTGTTGATATACAAAAAATAAAAACAAAATTAAAAGAAAAAGCAAAGGACATTAAATGGCATCCAAAAGATGTCGAAACGAGATTTAATTATATTATAGATACTGCTCCTGATTGGAGTATTTCGCGAAATAGATTTTGGGCAACAGCAATTCCTGTGTGGAAATGTTCTTGTGGGGAAATGAAAATAATTGGTTCAATAAAAGAATTACAAGAAAATGCGACAACAAAAGTTGATGACAAAATTGATTTGCACAAAGATGTTGTTGACAAAGTACATTTGAAATGTAAATGTGGAAAAAAGATGGAAAGAATTCCAGAAGTGCTTGATTGTTGGTTTGAATCAGGTTCAATGCCTTATGCATCAAAGCATTATCCATTTGAGAATGAAGAGTGGTTAAAGAAACATTTTCCGGCAGATTTTATTTCAGAATATATCGCACAAGTGCGAGCATGGTTCTATTATATGCACGTAATTGGAGTATTATTACTTGGAAAAAGCCCGTTTGTTCATTCAGTAGTTTCAGGAAATATTTTGGCAAAAGACGGCAGTAAGATGTCAAAATCAAAAAATAATTACACTGATCCAAATAAATTAATTGATGAATTTGGAGCAGATGCTTTTAGGTTTTATTTAATGTCAACCCCAGTAATGCGAGCACAAGATATTAATTTTTTAGATGATAGTGTAAAAGAAATTAATCGAAAAGTATTAATGATTCTTGAAAATGTAAAAAGATTTTATGAATTATTTGGAACAAAAAATATTGAACTAGAAAATGATTCTTCAAAAAATATTTTAGATAAATGGATAATTAGTAAGACACACAAGTTAATAAAAAATTCAACAGAAAATCTTGACGATTATAATACTGTGAAAGTTTGTTCTGATGTTTTAGAATTTGTTGATTTGCTTTCAACATGGTATGTGCGAAGAAGTAGAGACAGATTCAAGAGCACTAATAAAAAAGAAAAGAAGGAAGCAATTGAAACCCTTGCTTTTGCTCTTGACAAATTATCTAAAGTATTGGCGCCGATAACTCCTTTTATTTCTGAAGAAATTTATCAATCTCTGAAAGGGACAAATTTTGCGAAAAAGAATTCTGTCCATTTAGAAGAATGGCCAAGGTTTGATAAGAAAAAAATTGATGATTCTTTAGAAGAAGAAATGGTTACTGTTAGAGAAATTGTTAGCAAAGGGCTTGATGAAAGAATACAAGTAAAGATTCCAGTAAAACAACCATTGGCAAAAATTACAATTACTGCTAATAAAGAAATTAGAGATGAATTAAAAGAGCCAATAATGGATGAGTTAAATATTAAAAAAGTTGAATTAAAGAAAGGCAGTGAACTTTCAGTTAAATTAGATATAAAAATGACTCCTGAATTAGAACAAGAGGGGGCTGCAAGAGAAATAATGCGAAAAGTAAATGATATGAGAAAGAAAGCAAAATTGACAATCCAAGACAGGATAGAAATTTTTATTCAAACTGATTCAGAGTTAATTTCAAATTCAGTAAAAAAGTTCAAGGAAGAAATTATGAAATCAGTTCAAGCTGACTCAATAACAGAAAAAGCAAATAATGGGAACGAATTAATAATAAAAGAACAGAAAGTTAAAATAGAAATAAAAAAGAAATAATTCTTTTCTTAGTTTTTCTATAATTTTTTAGACATAATTAAATCTTTGACTTTTGCTTCGCCAATTTTAGAATGGCCCCATCTAACTTTTTTGTATCCTTGAGATTCATAAAAAGGAATTGCTGTTAATGAACAATGTATTACACTTTTTTTCACGCCTTGTCTTCTTAAAAAATCTTCTCCTTTTTTTAATAACTTTTTTCCTATTCCTCTTCCAATAAAATCGGGGTGAACATACAATGCTCTTATACTCAACTTTTCTAAGTTTACTGCTACAAAACCAACTAATTGTTTTCCTTCAACAGCAACAAATACTTTTCTATTCCCTTCCTTAAATCTTTTTCTAAAATGGACCACATTTAATGCACGAGACCATTTTTCAATAACTTCTTTTGGATAGTCTTTTGCATTTACTCTTCGAATAGTTTGTTTGTTGAAAGAAACAATTTCTTTAGCGTCTTCTATGCGTGCATTTCTTATTCTCATAACTAGTATTGATTTTTGAAAAATAAAAAACTATTTATGCAGGCATTATAATTCTTAAAATAAGCATTATTATTACTACGACTACTGCCACACCAACAATAAAGTATGGACTTAGTTTTGGGCTTTTTGAGTCAGCGTCAAAGAATCTAGTTATCCCTATTGCCGAACTTGGTCCTGAACCAGGTTGTGATTGATTCTTAACAAATTTTACCATTAAACCACCATTATTAAATATCTTAAACGTTCTATATAATATTAGAAAATTGAGAAGTTTTTAAATGGTATTGTTTGAGTGGTTTTGATGGAAATGAATTATGCCGACATTGGAATGAAAGTAATAGGTGTAATTGTTCTTCTAATAGTAGTATTATTCCTTTTAACTTGGGGGGGAATGGTTAATTGCGGAGACATTCCTTATTGGTGTGATATTTACGAAACTGTTCTTGGTGCCCCCAGAGTGTTAATTGTTTATGGTGATTCTGGTTTAGGAAATCCTGAAGAACTAAAATTAATTATGCAAGATCCTAATATGGTTGGAGCAAACACAGTTGATATGGCGCATTTAGATACTGTGTCTCTTGGAAATCTAAAAAGATATAAGTTAGTTATTGTTGAACAAGCCCGACAAATAAATATGGAACAACTTGAAATGTTTATGAATTATGTAAACTTTAATGGTGGAAGACTTGTTTGGGTTGGAGATGCTGGAGTAGAAAAAGGAATTAACGAATTAGAAAACTTAATGGATGTAAATAAAGGAACTCAACTTTTAGATAATGCTTGGGCTCGTGCAAAAGAAACAGAAACCGAATATTTAACTTTAAATTTTGATGAATTTTTAGGATTAAGATACGTTGCAAATTATTGTGAAGAAAAAACATGTCAAGAAAATAAATTTTCTGTTGGAATAATTAAATCAGAATTAACAGGAGATCACCCTCTAATATATGGTTCTTCTCCAGCACTTGAATTAAGAATACAACCTCCTGATAGAGATTTTGCGATTGTAAAACAATTTCCTAATGCATCAAATAGTAATATTGTTTTAACACTTGATCAGGGTTCAGTAATACAAGGAAAAGAAAATTTGTTACAAAGATATTTACCATTAATAGCTACTTCAGGTATTGGTGAAAGAGTTGCTTACTATGCTTATCCAGTAGAATATTTTGTAAAAGACAACAACTATACAATATATGTAAAGAACATGTATTATGGGATGCTTGGAAAATAGCTTGTGATTGTTCTCGAAAGGTTTATTAATAAAAAGAGTGTTTATTTTGTCAAGTCTTTTAACGAAAGAATTAAAAACACTAAAAGACAAAATATTAACAGGTTAATTGAAGGGAGTGAAGAAAGATGTATGATGATGCAGGAGGGGGAGCAGACCCAGGGCCAATAGGCGGGGGAATGCCTCGATTTAATCTTGAGGGTTTAATTCCATTGATTTTATTAGTAATTATTGGGATAGCTTCATTAAACTATTTTGGTGTTGTTGATATTCCTTATTTACCACAAGGAAGTTCTCACATGCAAGTATTGTTTATAGGAGAACCTTCACTAGGAGAAAAAGTAGTAATGGATAATTTAGCTTACATGCTAACTTATAGAGTAAGAGATGCAACTTCATTTGGAAATGCTGCTTCTGAAGAACTATCACAATATGACTTAGTTGTATTAGATCAAAGTTTATCAGAAAAAAGTGTTTCGGTTTCTTTAGGAGAAGCAATACAAACTTATGTAAAGAAAGGTGGGAATTTAATAGTAGTATTAAATTCTGGAGTATACCAAAGTGTTGGTCTAGGTGGAGCAGTTTCAACTGACGTAGTTGGTTGGAAAGCAACATTCGGAGACATTATGCCAGCTGAATGTGTTTTAGGAGCAGACAATGTTCCAACATGTGCAGAAGGAAGAGAAATAAGTGTTGTTGGAAGAATAAGAAGACAAGACTTTGATCACAAAATAATGATGGGGATAGAAATCTCTCCTCCTGAAGGACAACCACCATATGCAATGCAAACATTAGCAATCCAAGCTAATGAAGGTGCAAAAACAATAGCATATATTGATTCGGAAGGAACTCCAAAAACTTATCCAGCAATATTGGAGAAAAAGAGTTTCCCATTCGGAACAGTAATATACTTTAATTACGATCCAGGATACACACACGGTGTATTAACAAACACAATAAAATATCTAAAGTAGAAACTTTTAGAAAACCAAGCAAACCAAAGGTTTGCGGGTTTAATGAAACGTTGTTTCATTAAAAGTTTCATCAAAAATGCGCAGGTGCGCGTGTGTTGGGCGCTTTTAGCAGCCCACACTCCCTTTTTTTTAATTTTTTTCTTTTCCTATTTTTAAATTAAAAAATTAGTTGCATTTTTAAATATTTTAGTATTACAATTTGAATAATTAATTTTCTTGGAGGCATCAAAATGGCAGAAAAAAAAGTAGCAAAAGTAGCAAAGAAAGAAATTAAAGCAGAAAAAAAAGAAGTTAAAAAAGAAGCAAAGAAAGAAATTATTGAAGAAGAAGGAAGCTTTGTTTACGTTGGAAAAAAAGGGGCAATGGCTTATGTTTTAGCAGTAGTAACACAATTTGGTAGTGGATCAAAAAATGTTACAATCAAAGCAAGAGGAAAATCAATTTCTCGTGCTGTTGATGTTGCAGAAATTGTTCGAAATAAATCTGAAGATGTAAAATTAAATAGCATTGATATTTCAACAGAAGAAGTACAAACAGATGATGGAAGACCATTAAAAGTTTCAACAATCGCAATCCAACTAAAAAAATAATTAAACTTTTTGATAGAGAGCTGAACGCTCTCTATTACTTTTTACTTTTTTAAAAGTAAGTTTTTTATATAACATTAGTTTATTGTAGTTATGAATAAAGCCATAATTTCTGGATTAATTGCAATCGTTTTTGCGTGGCTTGTTTTTTC
The DNA here is from genome assembly GCA_964461205.1 of uncultured archaeon. Lineage (GTDB taxonomy): Archaea > Iainarchaeota > Iainarchaeia > Iainarchaeales > JAAZKV01 > JABIDZ01. The sequence goes on along the minus strand of CAYWUL010000004.1, from coordinate 26,444 downwards.
ATTAGTTGGATCAATAATGTATTATTCGATGCCTCAAGAACAATATAACTATTATACTTATGATGAAGCAGAATGTGTTGCGGCAGGACTTACTTGGGCAGTGGATGAAATTGGAGGTTATTGTGATACTAATTATTTATTTAATGATTATTATAATTCATATAACATAATTTCTGGAATTGTTTATGTTGTTCTTGGAGTTGTTTTCATTTTATTGGCAAGAAAGTATCTAAAAAATGAAATGATTGCAATGGGAATATTATTTGGAGGAATATTGATTTTGATATATGCTATTTATTTTTTGTTAACTTCTTTCATTGATTACTATGCTGCGGCAATACTTGTTCCGTTAATTTTGTTTGTTGCTTTGATTTATTATTCTCTTAAATTAGATGGCTCAAAAAAGCCTAAGAAAAAGTAATACACAAAATATTTAAACAACAAAAACCTATTTTGAGTAAGGTGTTTATATGGTAAGAGTTCAAGAATACAAAGGATATATTGATAGGGGTTACAAACCAACAAAGGAAGATTTGGTTTGTGAATTTTATTTAGAACCTGCGAGAGGAATTTCTTTTGAAAGTGCAGCGCAAAGAGCAACTAGCGAATCAAGTATTGGGACATGGACAGATATTGGGACAATGTCTCCTGCATTATTTAAGAGACTTGCTCCAAAAATATTTTCTATAAACCCAAAAAATGGTATATACAAAGTTGCTTACCCAAAAGAGCTTTTTGAAGAACATAATATTTCTCAAATAACTTCTGCAATAGCAGGAAACTTATTTGGTATGAGTGATGTAAAAAATATTAAATTAATGGATATTGATTTTCCACAATCTTTTATCAGGCATTATTCTGGTCCAATGTATGGGATTGAAGGTATTAGAAAAAAAATGGGTGTAAAACACCGTCCTTTTGTTGGAACTATTGTTAAACCAAAAGTTGGTTTGAACGAAGAACAACATGCAAGGGTTTCTTTTGAATCATGGCTTGGCGGTTGTGATTATGTTAAGGATGATGAGAACCTAACTTCGATGAGTTTTAATAATTTTGATAAGAGAATAAAATTAACTTTGAAAGCAAGAGAAAAAGCTGAAAAAGAAACAGGGGAAAAAAAAGCTTATTTGGCAAATGTTACTGCGCCCTATCCGCAAATGGTTGAACGAGCAAAAACGGTTATGCGTAATGGTGGAGAATTTGTAATGGTTGATGTTTTAACTGTTGGTTGGTCAGCGGTTCAAGCATTAAAAGATTTAGATTTTAGAGTTGTCTTGCATGGCCATCGTGCAATGCATGGTGCTTTTACAAGAAACCCAAAACATGGTATTTCCATGTTAGTAATAGCAAAAATTTGTAGATTAATCGGAATAGATCAGTTACATGTTGGGGGAATTGTTGGAAAAATGTATGAGGAAAAAAAAGAGGTTGTTAGTGTTGGAGAAGAAATAGAGCAACAAATCATTACTCAGAGCATATTTAAACATAGATTACAAGAAGACTGGATGGATTTAAAGCCAATGATGGCTGTTTGTTCAGGCGGTTTATCTCCACAAAGCGTTCCTTCATTAATACATGCCATGGGTAGGGACATTATTATTCAAGCAGGTGGTGGGATACACGGGCACCCGAATGGTTCATTTGGCGGTTCAAAAGCAATGAGACAAGCGGTTGATGCAGAAATGTACGGTTTAACAGCAAAAGAATACGCAAAAACTCATCCAGAGTTGGCATTAGCATTAAAAAAATGGTATAATCCTGACAAAAAGTGATTATATTCTAGAATAGAATAGTTAGGATTCCTTAGTTGAGAGCAATAAGGCGTTTCTATTTCTAAAATGGAAAAGTATATATATGTCATGAGACTATCATGATAATACTATGATGAATCATGATAAAACACAGAAAGCATACGATGCTCAACAGTTATTGAATGACATTGACGCGGTTAAGCGTATTTCTCCTGAATTCAATGACTTAAGTATTGATATGCAAGAAGTGTTGAAAGAATCATCAAACCCAGCTTTCTTAGCTGCCCTTCTGTTCAAATTAACAAAAGAAAGAGAAGAAACAAATAAGATTTTAAGAAACCTGGAAACAAAATTCACAAAAATACAGGAATTGTTACTTACAAAAACCTCCTCTGACTCCCACACAAGAACAGAGGAAATATTGTCTGAACCTGACCAACACATAATGCAATTAATTGATGAAGTTGGTCAAGTTACAGCAGAAGATGTAAGAGCACGCCTTGCCTATAAGAAATCAAACGCTGCTTCACAGCGTTTAAGTAAACTTGTGAGAGAGGGACACCTTAAACGGATACGATCCGGAAGGAAAGTTCTATTTGTACATCAACACCCAACCCCTTGTACGAAATAAGGTGCCCTTCCCTCCTTTGCCTGGACTGGCATTCTAGTCCACAGAATCGGAGTCCTTTGGACTCTTCCTCATTTCATTCGGAACCGCCCAGCCAAGCAGCATCTGAGTGCTATCTTCGTTGTTACTCGATATCACATTTGCTTTTTTTTAATATTTTTTTTATTTTGATTATTACAAATTAATTTTGATTTTTCGAGCGATGGGAAAATTATTATACTTCAAAAACTTTCTAGTATTATGCAAAACGATTTTTCAAAAGAACCTGCTGTTCTAGGAAGAGACTTAAATGATTTAGAAAAGTATGGTAATAGGGGAACTGCTTATTTAGGAAAAGTAGTAATGTCTTCAGGCGAACGCCCAGTATTAGGAAGAAAAGTTCTTGTTGATGTTGCAAGGCCCCACTTGATGCTTATTTGCGGAAAAAGGGGAGGAGGAAAATCTTATTCGCTTGCTGTTTTAATGGAAGAAATGGCGCGCCTAGATCCTTCAATAAAAAATAGAATTTCTACAATTACAATTGACACTGTTGGAATTTTTTGGGGGCTAAAATTAGCTGCACAAGGAAAAGATGCAGAAGTTTTGAGTGATTGGGATTTAAAACCAGAAGCAACAAATGTAAAAGTTTTTGTGCCAAGAGGTCAAATAAAATTTTATGAAGAAAAAGGATTACCTATTGATGGAGCATTCACTATGAAATGTTCTGAGCTTGAAGAAACAGAATGGCTTGCATTATTTAGATTGAATTGGATGGATCCGCAAGGAGTATTGATTTCTAGGGTAGTTCAAAAAGTGAAAGAAAAAATTGGGACTTATTATGGAATAGAAGATTTGATTACTGCTGTAAAAAATGATGATGAATCAAGAGATGATATTAAACAAGCAGTAATGAATAGATTGAAAATGGTTCAATCTTGGGGACTAATAGAAAAAGATGGAACAAAAATAGAAGAACTAGCAAAACCCGGTTCAATAACGGCAATCGATGTTTCTTCTTACCGACAAACAGTTGGTGCTGAAGGAGTAAAAGATATTGTTGTTGCATTAATAGGAAAAAAATTGTTCGAACAAAGAATGTTATATAGGAAAGAAGAAGAAATAAGGTTGATAAAAGAAAATAAGAGAACAAGTAAGATGCCGCTTGTTTGGTTAATGATTGATGAAGCGCACATGTTCATGCCTAAAGACGAAGAAAATATTGCGCTTCCCGTATTACTTGAATGGGTTAGAGTTGGAAGACAACCGGGATTAGGTTTAATACTTGCAACACAACGCCCAGAAAAACTTCATCCTGATGCAATATCACAATGTGATTTATTTATTTCTCATAGAATGACTTCTCAACCAGATATTGCTGCTGTTGGACAATTACGTCCAACATACATGCATACTGATTTAGATAAATTGTATTCTGAAATGCCTCGGCAAAAAGGGTTTGCATTAGTAATTGATGATAATACTGAAAAAGTTTGGATGATAAAAGTTCGACCAAGATTTAGTTGGGACACAAGTGTTACAGCATCCGCATTCCTAATATAGAAAAGGTTTTTTTTGTTTTATAATTGAACAGAACACTATAATTAGTACTAATATTACTACTAATCAAGATGACTTAACTTTCTAATATTATGGTTGTTACTTTCAACAATTATGGTAGTGCTGTTTTTCAAAAAGATTTTTGCATTATCCGTTTCAAAAATAATATTCTTGAAAATTCTTTTTGCAATTAATTGTGCTAAAACATTTGAGAATAATTCTCTTTGAACAACTATTCCAGAACCGTCCTTGTGTAACCCAAGCGCAATTGCAACTTCTCCAAGATCAATTGTTCCAATGTACTCTGGTTTTAAAGAAATTATTTCTGCGTCAAGAGAATCAATCGCTTCCTCTAAGAACAAGATTGATTTTGTTGTCTCTTCAAAAGAAAACCTTTTTTTTGTTCTTAACGATTCAACAAAATCAACAACTCTTTCCTTATAGATTTCTTGTTTTGTCATTTGTCTTTTTAGCTCTCTAAAATCCTCTTCAATACTGGCAAAAATATCAATTATTTCTTTTTCTTTGAATTCTTCAGAAATTTTATCTCGTGCTTTTGGGTCTGAGATTGTTCTTTCCTTTATTCCATTTAATTCTTCAAGAATATGAAAAAACTTGTTATTTACCTGTTTTACTCCTTGTAAATCCTTCTTTACCATGAGCAAATCAGTTTCTAGTCTGGAAATAGACATATCAACACCCGATTATATTATCACTTACGGATATTTAAGTCTTTCTGGAAGAAATAATTCTTATGGTGAGTAAGACAAAGAAAAGAGGATTGTCTCAGTTAGAAAAAGAATCTAAAAAAAAGAATGATTTTTTTGAAATTCCGATGGAAAATCAACAAAGAAAGAAACAATTTGTTCTATTCTTTATTACAATTTTCATAATTTTGTTGGCAATTTCTTTGCTAGCTCTTTCGTGGCACTCAATGCCAATAAAGAACCCTCAATTTTCTTTGACTTTAGAATCTTATGATTCGGTTGTTACAACAGAAGACGTTTGTTTTAAAGTATTTTTTGATTCTGAAAATTTAGATGAAAAAAGAGAAGATTTGCTGATAAAAGTAAATGATGCTATTGTTTTTACTGAAGAATTTGATATTTCAAAAAAAAGTTCGAAGGAATTTTGCTTAGAAAATAAGTTCTTTTCAGAAATAGATAATATTGTTGAGTTAGACACCTTCTCAAGAAGCATTTTTTTCCATGTGGGGAGAATAGATTCATACAAGTTAATTGAACAACAAATAAGAATAATTTCGTTTGAAAAGGTCGATGATTATAGCGCAAAATTGTCTTTTGAAATAACAAATAAATTAGAAGAAAAAGAACCGGTTTATATTTATTTAAATGATTCTCTTGTAAGAAGAGCTTTTTTTGAAGACGGAAACCATGAAGAATTAATTTCTATTGTTGAAGGAACAAACAAAATAAAAACTTCTTTTTATGGTGGTGAAGAAACAACTTTATTAGAAAATATTGTTTCGTTAAAATCAAATTTGATTATTGGTTTATTGATAATCGCATTTTTATTATTTGTATTGATTACTTGTGTTTTTTCAAACAAAGAATTCTTAGAAAATATTGTTTCTTCAATTTTAACTTTCTTAACAATCCTAATTATTGTTGGTTTTATACTAAATTATTCTGGCTTGTTATCAAGTATTAGTTTTTCAGTATTCACTTTCTTTATTAGTCTAGTTTTGTTAATGGTTTTTAAAGGAAGAATGAAGCTTCCAAGAATAAGTTTTAATTTGAAGGATCATTTTACTTTGTTCTTGTTGATTTTCTTCTTGATTGTTTTGTTGTTTAATATTGTTACTCCAACAAATGTTAGTTTTTGGACTTCTTTTTATGAGAGACAATCTGAAACCGTTTTTGAAAATAATGGGGTTCCTCTGTTAGATTCATTTACGCACTTTGGAGAAAAACCATATGGTTATTTATCAGCGTATTTCTTTGCAGAATCCGGCATATCATTTTTGTTTGGAGATTTTAACGAAATAAGTTTTGCAATATTACTTGTTCTTGCAAATCTCGCGTTATTTTTTAGTGCGATGATATTTTTTGAAAAAATTGGTTTAACAAAAACAAAGGCAAAATTAGTTGTAATGCTAATGCTTATTGGTGGTTTTCTATTAGGGGATGTTTTCTTTAATGAGCGACACATTATTGCTCTTGCTTTAATGTTTGTTTCTTTAACAATGCTTGTTGATAAAAAGAAATTAGCAATTATTCCTGCAGGAATAGCAATGTGGTTCCAACTACCAATAATAATTACTATTATACTAGTTTCTTTTGTTCTTACCCAAACAAAAATAAAATTCAAGCCTTTGTTAAAATATTGGATTGGGACAGCAATAATTGGACTAATATTCTACATTCCAACATTCCTTCTTTATGGTTTGCCAACACAAGCAAAACCAACAACTTGGGGATATTTGTTTGGAATGCCCTGGTATGGAGTAATAGTTGATTTGCTAGCACAAATAATTTTCTTTTTTGTAATAATGCTTCCAATAACTGGGTTCAAGCCAAGAGTGAATTCTTTTACAAAAAAAGTTTTGATCTTACTCGCGATTTTGATCTTGGTGCAATTATTTATTACTTACAGAGTTAACATTGCGACAACAATAATATTTTCTTTTATTGGAGTATATTTGTTTCCTTCAAACTTTTTAAGAAAAAAGGAAATCAAACACCTAATTTTTATAATATTTGTTATTGGAGCACTATTTGCTTCCTCTGTTTTGTTAAACTATGTTGTCCCAGATTTTGCTATAAGTTCTGCCGATGACTTAGCATTAATGTCTTCTTCAGAAGCACACATACTTAATGCTCCTGCGCTTGGCCATTACACTGCATATTTTTCACAAAGAAAAATCCTAGCAGATTTAGCTGTTGAATATGCTGATGCGGGAAAAATAGACGATGCTTTTTTCTTTTTTGAAAAAGAAGACCAGAATATATTGAAAAAATATGATATTGATTTTGTTTACAACCAAAAGTTCTTGATTGAAACACAACCCGTAGGTAGTGTTGAAAGAAAAGAACCTATCGAATTTACTTTTTTGAATAAAGTATATGATAATGGTGTTTTCTTTATTCACAGCGTAAGATAAGGTATTTAAATTTGGCGTAATGATTTGTATTTACCAAAGAGACAAAGTCGTTTGGAGTTATTGAATATTGCACGGGTTTCCGAGTGGTCAAAGGAGCAGGGTTTAGGCGAATTCTAAGTTTTTTCATTAAATTTTAATTCTGAAATACCCTGTCGCTTAGTGCGTTCGGCGGTTCGAATCCGCTCCCGTGCATGCACTTTTTTTCTTTCTGTTGAAAGAAAAAACCTGCACTAAAAAAGAGAAGAATTTGCCCATCTCGTTTGAGCTGGACAGAAAGCTAATTTTATAAACTCCAAAGTTTTTCTTTTGTAATGCCTAAAAGTAAGGAACCAACATTAGTTTTTCTTGATGCGATGCGTGGCTTTGCAGCGCTAATGGTTTTCTTAGGGCATGCTCGTTTCTTTCTAATGCCTTTTTCTTTAATAGACGCATTGTCTGGTGGAACAATTATTACAATTGTTTTTGCAGCAATAATGCAATTATTTGTTTTTGGTCACCAAGCAGTAATATTGTTCGTTTTTCTTTCTGGTTTCTGGGTCGCGTTTTCACAAATGCATCGCCAATTAAACAAAAAAGATTTTGTGAAAAGAAGAATAACAAAAGTATATCTCCCATATGCTTTTGCTTTAGTTTTTAGTTTGATAATTGATTTAATTGGAGCATATTTTTTTCCAGAACTCTATGCTAAATTAATGATGGGGATCTATGCTTTCTTTTCAACTTTGTTTTTGTATGGTGCTCTATACACAGGTTTTGGATCAAACATTCCTCTAATAACAGTTGCACTAATTATTTTCTGTTATTTATTATTTGTAATATTTGAAAAACATTTGAAGTTAGGAGTACTTGTTGGAATTATTGGAACAATTGCTTATTTGGTTTCCTTCGAACCAATTCTAACTGTTCTTGTTTATTGGAATATTTGGTTAATGGGGGCAATAATTTCAAAAATTTATTTTGGAAAAAAAGCTTTTGTGTTAAAAAATTTAAAACACCAATTAGTTGCTCGTTTCTTTGATATAATTACAGGGTTGTTTGTGTTGTGGGTATTATATAAGAATTATGTTTTTGCAATGTGGTATGCAGATATAATAGAAGACTTGATTCTTGGTTTATGTATGTCTTATTTGACTTATAGATTGTTAACAACACGAAATATTATTACTCTTCCAAAATCTTTTAACAAATTAAGTGATTATAGTTATTCGCTTTATTTGATCCATTATCCAATAATAGTTATTTTCTATGCTTTTTTTGGAAAAGATTTGGTTGCATTTATTCCTGTATTGATTTTGGTAGCAATTTTTACTTATTTGTTTAATTATGCAATTGTTTTTTCAAATAAAGTATTTTTTATGTTACAAAAGAATAATATTCCTGAGACTAGTTCAAAAAAATAAAAATAATTATAAAAACTTTAGAACTTTTGTAATAGCATTTGCATTTAAATTTTTAAAATCAATTTTTTTCTCATCGATACCTATAAGGGTTCGAAGTTCGCGTGCTTCTTCTGCTTCAGTTCTTGCTATTCCTGTGAATCTCGCTTCTAATCCAGTTGGGCTGAGTTGTTTAAATTGTCTTACTTCGCTCCATTGTGCTCCGCGATTATTTTCTTTGAAGAAAAATCTAACTCTTCCTAAGTGATCAAGCGTAAAAATCATTCTTCCTTCCATTGCAGTAAAACTGCCACTTTCCATGTCCCATCCTTCAATAACAAGTTTGATTTTTTTTACTCCTTTTTTTAGCACGGTAAATTTTTCTGGTTGTCCTCTGCGGTTGTAAATATGTTCTATTTTTCCATCAAATAATTTTTTAAAAAAAGGGTCATTTTGTTGTAACCTTTTAAAATATTGTTCTCTTGCAACAAGCCTTTTTCTAACAAGGTTTCTTCTTCCTAAAAAATTTACTATTGAGTTATGAAATCGTTGGTTTGCTTTCCGTAAAGTAGTTTTTGGATTAGGTTTAGGCATACAAAAGAATGGGTATTTCTAAATAAAAACCTTTTTTTCAAAAAAACCAGCTTATATTTATTAACCTTTACACTTTTCCTTTCTTTAAGGGTATAGCAATCACAGTTTTATATTTAGGAGTTGATAATGGTGAGCGAAGAAAATAACAAATACATATACATGTTTGAAGAAGGAGACAAATCAATGAAAGAAGTTTTAGGGGGAAAAGGATCTCTCTTAGCAGAAATGACAAAAACAGGTTTGCCTGTCCCGTATGGTTTTACAATAACAACCGATGTTTGTAGGTATTATTATGCAAATCAAAAAACATACCCTTCTGATTTAGAAGAACAAATGGTTAGTGCAATAAAAAAAATGGAAGAAAAAACAGGAAAAACATTTGGTGATCCGCAAAATCCATTACTTGTTTCTGTTAGAAGTGGTGCTCCAGTTTCAATGCCTGGGATGATGGACACGGTATTAAATTTAGGATTAAGTGACGCTGTTGTTGCTGGGCTAGCAACAAAAACAGGAAATGAAAGATTTGCTTGGGATTCATACAGAAGATTCATCACAATGTTTGGTGATGTTGTAATGAACGTGAAACATGCAAAGTTTGAAAAATTACTTGAAGAAATAAAAGAAAAAAATAATATCAAACAAGATACAGAAATGACAACTGAGATGCTAAAAGAATTAGTTGAAAAACAAAAAGCCCTTTACAAAGAAGACACTGGTGAAGATTTTCCGACTAATGCAATTGAACAATTAAAAAGAGCAAGAGATGCTGTTTTTAATTCTTGGAATATTGAAAGAGCTGTTGCATACAGAAGAATAAATCACATTCCAGCCCATTGGGGAACAGCAGTAAATGTTCAAGAAATGGTTTTTGGAAACATGGGTGACACGAGCGGAACAGGAGTTGCGTTTACACGAAACCCTTCAACAGGAGAAAATAAATTTTATGGAGAATTCTTAATGAATGCACAAGGAGAAGATGTTGTTGCAGGAATAAGAACTCCGAACGAAATAGAAAAACTTGCTGAAGTAATGCCAAGTGCATATAATGAACTTGTTGAAATAAGAAAAAAACTTGAAGAACATTATAAAGATATGCAAGATTTTGAATTCACAATTGAAAATGAGAAATTGTATATGTTACAAACAAGAAATGGAAAAAGAACAGGAAAAGCAGCTGTAAAAATAGCTGTTGATATGGTGAATGAAGGTTTGATTACAAAAGAAGATGCTGTGTTAAGAGTAGAACCAGAAGCACTTGATCAACTATTGCATAAACAATTTGATCCAAAAGCAAATTATTCTGCAGTAACAAGAGCTCTTCCAGCTTCTCCAGGTGCAGCAGTTGGTGAAGTAGTTTTCACCGCACAACACGCAAAAATGCAAGCAGAAGAAGGAAAGAAAGTTATTCTTGTTAGAATAGAAACTTCTCCAGAAGACATTGAAGGAATGCATTCAGCACAAGGAATTTTAACTGCGAGAGGTGGAATGACTTCTCACGCGGCTGTTGTTGCAAGAGGAATGGGAAAATGTTGTGTTGCCGGAGCGGATGAAATAATAATTGACGAAGAAGCAAAAAAATTTACTGTAAAAGGAAACGAAGTGAAAGAAGGAGACATAATTTCTTTAAATGGTTCAACAGGAGAAGTAATCTTAGGAGAAGTGGCTGTTGTTGATCCAGTAATGGAAGAAGAATTTGCAACTCTAATGAGTTGGGCAGATTCTTTTAGAACATTAAAAGTAAGAACAAATGCTGACACTCCAAAAGATGCAAGACTTGCTCGTGGTTTTGGAGCAGAAGGAATTGGTCTTGTAAGAACAGAACACATGTTCTTTGATGCAGAAAGAATCAAGGCAGTTAGAGAAATGATTCTTGCAAAAGATATTGAAGGTAGAAAAACAGCGTTAGCAAAAATAGAACCTTTCCAAGTAAGTGATTTTGAAGGAATATTTGAAGCAATGGATGGTTTGCCAGTAATAATTAGAATGCTTGATCCGCCTTTGCACGAGTTCTTGCCAAAAGAAGAAAAAGATATCGCAGAAATTGCAAGTGAATTAAATGTTGATGTATCAAAAATAAAAGAAACAATTGAAACTCTTCACGAATTTAATCCAATGCTTGGATTTCGTGGATGTCGTTTAGCATTAATCTATCCTGAAATAATGGAAATGCAAGTGCGCGCAATTCTAAATGCAGCAAAAAATATTCGAGCAAAAGGAATGACTGTAATACCCGAAATCGAAGTTCCATTAGTTGGAAAAGTAAAAGAATTTGTAATTCTAAAAGAATTAGTTGATAGAGTTGCAAAAGAACTTGGGGTAGAAGAAGAATCATACAAGGTTGGAACAATGTTTGAAGTCCCAAGAGCAGCATTAACGGCTGATGAATTTGCAAGTGTTGCTGACTTTGTTTCTTTTGGAACAAATGATTTAACACAAATGACTTGTGGTTTCTCAAGAGATGATGCTGGAAAATTCCTTGGAAAATATGTTGAACTTGGAGTATACGCACGAGATCCATTCCAAGCAATTGATCAAGAAGGCGTTGGAAAACTAATGCAACTTGCTGTTGAAAAAGCTCGCGGAGTGAAAGCAGATATTGATATTGGTATTTGTGGTGAACACGGCGGAGAACCAAGCAGTGTAGAATTTTGTCACAGAATTGGTTTGTCAAATGTTTCATGCTCTCCATTCAGGGTGCCAATCGCTAGACTTGCCGCAGCACAAGCTGCACTAAAAGAAAAAATAAATAAGGAAGACAAATCGTTCAATAAGTAACAAAGTAAGAAATTTTTTAAAAGAAGGATTTATTTCCTTCTTTTTTCTATTTTTTAATAACTTTTTTATTTAATAAATAGGTTTTATTTTTTCTAAACTAATTTCTTGCCCAGCTAAAAAGTCTTTTATTGCTGGAAGAGTTATTTTTATTCTCAAATTTCCTTCTTTTTCAATTTTTTCTATTTCTTTTATAGAAAAATATTTTATTTCTGGGTGGTCTTCACTAATAGTTACTTTGCCACTAACTGGTACACCTTCAAAAACAAAGAATATTGTATTCGTGTCCTCTTTTGAAGCTGGTCGTTGGTATACTCCAACACATTTCAAGATTTTTACTTCAAGTCCAGTTTCTTCTCTTGCTTCTCTTATTGCACATTTAATTATTTCTTCTCCAAATTCTAGTTTTCCACAAGGCAAAGAGTATTTGTCTTTAGCAATTTCTTTGTTTTCTTTTACAAGAAGAATCTTTTCATTTTCACAAATAATGGTTGCACAAGCAACTCTTATCTTAGACATATTATAATCAAATTCAGAACTAAATAAATTAGTTTGCTTTATTTTCTTGCTCTGACAACGAGTATTGTTAATGTAGCAAAGAACAAGCAACCAAGATAACTTGTCCAGTTCCATTCAAAGAGTATTGGTGCTAAGAAAAGAAATACTGCCATTATTCCAAAGAGTACTTCTACTGGAAAATTTGGCAGGCCAATACTTATTCCCATATAATCACTTTAATTATGAAGTGTTTTTGTAGTTAATAAATCTTTTTAAATTCCAAAAGACAATATATATTATGCCTTACATAAAACACCAATTAATAATTTCTCGCAAAACAACTACTTCGATGAAGGGAGAAAAACACGCAATATTTAATTCGAAGACTGGCGATTTTAAAGTTGTTGGTGGAAATGCAGTTGAAACTGCTGCTGCCAAAGGAACTATATTGAGGTATGATGAACAACTTGTACAAAGGGCTAGCACTCTTTTGAAAGGACTTTCTTTAGCAAAGAAAGAAGGAAATAGAAAAAGGGTTCAGGAAATAAAAAGTGAAATTAATAAACTCCCATGGGTTGGAAAAAATAGGCACCGGGTGTGGGACGGGTTTGGCAGAATGGGTTATGCTTTTGTTAATCCTCGTGTGCAAAGGGCAATTTCTAAAATAATAAAACCCTTTGTTTCGGGTGAAGTTTTAGATATTGGTTCTGGTTTAGTAAATTATTTTTCTGGAATGCCTGTTAATGTGACTGCGTTGGATGCTTCGATTGAAAATCTTGAAAGAAACCCACATAACCGAAGAGTTAAAGCAGATGTTAATGAAGTTATTCGTGGAAAAAAACTTCCGTTCAAAGCGAATAGTTTTGATACGATTTCAATGTTTTTCTTTGAGAATTATTTAGTGGATTCAGAAAAAACTTTTAGAGATGTTTCAAGAATTTTAAAAAAAGGTGGGCGATTTATTATTGTTGGTTCTCCTCAAGCAGGATTTGAGACAGAACAGAAAAGATCTTTTGATTCCAAAAGAATTAGTCAATTATTACAGAGAACAGGGTTTAATGTAAGATTGATAAGACACCGTGATGAAAATATTGATCCGCGAGAATTTACTGTTTTGGTTGCCAAAAAATAATTTTAGTTTGGAATTCTTTCACACTTAGCTTTATATTTTTTTCATACTTGTCTTTGTAATGCGTATTGTTTCTTGGAATGTTAATGGTATTAGGGCAGTAATGAAAAAGAATTTTCTTGAGTTCTTTAATTCTAATAAAGCTGATATTCTTTGTTTGCAAGAAATAAAGGTTCATGATGGTGATGTTCCTGATGAGATAGCCTCGATTGGAGCTTTTCAAGGATATAAAACTTATTGGAATGGAGCTGAAAGAAAAGGGTATAGTGGTACAGCAATTATCTCGAAAATTCCTCCTTTGAGTGTAAAAAAAGGCTTTGGTTTAGAAAAATTTGATGTGGAAGGAAGAATGCAAACCTTTGAATTAGAAGATGCTTATCTAATTAATACTTATGTTTTAAACTCACAACATGGTTTATTTAGACTCCCTGAAAAACTAGAGTTTAATCACAAGTTTATTGATTATTGCGAAAAGTTAAGAAAGAAAAAACCAGTTATTTTTTGTGGTGATCTAAATGTTGCTCATAAAGACATAGATTTAGCAAATCCAAAAATAAATAGAGAAAATCCAGGGTTTACAATTGAAGAAAGAAATGCTTTCACGGAGCAATTAGATATGGGTTATATTGATACTTTTAGAATGTTCAATAAAGATGCTGGGCAATATACTTGGTGGGGTTACAGGTTCAATTTGAGACAAAGAAATATTGGTTGGCGTATTGATTATTTTGTAGTTTCAAATGAATTAAAAAATAAAGTGGGTTCTTCAAAAATATTAAAAAAAATTGAAGGTTCAGATCATTGTCCAATTGAATTGGATATTAATATTAAATAGTTAAAAATGCGGGATTTGCTTTCTTATTCTGGTTTTTTCTTTTTTTTTGTTTTGTATTTTTTTATTTAGTAGCTTTTTTCTTTTTTTTTGTTTGTTGCTTTTTCTTTGTTTCTTTTTTTGTTTTACTTTCTTTTTTTCCAAAAACTTTTCAACATCTTCCGCATTTCTAAAAATTATTTTGTAATAATCTTCCGCCCCATTTATTATGCATTCGTGCGGTTCATGTTCTCGGCAAGTAATTGGTCTTTTTTTGTATATCTTACATCTTCCTCTTACATCTAATTTGTCACAATCAGTTAAAAATTCTACAAGCCAATCATTTTCAAGATCTTTAAAAACATGTACATTTTTGTGTGCAACAAGCCATCTTATTTCATCCCAACTTTTTTTGCTTCGTGGCGTGTCAAGTGACACTGCAACATTTCTACAACAAAGTGCTCCGCAATCAAAACAGGGGTTCTTTCTTTTTGAGGCAATATTTCTAAAGCTGTGTTTGGGAGACATTTAATTTCACTTTAATAGTTTTGCTTGATTTCTTTAGCTTCCACTTTTTTATTTTCTTTTTGAATTAAATACCAATGACTTTATAGTTTCTTCCATTGGGTCATGTTTTTTTCCGTAAAATGTCCTTGGTCTTGCTCTTGGATTTTTAATTTCATCAATTTGTTGTTCTAATACTTTCATTCTAAAATCTATCTTTTCAAAATCAATTTCATTATTTTTATCTTCTATTTCTTGAACGCTTCTCTCTGCAATTCCCATAACAACATTTTCTAAATTTCCAAGCCTGTTATTTAAAACATTTAATTTTTGTTCATTTGCAATAACTTTTCCATAATCCAAAAAATCTTTTTTTGTTGGGACAGAAATCTCAGTATTTTCATCTTTTCTAATAATTGTGGGTTCAACAACTTCTATTTCTCCAAGAACTTCTTTATTCTTCCACACTTTGTGATTTTGTCGGTCTCTTTTTCGATAAAAAGCGACAATGAAATTTGCAATTACAAGCACCACAATTAATGCTATTAGTATTTCTAAGATCATATGACCACATTTATTTTCTTGGTATAAAGCTTTAAAAATCCTGTCAAAGAAATAACTCTTCATAGTTCTTTTCTAATTGTTTTTCCACTTGTGCTAAAGGAATTTTTTTGCTTTCTGCTATTTTTTCAGCAATCCTAACAACGTCTTCAGAAAATGCCTTGTTCCTATCAAATCTTATTGGGCTGTCTGTCTCTAACAAAATATTTTCTAAAGGAATTTCTCTTATTCTTTCTTGCACTAATTCGTCTTTTAAAAATATTAATCCTATTCCAACAAACCACTTATTTTCAATCGCTCTCTTCATTAGCTTTAAAGAATCAGTAAATGAATGTAGCAAGACTTTTTGTGTTTCCATTTCTTCTAATATTTCAATCACTTGTTTTTGTGCAAACCTAGAATGTATTATCAACGGCTTGTTATTTTTTTTAGCCAATTTTACAAACCTTCCAAAAACCTCTTTTTGTTTTTCTTGGTCAATTTTTCTCTTTGCATATTTATAATCTAATCCGACTTCGCCAATTGCAATTGCTTCTTTCATCATTATTTCAAAAGAAACAAATGCTTTCTCTATTTCTTCTTCATTTAATTCCATTACATCCGATGGGTACAAACCAATTCCTAATTCAACTTCTTCAAATTTTTTAGAAATCTCCAAGTTTTGTTCATTTGAGTTAAAAGAAGTAGAACAACTAATTATCTTTCCTACTTTTTTCTTTCTTGCGTTTGAAATTACTTTTTCTAATTCTTTCTCTTTTAGCATATCTAAATGCGCATGACAATCAACAAACATTTTACCAACTCAAAAACTCTACCAACTCAAAAACTCTGTCTACTCAAAGAATAATTAATAACTAAATCTTCTTCCACAAATGACTTTTTTATAATAAGTAATAAAAACAGAATCGTTTAATTGTTAATTATGGGTTTTATTAACAAAGGTAGCTGGATATTTCTAATTGTTGTAATTGTTGTTTCTATTGGTATTATTGGTTATGTGAAAGAAGATTCTTTGTTTGGATTGTATTCTTTTGATACAAATAGTTTTTCTTTTTCGCCTCCTCCTCAGGACCTTGATGTTTTCTTTTGTCCTGAAGATAATTGTGCTTCTGTTCTAATACAACAAATTGATTCTGCTCAAGACTCAATATATATTGCTGTTTATTCTTTTACAAAAGAAGATATTGCTGATGCTTTGATAAGAGCAAAGGAAAGAGGTGTTGAAGTAAGAATAGTTTTTGATTATTTCCAAAGTGAGAGCGATTATAGTGTGGATGAAAGATTGATTGATAATGGTTTAGAAATAGTGCGAAGAAAGGGTGGTGGTTCGATGCACAATAAGTTTTGTGTTATTGATGAAAAAAAGGTTTTGACTGGTTCTTTTAATTATTCAAAAAATGCTGATGAAAAAA
This sequence comes from uncultured archaeon, assembly GCA_964461205.1. GTDB lineage: Archaea > Iainarchaeota > Iainarchaeia > Iainarchaeales > JAAZKV01 > JABIDZ01. The sequence goes on along the minus strand of CAYWUL010000004.1, from coordinate 9,748 downwards.
ATGATGAGAACTTGATTTTTATTGTGAGTGAATCACTTGCTCAAGAATATTTGAATGAGTTTAATGAAATTTGGGCACAGGCAAAATCACAAGAAGAATAATTATACAAAATATTTTTGAAATATTTATTTTTATGGAAGTTTATGTTCCTCAAGAGGATTCTTTTCTTTTAGAGAAAGCAATTCTAAAAGAAGATTTAAAAGAAAAGAATTGTTTGGACCTTGGTACTGGATCAGGCATACAAACCAAGGCAATGTTTAAATCCGGTGCGAAAAAAGTTACTGCGGTTGATATTAATCCTGATGCAATAAAAAAAGCAAGAGAAAATAACAAACAAGAAAAAGAAATTACTTTTTTTGAAGGAGACCTCTTTAGGTTTATACATAACAATCCTTCTGAAAGATTTGACTTCGTTGCTTTTAATCCCCCCTATGTTCCAAGTGATGAAATAAAATGGAAGGATCTTGATGGTGGGAAAAAAGGAAGAGAGGTAATAGATGTTTTCCTTTCAGAATTTGAAAAAATTCTTGGGCCTAAAGGGATAGTTCTTTTGTTAGTTTCTTCTTTAAATAAACCAGAAGAGATTATCTCTCTTCTTTCTAAAAAAAGTTTCAAAGCTAAAATTATAGAAAAACAAAAACTGTTTTTTGAAGAATTATTAGTTCTTAAAATCACAAGAATTAAATAGTTCTATTGTTGTATTCTTTTATGCCAAATCCAAGTAGAAGATTGAGTGTTCAAGAATTGAGACAAAGAGTTGAGGAAGCATCTCAGGTGAAAAAAAGTAAACCTGGAAAACCGAGGAAAGCATTTGTCAAAAACCCGGCTATTGAAATAAAGAGCTTATCGATGGTTAGTATGAATAGTCCTAATTATGTTCTTGCCCAAACTGTTTTATCAATTGTAAAAAAAGTATCCGAATCAAACTCTGAAATACATGATAGTGATATGCGTGTTCTAAATAACATTGCATTGAAGATAAATCGTGCTGAAAGAATTGCTTTTAGAAATAGAAAACCTCTAACAAAGCCAGTTTCATTAAATCCCAACCAACAAAGGATTTTAGGGTTGTATTCTTGAAAAAGAACTAAATTAAAAACCTTTTTTGATTCTTTTACTTCATGCCATCAAATGTTTCTTTTGAATTTGCTCAAGCACAAAAAAAGTTTTACGAAGCAAAAACCGATGAGGAACGTTTAACCGCGCTTATTGAAATGAAATCAACGGCTCCTGCTCATAAAGGTGCTGAAAACTTGCGTGCAGAAATTAATAGAAAAATAGCTGCTTTGAAATCTTCGATGGAGAGACAAAGAACAATAAAATCCAAAAAAGGTTCTGCTCCTTCTATGTATGTTAAAAAAGATGGTATTGGTCAGATAAGTATTGTTGGTCTGCCAAATACTGGAAAGAGCTGGTTACTTAATAGATTAGTTGGAAAAGAGATTGCTGAAGTTACTGATCATGGGTTTTCAACTTTTAAACCAGAACCAGGAATGATGCCTTATGAAGGAGGGTATTTACAAATAGTTGAATTGCCTGCCTTGATAGAAGGGTCTTCACAAGGAAAAGCTAATGGGAGAGAAATTATTTCTCTTATTAGAAATTCTGATGCGATAATTGTTGTGGGTAATAAAAAGGAACAAAAAATAATTGCTGATGAACTTGAAGCGTCTCAAATTTATTTAAATAAAACACGCCCTAAAATTGTTGTAAAAAGTTCTTCTTTTAGAGGAATACAAATTTCTGGAAAAGAAAATTTAAAGTTTCCAAAAGAGCAACTAATTAGTTATTTGAAAAGTTCGGGGTATGCAAATTCTAATGTTATTGTTTCTGGAAAAATAAATTCTTTACAAGAAGTTTCAGAAGCACTTAACCCGAGCATAATTTATAGAAAAACTTTGTTTATTGATACAAGAAAAGTGACTGATCATTCTCTTGTTGATTTGCGTGACCAAATATTTATTTTACTTGACAAAATATTGGTTTACACAAAAAAACCAGGAAAAGTAGTTGATAAAAAAGATCCAATGGCTCTAAAGAAAGGTTCAACTCTAGGAGACGTTGCAAAACACTTACATAAAGATTTTGCAAGCAAATTAAAGTTTGCGAAAGTTTGGGGTTCAACAAAATTTCCTGGTCAAAGAGTTGGCCCAGAATATGTATTAAAAAACAAGGATGTTGTAGAAATTAATATTTGATTAATTAGTGTTGATTAAAACTTTTTTTTAGAATCCGAAGGACTATTTTTCTTCTTCTGCTTTTTCCTTGGTTCCTTTTATTTTTGTTTCTTTTTTTGCAGTGCTCATATAAACAATTACTGCAATAATAAGAACTATTATTCCAATAGCTGCTAGCAAAGTGTTATTTCCTTTTTCAAAATTTTCAATAAAGGTTTCTTCAAAAAAATGTACTCCTGTATTGTCAAAAAAACCATAATTTAATAGGATTGTTTGTTCTCCGCTTGCGTTTAATGGTACTAATATTTCAAATTGGTTTTTTAATGAATTATTGTCTTCTAATATAGGTATTATTACTGGCGCAGTTTCAACAATAAATCCTTGTGGGGCAGAAACTTCAATAGCAACATTGTACAATGGCTCTTTTGAATAATTGTGTATTTCAAAATCAACAATTATTTTTTCTCCTTCATCAAAAAGCTTTTTGCTAATGCTTGTTTTTATAACAACTGGGCTTTCTTTTGTTGTAACAAATGTTCCAGAAACGAATTCCATGTTGTTTCCATAATATGCAAACATTTCTCCTATTTCTTTTTTTGTTGAATTGGCCTTTACTTTTATTTTGGTTTCTTTTCCCATTCCTTGTTTTATTAAACCTATTTCTTTCAACAAGATTTGAGAATCATTTTCTAGAATAGTTAAATTGTCAGAAACTTCTGCTCTGAAAACAAAGTTTTCAATATCTATCCCGGTGTCATTGTAAATATTTACTGTCAAAAAAGCTACTTCGTTTGTTGAAAGTTCGTTCTTATCGACTTGTGTATTAACAAGGACTTGTGCATTTACTGTTCCAACTAAAAAAAGAGTGAACGCAATGAAACAAATTAGTTTAGTATTCATCTTCATAACCTTCTTTCATTTCGTTTTCCTTTTTTTTATTCAAATAAAATTTTTCAAACAAAAACAAACCAACTATTACTACTATTAATATTATTATAGCATTAATTATTAATTCCTGCGGGACCCCTTCTTCTTCCTCAATTGTTCCTTCTTCCAAAATCTTTTTCACATTCTTTTTTGCATCTGCTCCAAAAGATTTTGCCGAAATATATACTCCGTTTCCATATTTTGTTGTTGCTTGCTTCCAATTTGTCTTCAAGGCTGAAACAGTGTCTTGGTCTTTCCAAAAACCAATATTGTCTTCTGCAAGAATTGCTTCTGCAGCATCACTTAGGGAAGAAAAACTAGAATTCAATTTGTTTATTTCTGCATCTGGCGCGTATAATATTTTCCATGCTTCGTTTCTTTCTTTTCTTGTTTCTAAATTAAGGACTAAATTTTCAATATTCTTGCTCGAACTAAACACTTCTTCTACTAGGGTTTTTGTTTGGTCAGAAATACTAAACACATTATTTAGTGGTGCGGTTTCTTGTGGCATTGCTAACAAACCAATGTAAAAGTTTTTTTGTTCCGAACTAACTTCTCCGCTTTGGAATGCTGCAATATTATTTTTCAAACTTGTTAAACTAGAATTCAATTCATTATAATTTATTTTGTATGTTTCTATTAATTCAAAGTATTCTTCAAATATTTTTTCATAACTTCTGGTTTGGTTTGTATCTGGTTTTGTAAAATAAACTTTTTCAAATTCAATTCCTTCATTTATTTTTTCAGCTAATTCCTTGCTGTCTTCTGACAAACTTATCATTGCGCTTTCAACATCTTCTGCTTGTGAAACAAGACTACTTGCGCCACTCACTTGATCCAAATCACTTTGTATTGTTACAAGGCTTGGTGATTTATCTGAGAAAGCTCTTTCTAAATCATAAAATCTTGTTTTGTTTGGGTATGAAAAAGGCCAATCTCCCACAGAATAATTTCCTTTTAATTCATTTAACCTATTAAGAACAATGTTTGTTCCAATAAGATCTCTAATTTCTATTGCTCCGTTTGCAACTTCTCCTATTGAATTGTTTACTGGAATGTATACGTTTGCATTGTTTCCACTCATTCCTGCAACAACCCAATACTCTGTTCCTTTGTATAATATCATTACTTGTGGTGAAAGAATTGCTACTTGTTCTCCATTCAACAAATAATTATTTGTTTTTGAAACAAGGTTTGTTGCTTCTTCTGGCGACATTGCTATTACATTAACTGCAACAACTAATAGTATTAATAGAAAAGCTAGTTTCATTATTTTCATGTTATAAAGAAAGGAATTGGAGTATTAAAACATTTAGTTTTCAATGAATTTTACTTTTCCAATGCTCTTTTTTGCTTTCTTAAAATTTTTATCAAATTCTTTAAAAAATTCTTTTGCTCCCGCAATAAGGTATTTTTGTTTGCATTCTCCACACAAATTTGTTCCACCCAAACACTCTTGGTACATCTTACCAAGCTTTTTGTCATCTTTAATAAAGTGGTTTTTGCAGTACTCAAAAGCAATGCATTTTTCGGGTTGTCCGCCTTTCTTTTTTTGTTCTTCTGCAGTTGCTCTGCCACCAGTCAATGCTTTTTTTAATTTCTTTTCTAATTCTTTTTCGTTATCTTCGGGAATTTCTATTTTTCCAACACTCTCGTTCTTGCTCATTTTGAAACTTCCATCAAGAGAAGAAGTGTATTTATTATAACTAGCACTTGGTGCAAAAAAACCGTATTCTTTTTTTAATCTTCTAGCAATATCTCTTGACATTCGTATGTGTGGGGCCTGATCGATTCCAACAGGTATGACTCCGGGCATTGGTTCTTTTAATTGTGGAAATAAAATGTCTCCCATTTGTGTGAATGCACTCATTACTTTTGCTGGGTGCACACTTCCATAGATTGCTCTAAACTCATTTTCAGTAATTTTTTGTGAACAAATTGCTGCTAAATTACTTACTGTTTTGTTTTCACTTTGGAAATAAAATTTTGTTTTTTTTGGATCAAGTCCAAGTGCAATATATGCGGGTATGTGAAATTCCATTGCTCTTTTTCTTCCTTCGTCTATTGGCACTCCCCTTGCTGCTTGACTTTCAACATCTGCTATTAGCACATATGTTTCTGCTCCATTGTCTTGGAAATATTTTACGTTTTGTATTACTGCTTCTGTTCCCAAATGTATTTTTGTTGATGATGGCATTATTCCTGTTAAACAATAAAATCTTTTTTTCTTTTTCATTGCTTCCGCTATTATATTCAAATCCTGCCCACCAAATATTAGGCCTCTCTTCATTTGCATGCTTGGGTTTGGCATTTCTTCAATGTCAAAGGTTTGCATTCCAAATTCTTTTATTAAACGTGAATAATCTTCCACAAGTGCCTTACCCCAAGGATCAATATTTATTCTTTGTTTTTCTTTTGTCATGTTTTCACGCATATAACCAGTCCCCTTCTCCTTTTTAATTTTCCTCTTTTATTTTTTTGATAACTAAATTACTTAATTCATTCAGTGGGTCAAGAATCTTGATTTTTGAGTTTCTTAACATTAGAGAAGTTTCAGTACATCCTGATAAAATGTAATCTGCATTTTTATATTTTTTGCAAATCAATTCTAATTTTTTTATTTGTTTTTGTTTTGAGTATCCTTTATTGAAAAGAAAAATTGTTTGGGAAATAACTTTTTGTTCTTTTTTTGTTGGTTTAAGAGTTATTTTGCCAAAATTATATAATTTGTTTATTGTTGTGGGCGTGCCGATTACTAAGGTTGGTTTGTTTATTTTTAGTACGTTCTTTTTTATTTCATCTTGTAAATTAAGTATTGGATTTGTTATTTCTTTTTGTAATGTTTTTATGTGAGTGTGGATTGTATTGCAAACCATTACTGAAAAATCTACATTTAAACTGTCAAGTTCTTTTAACCCGTTTATGTATTTTTTTAATTTTTCTTTTTTGGGGTTATTTTCAGTTAGTTCTGGTGCTGGAATACTATTAACAATTATTTGGGGGAAATCTTCATTTTTTTTAATCAATTTTTCTCTTTGAATCTTCTTAATCAATTCTAAATAAAAAGTTCCTGTTGCTTCTGGGCCGATCCCGCCAAGAACACCAATCTTAACCTTTTTATTTCCATTAAGTCCAGGCTAAACCACTTTCAAATGATTTTTCGAGGTGAGCCGCCTGGAGTCTATTTTTGTTAAAATAAGAATTATTGACTCCAGACTTCTTTCATGTATTAATTGCCGTCATTTACATTAATAAGTAATTGTAATTTTTTAGTATATTATGTAATACATTAATTAGGCTTAATATGTGACAATTTATACAGTTATGTCAATTGTATCATCAAATTTGATATCTATGATATTATGCATTGCGCGTAGCTCTTTTTCAACAGGTTTAAGGCTTCTTGGAGCAACAGCTTTCTTTACTTCATCTTTCAAAGATTTTCCATGATCTTTCTTTGCCTTCCAAATAGCAGAATTAAATTCAATAAATTCTGTTCCAACAACATCACTCTTAATTTTTTCTTCTTTTGGCCACTCTTTTTTTTCTATTTCTTTTCCAAATAATTCTTTGTACAAGAAATGAGTCATTGCCGGTTCAATAGGGTAGATTATTTCTAGTATTTTTCCAAGCACATCTCTCAAAGTTTTTATTGCGGCATTTCTTTCTGCTTCACTGAATTTTGTTTCTTCATTATTATTGTATGCTCTTCTTTTTACTAACTCTAAATAATGTGATGCGAATTCATCTTTTACAAAATTCATTATTCTTACAACAGGATTATGAAAATCGTAAACCAAGAATTTTTTTCTTGCATCTTTTGCGATTTCGTTTATTTCTTTTAAGATCCATTTATCAATTTCCATTAACTCGACATTTTTTTCTTCTTTTTCTTTCAATTCAAACATTGAAACAAATTTGCTAACATTCCAAAGTTTTTCTAAAACTTTTCCTGCGTTTTCAATTCTTTCAAAACTACATCGGAAATCAGTTCGATCTAAATTTCCTTCAACTGCACACCATAATCTAAAAGGGCCAGAACCAAATTTTTCCATTACCTCGTGCGGATCAATTCCGTTTCCTTTTCTCTTTGCCATTTTGTATCCTTTTTCATCTAATATGTGGTGGTGTATCCAAACGTCTTTGAAAATAATTTTTCCAGTAAGAAGATAATCCTTTAGCAAAGTATAATACAACCAAGTTCTAACAATTTCTTTTCCTTGTGGTCTTAAAGAACATTGTTCATGTTTTTCAAAAAATTTTGGTTGTCTTTCATAACCAAGAATATATAATGGAGAAATACTTGAATCAAACCAAGTATCAAATACTCTGTCTTCTCCTTCAAAATCTGTGCTACCACACTTACACTTGCCTTTATATTTTTCTTTCCATGGTTGAACATATTTTCCTTTTTCTGCTAAAACATATTCTCCGCATTTTTTGCATTTCCACATCGGAACTTCTGTTGCATAATATCTTCTTCTTGAGATAGGCCAATCAATACTTACTGAATCAATCCAATCCAATAATATTTGTCTTGATTTTGGAGAATAAATATTAACTTTTTTTGCTATTTCTCTCATTTTGTCTTTGTATTCTAATTGTTTTAAATAAAATTCTTCCATTTCAATAAATTCTATTGCTGCTCCGCTTCTTTCACTAACTGGCATTCTGTGTGCTTGTGTTGGAGTCATTTTTTTCAATAATCCTTTTTCTTTTAATTCTTCAATTATTTTTTCTCTCCCTTCTTTAATTGTCATTCCTTTTAATTTTCCCGCGTTTTCATTTAATTTTCCGTCTTTTCCAATTGCAACTCTTCCTTCTAATCCTTGTTCCATAAAAAATCTAATGTCAGTTAGATCTCCGTATGAACACATCATCATTATTCCTGTTCCCTTATCAATTTCTGCTGCAGGGTGTGCTTTTACTGGAACTTCTTTTTCAAAATAAGGTGTGATTAAAGTTTTTCCTTCTAAATGTTTGTATCTGTCATCATCAGGGTGATAAATAACCATTCCGCATGTGCATACAAGTTCTGGTCTTGTGGTGCCTATTATTACTTCTTCGCCAGTTCCTTTAACTTTGAAAACAATGTCGTGAAAAAAACCCGGTCTGTCTTCGTACTCTATTTCTGCATCTGCAACTGTTGTTTGTAATTTTGGATCCCAGTTAACAACTTTATTATCTTCATAAATAAGTCCTTTTTTCCACAGATCAATAAAGGTTGCTTGTGTAACTGCTCTGTAACTCGCACTGTCTGTTTGATAAATATCTCCTATTTTTTCTCCATCTTCCCAACTATTAAACCCAATTCCTGCTGTAAAAAAACTACTCACACTTTCACTTGTTGTTTCGTCCAATAATTTTCTACAATACTCAATAGCTTCTTTTCTTGTCATTTTTGTAAAATCAACTTTGTATTTTCTTTCAGCGCTAATTTCTATTGGTAAACCGTTTTGATCAAGTCCTAATGGGAATAAAACTTCATTTCCTATCATTCGTCTAAAACGTGCAATAAAATCCATTATTACATAAGTGCTTGCATGTCCAATATGCACTGGAGAATTAATGTATGGTGGGGGAGTATCAATAGAATAAACTTCTTTTTTTGTTTTTTCATCAAAACCAAAAGCGTTGCTTTTCTTCCATTGTTCATAAATGGTTAATTCCATTTCCTTTGTAAATCTTTTTTCCTTTATCACAACTGTTCACCTGGTTGACATGTGGGCACTATCTTCACAACGATTGTTGTTTGATGGAGCTTTTTTGTCGTTTGTTTAATAAAAGTGAGAAAAAGAAGCAATTTAAACCTATTCAATTTTTTTGTGAACGATAATAACACCTTTTATAATAAAACCAATATTGCAACTCTTTAAATAATTATTTTTTTACCATTAAAATGTCATAAGGGTCATTGGGCCTTCTTTTTGGTGGGCGAGTTGGATTTTTTTTTCTTCGTTCTCTTTCCATTTTGTTTCTTTGTTTTATTTCTTCTTTTAATTTCAAAAAAACTTTTCTAGCACCAATTGCTAATTTATTTAGTCCATGACAAATTGTAGGGTCAACAAATTCATTCAACATTTCTTCAATTTTTTCAATATTATATTCTGGTAATTGTTTGTGTATAATGTTTATTTGAATTATTTTTTCTTTTTCAAAACCAAATTCTCTTCCCAAAATTTCTATTTGATTCGTCCAACTAAATTCAGGGGTATAAGATCTTTCAACAATTTGTCTTATTCTTGCATCAGGAAAATTTTCTTCACCTTGGTTTTTTAGAATAATTTCAGCCAACTTGTTTTTGACTTCGTGTTTTGGAAAAAGAGGTCTTACTTTTTTTGCAGAAGCATGCATTTCAATGTTTTCGAAATTTAATTTTCTTATTGTGTTATTTGCTCTTGCGTGCATTCCAATCATTGTTGTTGCTAAAGCAATACTCAAAACTTTTTTATTTCTAGACTGTCGTCTCATACAAAAATTAATGTGCTCTCAAAATAAAAACTTTTAGAATTGATGAAAAAGAACAAATTATTTATATTAAAGATTTTGATCATCATAATGAAATTTACAAATAAAGCGCAATGATTTATATTCTTTAACAATGATTAGTTGTATATTGCAAAGCAGTGAAAAAGGGGTTATAG
>CAYWUL010000003.1:77729-78902 GCA_964461205.1 uncultured archaeon | reverse complement strand
TTTTCATCAGTGTTTCCTGATCCTGTTGTTGAAGTTGTTCCGCCAACTGTTACGTCAACAGTTGCGTCTGCTACACCTCCAACTCCGCTTGCTGCTTTAGTTGCTAATTGTGCAACCTTTGCTGCAACATTTCCTGCCCAAACTACGTCTGAAACAGCCGCATTTGAACCTACCACTACGTCCACTACAGGCACACCCATAGAATCCACTACTACTGACTTATCTTTGTCAACAGTTAATGAATCAAGTCCGTTTGGTGTTACGTTAGCAGCTGAAACTACTGGAGCCAATGACATACCAATTAAGGCAGCACCGATTCCAAGAGCAGCTACTTTTTTTATACTCAATCCTTTCATTTGTTTTTCACCTCGTATTTACAAAAATTATTTCTCGTCGTAGCCACTGTTGTGACTAAGGCAAGACTCTCATATTTGATGGAAATGCCCTTTAAATACCTTACTGTTTGACCAAAAAATAGGGTTAGAATGGAGCAAAAACAAGGCAATTATTACCCTCTTGGTTGAACTCTTTTGCGACAATCAACGAATACTCGAATTATGGTTATAACTGCCAAAAACAGCCAGAATTTTGGTACAAAAATATTTTAAAAAAAACTTTTTTCCAATAGACCTATTATTTCAAAACCTTATTAAAACGGCAAAATAAAACAATAATCCCTATTTTATCTTATTCTTGCATAAATAATAAACAATTGGCTAACTAAACAAAATTGACTAAAAATTAGGTACAACCATAATTTTCTAGAAAGAACACAAAAACAAAAAACATTGTTAATTGTCGAAATAATATGTACTTATTATATACACCTAAATTTAGGATAATTCATCAAGAATCTCTTATTTGTATGCTTCTTTATAAAATTTCGTTAATTCTTCTTGGTTTAGGTGTTGTGTAAAAAAAGTAGCATATTTTTGGAATATTTCTGCCAATTCAACCAATCCTTCTTGGAATTCAAATTGGTTTAGCTCGATTTTTGATGGTCTGATTACTTCTATTGATGTTGGCCCATAATAGAATAAGAATCTTATTAGGGATTGAAAGTTCTTTACAGACAAATTAACCTCTAAAAAAGAAGAAAACATTTCATCTTCTTCAATGATTTCTGCTTCTTCAACATCATATATAGTAAAAACTTCTTCTTTTTCAAGTGCT
>CAYWUL010000003.1:54840-77629 GCA_964461205.1 uncultured archaeon | reverse complement strand
AAGACTAAGTTGTATTTGTTTTTAAATTCTGCGCTTGGAAAGAATTAAATAAACTACAACAATAATATTATGTATGGGGCCAATAATACTATTAAACTTATTTTTTCTTTTTGCAGAAGGATTGAATTGGATTCCTAATGAAGCAACAGAGTTTCTCCCAGTAAACCCACCTTTGTTCATTGTAATTGGAATTGTTTTAATTATTGCAACAATATTTCTAATTTTCTTTTTGAAAAAATTTATTATGAATACTATTTTAGGAGGAATAATTTGGGCAATCGCAATATTTGTTCTAAAAATAGAATTACCATTTCTTCCTTCATTAGTAGTCTCATTAGTTATCGGCCCGGCAGGAATTGGAACCATGTTATTACTTAACGCGTTTGGTCTGTTAATCTAATTTGGTGCATCACATGGAAGTTTTAGAAAGTGAAAAATTATCTCCATTCAAAAAAAAATATTTCGAACATGCAAAAAAAAGTTCTTTATACAAAAACGTTTTAAATACAAATGGAAATATTGTTTTTGGAAGAGGAAGTGACAACCCAAGAGTTGTCTTTATTGGAGAAGCCCCAGGCCAAGAAGAGAACAAACAAGGAAGACCCTTTGTTGGAAGAAGCGGAAAATTGTTAGACAAATGGATTGAAGAAATCGGTTTGGAAAAAAAAGATTTTACAGTAATTAATGTTGTCCCAATAATTCCTTTAGATAATAATTCAATTAGAAAACCAACTGATGAAGAGATAAAATATTTTCTTCCTTTTACGGAAAAATATTTAGAATTGCTAGCTCCTGAAGTAATTGTCTTGATGGGGAGAAGCGCAGCAAGTATTTTTGATAATAGTATTTCTCTTGGAGAAATAAAACATTGGAAAACAACTAAATTATTTTTCATTTATCATCCATCATATTATTTGCGTAATGGTGGAAGAGGTTTTGAAAACACTTTAATAAAATTAAAAGATCTTTTGCAAGACACAAGTAAACAAGCGGGATTAAAACAATTTGAATAAAATAAGAATAAATTATATTAGATAAATAAATTCATCCATCATCTTACATACGGAAGATTGTCTTTTGGGCCTTCATCTTCAATAGCTTCTAATTGTTGGTTTAATTCATTAAAAGCTTTTTCAATATCATTAGCTTCTTTGTCAATCTTTTTCATGTTCAATTTGAAACCAAATCTTTTTTTCAATAATTCTAAAATTCTTTTTGAGCTTCCTTGATCCCCATAAATTAATTGGGCATTTGTTTCTCCCATCAAACAAGCACCAGACATATTATGTAATTTTCCCAAACCAACCAACAATCCGGCCACTCCAGAAATCAATCCCTCTTTTTTATCAATTTTTGCACCAAGATCCTTCCACTTCTTTATTATTACATCATCAGTACCCGCAACTATTACTCCTGGCTTAGTATTCAATCTTTTTTCTCCAATATTTATTCCTGCAAGAGTTATTATTTCACTTACTCCGATTGATTTAAAAAAATTTACAAGGGTTTCGGAGAATTCATAATGTTCATGAGAAGACCCAACTTTAAAATCAAGTGTTGGTTGTACTGGACCAGCCAAAAAAATGAATTCTTGTTTTTTATAATTCAAATAAAATAATTCGTTTTTTATCAAATTTACTCTTGATCCCTTTGTGTGCACACTAGGTGGGAAAGAATCTGAATAAACTTCTGCAATTTTTAAAGGAGATAGTTCTTTAAGTAAATAATCAACTGCAATTTTTCCAACCAACCCTATTCCTGGAAGCCCAACTAGTAATACTCCTTTGTTCAAAGAAACTTTTTTTGTTAACAATATTTTTGTAGGCATATAATCACATTACTTTTTTTGTTTTTCATTATCCTGTTTAAAAGAAAATTTTACAGAATTCTTTTTTGCTGTTTTTTCTGCTTTTTCAACAGAATTTTTCATTACTCTTTCTGCTTCTTTGTATGTTGGAGCAGAACAAGTTAATTGATATGTTCCGGCCCCATTATAAATAACACTACACCCTTTTACTGATTCTACTTCTGAAAAAACCTCTTTTATTTTTCCAAGACCATTATTTTCAGGACATTTTGCTGTTGCTGTTCCTTTTAATGTTTTTATAGAAACAACAATATTTTTTTCAACCATTTCATTTACAGCATCAACCCAATTTTTTGGAATTATTTTTGATATGTCTTGTCCAAGAGCAACTTTTTCGAATGCTTTATGTAAAGAACCATATTCTTCAATTAATGGTTCTGCAACTTCGGTCCAAACATCATTAAATTTTTTCTTTTCTTGTTTTGCAAGAATTTCAATTAATTTTTCTTCTCTATTAATTTGTTTGAACTCAGTCATTTTTTGTTTGTCTATTTGGGGAGAAACACGAGCAAAAGACAAATCAATTTGGTCTCTTTCTTCATTTATATTTACTACTTTTGCTACCCTCACTTGGTTCATTTTTACTAAGTTTCTAATATTTTTTACCCACGAACTGGAAACATTACTAATGTGAATAAATCCTTTCATATTATTGAATTCTAATAGCTCTACAAAAACACCATAATCAAGAACTTTGACAACTTTTACAACAACTAACTCGTCTCTTTCAGGAATATCCATTCAGCTCACTTTAATATTTGCAATAGCAAGGGTTAAAAAGTTCTATGCTTGTTTAGCAATTTTCCTTGTTAAAAATAATTTTGCTATTTTTTCAGGCAACTCTACTTTTTGTCCTTCTTTAAAAGGACCGTATTCTTTCATATCTGTTCCAACAAAAGTAGGAACATCTTTTAGAATTTCAATTATTGATAATGATTTTTTATTTTCTTTTTCCCCAAACATCACAGTACAACAAGAACCATATTGGTTCAACAGATTTAATAACTTTTTAAAAAATTCTTTTTCCTGTGTCGCCATTGTCCCTAATTCAGACTCTTTTGTGTGAGACGCAATCAATGCTTTGTTTAGAATCTTTTTTTCCCTCATCAAAAATATTTCTTCAACAATTCTTTTCAGATTAGTAAATTCTCTTGTTTGAGAAGATGAAAAATTTTTTAATGATGCCAAATAATTTTTCTTTTCTTCTTCAACAAATTTTTCAACAGAATCAATAAAATCATCATCAACATCAACTAATTTAGAAGTGTTTCTTTCTAGCCTGTGTATTCTTCTTAGTTCATCAAAATCAATTTTCAATTCAACACCCTAAAATAACTAATGAAAACAAGCTTTTATTCCTTTCTTAATTCTGCACCCTTACCAATCAAAAAAATTGCACAAAATAATGGCACTTCTACCTCTTCTTCTTTATAAGGCCCAAACTTTTCTCCCTTCAAATAGAACTCTGGAGCCTCTTTAACAAACACTCTTACAAGATCATCTCCAAAAACAATTGCTTCAGTAAACGGAGAGTATTCTTTTAGATCATCAATATTAATTATTTGTGCTTTCATTCCCGTGTCTCCGTGCAGTGTTTCGGGAACACGAATTATTTTGTGCATATCAATACTTGTTTGTCTATCAATAGGAGATTTTTCATTTTGCACAACATAATTCATAATATTCATCCAGAATTCTTTGTCTTTTCTTGGACCCACACTAATTAGAAATCCTCTATCGATTGCTTCCAACAAATCTTTTTTTGATTTCAATAACTTTCTTGTTTGTGTTGGCATATTAGTTATTTTTGAAATTTCTTTTGCATCAGTTTCAAACAACTCTTTCAATGAAGTAACAATTCTTTTTCCCCACAAACCTTTCCCTCTTGGCAAAGACAATTTTTTTTCTAATTCGAATCCTAAATTGTCAAAATAAATTCCATAACCAGTTAAATAATCAACCAATTCAATCCTTGATTTTTTATTTAACAATTGTATTTCTTTATTTCTTAAGTGAATATGAAAACCCGCTTTTCCAGAAAAATTAATACTTATTCCTTCTGTAAAATTAAAATCATTTTCTAAAAAGTCTAGCAACCTAAAAACTTCTTTCTTTGTAGCTTCAATATGTTCTTCAAAAAACCATTGCTTTCCATTAACTTCATCTATTTGACACAAGTCATCAGCATCAAATTCATAAATAATGTCTGCTTTTTCTAATTCTTTGTTTGACATTGGTCTTCTACCAGGATATTTATAACAAGCGTTAGAATATGAAAGAAACAACGGTATTTTTTCTCTTAAAAAAGAATTCATTTCATTCGCATTATTAAAAGCCACATGTCTATCAGCAATTTTTCTACCCATCACTCCAAAACCAAACTCTCTTTTTTCTATTTCTGGAACAGAGTCAACAAAATTATTTTTGTAATATTCTTGAAAATGTTTTTTCAAAAATCTTTCTTCTTTTGTTTCTTCAAACATTTTTTCCACCCTTTTCTTTTTCTAAATTCTTTTTCTTGTTCCTGTATCTTATTTTTGCTTTGTAATATGCAACCGGGTGCTTGTATTTTTTTTCTTCTTCAAAAACTTTTATTCCATACTCATTCATTTTTTTGAATCCTGGCGCAGACAACTCCTTACTAAAAATATTATTTATGTGGTAATCAGCAATGTGTTTTTTGTAGTCAGGGCTTTTCGAGAAAACTATTAGCATTTCTTCTTTTCCCATTCCAACTTCTCTTAAAAAACCGCCAAGCGTAAGTCGTTCATAATAAGTTAATTTATTTCCTGCTAATTGATTTTCATACATTAGTTTTATGCTTGGCGGGAATAAATTCGGATCAATTTTTCCCGATAATTTCTCATCAAAATATTTATGTGATACTTGTACTAATTGAGAATCAATTGTTCTTGCTAATTTAATAATTTCTTTTGGAACGGAGTCTTTGTCTATTGGCAAGGAATCAAATATTTTTTTGTATACTTTTTCTGATAAAAATCTTGCAAAATCATTTTGTGAAAGAAAAACCCTTCCATTTTCAACTCTCTTGTTAACCAATTTTGTTTCTTCATCAACAAAATAAATATCAAGGTATTCTAACAAAGAAACCTCTGCAAAATATGTTTCACCCAAATCATATTTAACTTTCAATTCATCTGCGATTTCAAAAATCGATTCTCTATCATCAACTATAAACGAAAAAGTTCTTTCCCTAAAAAAGTCACTAAACTTTTCAATAATATTATTTGTGCCCATTACAGAAATAATCATTTTTGATATTGGAAAGGCCATTAACTCGAATTTTTGGTCTTCTTCATATGGACTAGTTTCAAACTCGCTATTTCTTTTTGAATTTGCTTTCAAAATAATGTTGGCTGCTTTTGTTCTTGCTTTTTCTGGCAAGGCATCCAACGAAATATCAAATTCTTTTAATTTTTGTCTTGCCTTTTCAGTAAAAGGAAATCTTTGAGCAAAAATCGGCGAATCCATAAACAATTACTTTCTAAAAAGGCTTTAATATGTTAAAGTAAGACTCGTGCCACACAAAAACAGTTATTGCGGACAATATTGTTTGTAAATTAGTTATAATATCATGTGCGCTAAGAAAAAAGTTATTTTGCTTTGCCCCATCTCAAAAGAAACCTTCATTGGAGAATCGCTCTTCAAACCAATATTAATTTTTTTAGCAGGATCAGCTTCTTTAACAATATTTTGTAAAAAATTCAATGAAAATTTTGCAGTAACATCCCCGTTGGATTCAACTTCAGAAACATTCTTTGCTTCTGATTCCATTGTTCCTTGTGAACCCCTCGCTTCTATCACAAATGCTCCATTTTTTATTTTCAAAACAACACTACTACCAAATAAAGCAGCATCTCTTAACACTTCTTTTAATGAATTAGAACCAACAATTATTTTTGTTGAATATTTTATGTCAGGGATCTTTACTTCTTCTTCACTAACATCAATAAGTGGAAGTCGAAAACTCCTTTTTAATTCAGACTCAAGTTTTATTCTTAGTTCTGAATCTGAAAGATCAATTGATAATTTATCCTGTGGCATTGCTCTTTGAAGAATTTTATTCATTTCCACAATGTCAATTCCAACAAAATTTGGTTCCACATCATACTTATCAAATAACTTTTTGTCAATAAAATAATCAACCAATACTACTTGACTAGGATCAATTGCCTTAAAATAAACTCCATCTTCAGAAAAACGAAAATTCCCTTCAGGAATAAACGCAGAAATTGCTTCCAATGCGTTTCTAAAAAAGGCAGAATTCTTTAACTCAATCATTTTATCACTAATAAGATAAAACAGCAGAGTATTTAAAAATTCTGTTAAAACAAATGACACAGAATAAGGATTACTCTAAAAACCGTGATTACTCTTCTTTCAACATAACTATAACCAGGATGAATAAAATCAAGAAAGTTAGAATCGCAATTTCTTTTATTAATTCTAGTAAGCTCATTCCTTTGATTATTAAACCAACAAGAATATTGTTTGCAACAGTTAGAGGAAGGAAAGAACTAATCATTTGCATTGTGGGTTCCATGAATTCCAAAGGAAGGATTATCCCACCAAGGAATAACATCGGAACAACAATTAATAGCGAAGTAAGTATTGCCGTTGATTGATTCTTTGTAAAAGAAGCAATTATTAAACCAAGAGAAATAAATGCTAATGAAATAAGTATTGTTGCCAAATATAATTCTAAAATAAATGGAATAATATTTATTCCAAAACCAAACATTGCTACTCCAAAAATTATTGTTGCTTCTACAAGTGCAATTAATAATTGACCAATAATTTTTCCAAACAATAACATTGGTTTTGTTGTTGGACTTAGACGCATTCTCAAAGAAACATTTTCACTCTTTTCCAGAATAACAATTATTGATGTTAATAATAAACAAGTTAGAATTAGAACAATTGACGTTGCATTTGAAACAAGTATTCCAAAAGGATCAACATTGAAAACTCTTTGTTCATAAAATACTACTGGTTGTGCTAGAACTTTTGGATCAAGATTTGAAAATTCTATTATTTGTCCTGAAAAACTTGAAAGCAATGCTGAAGAAGCACTTAATTTTTCTTCAATATCTGCTTTTGATATTCTAGCTTCAGCAATCAAATCTTTTACTTCATCAATACTTTCTTTGAAAACTATTAAATCATCATTCATTGTTTGTATTGTTGCTGAAGAATTTGACAAAGTAGATGAAATTGTTTGTGATTCAGCACGCAACCTAATGAACAATGCATCTGCTTCATTTAATTTAGTATTTAGTTCTGATTGATCATTAGAAATTTGATCCAAACCATTTCTTATTCCATCAATCTTTCCTTTCATTGTAACTAAGCCAGCCCTTTGCGTTTCAAGTTGCGCCTTTATGGCCGGATCTATCGCAGTATCTGCAATCATTGCATCCAAATTAGTAATCATTGTTTCTAATTGTGTTGAACTAAAATCTAAATCCTCTTTATATACAGAAAATTCATTGTTGAATTGTTCCAATTCTTGTTTCATTTCATCAAAAGAATTTTCAAACGCATCTAACTCATGTAAGAACTCCGCATTCTTTGTTTCAAAAGAATCAATACTATTTTGTTGCCCATCTAATGCATCTTCTATTTCTTCAAAATCAAATTGATTTAGTTTTGCTTCTAAAGAATCCAGGTCAATCTCTGCTTCTTCCAATTTTCTTTGGAATTCATTTACTTGGGTTATTTCTCCTTCTAAATTATTTCCCAAACTAACCATTGTGTTAAAAATTTCTGATAACTTCGTTTTTGTTTGTTCTATTGTCATTCTTTGCATTGTAACTTTTGCATATTCTAAAAATATTCCCGACGCCATCAAATTAGAATTGTCATAGAAAAGATCTACACGTATTTGAGAATTTTCAGACGGTGCTGAAAGTTTTAAACCAACAATAACATCCTTTGTTTTAATTGCAGACCTTAATTGGTTGACATCATCAAACTCTGTTAAATTCACATTGTTTCCTACTGCAAATTCATTAATAATATTTGAATCAAAAGGAAGCTCGTTAATCAAACCAATATTAATATTTGACATTTGAGCAATACTTATTCCTGAAAAAGAAGAACCAAGCAAACCAATCGCAAGAAAAGGATATAATACTATTAATAAGAGAGCAATTCTTTGACTCTTTACAACAGAGATTTCTTTCCAAATAATATCTATCAATTTCATTTTTTCAGCTCCTTGAAAAAATTAATTTTTAAACCCCAAAATTTTAACATCATAAAAATCACTCTTCTTTCTTCATTTTTTCTCCAGTAATATTTAGAAAAACATCTTCTAAGCTTGGTTCCTTTGTTGTAGAAGAAACAATATTGTATCCTTTATCCATTAGCCATTGAGTAACAGCAATAATTTTTTCTAAAGAATGTTCTTGTTCAAAAGGAATGAATAACAAATCGTCTTTTTCTATAATTGTTTTTTGGTTTAATGCTTTTCTTATTTGCTCTAAATCTGGTTGAGACACACCATTAGTTACTTTGAAAACCATTACTCTTATTCCCCCATGTTCTCTAACTAAGTCACGAGGCTTCCCCATTGTTAACAATTTTCCATTTTTTAGTAATGCTATTTTTGTGCACAAAGATTCTGCTTCATCCATATAATGTGTTGTAAGAATAATTGTTTTTTGTGATGCTTGTAATTCTTTTATTTTTTCCCAAAAAAGCATTCTCATTTTTGGATCAAGTCCAACAGTTGGTTCATCCAAAAAAATTATTTCAGGATCATGCAACAAAGAAATTGCTATGTTAAGTAATCGTTGATATCCCCCACTAAGAAAAGAAGATTTTGTTTTTCTAAATTCGTTCAGATTTAACCATTTTAATAAAAAGTCTGTTCTTTCTTTTTTCATTTTTCCTTTCAAACCATAAATACTTGCAAAGAACAACATGTTTTTTTCTACAGAAAAATCTCTGTAAAACGCAGTATCTTGTGGAACTAACGAAATTTTTCTTTTCAAATTAATTGGCTTACCATCAAAATATTTTATTTTTCCACTCGATTGTTTTTCTAAACCAAGAATTATTTTTGTAATAGTTGATTTACCAGCACCATTACTTCCAAGCAAACCAAAAATTTCTCCTTTTTCAATATCAAAAGAAACTTTATCAAGAACAGTTTTTGCCCCATACTTTTTTGAGACCTCTTGAACAGAAATAACACTCATACAACCACTTTAACTAAAAAGAAAAGAGAAAAGAAGTATATAAATCTAGTTAAAAGTCCCAGTTATTAAAAAATCTAAATATTCTTTTTTGTTTTCTGAAAAAATAATAAACACCCCGAAATTATAATTGCTCCAACAATTAACAAACCAACAACAATAATTCCTTCCAAAGATTGTTCAATAATTTTTACAGGAATTAGAAGTAATAATGAGGCAAAAGTACTCAATAATGCACAAACAATTACAACAAAAAACAAGTATTTAAATTTTGTTTTTACCCAACTAGTTTCTGGCAATTCAGAATAAATTATATGAAGTAATATTAAAATAAAAAGCGAGCTTTCTAAAATAAAAACTGTCTGATCAAAAAAACCATATTTAAAAAATAAATTTGGAGAAAATAGAATCACTACTGCCACAAAAACAATCTTTGCAATAAAACGGAACAAAAAGTTTCTTTCTTTTTGAATCATTTAAACCCCACCAATAAGAAAGCATAAACCAAGAACAAAATTACATTCACGAATAAATACAATATTGAATTCTTTAATTCTTTTTCTGTCGGAGAATAATCTTGATTGAATATCTTCAAATAATTCTTGAAGTTCTTTAACAAATAAATTAATCCTAGCAAACCCAAAAAATTTATTATTAAGTGATTAATAACTAATTCTGAAATAATTATTATTGGACTTGTGTTGCTGGGAAAAAAATTTTGTACAGAGTAGTAAATCATTATTTGGAATAACAAAACAAAAACAAAACCTAGAAAAAAATAAATCGTTGTCATAATTGAGATTAATGCAGAACCATAGATTGAAAATATTCCAAAGATATCAATTCCTGCTTTTTGAAATCCTTTTAGTGAAACCATTCAATTACCTTTGAAGAATAAGTCTTTTTAGTTTAATAAATTATTTCTTTGGTTCTATGCACTTTCAATTCTTGGTGCTAAGAAATAAGTTATACTTGCTTCGCCAATAGTATAAGAAATTTTTATTGGAGCACTTGATTTTAAGAACAAAGAAATATTTCCTGATGCTCCTTTCAACATATCTTGCAAATAATCTAATGGAAACATACTCTTGCATTCATTTTTAACTTTGAGTTCCGGAAGAGTTTCTTTGTCTTGTTTTGCCTCTTCATTCAAATTACCTTTAGAAGAATTTGCTTTAACAAAAAACTTTTCTGAATCACAACCAAGAGTAATATGAGAAGAAATCAATGCTGCATCCTTGAACGCATTTTGTAGGAAAGTAGAATTGATACTTAATTCAGCATCAAACTCTATTTTTGGAGATGGAACCTCTGAAGAAGAAATATCTATTAAAGGAACTTGAAATGACCGCTCTGCTTTTCCATTAAACTTGACTTTCAAAAAAGATTTTTTTTCATCCAATTCCAATGTTAGTTCGTCACCAGTTTGTGCTCTTGATAAGACTTGGTTCAAATAATCTAGGTCAAGCCCTAGCTTTGTTTCATCACAAACAAATCTTTCAAATGCTTTTTTTGGCATAGAAAAATCAACCATTGAAATTTGGCTTGGATCGGTCGCTTTTAGTTCTAAACCATCTTTGTTAATTACTAGTTCTGCCTCATCAATCAAAACAGAGATTGCTTCAATACTTTTCTTGAAAATAGCCGCATCCTTTATTGTTAATTCCATGTTACCAATAGAAAAAAAGCTGAATAAGTTTAAAAAACGATTTTTCTTGTATTAGTCAAGGTTTTTATAATCTACTATTTTTCCAGAAGAATCCAGCACTAATTCCAGCTTGTGACCTTGGACACTTACTTTTGCAATAAAATTATCCCCTTTTGCATTCAAATCATCAACAACAAGCTTTGTTTGTAATTGTCTTTCTATAACTGGCTGGAATTTTTTAACAAGCATTTGTTTTAGAGAGACCTCTCCTTTCTTTATTTCTTCTTTTCCCTTTATTTCTTCTTTTTTTTCTTCAACTTTTTTTGGAATTATTTTTCCTTTTCTTCTTAAAGCAACTTGCTTCAACAATTTTTTTGCTAATCTTTCTTCTCTTGATTTTTTGTTAGCAATTAAAAAAATAATCAAACCAAGAACAACAATTATTATTGCAACAATAATAATTTGTATTGACAAATCAAATATTTGTTGGTTTGTCATTTCAAAAACATTAGGAATAAACCTTAAGTTTAGGTCTGGTAAAACTTCTAAAATCATTCAAAAGTAATATCTTTTCCAAATAAAAAGCTTTACTAGCAAAGCATTAGTTTTGAACTAACAAATTCCTTTGAAATCTCTTGGTAATTTCCCTGTTGTTATTAAAGAAAAGAGATCATCAAACAACCATAATTTTACACAACCAATTAATGGCACACGTGCAAAAGAAACTCCCTGTACTTCTTCTATTGGAATTGCATAAAAACTCACACACGGTTTTTCTACTGTTTGTCGAAGAAAATCTATTTTTCCACAATCCTGGTCAAAAGTAGGATTTGTTTCAGCATTATCCCCTTTTGTTAATAAGAAAGCTCCATCAATCGCATTTATCCTTGCAATTGTTCTGTGGATTATTGGTAATTTTTGAGGAAACGAGTTATACACTATAACTTGCCCATCTTGGTTTGGAATTATTTCTTGTCCATCATTAAAAACAATTTTTTCAATCTGACCGTTCTGATAAACTGGTGTCGCAAACAAATAAGTTGGTGTGTCTTTCAAAGAATACTCTAAATTGATTTCTTTTCCAAAATCCATTTCATTATTTACTGCCCCAAGCGCCATTACATCTCCTCTATAAAAGGTTGTTTCCATGCTAGCAGAATAAACTATTACTAGCGGAGAAGCAGTTCCAAATAATAGTCCAAGCAATAGATAAACTATGCCCGCAAATATTGCTGCAAAAATAACATTCACAATATTTTCAACTAACTTAGAATCTGTTTTGCTTTTCACTATTGGCATAACATACAAATCAACATAGGTAAAAGGATCTAAATATTTTAGTTTTGAAAAAAAAGAATTTTGTTTTTTAGAATTATTGTTTTCTGGATCAAGAGCATTTTTTTTATTTGATTCATCTTGTTTTTCTATGTTTTTATTCTTATTAAAATAACTTAGTTTACTTTTTTTCTTTTTGTTTTTTGAAATAAACTTTGGCATATTATTGTTTTGAAAAAAAGTATTTAATAAGACTTGCTTTTTCAACAAATATTCTTTCTCGAAATAGCTTTTCTACCATAGAATACTACCAACGCAATTAGACCAAGAACATATACAAAACCAAGCACAAAGTAAAGTTCAGTGTATTGCATTAAACCAACTGCTTCTACAACAGCACCATAAAGAACCGAAAAAATTGCTAGCAATATTAAGAAAGATACATCTCTAAAAATTGTTGTGAACTCGTGTTTTAAGAATTGTCCTCGTGAAACCATTGCTGAAAGTATTGCTCCTGCAAGTGCACCAAAAACATAACCTAACAATTCTGGAGGGCCATGTCCTATTAGCATTCCTTGCAAGAAACCAATCCACTTTAAGTGTTGTGCTGCAAGAATCATTTCTCCAAAAAATAATCCCAATATTGATGCGTTCCAAGCAATAATAAATATTGCTCCGGCACCATATAATAAAGAAAGAATTATTATGAATACCAATACTCCACCATTGTTTTGGAAAATGTATAATGAACAGGCAGCAACATTTTTTGTTGCTGGATTTTGACAAGAATTAAAGGCTATTGCAGACGCTTTTCCAACTATTGAATATGGAACACCATTTTCACAATTTTCTGAACCCGTTATAACACAAAAAGAGTTTATTTGTTCTGCAAACAAATCTTGTTTCATGTCATTCGGAACAACAACATAAACCATTGCAAAAGCAAGTATTACTCCAACAAAAATCCAAATGTAAATCATTATTACATTAAAGTGTCGAGCAAAAAAAGTGGCACTGCATTTTCTTTGCAATGCTTCGTCATATTCTTCTTTTGACAAAATATTGTGAATCAGAGGAACTAAACCGATTGTTATAAAAGCAACTGAAAGAACACTGGAATGTTTAGGAAAAAGGACGTCCGCAAAAATAATACTTCCAATAGAAATAAGGAAGGTTATTCCCAATATTAGCACGGGATTTTTTCGAATATTTCTCTCTCCGATCAAAGATTCTAGAACCAAACTGCCACCTTTAAATACCTTTTATAAACTAAATTGTTTCAGTATATATATATTTACTCTAATGGTGAGCTCGTGAAAAACAAATTATTTACACCTGGGGAAGTCATTACGACTCAAGAAGAATACGATGCAGGAAGAAATACTTTTGAAGAAAATGGCAATATTAGGGCATCTATTGTAGGAGAAGCTGTTTTTAATGATACAAACAAAAAAGTTTCTGTTAATGGAAAAAGCAAGGAATTGCTAAGAATTGGAGACATTGTTTATGGCGTAGTTAGCAACACAAAAGAATCAATGATTTCGATGGATTTAATAAAAACCGAAGGAGAAAAAACCCTTATTGTTACAAGAGCACAATTACCAGTAAGAAATATTTCTAATAATTTTGTTACAGACGCTAGAACGTACTTCAAAATAGGGGACGTTGTAAAAGCAAGAGTTGTGAAATCTGATGAATTAGCTGTTGATGTTGAAGTAAAAGGAATTGGTTTAGGAGTAGTAACTGCTTTTTGTTCTAATTGCAGAAGCAAGATGGATTTTTCTAACGAAAAAATGATGTGTTTTAATTGTGGCCATGTAGAAGAAAGAAAATGGGTAGACCAAGAAACTGAAGTTGGTGAAGAGAGGGGTTCTCGTGGAACTTTTAGAGGAAATTCTGGAAGAAGTTATGGACAACGAGGAAACTCAAGGGGAAATTTTAGGAATGATAGGGGAAGAGGAGATTCTAGAGATGGAAACTTTAGAAACAATAGGAGCTCTTCTACTAGAAGAAATAATTTTAGAGGTGCACGAAGATGAAAATAGAAATAATAAAGAATGAAAAGAACGAAGCGGAATTTTTTATAGACGGAGAAAGACACACTCTGCCTAACATGTTGAAAGAAAAACTTGCACAAATGGGCGAAGTAGAATTTGTTGCATATAGGTTGGAACACCCATTGGACCAAAAATCAAGATTTGTTTTGAAAACAAAGAGTGTTGCAGCAAAAAAAGTTTTAGAAGACGCAATAAAAGAATTACAAACAGATATTTCTGAATTCAAAAAAGCATTTGAAAAAATGAAATGATTTTTCATTTTATTTTTTCTTCTTTTTATTTTTTTTCTTAATTAATTTATTTTTGGAATACTTTTTTTTATTTTTATTAACTTTTTTAACTTTTGATTTTTCTTTAACATCTTCTTTTATCATTCTAACTATTTCTGGAAATTTTTTTATTTTGAAGTGCCCGCCTTTGCTTTTGTAGATTATTATTTTTGCTTTAGGTAGTTTTTTCCT
This sequence comes from uncultured archaeon, assembly GCA_964461205.1. Classification (GTDB taxonomy): domain Archaea; phylum Iainarchaeota; class Iainarchaeia; order Iainarchaeales; family JAAZKV01; genus JABIDZ01. The sequence continues at coordinate 63,098 of CAYWUL010000003.1, read as the reverse complement.
GTATTTTTCTGCGTGCGAAACAGGAATGACTGGATCATCTTTTGAAAAAAACAAAGTTGTTTTTGGAGAATTCTTTTCTATAAGAGATAAATTAGCCCCGAGTTTGAAACCATTTACTAAATCTTCTCCTTCAACAGTATTATCAAATGGCGCTCCAATCAAATAAGTTGCTAAAATCTTTTTTGGAAATTTGTTCTCTGATAAATATTTTGCTAAAAAAATTGCCCCCAGAGAAGATCCAATTAAGATAATATTGTTTTTTAGTTGAGGAAAAAATCTTTCAAAAAAAATCTTCCATTCATTGTAATACGCATTATCTGAATTAGGCATTCGTGGTCTAATAATTTGAAAATTTCTTCCTAATTCCTTATCCAAATAGTCTTCTGCCCAACGAATCTTTTTCTCGATAGAAACATCTTTTGTTTTTAAGTAATGCAAATAATCTTTATTGTTTTTGAAGGTCATTCCGCCATGAACCAAGAACACTTGTATTTTATTAGACATAAAGATAACACACACAAAAATTATTTTAAATAGGTATTAACTAAATCCTGCTGGCATATTTTGGATTTTTTCTTGCTCTTTCTTTTTTTGTTTTTTGTTCTTTTTCATAATCTTTTCCTAATTCTTGTTCAACAAAGTTTTTCCCAAAAACAACTTGAAAAGGCTCTTCAATATATATTTCATATTTCATTGCTCCAGCTTCCTTGAAAATTAATTGCATTCTTGCTCCTGCTTTTAATCCTAATTCATAAAGATCATCTTTAATTTCAAAATCCGCTCTAAGATTTCTTTTTCCAACAACAATTACAATATCTGTGTCACTATTTCTTGTTGTGCCTGTAGCTTTTCTTACTCCTAATTGAGCACTGCCAACAATTAAAACTGCTTTCAATCTATTCCCCAATTTTTGTTTTAGAAAAGGGACAACAACTGTTCGAACAACCATTTCTCTTGCATGAGATTCATTAAGTGTTTCTAACGGAACTTTTTTTCTAAATTTTATTCTTGAACGAACTTTGTTAGTTTTTTGCCTTACTTTATTCAAAAAAGGCGCATTAATTTTTGGCATAAAATAAACTCTTATTCAAACTCTTTTTTAAAATTTATTTCTTCGCTTTCTTTTTTACAACTTTTGTAGTAGTTGTTGTTTTCTTCACAACCTTTGTTGGTTTTTTTGCCTTTTTCACTGCAGTTTCAACATATTCTTCAAGAATCTTTTTTACTTTTTTTGATGCAGGCGCTTCTTTTGCATTTGTCCCAGCAAATGCTCCTGCTAATTTAGAAAATTCTGCAGGAAAGAATACTTTGCTTCCCTTACTATTTGACATTCCTTCAATTGCTTTTATGTAATAATATGCAAGTGATTTATCATCTAATCCAGCCGCAGCTTCTTTTACTGCTTCTATTTCTGCTTTGTGTGCAAGTGCTCTTTCCATTCTAGCTAGCTTTTGTTGTACTGCTGCTTTTTCTTCGTGCATTGCATTCAAAACTATTTCAGGAATTTGAACATCCTTTATTTCAACCCCATCAACAGCAATCCCCCATTCCCGTGAAATTCTCTCAAGATCTTCTTTTACTTTAGCATTAATTATTTCTATATTAGAAATAACTTCGCTTAGATTCATCGAACCCACAACATCACGAATTGCAGAAACAACATACAATCCAGAAGCGTCTTTATAATTTTCTACCTCAATTACTGAATTAACAACACTTTGATGATCCTTTTTTACCTTCAGGTAAATTACTGCATCAACTTTGAGTTCAATACCGTCCTTTGTTACAACATCTTGTTTTGGAACATCAATTGTCATTGTTCTCAAATCAACTAATGCAAAGGATTCCATTATTGGCCATATAAATGCCCATCCTGGTCCACCAACTCTATTGACTTTTCCAAAGCGATATATTACTGCTCTTTGATAATCTAGTAATTGTATAATAAAATCGTATTTCCAAACTATAAAGAAAAATATTGCTAGAATTACTAGCCAATAAATATTTGATATTAAGAAGTCAGCATATGTTAGAGTCATTCCAATTGCTATTGCAAAAATAATTATTATTACAACAAATATCACGTATCTCAATGAAGCTGAAGCCATTTTGTATCACTATAATTTATGACATGTTTTATATATAAGAATAATGTTTGACTATATAATATTAGTAAGTGTTGTAAAATGAAGAAAAAAGTGTTTGTTGTTTGTGTTGACAGGGATAATGATTTGGGTAGAAAAACAAAAAGAACAGGCCCAATTGTTGGTAGAGAAAGAAATTTAGAAGCCGCCCAAAAACTCATTTTAGCAGATCCAATGGAAAGTGATGCTAATACTATTTTTGCTGCTGTAAAAAAAACCGAAGAAGCAAAAAAAGAATTCAAGAATGTTGATATTGTTACTATTACTGGCGCGAACAAAATCGGTTTGAAAGCAGACAAAGAAATAAACAGACAATTAGATATTCTTCAAAAAAGTTATATGATTGATGGTTGGATATTGGTAACAGATGGGGCGGAAGATAATCAAGTAATTCCTTTGTTACAATCAAGAGCAAAAATTCTTTCAACAGAACAAGTAATTATTAAACAAGCACAAGCTGTTGAATCAACTTTCTATACTATTAAAGAAGCTTTAAGGGACCCAAGCATGGCAAGGTTGTTCTTAGGAGTGCCTGGAATATTATTGCTTGCTTTCTTTGCCCTTGGAGAATACTCTTTACAAGCAATTGCTCTTATTTTAGGAGCTTACTTATTACTGAAAGGTTTTGGTATTGAAGAAAAAATCTTTGATGCTTTTAGAATTGTTTCTTCAAGTATTTCTGAACAAAGAATTAGTGTTGTAATGTATGTTGCAGCAATGATTTCTCCCTTCTTTGGAATATGGTTAGCCTACTTACAATTAATTTCTTCAGAGTTCATTGATATTGGTATTGACCTAGTTTCAGCACTTAGAATAATATATCCTTTCTTAGCATTGATGGGAATATTAATGTTAACAGGAAAAGCGATTGACGCGTTGTATGCAAAAAAAGCTTTCAAAATTGGAAAATATTTATTACAAGGAGTATCAATTGTTGCCGTGTGGGCAATTGTTGATGCAGGAACATTAGTCTTTTTGAGACAAGCAGACATTGCATGGTTCCCAGCAAACATAATGGCATCATTCATAGCATTGATAATAATAATGCAAGTGAGTAAGACATTTGATATTAGAGACAGAGTAACAAATGCTTTGATAGGATTAACTGTTTTAAACGAAGAAGGAGATTTTATTGGAAAAGTTACTGAAATAAACAAAAGAAAACAAGTTATCACTTTTGTAAAACCAAACAATCAAATTGATGAAAAAAAGAAATCTCACTTTTATTTAAAAGAAGGAAAAGTTATTTTAGTTGCTTAGCATTTACTCTTGCAACAAAACTTTTTAACGAAATTTTTCTTTCAAAAGAAACTATTTTTTTTAATTGAGATAATAATTTTCTTTTTTGTGGCCCATTTTCAAATGCGATTTCTAACACTCCAATAATATCTCTAACAGGAGTAATTTTTATTTTCTTTAATTCTTCTTTTGGAACTACTATGTCTTGTAAATTACTATTTGGAACAATTACTTCTTTGAATCCTGCTTTTATTGCTGCAGAAATTTTCGATGAAACCCCCCCAACAGGAAGAACTTCTCCCCTAACAGAAAGAGAACCAGTCATAGCGATTTCTTGTTTTATTGGAATCTTTTCTATTGCAGAAATTACTGCTGTAGCAATTGATACTGATGCAGAATCCCCTTCAACGCCTTCATAAGTTTGTAAGAATTGAATATGAATATCTTTTGCAAACTTGCGTTCAGAAATTTTTTTGAATATTACCGAAACATTTTGCACTGCTTCCTTTGCTATTTCTCCAAGTTTTCCAGTAGCAATTACTCTGCTTTGGTTTTTTGTACTTGGCGGAGAAACTTCTGCTTCAATTGGTATAATACTACCGGCACTACCATCACCAAATACTGCCAAACCATTTACTCGTCCAATCGCAACCCCTTTAGTTAAATAAACTTCATAATCTTTTTTCTGTTCTATTGCTTTGTCAACCATTTGTGATTCTAATGTACGAGCAGACAATTTTGCTTCATAAACATCTTGTCTTGTTACAAGCAAATTTCCTTTTTCTTTTGCAACATCCCCCGCAGCCCTAACTAATCCACCAAGGTCTCTTAGCTTTAAAGTTAATTTTCCTTTTCTCTCAGCTCTCCTTCTTGCTTCAAAAACAATTTCTTCAACTGCTTCCTTTTCAAAGTGAGATATTTTTCCATCTTTTCTAACTTCTTGCGCAACAAATTGAGCAATCTTTTTCCTGTTCTCTTCAGTATCATCCATTTCTGTATTCATATAAATTTCGTAACCATACCCCCTAATTCTACTTCTCAATGCAGGGTGAACTTTGTCTAAATCCTGATAATTTCCAGCAGCAACTAATACAAAATCACATGGCACAGGTTCTGTTCGAGTCATCGCCCCACTAGAATTTTCGCTTTGCCCAGTAATAGAATATTTTTTTTCTTGCATTGCAGTAAGTAATTCTTGTTGAGATTTTCTTGTAAGAGTTGCTATTTCATCAACAAATAATACTCCTCCGCTTGCTCTATGAATCATCCCGGGTTCAACCCTTAAATGTGCAGGCGTTCCAAGTCCGCCCGAATTGTGAACCAAAATATCTTCTACAAATAAATTGCCTGTTTCTGTTGTTACATTGTAAACGTAGCCTTTATGTTGGCGCTTTGAAATTGTTGGATGAACAAGTTTTGTTTTTTTATTTGGAAGTTCTGTTGGCATAATTATCTCTGCGTACAGAAAGTTTAAATATTAATTGAAATTCTTAGTTTTTCATTCAGCAATCGCCAAGTTTATTGAAAAAACTATAAACTGAATAATATACCAAATCCAAATTGACGCAGCAATTATTACCATGCAAATAAATAATTTTTCTTTTAATTTCATAGCCCTTCACCCAAAGAATCTTTACATTTTTCCAGTGAAATCCTAACAAATGAATTGAGGAAGAACTTCAGTTCCTTCTTTTGATTAACAATATGTGTTATTAATTTCTCATCTAAATTTGGGGGGATAAAATTGAAAACATTAAATGTATCTAGTCCTGGTTCACGAAAATAAAGCAGAGCTAGTGATTTGTAACTTGTAATCTGAATAAGATCAAATCCCAAATCATACAATAAACTGTTTTTATCAGAGCGAACAATATTTGAAGCAGATCCAAATTGGAAAAGCACGTTTGATTTATTTTGAAAGTAGTCATCTATTATTCCATACAAAGTAAATTTCTGAACAATGTCATTTACATTAACCCCAAAGACACCATAAATGCTTTCTCCATTAGAACTTTCTTTCCCAGACCAGACATCATCAACAATTAAATGTGTCTCATATCCTGCTAGAAAGGATTTTGAATATTTGCTAAATCTTTCTCTGTTCAGGACACGATTTTCTCCAAAAGGAATATGGGTTATATCTCTATTGGAATTATTCATGTATCTAATATCTGGAGCGATCGCACCAAAATAATAATCGTCAATATTATTTACATCTAAAAGTGTTTTCTTTCTTAGCTTGCCGAGTACCTTCTCTGCAATATAACAGTGAGTAAACATAAATGCCATACTAAACTTTGGTTGCTTGTTTTTAAAGGACTGCTGGTTCAAATGGCTATTGACGAAATTTAGTTTTTATTTTTATGTTTCTTTGCAATTCTCACTTCCTTTTCAAGTCTCTCTTTCTTATCTCTCGCATAGCGCAATTGAAAGTTTTTATTGAATAATAGAACTCTTTCGTAAGTTGTTTGAAAAAAGACTCTATAACAATAACTTTTTTGACCATCTTTTCTAACTGTTGGTTTACATGTTTCCTTTCTTAAATTTGGAGTGGTTGTCAAATCAACACTTTTGCACAATTCTTTAAACAAGTTGAGATGCCCTCTGTGTTTTTGTTCTAAACTATCAACCTTACTTACACCTAATGAAAAATTAGTAAATCTCTTATTTCTATTTGGTCGGCAATCATCCCTGAAAACTGGAACAGAAACTTCAGCTGCTAGATAACCATCAAGAAAAGAACATTTGACACTGTTAGAAGAATTGAAAATCCATCTTGGTAAAGAATATTCAACTGCAACTTTATCACCCACAGGAGCCCCAAGTGCAACAAAGAAACGGATTACTGCCCTATCCCAACACCTAATATTATAAGAATGACCATATTCTCCACCCTCAACTATTTGTAATTTATCTTTTGCAAAAGGAAAAATCTTTTCAAAATCCAACTGCCACAAATCAATATCCATTTTATCTGAAGAAATAAAAGCAACTGTGTTTAGTCTTTGATCAACTCCACCATCTCCAAACAAAACTCCAAGCATGTTGAAAATTATTTTTGAATTTTTGTGTTTTTCAGCAAAAGGAATTAATTTAGCTTCTTTCAGTTTTTGAACTGTTTTTAGTGCCAATGGAATAGCCTTCTTTTTTCCTTTTGTGTGCCACCATCTTGTCCTTCCTTGTGGAACTCCAAGTAATTTAGCACATTTTTTGTAACCATATTCTGGATGCTCTTTTATTAATTTCTTGTATTCAGAATATTTTTCACAAGAAAATTGTTCATCTTTTGAATAAGTATTTATTATATCCTGTTCGCTGATAAGAACTTTCTTAGACATAATATTTGTGTTTTTTGTTTCTTTATAATCTTTCTGGGAGTTCTGTGCCGGTGTCATTCCAAACCACCACCACAATAATTGTCGTAAATCCATAAGTCACGACCATCCAGAAGATCTAAATCTTCTTCAGCAATTTCCATTACGGACTTTATTTCTCTCCAACTTGGTGGAGAAACATTCATAGAAAAAACCATTTGTATCGCCTCCGTGAAAATTTTTTCTGGAGACTTTGAAAGGCTTTGAAGCATTAAACTTTTAGCCGAAAGCGACCTGAAAGGGAAAAGTTTAAGCTGATAAAGCCAAAAGTCGTAAGAAAAAATCAGGAGGCGATTATGGTTTTAGTCTAGTTTGAAGAGAGTGTCTTTTTCGGAAACTTTTTCAGCCTCTTTGTCACCTTTTTTAGTAATCACTTTGTGTTCTGGAGTTAATGGCAGTTTTTTATCTTCAACATTTAGTTCGGTCATTTCTCCTTCAAATGGTTTTATGTTCAATGAAAGAATTCGTGAAAGAACTGGCTTCCCATCTTTCTCTCCAACTGTAAAAACTTGTTCATCACCAGGAAGCACTATTGCTTCATAACCATTTTCGTGCTTTTCAACCAGACCAGGATGTTTAGTTTTCATCTCTGACCAAAGCCCCTCCATCGATTTCTGGCTTAATTCAAGCCCACTTTGCCCTTCTTTTCCAATATAAAGCTTACTTTCGCCCGAAAAACACTGGAGCGGATCATGTCGTACATCTCCAAGTAATGCTCCAGCTCTTGCACCTGTTGCTTCAAAAAACGGGGCAACTTTTTTTCCAGCATTATTAACCAATAATTTTGGTATTGTTACACCTTCTTTGCTTCGCATTTGTCCACCAATCGCTAAACCGATTAATAATACTGCTCCAATCAATAATAGTGCTGCAAATATTACATCTGAATACCAACCAAGTTGCCAAAACACACTCGCAAGTAACATCCAACCAATTGGAAGAATAAATGAAATGAATCTCATCGAATCTTCTGCCCGCTTTGCTTCTAACCTTGCACTAATAAGAACATCTTTTCCTTCTCCTGCCTTCATTATTCTTACTTTTGGATTATTTGAATCTTCTCCATTTGGATAAATCAAAATATCTAATAATTTTTGTACTGGAAGAATTTCTGACATTGCTTGAGCAATTAAAGATTTTCCTGTTCCAGGAATACCAACTAACAAAACATTTCTCTTTTGCGCAGCAGCTTTTCTAATTAATTTAACAGATTCATCTTGACCAATAACTTGCCCAATAAGATTTTTTGGAACAATTATTTCAGAAGTATCTTTAAATGAAAATAATTTTTTTTCATCATCACTTTCAGAAGTTTTTGCCATTATTTTTTTAGAAGCAATTTTGTTGTTTTTTTTATTTATTTTTTGTTGTTTTTTTGAATTGATTTTTTTAGAAATTGCCTTCTTTTTTCCAATAGATTTGGCTATCTTCTTTTTCTTTAATGCCATAATTAACTCTTTTTGTGAATAATTAATAAAGGTATTGAAATGATTCGTTTTAT
>CAYWUL010000003.1:0-54740 GCA_964461205.1 uncultured archaeon | reverse complement strand
ATGGAAAAAATAAAGGTTACTTTTTTAGGCACATCAGGAAGTGTTCCTCAAAAAGACAAGAATTTTGCTTCGACAATAATTTCTTTTAGCGGAAGCAATTTATTATTTGATTGTCCAGAAGGAACACAAAGACAATTAATGCAATCAAACGTTTCTCTTATGAAAACAAACAATGTTTTTATTTCTCATTTACACGCAGATCATTTTCTTGGTTTGTTTGGATGGATAGCAACAATGACATTAAATCAGAGACGAGAAAAATTAACTATTTTTTCTCCCAGAGGAGGAAACCAAAAAATTGAAAGAATTTTGAAAGAAGTTGTCAAACCAAGTTTTGAAATAGAATACAAAGAACTAAAAAAAGGTATTGTGTTAAAAGAAGAATTTTTTAGTGTTAGCGCTTTTCCTTTAGAACACGAAATTGCATGTTATGGTTTTGCATTTTGTGAGAAAGATAAAGAAGGAGAGTTCAATAGAAAAAAAGCAGAAAAACTTGGTATCCCCCCAGGACCACAATATTCTGAATTGATAAAAGGAAAAACAATTACTGTTAAAGGAAAAAAAATTTCAAAAAAAGATGTTCTGGATTATTCAAAAAAAAGAATTGGAAGAAAAATAGTTATTGTTACGGATACACGACCAAATAAAGAAACTATTAATGCGGCAAAAGAAGCTGATTTGTTAATACATGAATCAACTTTTTTGGAAGAACACAAAGCAAATGCTTTAGAGTCAAAACATTCAACAACGACCGAGGTTGCTGAACTTGCAAAAAAAGCACGAGTGAAAAAATTAATGTTGTTCCATTTCAGTGCACGAATAAACAATTCAAAAGATGCTGAAACAGAAGCAAAAAAAGTTTTTTCAAACACCTCTTCTGCAAAAGACATGGAAGAAATTATATTATAATAATAGTTTTGATAAAAAAATAGCTTTGATAAAAAGTAACCCCTAGCATAAAAATTAATTTTTTGAAATATTTAATAGTATTATTTTTTTACTAAGTGAATTATTTCTGTTTCTTTTTCAATTAACTCGTTTTCTTTTTTCTTCATTACTTCTTTGAATGTTTTTTCTCCAATTTCTTTTTTCAAAAACTTTTTTTCAAGCATAGCCATTTCTCTTCTTATCAACTCGGTTTCTTTTAAAAAATTAGAAATTCTTACTCTTTTTTTCTCAGTTGGTTTTTCTATTCTTTCCAACAATTCTTTTGTTTTGGACTCAACATTAACATCCATTGATTTTTCTAAACGCAATAAACTCATTTCGTTATCAATTATTTCTTTTTCCAAGTCCTCTTTCAGCGAAATAAAAACTTCGTTCTTTATTCTTCCTTTCATGAACTTATTTTCTGCTAAATGAAGCCTTTCTTTTAAAGAATTTATTTTACGTTCTTTTGCAAATAAATTATCTTTTGAATTAACAATCACAAATAGCATTAGAAAAATTATTGCTATTATCCCTAGCACTATTACTTCTATCATAGAAAGAGAACTGTTTTGTAGAATTTAAGTTTAATGTTTTTTGTCAAAATGCTTTATTTTTTGTTCTAATTCTCTTTGTCTTTGTCGAGTAGCTACTTTGAACATTGCAACAATAAGGATTATCGCAATTATCCCAATTAACAACACATAAATCATTGTTACACCTTGAACTTTTTTCCTGGTTTAAGAATAACGGTTTCAGAATTTAAAACACTTTCCTTTATTCGTTTGTTAAGTTCTTTTGGATCAAATGTTCCTGAACCATAAATATCATATTGCATTGGAATAATTGTTTTTGGCTTGATTATTTTTGCAGCCCTAACAACATCAATAACATCCATACTTATATTACTCATCGGAAGCAATGCTACATCAGCATCAATATTTGAAAACGAATCTAATAATTTTGTTACCCCTGCATGATAAATAGTTTTTCCACTAGCTTCAATCAAATAACCCGTTGGACAAAAACTTTGAGGGCAATGTGCTGTTGTAGTAGTGATCTTAAATCCTTTTAGAAAAATTTCCATGTTTGGCATTATTGGTTTTTTTAAATCCCGCGATAAATCAAGGTCCCTTAAAATATAATCGTGAGCAACAACTATTGCCCCATTTTCAGAAGCAATTTTTTGAACCGCCTTTTTGTCAAAATGTTCTTCCATTTCATTTGTTAACAAAATTAACGAAATTTTCTTCATGTCTTTTTGTTTTGCAGGAATAGAATTCAATTTCTTTGCACTACTCTTCGTTGAATTAAACACCGGGTCAACAAGAATTATTTCCCCATGATCTTTTATTGAAAAGAAAGAATGTCCTAAATACTGCAACTCCACCATGCTCACCATCAATATATAGTATAATCTGCATTTAAAACCGATAGTTTAGAAGCACGGAAAGCTTAATTAATAGTTTTTTCATTAAAGTAATTATGTTATCAAAAAAAATTTTCTTAGTTTTTTCTTTAATACTATTAATTGGTTTTGCAAGCGCACAAAACTATGGAATTTGGTCCCATAATATTGAAATTAATATTGATGCAGATGGTTTTGCACAAATAAGTGAAAAATTTCATTTGTTTTTTCCAACAGAAGCAGATAAATTAGATTTTAGAGAACAGAGTAATATTCTTGGGACTAATGGAATAAAATGGCAAGAATTCAATTCAGCTTTTGTGCCAACCATTGGTTCTTCAAATATTGTAAGTCCAAAAATTGCTTACAATGAGAGTGACGATAGTTATTTAGAAATAACTTATTCTTTGTCAGAACCATTAATGTCAAAAGGAAAAGAAACTGCTTTGATTGAAGAGTATAGCATTAAGGCAGTTTATTTAAATAATTTGTATCGTTCAGGAATATGGGTTATTCCAGACAACACAAGATTGAGTATTGAGTTGCCTGCGGGAGCAGAAATAAAAGATAACATTGAGCCACAAGCAGAAATAATTACTATTGGTTCAAAGAAACTTATTTTTTGGGAAGGATACAAGAGCGGAAATCAATTACAAGTTAAATATGTTATTTGGAAAAAAATAAATCCAATAGTTGATCTTAATGAATTCAGTTATTTTTTATTTAGAACAAGTGAAGGCGCAATAGTAATATTAGCAATACTTGTTGTTGTAGGCTTTATTGTTTGGAAGAGAAAAGCATTTGCTTCTAAAATAGAAAAATTCGTTGAAAACAATACCAAGTTTGAAGAAAACTAAACAAATAATGATGTTTGTTTTGGCCTTCCCTTCGTCGCAATAATTTCTTTTTCTAACAAGTCAGCTTGTTCCATTAAGTTTTGTATTTTTTTTGTTGTTGGTTTTGTCACTAATAAAAATGCAACTTCTTTTTCATCAAAACCAAAAAATAAAATGACTTTGTGTGCTAATTCTTTTTTTTCAAGCAAAACTTGTACAAAAGAAATGTCCTTCATTCCTTGTCTTATTGAACAATGTGTTTTTTCACCAATTTTTGAGGCAATTTTTTTTCTCATAGCCCTTTTTGAAGTTGAAGCTGAAAGAGAAGTTAATAATACTGGAAATTGAAATGGCTGCCAACCATGATACTCTTTTTCTTTTGATAAACCGACCCCAACTGTTGATAAAAAATAAACATATTTTAAAAAAGAATAATTTTGTCTTCGAAAAATTCTTCCATAAAAAATATCTCCCCTACTCAATATTTCAAACGCTCTTGCAGTGTCTTTTGAATCATATTGTCGAGGGATATTTTCTTCCACCCAGCGAAATAACAAATCTGAAGAGACTTCTGAATTTTCCACTATTTGTTGTATTTCTGCAATCGTTTTTCCTTTGAATATTTTTGTCATCACTGGGAATATTTTTTCTTCTCTTCTTCTCGGATACAGTTTTTTTACTTCTTCCATTTTTATTTCGGGAGCCAAACTTTGTGTATCCAACAAAGCACTTCTGAAATCCCCACCAGAATTTTTTGCTAATTCTTTTATTGCTTCTGGATCAAATACAATATTTTCTTTTTCACATATTTCTCTTAGCCGTTTTGCTATTGATAGATAATTTATTTTTCTGAACTCTTTCAAAGTTGCTAGAGAACGCAAAGGTAACAAACGTTTGTCAGAATAAATATTATTTGCAGTTAAAATTATTGGATTATTCGCGTCTTTTAATAATAAAGATATTGCTCCGGCTCCCCCTCTGTCAACTCTATGAAGAGTGTCAACCTCATCAATTAGAATTAATCTTTTTGAACCAAATAATGTTGAATTATTTGTTGCTGCCCCTGCAATTTTTTCTATGGTGTCCTTATTTCTTAGATCACTAGAATTCATTTCAAATAATTGCCAACCCATTTTTCTTGCTATCAACTGTGCGATTGTTGTTTTTCCTACTCCTGGTGAACCAAAAAAAAGAAGGGGTTTTTGTTTCCTTCCTTCTTCCCAATCCTGAGCCCATTTTATTGTAGAATCAACTAATTCTACATTTCCAATAAACTCATCAAAATCCTTTGGAAAAAACTTATCTGTAAATTGTTGCGACATAAAAGAAGTATCCAACGAAAGAATTAAAACAAAAACTTACAGCAAGACTTTAAAACATTCAATAAGCTAAAATTATAGTGATATAATGCAAATAGGAATCGTTGGAAAACCAAGTAGCGGAAAAAGCACTTTTTTTAGTTCAGCAACGCTAATAGATGTCGCAATGGCTTCTTATCCATTTACAACAATCGAACCAAATAAAGGAATGGGTTTTGTTCGCGTAGAAGACGCTGGAAGATTTTTCAATGTTATTAGTAACCCAAAACACGGTTTTTTGATAGAAACAAAAGAAGGACCAATTAGATATGTTCAAATCGAATTAATTGATGTTGCTGGTTTGGTTCCGGGCGCAAATGAAGGAAAGGGGCTTGGAAATGAATTCTTAAATGATTTAAGTCAAGCAGACGCCTTAATACATGTTGTTGATGCTAGTGGAACAACTGATTCTGAAGGAAAAATTTGTGAACGCCATGATCCTTGCGAAGACATTATTTTTTTAGAAAACGAAATCGAATTATGGTTCTTAAAAATTATTGAAAACAATTGGGCAAAATTTGGAAAGAGTCCTGAAAAAGAATTCAGAAAAAGAGTTAATTTGTTAACACAAAATCTTTCAGGAGTAAAAATCCTTGAGCCACATATTGAAAAAGCTTTGAGAGAATTAAAGTTGGACGAAAAAATGTTTGATCAATGGACAGAAGAAGACAAAAAACAATTCGCAATAAAATGCAGACATTATAGTAAGCCAATTATTATTGCAGCAAACAAATGCGATCTTCCTAATGCTAGTGAAAACATAAAAAAAATGAAGGAAAAGTTTCCAGAAATGTTAATTGTACCTTGCTCAGCTGCTTCAGAGTTATCTCTACGTAAAGCCGCGAAACAAAATATTTTGAAATATTATCCAGGTGCAAAAGATTTTGAAATTACTGGTGAATTAAATGACAAACAAAAAGAAGGATTAGAAACCATAAGAAAAAATGTTCTTGCAAAATTTGGTGGAACTGGTATCCAACAATGTTTGGATGAAACTATTTTGAATGTGTTAAAGTATATTCCTGTTTTTCCCGGAGGAACAAAAACATTACAAGATAAGGAAGGTCGATATTTGCCGGATTGCTTTTTAATGAAAGTTGGAAGCACAGCTTTAGATTTTGCATATATGCTTCACACAGATATGGGCGATGGATTCATACGCGCAATAGATGTAAAGACTAAACAAATTATTGGAAAAGAACATGTTCTGAAATATGGCGATGTTATTGAACTAATTTTCAAAAAACCATAAGCACAAAAAACATATTTTTTTATAAAAAAAAGATTAAGAAAAAAAGAAAAGAATAGCAAGTTGTTTACTTGCTTTCTTCTATAATATCCATTATTGTCTTACTTGGTTTTGTTTCTGTTGTAGTAGTTGTTTCTTTTACCACCACTGGTTGAGTAGGAACTGTATTTGTTTCTTCAGTTACTGTTGTTGTAGTAGTAAAAGTATTTTTTGGATTTGTTTTTTCTTCTTCAATAATCCTTTTCACTGCTATTTTCATTGCTTCTTCTTTATTTTCTAGTCTTTTTAGAGAATAAAAATATGCATTGATTATTTGATCTAAATCAAGTGTTCTTTTGAATCCAAGTCTTGCGATTTCTTCAAAATAAAGTCTTACTACCCTAAATGCTACTTCTTCATCATTCATTTTTTCACCTCAGTGGAAAAATTAATTCCTAAAATATTTGATTTTTGGTAATTCATATAATCACTTCCTCATTCCTGCTCTTTTTACTCTTTCAGCAACTGCCATTGCTTCATTTCTTTTTACCCTTGCCAACGCATAAATATATGCATCAATTATTTCATCAAGAGTTAATTGTTTCTTGAAACCAAACCTAGCAATTTCTTTGAAATAAGTTTGAACGATTTTAAATGCGATTTCTTCGTCATCTGCTTCAATAACTTCTCTAATATCAGTTCTTTTTAGTGAACTAACACTTTGAGTTGATATTGAACTCTTTAAGATGTCTGCAAGTTTTGAATAATCAAAGCTTTGTTGAACAACCTTTGTTTTTGATTCAACAGGAACCTTAATTGTCTTTGTTCTGTAAACAACTCTTGGTTTCTCATGAACAGTTCTTGTTTTGTATTTAATTTTTTCAACTATCTTTGGTTTTGACATAACCTTTCTAACAATTATTTCTGGTTTAGATTTAACAGTTCTTGTTTTGTACTTGATTTTTTCAACAACTTCGGGTTTAGACTTAACCTTTTTAACAATTATTCTTGGTTTTGCTGTGATAGTTCTAGTCCTATATTTAATTTCTGGTTTAGCCTTAATAGTTCTGGTTCTATATTTAATTTCGGGCTTTGCCTTAATAGTTCTAGTTTTGTATTCTACTTTTGTAACTGTTTTTGTTGTTCCTTTTCTTCCAAGTGTTCCTGCTTTTGCTAATTTCCAAAGAGCAACTGCTTGTTTGAAAGTTTTTCCAAGTCTCATTTGCGAACCAATAAATTGGTTATACGCACTTGGTCTTCTCTTATCTTTTGCCATTAAAGCTTGGTACCTATTCCATTCTTTAACTGCTTGAGTAAAAGTGTAACCCGCATTAATTTGTTTTCTAATAAATAAATTATATTCGCTAATTCTTTTTGAATTTACCCTCTTTTTTCCCTTAACTACTTTTCCTTTTCCTTGTAATTTAGCTACTTCTTCTTGTAATTTAGAAATTTCGGCATCTTGTTTTACATTGTGTTTTAGAGCTCTTGTTGTTCTCTTATTTGTAGAAGCAATTTGTTTTTTTACTGTTTTAGAAACAACTGCTTTTTTTACAATTACTTTTTTCACAACTCTCTTAGTTGTATTTTTTGCAGCCTTGTTTGCTTTTTTCTTTACTGCTTTCTTTACATTTTTCTTAGTTGTCTTTTTTGTAACTTTTTTTGTTTTTTTCTTTACTACTTTCTTTGCAGCTTTTTTTCCAAATTTTTTCTTTTTTACTACCATAATCTCACCATAGAACTAACAATCTTTTCCAAAAAACACTATAAAAACCTTTCCCTTAACCTCTTTCAGTGAAGAAGTAACTAATTTGCCATTTTAGCTATTTTTTTGAACAATTAGGACTATTTCTTCTAATTATACGAGAATGGCCCTTTCCTTTCTTTGTCTTTTCTGTAACAAGCAAACCCTTTTTTTCTAAATCTGAAACTGCTTTTCTAAGTGTTCGCTCAGCAAACTTCTTACACAATGCCTTATACAAGTCTCCTGCTGAAACCTCTGTTTCTGCAACAAAATCAAGAACTAATTGTTCTTGTTCTGACAGGTTTTCAGTTATCTCAAATTTTACTGGTTTTTCTTCCATGAATGCTTTTCGCACATGTTTTACTGATACTTTTTGAGCATTTTCTCTTTCTGCAAAACGAGATGCTTTCAACAAAGATTCAATTGCTATTCTCGCATCACCTTCTTTTGAGGCATGTGCTGCACAAAGCGGGATAACTTCGTCTTCCAAAACATTTGAGAAAAAAGCGTATTGTGCTCTCTCCTTTAAAATTTCTTTTAATTGCAAAGCAGAATATTTCTCAAACACTATTTTTGAAGCGTTAAGAGAACTTCTTATTCTTTCATCCAAAAACGAAAGAAATTTTTCATCGTTTGAAATAAACAATAAACCAGCAAAAATCTTGAATTGTTCTGCTAAACGAGAAAGATCATATAATAGTTTTTTTGAATCCTCGTTTTTTAATAATTGTTCAGCTTCATCAAAAATAAGTATTGGAACAATCTTTTTGTTTTTGATTACTGCTAAAAATCTTTCAAATATTTCTTGACTACCCAAACCTCTATTTGGGACTGGAAAACCAAAAAAATTAGTTGCTTTTGCTAGGATTGCATAGCGAGTATTTATTTCAAAGCAATTAATGTATAATGGTTTTGCGCGGTCAGAATACTCTTCGAGTTCGTTTAAAACGAATTTTGCTGAAGCTGTTTTCCCTGTCCCCGGTTTTCCTGCAATAAAAATATTTGTCGGTTTCTTTCCATGTGCCGCTGGCTTCAAACCAAAAACTATCTCTCCGATTTCTGCATCTCTAAAAGGCAGTTGATCAGGAACAAAATCAGGATATAGAAAACGCTCATCTTTTAGAATAGAATTTTCCTTAGAAGAATCAAAGATATTTGTCATAATTATCTAATATTCACAAAAGAATAAAAGCTTAACAAAGAGAAAAAGGTTGTGTTCTAGAAACCCCAACAAACCAAATAAGAAAGCTTAAAGGAAAAATCAGCTTAGTACTTTTCTAAATCACAATTCAAATTCAAGTACTATTACTGGTTTTTTCAAAGAGAACTTTTCTTCTACTTCTTTTTTTAATTCACCAATAAAACCTTTCTTTCCATTCACAATTATTTCAGCACTATTTTCTTCAAGGAAAGCGAATTGTTTTTTCTTAACTGTCAGACTAAACCCTAAATATGCACATAATGAAACCAGTATTGATTTTATTTCAGTAAAATTTGTGTTTGAATGAGAAGAAACAACACAAATGTGATTACTTTGTTTTACACCATTGTCTTCTTTTGAATTTAATTCCAAACAAGAACCTATTTCAAATATTTTTTGTGGAAACTCTTTGTCTTTGTTTTTCGCAAGGAACATTAACAAGTTTGGTAACAATCTTTTTCTGAATATTTCATAATTATTGCTTAGAGGATTATTTATCTCAACAAATTCTTCTTTCAAAAACAAATTATCATTTTGTGCGATTTTTGATGTTAAGTTAAATGTAAGAATTTCTTGTAATCCTAGACCGATTGCTCCGTCTCGAATATTTTCCAAAAAATCAAATTCTTCCAAGCTTTTCCCAATAACATTTAACTCTATTTTTTGTGGAGAAATTTTGTCATAACCATAAGAAATTAATGCATCCTCAACAACGTCCACTCCGTGAAAAATATCTTGACGATAAGATGGATACTCAACAATTGTTCTGTTTTTTGAAACACTTGCATTATAGCGTGCACTCTCAAATAACTTTTTTAACACACTATTTGAAATATTTAGCCCCGACATTTCATTAAACAAGTTTGTATCTAAAGAAAGTTTTTCTGTTTTGAATTCAGGAGTATTAACTTTTCTTCCAGGATATGTTTTTCCTTCTGGAAAATTAACTTCGACTGTTTTTATTTTTCCCCCTCTGTCCGCAAGAGCCATACACATTACTTCTAATGCTGTTTCTACTGTTAGCCAAGAAAACCCAGTTACTTCGATAAACAAGTTCTTAGTTTTTTCTGTTACTTTTCCTGTTTTTTCTGAATTAATTATTGGCGGCATGGATGCGACAATATTTTCCGAATCAATTACTATTGGATAAACCGAAACATTTTCTAACAAGTGTTTGTATGCTTTTCCTTTTTCATGTTGTAATAATATTTCTGTCGGTCGCATAGGAACTTTCCATTCTAATGGAACAAATTCTATATCCGTATCTTTGTAACCTTTATAGTATATCGGAGGAGTCATAATGTCTAAGTCATATAATCCTATCCCTGTTTCTTTTCTTTTTCTTCCAAATGTTTCTCCAACTTTTTCTTGAAGTTGAACCATTTGTATGATAAAATTATTATCAACTTTAACATTTTCAACAACAGCACAAGCAATTAATGGCCTTACTTTTTCCAAATTTTTATCAACAAAAACTCTTATTCCAGATTTTTGTGTTTTGTATTTTCTTATACCTTTTTCTTTTCCTATTCTTGCTAAGATTTCTCTTGCGATTCCTTCAGTTGACCACAAATCTGGCCTATTAGTTTCTTTTACATCTAATTTTAATGTATCTCCGTCTTCAGAATCAATTTCCCCTTTAACAAACATTAATGTTCTTTCTAAGTCTTCTTTTGAAAATTTTTTTCCAACAAGTTTTTCAAAATCTTTTTTTGACATTTCAATTGTAGGCATTACTTACTCCCCCTTGGTGATCTTGAAACTAATTTGTATTCATCCTTTGTTATTTTTCTATAAACATATTTTCTTACTATTCCCTTTTCAGAGGTTCTAACAATAGTGTGCTTTGAACCAACCGGCATATCTTTTAGTGCTTCATGTAATTCTTCAAATACTCCATATCCAACCCTAAACTCTCTTACCCTATTAACGGCTTTTCTGCTATTATTCATTGTTCTTACAAAAGGAATTTTAACAAGGAGTTTCTTAGTCCACACTGGATTTGAAGACCGGATTGAAGCACTTGCAGAACTTGCTTTTTCTTGAGCTTTTAAATAAGCCGAAACTGAATAACCACTCTTAGGCATTTATCTCACCCCTTGTGCTTCTCTTAAATAATTCAAATCTTGTGAAAATAAATTTCTTATATCAGTTATTCCAAGTTTCATCATTGCTAGGCGATCAATTCCCGCACCCCACGCAATCGCACGAACATTTTTTCCATACCCCAAATTTTCTAACATCTCTGGTCTAAATATTCCAGCACCTGCAAATTCTACCCAACCAAACCCTGGTTTGTACGCAGATAATTGTACAGAGGGTTCTGTGAATGGATAATAATCTGGGAAAAATCGTATTTTTGTTGCCCCGGCCACTTCTGTTGCAAGTAATTCTAACATACCCAACAAATGCCTGAAATTTAATTTTTCTCCAATAATAAAACCATCCATTTGATTAAACTCTACTAGGTGAGTTGCATCTAATACATCTGGCCTAAAAGTTCTTGCAATAACAAAATATTTTCCTGGAACCTTGCAAGGTTTACACAATTCCATTGCATCAAATGTTGTTCCGTGTGCAGTGGGCATTAACTTTGATGCTATTTTTGGGTCCCATTTATACCTCCACCCTTTGCTCTTTGATTTTCCACCATTTTCATGAGCAGCGCGTATTCCTTCAACAGCTTTTTTATTATTTAATTTTCCAAATGCTGGTTTTTTTAATTGGTAAGTGTCTGTCCATGTCCGCGCAGGATGATTTTGTGGTTGATATAAAACATCGAAATTATAAAATTCAGGAACGATTAATTGTGGTTTCATTTCTTCAAAACCAAGGTTAACCATTTTTTGTCTTAGTTTTTGAACGAATTGCATATATGGTTGTTTTTTTCCAGCAAGTATTCTTGGCACGGGAGCTTCAACATCATAAACACGTTTTATTTTTTTGTCTTTTAATAATTTTTGTGCATCAATCCCTTTTTGATTAATACTTACTGTTCTTTCAACAATCTCTTTTCTTTCGATTAATCCCCTTTGTAACAAATCCAAAGCAATTTCTTTTTTTACTTTGTTTCCATCAACAACATCTCTCAAAGAATTTCTTAAATCAAATGTTTCTTGTTCCTTTGCTACCCCCGTAAGAGAAATCCTTCCTTGAGCAATAATAATAAACACATTTTTTTTATTTATCCCAAGCGCAGCAGTAAATTCTTTTTTATCTAAATTAGATTCTTTTTGTAATTCATCAAAAGTTGCTTCGCCATTTAATTTTTCTAAGGCCTCTAAAAAAATATTTTCAGGCATTCCTTTTTCCAACGATATTTTTCCTTTTTCAGTAAGTGATAAAACAGTTCTTGGTTTTTCATTTATTTTTACAAATCCTTTTTCTGATAACCAAGCAATTGCTCTTCTTGCAGAATCAATATTCAAGCTTGATAGTTCAGAAATATCTTCTGCGTTTTTTTCAGAATCATCAATAACCATTAATGCTTGTCTTTCAATCTCACTTAACTGCTCTAGGCCTTGTATCATATGAGAAAACAAACAAAATCGTTATTTTAAAGCTTTTGTGACTTTTTCACAAAATGGCAAATTATTTAAGCAATTCTATAATAATTATTGATATTGGTGAAGAAATGGGCGATGACAAAGTAGGAAAAGTTGATACTTGGTTTGGCAAAATAGAGACCTATGTTACTGGAGTCATAGGAGCGTTTGTGGCTTTTTTATTCTTAATTTTCGCTGCGGGTGCCGGAGCGGCATTATTTGTTGCAGAACAATGGCCAGAAAAAACATTTATGATTGTTTTAATTCCGGCAGTGTCTGGTTTAATGGCATATTATAATAGAACGTATGCGACATTGATTTTTATTATTCTAATTGGGATAGTAATCTTATTATAGAATCAACAAAATATTTACCTAGTACAATCAACGAATTTTTGTTAATGTTTTTAATCCTTTAAAAAACGCTTTTTTTATGAAAGGATTTTTTTCGTTTTCAATCATTTTAGCATTGTTATTATTACTAATAATATTTTCGATAGGAATAAATGAAAGTTCTTTGGAAAAAGAAAAAATTAAAACAGAATTAATTGCATTAGAACAAGCAAGTAAAGAAAGAACTTTGATAGAAAATAATGTTGACAAAATAATTTCTGTGAGTTTGACAGAACAAATAGAAAAAGAAAATTTGAATTTAATCATAGCTCAAAATGAAATTAATTCTGCTCTGTTAAAATATCTAAGACCGCGAGCAAGAAAAA
The DNA here is from genome assembly GCA_964461205.1 of uncultured archaeon. Lineage (GTDB taxonomy): Archaea > Iainarchaeota > Iainarchaeia > Iainarchaeales > JAAZKV01 > JABIDZ01. The sequence goes on along the minus strand of CAYWUL010000003.1, from coordinate 41,775 downwards.
CAAATTTATTTCTTGAAGATATGGGCATATTGGATTTGCTATATTTAAATGAAAATAGTGTTGTCTTACTTTTTGAATACAATGGACTTACTTATGGAGAATATGCGTTTACTTCAAATATCGGAAAAACAAATAATATTTCTTCTTTTTTAGGAAGACAAACAAAACTTTTTTTCAAAATACCAATTGATTATAGTATGAAGGTATTGAAATGAATTATTTGGACGCAGTTTTAGCATTATTAATTTTGCTTTCTGGTTTTGCAGTAATTTTAACTAGCATTAACAGCCAAAGCAATGTTTTAGAAAATTCATTAAATTCTTTAAGCGAAAAAGATTCTGTATTAGAATGTGCAACTATCATTGATTCTTTTTTTTCTAACTCCGCAAATATTTTCGAAAGAGAAGTTGATTGTTCTGCTGAAAATAATAAAGTAATTTCTATTGGTAAAAAAAAGAAAGAACTATTTATTATTACCAAAGTCAAAAAAGAAAATAATTTGGTTGTGAGAACAAATGATCATTATACATAACAAAGGTTTTATTTTTTCCATAGACGCGCTAATTGCATTTACAATAATGCTATTTAGTTTGCTTGTTTTTGTAATAATATTATCAAACAGCACAACACAACTAGTAAAAAGCACTGAAAATTTTTATCTTGAAGAAAAAACTATTTTTGTTGCGGATTCTTTTGTAAAAAACTTTGATACAGAAAACTCTTTGTTAGGAGCATGTGTTTTTGATTTAGAAAAAAAGAGAATTAAAAGTAATGAATTAACAAGAACAAATTTTGCAAATATGCATAAATTGCAAATTGATGATTTTTTTGTAAAACAAGTAATCATAAAAACGCATTTGAAAGAAGAAAGAATATTCTTTGATGCTAGGAATGAGAAAGAATGTGTTACTGTAAAACGTTTTGTTATTTTAGATGGAGAAAAAGCAATTGTTTTGTTAGAAGGTTGTTTAAATGAATAAAGGATTTGTGCTAACAATGGAAGCAGTAATCTCAATACTATTATTTGGAATAGCAATACTGTGCATTAATCTTCCAAGTGAGAATTCACTAAAAGAATTGTTAATAATACAACAAGAAAATGATTTGTTGAAGGTTTGGTCAATTGACTTCCCTAGTGAGAGCGAGATGATTCTAGATACTAAGAGTTTGTTTGAAAATGCAAGTGTTTATTTGGATGGGGCTGAAATTTTGAAAGGAAGCGGAAATGAAAGTGTTAGTAGTGAAGGAATCATTATTGATGATTTTTTAATTGAAAGAAAAATAAGGATTGTTGTTTATTTGAATTAATTATTTAAACTAATTAGTTTAATTAAGTCACAGAAACTTCTTCAAATTCAATAATTATTTTTTCGTTTTCTTTTTTTAGGAGTATTTTAAATTTTTTCGTAAATTCTTTTTCTTTTGAGATTTGGTTGTCACGCAGAGTTAAAGAAAATGTTTTTTGTTGTGAAGAGATTTCAAAATTGTTTCCTTGTGTTTTGAGAATTATTTTTTGCGCAGGAACAAACTCGAATTCTTTTTTTGAATTGTTTCCTAAGAAAAGAAATAACTCATTTTGCTCTTCCATTGTCGAGTAAATTTGTTTTGCTAAAATAGTGTCTGATGCAGAAAGAAATTGTTCTAACGCAAAGGCTGAAGACGGAATTATTATTGACAATGCAGCAAAAAAAGCAGTTATTATCAGCAAATACTCTAATGAAACCTGTCCTTTTGTTATCTTTTTCATATATCATCAATTTTACTGAAAACTTCTTTTGCTGTTTTTTCTAATTTCTCCGAACCTTCATTTGAAGTTGCTTGTAATTGGTTTACCAACACCAAAACAACCGCAACTACTGCGGCTAAGACAATTATTAGTTCAACAGAAATTTGTGCTCTTTCTTCTGAAAAAATACTCTTATTCATAAAATGAATTCGTTTCTGTTCATTTAAAAAGCTTCACAAAACTTCGTTGAAGAACGAAAAAGCATTACAAAATTATATTAAGTTATTGAAGTTAATACTTAATCATGAAGAGGTCGTTTTGGTATTTTTCAAAACAAGAAAAAATTGACTTGGTTATTAGTTGGATAACTCTTAGTGTTGCTTTTGCATTAGTATTAATTAATCTTGACCTTGGGAGTGCATTAAGTGGAAACTTAGTGGGTAGTTTGCCATTAGAACTTGCAGTCCCAATTGCTTTTTTAGCAGTTGGAACAGGATTTATTTTCCATGAATTAGCACATCGACAAGCAGCAAGACATTTTGGTTTTGTTTCTGAATACCGCGCATGGTACCCAATGCTTGGGCTAGCAGTAGTTTTTGCAGTTCTTACAGGATGGATTTTAGCTGCACCCGGAGCAACATATTTTTTTGCGAATAATGTTACTAGAAAACAAAACGGAATCATTTCAATTGCTGGCCCAGTAACAAATATTGCAATTGGGCTTTTTTTGATATTATTAATTCCTTTGTTTCCAAATAATTTGATTAAAATTGTTTTGATTTCTGCTTCACGAATAAATTTCTTTTTCGCATTATTTAATTTATTACCAATCTGGGTTCTTGACGGAAAAAAAGTTCTTGCATGGAATCCAATTGCTTGGTTTGCCGCAATAATATTACCAATAACTGCTGTTTTATTCCCAATGTTATTATTTGGTTGGTTTATTTAAGTAGAAAAATTTAATTAAGTCACAGACGTGAATAATATATGGCTGAATTTTTATCAATCGGCATTGCCGCAATGAACGAAGAAGAATCAATTGAACGAACAGTTAGAAATCTTACTTCAACATATGCTTGGACAAAACAACCAGACAATGAAAAAGAATTAATTATTTGTATAAATGGCTCGACCGACAATACAAATAAAGTTTGCGCTGAATTATCAAAACAGATCCCACAACTAAGAGTTATTATACAACCAAGAGCAGACAAGAATGCCGCAATAAATCATATTGCACGTGCCACAAATCCAAGGACACAAAACATTTATTTTTCAGATGCAGACGTTTTAGTCAGACGAACAACTATTGATCGCGTCATTAGTGCATTAGAATCAAATCCAAATGCAGAATTCGCAGCCCCCCGAATAAAAAATTCTGCAGCATTTATCCCAAAAAATAAAAGAGGAGTAACATCCCAACTTGGAGTTGAAGTTATGCGGTTAGTCCAACAATATGAATATGACTTTTTTTGTGCAATGGGTTTTGCTGTGAGAAAAAGTTTCTTGTTAGCAAATCCTCTCCCAATCGGAAAAAACTTGGGAGATGATGTTTTTATACAAGCAAAATATCGATCAAAGATTATATTTGTAAGAAATGCAGAAGTAATTTTTCGACAGGCCACCAGTTTTAGAGATCAAGTAAAACAAAGAACACGTTTAATGACACAAAAGAGACTCTTGTTTTCTGAATACCCCCAACTCTTAGCGAAAAAAAAAGCAAACGCGAAAAAACATCCCGTCCCTACCAAGACTATTGTGACATCATTAAGTCCAAAAGCAAAAGTTGGAGCAGTAATTAATCAAGCAGCCGAAATTATTGCTCGTGTTCGTTCACAAAAACCAAAAAAAGTAGTTTGGACAAAAGTTAGCAGCACAAAAATAGGACATAGAAAATAATTAGCCAACATAACTTGGACGAAAGTCAAGTGCTTTTTCTTTGAATTCGCCATATGCTTTTTCACTTTCTTCATCAATAGTTGGATTAATTTTTTTCAAAATCTCTTCAAAGTGTTTCATTTGTATTGGACCCGCTTTCATTTTATTTTCTTTCAAAACAAGTAATGCTGCTTCTCGTACAAGTCCGCTTAAATCAGCTCCTGAAAATCCCTTTGTTTTTTGTGCAAGTTCTTTTAATTTTACATCTTTTCCTAAATGAACTTTTTTTGAATGAACTTCAAGAATTTTTTCTCTTGCTTTTTCATCTGGCGCCGGAACCATTATCAATTTGTCCATTCTTCCTTGTCTCAATAAAGCAGGGTCAATTAAATCTGGTCTATTTGTTGCAGCAATAAATACTACATCATGTAATGATTCTACTCCATCTAATTCTGTTAATAATTGATTAACCATTCTTTCAGTAACATTGTTGCCGGCATCTCTTCCTCTTTTTGATGCCATTGCATCAATCTCATCAAAGAAAATTATTGCAGGAGCAACTTGTCTTGCTTTTCTAAAAATCTTTCTAACTGCTTTTTCACTTTCGCCAGCCCACATACTCAATAATTCTGGGCCCTTAATAGAAATAAAATTTGCTTCACTTTCTGTAGCAATTGCTTTTGCAAGCAAGGTTTTTCCTGTCCCGGGCGGGCCATACAACAAAATTCCCCGCGGAGGACTTATTCCCATATCCTTGAAGGATTGTGGATTTTTTAATGGCCATTCAATTGCTTGTTTTAATTCATCTTTTACTTCATCAAGTGCCCCTATTTGGTCCCATTTTACATTTGGGATTTCTATTGCAACTTCTCTTAGAGCAGAAGGCTGAACATCTTTTAATCCTTCAATAAAATCTTTTTTTGTAATCTTTAACGATTCGAGTATTTCAACAGGAATAGCTTCCCCATCTTCTAACTTTTCTATTTCAGGAAGATATCTTCGCAATGCTTTCATTGCTGATTCTTTTGATAGGGCTTGTAAATCTGCTCCAACAAAACCATGCGTTAGGTCGGCGAAGTATTCTAAATCAAAATCCTTTCTTTTAATTATTTTCTTATCCGCCATTTCTCTTAGTGTATCAAATATTTCATTCATAGATTTTTTTTCATGCAGATTTTGTATATAGTTTTCATAAACAGCAACCGCATCAAGTGTCTTGTTTTTTTCAAGTAATTCATAAATCTCATTTTCAATCTTACTCATTTCGTTTGCCTTTGATAATGGAGAATAATTTTTTGCAAGAGGCATCCCTCTTGTGTGAATACTAAGAATTTGGTTTCTTGCTTTTCTATCAGGAATTCCAAACTCTATTTCTCTGTCAAATCTTCCAGGTCGCCTTAATGCTTCATCAATAGAATTAATTCTGTTTGTTGCCGCCATTACTACTACTTCTCCGCGAGAAGAAAGACCATCCATTAATGCTAATAATTGTGCAACAACTCTTCTTTCAACTTCTCCAACAGATTCATCTCGTTTTGATGCAATCGCATCAATTTCATCAATAAAAATTATACTAGGCGCATTGTCTTCTGCATCTTTGAAAATTTTTCTAACTCTTTCTTCTGCTTCACCAACAAATTTTCCCATTACTTCTGGTGCTGAAACAGAAATGAAATGAACTTGTGCTTCGTTTGCAACTGCTTTTGCAAGCAGGGTTTTTCCGGTTCCGGGAGTACCATATAAAAGAATTCCTTTTGGAGGAACAACGCCAAGTTTTTGAAACAATTCAGGATGACGCATTGGTAATTCAACCATCTCTCTTACTTTTTTTACTTGTTCATCAAGTCCGCCAATATCTTCATATGCAACTCTTGGAACTCCTTCTAAAGAATCTTGCACCGGTTTTTCTTTTAGTGCAAAAATTGTTGCATCAGTTACTTTTACTATTGCTCTTGGTTGTGTGTCAACAACACGATAAATAAAACCAGAACCAAAAACCGAGACCCAAACATTGTCTCCTATTGTTAATGGCCTTCCTAAAAAAGATTTTTTTAATATTCTTTCATAACCAGAAGCAATAATTCTAACTTCTTCGATAGGAGCAAGAACAACTCTTTTTGCCTCTTTCGGTTTTCCTTTGCTTACTTTTACTCTTTCTCCCAAACCAGTTCCTGCATTATGCCTTATGAAAGAATCCATTCTAATAATTTGTCTTCCATCATCATCTACACGTGCAGGCCACACAATTGCTGCTGTTTTCTTTGTTCCTTCAATTTCAACTATGTCTCCAGAAGTAATGTTTAATGCTATTTTTGTTTGTTTATCAAGAGTAACTATGTTTCTTCCAACGTGGGTTGGATCAGGATCTTGAACCTGTAAGACTATTTCTCTTTCTGACATACAAACAACTCTCTTAATTAAAAAACTAATAAAAGGATTAAAAAGCTAATCAATTTTTTGTTTCTTACTGGGGTTTGTGTTAAAGGATTTCAAATTTTCCGTTTGGTAATAAAGAAAGGATTTCTTCATTTTTAAAATCAAATCCTTTTTCTTTGAATTTTGATTGTAGTTTTGTTGCAGCAAGGTTTTTTTCTATGCCCCCTTGTCTTAATTCAAAAATATGAATACATTTCTTTTTTATTGCACTTGTTGGACCACACATTAAAATTTTTTCTTTTTGATAATAACCAATTGCACAACCAATAGTAGTTTTCCTGAACCAATTTCTTTCACCATAAATCATGAAGGCCCCCGCACCCACACTTGTTCCTGTTGGTGCTTTTTTTGAAACTTGTTCTGGTTTTACAGAATATGCATCTGCTATTGATTGCCCAGATTCAAATGCTTTAGAAAAAGTTGCTGCGAACTGTGCGGTTTCAACCATTGTTGTTTCTGGCACTGTTTTAATTTTATTTGTTTTTTCATCCCGCGTTTTTATTATGCAATGGGGCGCACCAAAAACTTCTGCATGAAAATAAACATCTTCTTTTTTCATATAGTTTTTTACTATTTCTTCATTTTGTTTAGCACTTTTTCCGCCAACTACCAAAAAACTATCACTTGAAATAAACCAATGGAATTTTTCAAACCATTTCTTTTTTCGCTCAATAGTTTTTTGCAATTGCTTTTTTTCAATTTCTTTTGTATTCTTTTGTTTTGCAAATTTTTCTTGTGCGATTTTTATTCCTTCAATTTTTTTTCTTGCTTTTTTTGCTTCTTCGAAATAAGCCGTAGCATTTTCTTCTAAGCTCTTTGTTAAGTCTAACTCGATTTCCATTTTGAACTACTCCAACGCGGCAGTTTCTCTTAACACACGTATTATTGAATCTGTTCTAGAGCCTCTTTTAAAAGTTGGCTCTGCCATATAGAATACTTGTCTATTTTTCACCACGTCATAATAATTTGGAATTTTTTTTACATAGCGCTCTTGTAAATTTTTGTGGTAAGATTCTACATCAGAATAAAATTGAAAACTCATTACATTAAAATTTCCCGAACCCATTACTGAACTTAAATGATATACATGAGGGTCTTTTTCTGCAATATCTAAATATTGTTCAACCAGTTCTTGCTTTGAAAAATCTAATTGTAATAATTCTACAGCTTCTAGCTTATATCCAAGATTCCAGAACGCAATTTTTGGCCCATATCCCTTCAAAATCCCTTCTTTTTGTAAGAAATCAATAGAACCTTTTATTGTCGCAAGGTGGTATTTTGTAAAAGTCTTTATTCTTCTTAGGTTGGGCTGTACACACCCCTTACTCAAGAGTGCCTTAAGAATGTTCAATCGAATTTCGTCATCAACCTCCATTTTTTGGGCCAAAAAAACACCTCAATAAGATAAATGATACACTGTCCAGTATTTAAATGTGTCTTTTGTTACAGTAGAATTGTATCAATCCTTTTTAATACAGAAAGAGTATTACTAGTATAATTTTATGGAGGGGATAGTTAAGAGAGATGAGGAAAAAAAATTGAGGATGAATGGGGATTATGAGTAGGCTCACCAGGCTAACTAATTTTCCATGCTTTATAATCCCTATTCAAAAAAAATAAAAAAAACTGTTTTTTAATTAAGTCATTTCAAAGAGAGTTCTTAGTTGTTGTGTTCAATATTATTTTTTATTTGTGTTTGTTATTTTCTTCGTATTTTTTTTAACAATCTTCTTTTTTGGAAATTTTGTCCACGAATCCTTTGTTTTACAAGTCATATTCAAACACATCTTATAATTAAAACGCCCATTATTTACTTTAATTACTGGTTCATTACATTCAATACACAATTCATCTGTTGGAGTAATAACTCCTTTTTGTGGAAGAGGATATGAATTGTTACAATTTGGATAACTACTGCACCCAACAAATCTTTTTCCTGTTCTTCCTTTTCTTGTAATCAAATTTCCGTCCTTACATTTATTACACGGCCCAATAACATTGCTCGCATGAATTGATTTTCTAATTTCCAATCGAATATCTTCTTTTCCTTTTTGGAGAGTTTGTAAAATATCTCCTAATTTATTTGATGAATCTCCAACAACTTCTTTCAATTCTTTTTTGCCAGCAGCAATCTCATTCATCTCAGTTTCAAGTTGAGAAGTCATCTCGGGTTTTGTAACAATACTACAATGATCTCCCAAAGAAGAAATTACTGCCATAGCAACTTCACTAACTTCAATACTTTTATTTCCAGAAATATAATTTCTCGAATACAATTTTTGTATTATGTTTGGACGAGTAGATTTTGTTCCAAGATTGTTGTCTTCCATTAACTTGATTAATGATCCCTGACTGTATCTTGCGGGAGGAAGAGTTTCTTTTTCCAACAAATCAATTTTGTTAACTTTGATTTCGTTACCAACTTCTAACTTAGGCAATATTGTTTCACTTAATTTACTATAAGTATAAATTGATTTCCAACCAGGTTTCAAAATTATTTGTCCCCTTGCAACAAATTCCTCATCTTTTTCTTCCATCACAACAGCAACATTTTCTGTTTCTGCATCTTCATAAAGAGTTGCTAAAAACCTTCGGCAAATTAATTCATATACTTTCCACTCATCAGGACTCAACACGTTTTTTTGTACAGGAGTAACAGGGTGTATTGGAGGATGATCCTTTGTTTCTTTTCCAGCGCTAGGGACAATTTTTTTCTGCCCCAAAACTTTTTGAACACTATCCACTAGCTCATGAACAGAAGCCAATTTATTGAGTATTTCTTTTAAATTAAGAGATTTAGGATATGCTTTGTTATCGGTTCTTGGATAAGAAGTAAATCCTTTCTGATATAGGGTTTCGGCCAAATTCATTGATTTTCCTGCAGAAATACCAATTGCCGACGCAGCCCTCAAAAATTCGGTTGTGTTAAAAGGAACTGGTTTCTTCAAAATCTTTTTTCTAGTATCAATTTTTTTCACAATTAGTTTTTTGATATCTTTTTTTATCACATTTTCGGCTTTTTCTTTTTCCCAAAATTTATCTTCTTTATGTGATGCAGAAAATATTTCTTTATTTTTTTCACATTCTGCAATTATTTCCCAATAATTCTTTTTCTTAAACACCCTTCTTTCTTTTTCTCTGTCAACTAACAATGCAAGCGTTGGTGTTTGTACTCTTCCAACACTTAGAAAACTTTTTCCTAGTTGTCCAGAAGCAATAGAAATAAATCTTGTTAAAACTGCGCCCCAAATAAGATCAATTTCTCGTCGTGCATTAGCGGAGTAAGCAAAATTATAATCAAACTTTTCTAATTCATCAAATGCTTTAGAAATATCTTCTTTTATTATTGCAGAAAAATATGCTCTTTTTATTGTAATGTTTTTGTTGCCAAGCAACGCATAGGTAACTGCTTCTAAACCAATAGCTTCTCCTTCCCTATCTGCATCTGTTGCAATAATTATTTCATCGGCTTCTGTTGCTGAAGAAGAAATACAATCAATTATCCTAAACTCTTTTCTTGAATATTTTATCGGCGCATTAACAAGACTTTCTAAAGGAACTGTTGTCCAACTAGAATATTCCTTTGGAAATTCGACATCACTAATATGGCCCCGTAAAGGAATCAATCTTATCTCTTCGCCTTTCCAATTAAACTCGAAAACTCTTGCACCATCAACAGTTTTATTTTGAACATCACCATCTGCAAGCAAGGAAGCAATTCTTTCACCAGCAATAGCTTTCTCAGAAATAATTAGCTTCATGAAAAAGAGAGGGAAGAAAAAGGATTATAAATCCTGAGGAAAATTCGACAAAAACCTAAATTTTATTTTGAAGAGTTTTTGAAGGCAAAGACGCTGCTTTTTTTAGTTCCGAAAGAACAACCATTGTTTTCAGATCTATTACGCCATCAATCAAACCAAGTTGAGAAATAAATTTTTCAGCAGTTTCTAAATTAGGAACAATTAATTTTGCAATCAAATTATATTCGCCCAAAATTTGATACAATTCTAAAACAAAATCCATATTACTTAATTTCTTTATGATATCTTTGTTTTTTGAAATTTCACTTCTAATTTGAACAAAAATAGGATTTTCATAACCAAGCGCACGATAATTAAGTTCAATACTAACCCCCGATATAATTCCTCTTCTTTTTAATGATTCAACCCTTTTTTTTATCGCAACATCAGTTAACTTGGTTTCTCTAGCAATAGCTGAAAAAGATGCTCTTCCATCTTGTAATAACGCTTCTAGAATAATATGATCTATCTTGTCAAGTTTTGCTTCCAAATAAAAAACCCCTTCATAGTTAAAAAAACTAATTCACCACTTAATATATTAAACAAAATACCTTTATAAAATTTGTTTTTCGAATCAAACCTGTATCTTGGTTCAAAAAGCTTACTAAAATCCTACTATTATAATCATTTCGTAGGATAAAGATTAAAATGAACCTAATAGAAGAAAAGATACAAATAATTGCAAAAGAAATGCAGGAAGCAAATGCTTCTCCCTGGACGATCACAAAAATATTAAAAGAAATTAATTTACTCAATACAAAGAGTAGTAAAAAACTCAGAGAAAAAGCATTAGAATTATTAAAAGAATTAGATCCTGAAGCAGGACAAACATACGAAGCGTTCAGCAGAATGACAGTTTACACTTCAAAAGAAAATATTGAAAGTTTTAACAGAGGACACATAATAAAATCTTTGACAAAAGAAACTTCGATTGCAAGAAGTGTTGCGGAAAAAATAACTATTGAAATTGAAAACCAAATAAAAGATTCAAAAATCGATTTTTTGACACCAGCATTAATAAGAGAACTTGTAAATGCAAAACTTGTAACATATGGTTTTGAAGAATTTAGAAATAATTATACAAGAGTTGGAGAACCGGTTTATGAAGTAAAGAAAAAATTTCTAATTGAACCATACGCAAATCTTTCTACAAAAGAATATAATTTTTTGTCAGTAATCCCAAAACAAATAAGAAAAGAACATTTTGGCGGAAACATTTTCATTGAAGATGTCGAGGGTTTTTCTTCCAGACCATATTCATATTCATTTATTGCAGAAACAAAAGACACTTTAGAAAAAACAATTATTAATTCAATAAAACAAATTATTCAAAACAAAAAATATTTTTGTTTACAGCCAAACATATTTGGATTAACATTTGCATGCGCCCCATTCTTAAAAAACAAAGCACAAACAAAAAAAGCAGCAGCCTTAATTTTAGAATTAATACAAATTCCAGAAAAAGAATTTTCTATTTCACTAGAATTATTCACTCCAACAGCATTTGAAAAAAGTGGAGAACACAAATTAAAAGCAACTGCATTAAGCAATTTTCTTGCTGAAGAAAGCAAGAGTGTCGTCTGTGTCGACTCAAAATATTCAATGAAACTAATTGAAACAAAGAACAAATCTTTTAGAATATTAAACTGTTCCAACTCAGAATATTTCCCTTTGAATAATGAATTGTTTTCGCCAACACAAGGAATAGATCTTTTTGTAAACATTAATTTAGAAAAAATTGCCCAATGCAAAGAAGAAGGAAAGTTTTTTGAAAAACTAGAAAAACTATCTACTGAAATAAAAAAGCTAAGTGAACTAAAAAAAGAATTATTACTTGAAAAAGAATATTTGAAAGAACTTAAATTAGGAGAAATGAAAACCGCGATAGGACTAACAAGCCTAACTGAGCTAGCAAAGAATTTTGAAAATACAAAACCAAGAGAATTTGCAAACAAAACATATAGAGAATTAAATCGCTTATTTAAAGATGAATTGTTATTTGGTTTAGGAAGCAAAGAAGCACAAAAAAAGTTTGATAACACATCTGGAAAAAAAGTTTATCCCCAAGGTTCAATGAATTTTGAAGAATGCTTGGATTCAAAAAAATGTTGTTTTACTGGTTACGCAACAACAACAAAAGAAGTAAATGAACTAATTGACAAAAAAGTCAAACAAATTATTTTTGTTGGAAAAGAATAATCTCATACTATTTTAGAATAAATATTTAGAATAGTCATTTAGAATAATTAATTGGAATTAAATTTTTCCGCCTTTTACTCTTTCTCTTAATCTAACTGCATTAATCTTTTGTGGCTTTTTTGGTTTTACTTCCGCACTCAAAAGCTCTGGTTGTTTTATCAAATCAAACTTAAGAATAAACGAATAAGATTTTACTTGTTCAATAAAAGGCACAACAAAAATCAATACAAAAATAAATGAAAAAATTATTCCTGGAAAAGCAACTAACTCAAGAGCAAATTCTATAAGAAAAATTACTGACAACAAAATTGCTCCTAAAATAATTATTGAAATGCTCAGCAAAAAATTGTTTTTCCAAAAAACAAGACTTTCAAGAGAAGCTTCTTTCAAATTCTTTTCTTCTAAAATAATACTTTGAGGGACATACATTAACAAAGCAACAATAACAAGAGAAATTATTGCAGTTATTGCTTCAAAAGCAAAAAATAATCCTATCACCGAAATCGCATATATTATAATCGAAATAAAAAAGTAAAACAAAAATACTTTTACTGCAACTTTTTTTAACAGTGTGTTCCAATAAACATCAAAATTTACTCTTTGCATATCTCTCTTTATTGAATAAACTGTAAGAGAAATAAAGAACGAAAATACATACAAAAATATTAATCCTAGAACTAATCCAACAATAGTTATTATTGATTCACTAAAAGAAAGAAATACTGTACCTGAAGACAAGAAAAACTGGTTGAAAAAAAGAAACAAAATTACAAAGACAAACAATATGCCAAAACTAAGCATTACTTTAAAGTTGCTCTTGTATTCTTCAAGGGCTCTGTTAAAAATAAGTCCAATCATAACTAACAATTTATAAAAAAGGTTTAAAAAACAGTTTTTTAGTCTAAAATCCCTGCAACATTATCCATAAAAAATTAGTATATACATTAGTTATCCCTAATTCAACAAAATGCCAAAAAACCCTCACTTGTCACAAATAGATTATTTTTTGTCTTCTTTTTCTTCAATTTTTTGTTTTACAAATAAAGGAAGCCAGGCAACAAGCGCACCAAGGATAAATAATAAGAAAATACTTTCTCTTAGTTCTGCCCAATAATTAACCATCAAGAGCTGTGTGACTTTTGTAGAATTATTTTTCTGTGCTTGAGAAACATATTCCTGATTTAACTGAGAAACAGTATTATTACATACTTGCCCGTCATTATCAAAACAAAAATATAATGCTACTTGTAAATCATTACGAGAATTGTTTGCAGCAATTTCTCCATAATACCAAGACAAGTTAATATAGAACCCAGCAAGTAAAATAACAATCATTATTAATAAGAAAAAAATACTAGTTGCTTCTTTTGTTTCAAAGTAATTATTCCACCATTTCATGACAACTAATGCTAATACAAAACCCGCAATAGGTGCAAACCAATACATTATTGAAATCCATTCGTTATAAGGAATAAAAAAACCAATAACAGGAATACTCCTTAAACCTTGTAAAGCACCAGATGCAACACAAACATCACCAACAGTATTTGGAGAAACAAATAAACTCATGCAGGCTCCACCAAAAAACCACATTAATAAGTAAGCAATTACAAACCAAACTATTAACAAAACCAAGAATTGCTTTTTATTTAATTTACCCATTAAAACCACTAACAATAGAAAAGTTAACTATAATAAGCTTTTAATATTTACTCAAAGCCCTTAATTTGTTTTAATGCCAAAAATGCTAATTACCCTTTTAACCTTTACTTGAAACTAATTTGGTATGACAGAAATGGAATTACCATGGGTAGAAAAATATAGACCAAAAAAACTAGAAAATGTTATAGGCCACGAAGACACAATAAATAGATTAAAAAGTTACGTGATAAGCAGAAATGTTCCAAACATGTTATTTAGTGGACCAGCAGGAACAGGAAAAACCTCTTCTTCTATTGCTTTAGCAAGAGAATTATTTGGAGAAAATTTTGAACAAAACTTTTTAGAACTAAATGCATCTGATGACAGAGGAATTGATGTAGTAAGAAACACAATAAAAGATTTCGCAAGAACACTAGCATTTGATTCAACTTTCAAAATAATTTTTTTAGACGAATGTGATGCACTAACAAGTGATGCACAACAAGCACTAAGAAGAACAATGGAAAAATATACCAAGACCTGCAGATTTGTTTTATCATGTAATTATTCTTCAAAAATACTTGAACCATTACAAAGTAGATGTGTAATATACAGATACAAACCATTAAGCCCAAAAGATGTGGACAAACAAATCGAGCTTGTTGCAAAAAAAGAGAAATTAGATGTTGATGAAAAAGCAAAAGAAGCAATTAATTATGTTTCGCAAGGAGACCTAAGAAAAACAATTAATATTTTACAAGCCTGTTCTACGCTTAACACAAAAATAACTGACGAAACAGTATATAGTGTTGCAAGCAGAGCAAGACCAGAACAAGTACAAGAAATGCTTGTGCTCGCAGTACAAGGAAAATTCTTAGACGCAAGAAAAAAACTAGATGAATTAATGTATGATTATGGAATGAGCGGAGAAGATATAATAAAACAAATATATAGAGAAACAATTAACTTGGATGAAAAACATTTAAGCGAGAAAGCAAAAATTGATTTAGTAGATACTGTTGGAGAATATGATTTTAGAATTGTAGAAGGAGCAAATGAAAGAATACAAATAGAAGCATTACTAGCACAATTCATGAAATACAAAAAGTGAGGAAAATGAAATTAGTCTGCCTTGATTTGGAAGGAGTCTTATTGCCAGAGTTTTGGCAAGAGTTTTCAAAAGCAACAAATATTCCAGAATTAATGAAAACAACCCGTGATGAACCTGATTATGAAAAATTAATGCAAATGAGAATAAAGGTTTTGGAAGAAAATAATTTTGGAATAAAAGAAATTAACACAGTTGTAGAAAAAATGGATCCACTAAAAGGTGCTCCAGAATTTATTTCTTGGTTAAAAGAAAGAGCACAAGTGGTTATTTTGACTGGAACATATTATGATTATATAATGCCTCTAATGAAAAAACTTGGTTATCCTTGCATGTTTGCAAACACCTTAAATATTAGTGAAAATGGAAAAGTTGAAGGATATAATTTAAGAGAAAGTGACGGGAAGATAGAAATGGTTAATCGTTTTAAAGATGCAGGCATGGAAACAATTGCAATAGGAGACAGCTTTAATGATTTAAGCATGCTAAAAGGTGCAGATAAAGGAATAATATTTCGTGGTTGCAATGCTTTGAAAGAACAAGAAAAAGAATTAGCTTGTGCTGAAAATTATGAAGAACTAAAAAAGATTTTAGAACCAATACTTTAATCATAATTTTCAAAACCATTCACTCAATCTATGTTGCGTTTTGAAATGTTTTATTAGAGAAGATTTTTTCTTATATTTATCAATAGAAACCCTTAGTTTTTTTGATAAAAATTCTAAAGCTAAATCCATCGAAGAAAAATCCATTGGTTTTTGTTTTAAAGCAAAGCGAACATTTTCCCTAATTTTAATTCAATGTTTATTAAAACGGTCAAAAGCATTCCAAACAACATCTTTCTTGAAACCTATTTCTATCAATAAGTCTGGCATGTAACCTGCACTAACCAATGCCTCCAAAGTCGTTTTGAATTTTCATGAAAAAATTTTTCGTGGAGGCGATAATAATGGTTTATGGAATTCAACTTCCAAAAAAGGAAGAAATTATTTCAGTGATAAAAGAATCAAAAGAGTGTCCTGAACTCTTGGATGAAAGGAGTTTATGGATTCTTGAAAATTTTGTTGGTGGTCAAAAATGAGATCACCGGCATTGTACTCCCAAAGCGATTATAAGTCTCTAAAAAAAGAGTCTTATATGAATCAATACAAAGAAATTCACTTGGTTGATTTTTCAAAAAACACAACAATTATGCTTAAAGATCGCTTTCGAAAAAGATTCATTCAAAACTTTATCGACTCATTTGATTCTTGGAAAGAAGCTACGAACTACTTAAATGATAAACGTGCAAAATATAATATTCATCCAAAAGTTGGGGTTGGTTTATTATCACACTGGTTTTATGGAATTGAAAAAACAAGTAAAAAAACAAGAAGAATACCATTGTGGGCAATAATAGAAATATCATCAAAAAATAAACAAACACTAAAAGAAGTTGAAAAAAACCTTGTTGATTGTTCTTCAACTGGACGTGGTACACCAGTTAAAATAGATTTTCCAATTTATCTAACTCCTGAATTAGTCTCAATCGCATTTCATTTATATGGTGATGGCCACCTGGGAGGAAAAGGAAAACAATCACATTATCGTCAAGTGAATAAACAAGGATTAAATAATTTTGCACAAAAATTACAAAATTGCTTTGGAAACTTTAAAATTAAAATATCTGAAGATTCCAAGGTTGCTATACCAAAAGTGATTAGTGTATTTCTTGACGAATATTTAGAACTAGGCGATTGTCATTGGGACAAATCTCGAATAAGTAGAAAAATCGAATTAATGTCAAATGACTTCTTACTGGCGGGCCTGAATGCATTCATTGTAGATGAAGGACACATTGGAGAAACAATTGAAATTTATTCAGGAAACAAAAATCTTTTAAAAGATATAAGAAAAATTACAAACAAACTCAAATATTCAACGTGCAATATAAGTGAAAAACAAGAAAAGACTGGAAAAATGTATAGAGTAAGAATCTCATTAAAAAATGCTCAAAAATTTCTTAATGATTGTAAAAAACTTGAAACAAAATTTTCCACATGTGGACTAGCTCACAAAGAACACTTGTTAAAAGAAATCGTAGAAAGGCAAAATCGGAAATGGAAAAGACGTGCGTATGGAATTACACAAGAAATGATTTTAGACTTGTTGTCAAATCAAAATCTAAACTCATTAGAACTCAGAAATAAATTACAAATATGTGGAAGTACATTACGTGAACATTTAGCAAAACTTGAAGCACAAAGCAAAATACAGAAAATACGCCCAGAAAAGAGTTGTTGTTTAATTTGGTCAAAAGTCGAATAGAGTTTTCTGCTTGTTATAATAATCCAAGACAACACTTTCTTTCTTCCATTTATTGATTGGAACTTTTAATCTTTTTCCAATAAATTCAAGAGCTAAATCTACATTTGAAAATATTTTTGGTTGTTTTTGCATTGCAGCTTTTGTCGTTTCACCACAAACCCACGAACCCAACGGAAGCTTGTACCCATCTCCAATTTCTCTGAATACTACAACCATTGCTTGTTTTTTCTTTTCTCTTAAATATTCAACAATCGGCAGACGAACTGCGTAGTATGCTCCAGTAACTTCATTCGCATAACCTTTCATCCCTTCAAACATTTCGTGATCGTGATAAATCTTTATTTTTGAGGAAGCGGTTTCCATATTCCAAATACTTCCAGGAACCCAAACTTCTAACTGTTCAAACGACCATGGTTTTGGTAAAAGCATTATTATAAAATGATTATCCAAATAAGTATCTTCAAAAACTTGAATAGAATCAATAACAGAATACTCTTTTATTTTATTTATTAAATTTTTTCCGATAGAATCGAGGGCTGCCACGATTGACCATCTTGTAGGCACAATTCTTCTATTCTTTTTTACACCAAGTGAGCCAGAAGACAAAACTTTTGATAGGGTTGAAACTGAAAAACCGTGTTCAAACAAATCTATCAACGCAGTATTTGATTTTGCGTCTGTATCAGAATAATAATAATCAATTTTTTGTGGAATCTTAGAATTCTCTGTTAAAGATAATTTATTTAGTTCAGCACTTGGTCCCATTGGTGCAGAAAAAGAATCAAATTTTGTTTGCCCAGAAGGAGCCTTGTTTAATTTTACATCAACATCCATTACTTTTTCTGACATTGCTAGTTCTTGAAAATCCATTAACTCATAATTTGGATTTGCTGCTAATGAAACTGGCATGTTTTTGTAACTTCTTAGCAAGGATTCTCTAAAAGAAATTATTTGTTCTTGAGGAAGACCATACCATTTTTCGGGTTCATCAGCTAACGGAGAAAGTTCTTCAGGAATGGTAGAAAGAGGAGCAACAGCGACTTTTGGATAATTCTGCCAAGAAACAAAAAACCCAGGCGGAGTCGCACCAGAAAACTCGTTGTTCTTTATTTTTGAAACTATTTTTGTTTGAGAAAAATTCTTTTCTAAGATAGGGCATTTTTTTAAACCACAAAGTAACTTTCCCTTACACTTAATACACAACTCAGGCGAAATCATTCTATTACCTCAAACATTCTCTGCAGTGCTACTGAAAGTAGCACATCAAGCGTATTTCGAACCGGCCATACGAAATTGGCCATACATAGTTCTGGACTAATCACAACATCACCTTTTGCTTTCTGTCGTTAACGAAGTTAACGCCAAATTCTTCGCTCCGGCTCGACGAAAGGAGCCCTGAAGAAATCAACCTACCACCTTATTCACAAAATGACATTTGGCACATTTATACTCTTTTTGAATCAACTTGTATTTAGTACTTCCACAAACTGGGCAAGTAGTTCTCATAATAACAATAATAATAATAATCAAAAAATTACTTAAACTAATTACTTAAATTCGATTTTCCACTAGTCAATAGCTTTTTATTTGTTTTTAGAATTTGTTCTATTATGGCCTTTAAAAGTTTTGTTGAAGACACAAGAAGAACTAACCTACTTATACAACAAAAACTTGAAGAAAAAAAGAATTCTGGATCTCAAGGACAAATAATTGATACTACTCAAGGAAACCAAGTATCAAGCGAAACCATAGATCGGGCCAACCAACAAGAATCAAGGATAGAAACACAAATCGAAAAACCCACAAATTCTTTACAAGAAAACTCAACGGTTGTTGAAGAAATACCAAGAAGACAAGAAACAATTATCCACCGAGGAAACCAAAAAATTGATAATCGGCATGGAAATATTATTGCAGACGTTATTAGAGGCAGTAATGATACTTTTTGTGGAAATGCTACTTGGGAAAATTGTAAATACAAAAAAACTGTTGACGGGAATACTTATTGTACAGAATTTCATTCTATTTGTGGAAAAGAAAGATGCAAAAGAGCAACGAGATAAACATTCTCTGTTGTGTCACTGAAAGTAACACATTAAGCGTATTCCGGACCGGCCATACGGAATTGGCCATGCAAAAGAGCAACGAGATAAAATAATATCAAACTATACAAATTATTACATTCAAATTTAACGAGTTTATAAATAACTATTTGTTGGAATTATATTATGGATGTAGTTACTAGTTCACAAACTGTTTCTGTTACAACTACGACCACGGCGTAAGCTCAAAATCTATTTTAAAAAGGTTTTCGAGCAGGATTTTTGTTATATTGGAGGTTAAATTATGGATAAATCAATGGAAAAATTTTGGCACACAACAGCACACATATTTGCAGAAGCATTAAAGGAGATTTATCCAACCGCGACGATTGCTATCGGACCGCCAATAGAAAACGGTTTTCATTATGACTTTGAATTAAAACAAGGAATAAAAGAAGAAGATTTAATAAAAATAGAAAAGAAAATGAAGGACATTGTAAAACAAAACAGAAAAATGGTTCGTGAAGAAAAAACAATAAAAGAAGCAAGAGAATTATTCAAAGATAACAAATACAAAGTTGAAATGATTAATGATTTAGAAAAGGCGGGTGAAAAAAAAGTAACTGTTTATTCTAACGGATCATTCACAGATCTTTGTAAGGGACCACACTTAGAAAAACCAAGCGAAATAAAAGCAGTAAAATTATTAAAAATTTCTTCCGCATACTGGAAAGGTAATGAAAAAAATGCACAACTAACAAGAGTATATGGAATTAGTTTTAAGACAAAACAAGAATTAGATCAATGGATTGCTAATAGAAAAAAAGCAGAAGAAAACTCAAATATAAAACTT
Source organism: uncultured archaeon (assembly GCA_964461205.1). Taxonomy (GTDB): domain Archaea; phylum Iainarchaeota; class Iainarchaeia; order Iainarchaeales; family JAAZKV01; genus JABIDZ01. The sequence goes on along the minus strand of CAYWUL010000003.1, from coordinate 21,785 downwards.
GGAAAAGAACTTGACCTTTATTTGATAAGTGAACAAGTCGGAAAAGGCCTACCAATATGGACACCAAACGGAACAATGCTAAGAATGCAATTACAAGATTTCTTAATAAAAGAACAACAAAAAAGAGGATACGATTTTGTAATGACCCCACACATTGGAAGATTAGAATTGTTCAAAATTTCTGGGCACTATGAACATTATAAAGAAATGATGTATTCTCCAATAAAAATTGACGAAGAAGAATATTTATTAAAACCAATGAATTGCCCTTTTCATATACAATATTATATGAAAGGAAAAAGAAGTTATCGCGAACTCCCATTAAGATTAAGTGAAATGGGGACAGTATATAGATTCGAAAAGAGTGGAGAATTAAGTGGGTTATTAAGAGTAAGAGGATTCACACAAGACGACGCACACATTTTTTGTACACACGAACAAGTGAAGAGCGAATTTGCAGGAGTTTTTGAATTAGTAATGCATGTAATGAATACTCTTGGACTAAAAGATTTCAGAGTAAGAATAGGAACGCGAGATCCAAAAAGCAATAAGTATGTTGGTTCAACAGAATCATGGAAAAAAGCTACAAAAGAAATTATTGAAGTTCTAAAAGAAACAAAAATCAAATACACAATTGAAGAAGGAGACGCAGCATTCTATGGTCCAAAAGCAGATATTGTAATCAATGATTCTATTGGAAGAGAATGGCAAACAGGAACAATACAATTAGATTATAATTTGCCAGAAAGATTTGATTTGAATTATGTTGGAAAAGATGGAAAGGAACACAGACCAATAATGATTCACAGAGCCCCATTTGGAAGCTTTGAAAGATTTGTTGGAATATTAATCGAACATTTTGGCGGCGCGTTCCCGTTGTGGCTTGCACCAAGGCAAATCGTAATAATTCCTGTTGCAGAAACATTCGCAAAATATGCAAGAGAATTAAACGATACATTAATTGACAAAGAAATTAGAAGCAAATTAGATGACAGAAATGAATCTCTTGGTTATAGAATTCGCGAGGCGCAAAAACAAAAAGTCCCTTACATAATAGTTGTTGGAGAAAAAGAAGTGAAAGCAAAGAGTGTTACAATAAGAGATAGACAAGGAAAACAAGAAGAAATGAAAACAGACAAGTTCATCGAAAAACTACAAAAAGAAATCAAAGACAAAAAATAGCTACTATCGCACTACAGTAAGTAGTGCATGAGTCAATCGGCGTGGCCTGACGAAACGGGCCAAGTGGAAACACGAAGTAATGAAAGCAGAAAAATTCATTAAAAACCTATTAACAGAGATAAAAGAAAAAAAGTAATCGTTTTCTTGGTATTGCAAAAAGCAATACCAAAATTCTTCGGACCGGCCGTACGAAATCGGCCAAGGAAAACAGAAAAATTCATCGAAAAACTACAAAAAGAGATTGCAGAAAAGAAAAACTAAATAATCAAAAAACACGCTCTACGAAAGAATTAAAATAAAGAATACACTAATTCTAGCATGACAACTGATTACTTACAAGATATGATGAATGAAGCAAAAACCAAGTCATCCGACACACAACCATCTGTCACTGAAAAAAGTAGTGCTAGTGAAGAAAAAGAAAAGAAAAAAGTTGTTAAAGAAGACAAAGATGAAAAAAATAGAGATGCTATTGAGAGTGTAAAAAAAGAAGACATGGCGGGGTTTAAAGAAAAAGTTGGAATAAAGGAAGATCTTGAAATCGAACCAATGAAAACAAAAGAAAAAACATTTGTTGAAAAAGAACTTGAGACTGGAAAAAAAATTGAAATCGAACAATATGGAAAAACAACTATTTATGAAATTCCGGGTAAGCCATTAAAATATTATTTTGTGCCAACAATAAGACCGACACAAGCAGAGCGAAGAATAATTAATACAATAAAAGAAGCAACAACACGATTGATTAGTATTGCTCCTTACAAAATAAGAGATGCTGAAGAAAGAAGAATTGTTTACAAAGAAAAAGTTCTTGACATAATAAAGAGCAATCCTTCTCTAAAAATTCCTCCATCAAGAACATCATTCTATGCAAGCGCAGTAGTAAGAGAGATGGTTGGATACGGATTAATTGATGATCTTGTAAAAGATGATCAATTAGAAGAAATCATGATTGTTGGTTCAAAAACGCCAGTATATGTTTTTCATAGAAAATATGAAATGATGCAAACAAATATCGAATTTTTTTCAGAACAAGAAATTGAAGACCTAATAAATAAAATTGCAAGAGAAGTAGGAAGAAGAGTTGATGTTGCATCTCCATTACTTGATGCACGATTGGGAGACGGAAGCAGAGTAAACGCAACTATTCCTCCCGCAAGTATTAGTGGAGGAACATTAACAATAAGAAAATTCAGAGAAGATCCTTATTCAATAATTGATATGATAAGGATGGGAACAATCTCAAGCGAAGCAGCAGCATTCCTATGGATTTGTGTAGATGGTTTAGGAGCAAAACCAGCAAACATGCTTATTTCGGGAGGAACGGGTTCCGGAAAAACAACTTTGTTAAATGTACTTGCCGCATTTATTCCTGACAGAGAAAGAATAGTATCAATCGAAGACACAGCAGAACTAAATTTACCATTAAAACACTGGATTAGACTAGAAGCTAGACCGCCAGGATTAGAAGGAACCGGAGAACTAAAAATGGACATACTTGCAAAAAATTCTCTAAGAATGAGACCTGACAGAATAATTGTCGGAGAAGTAAGACACGAAGAAGCATTTACCTTATTCACTGCAGTGAATACGGGGCATGATGGGTGCCTCGGGACAGTGCACGCAAATAGCCCACGAGAAACATTAATACGTGTGACTAGCCCACCAATGAATGTTCCCGAAGTAATGTTATCCGGATTAGATATGATTATTGTAGAACACAGATATCATGATAGAAAAAAAGGAACTATTAGAAGAGTGAGTGAGATAGCAGAAGTTGTTGGAGGAATAGAAGGAAAAATAAAGACAAAAACTTTGTTTGATAGAGACCCAGTAAAAGACACTATTGAAAGAACATTATTTGAAAGTGAATACTTAAAAGAATTAGAAAGTTTTACTGGTTTGTCAAAAACAAAAATAGAATCAGAAATTAATTTAAGAAAAATGTTTTTAGAAAAACTTGTGGATCAAAATATTCGTAGCATAAAAGAAGTTAGTGAGCAAGCAAAACAATTTTTAGAAAGAAGAACTGAATTCGGTGAAGAAGAATGACTAGTTATTCAATAGATGATAGCGAGGTTGACAGAATTGTCGAAACAATGAAGAAAAAATATAGAGAAGAAGGAATAGAATTTGAAGAAGTTAACACCAATTTAAAAGAATTAAGAGGAATTATCTCAGATAATTCTTATTCAAGAATTGATATTGAAAGTGAAGAAGATTTAGAACAATTTGGTTCCGATCTTGCAAAAAAAATGGGAAACTTTTATTTAAAATTCAAAAAAATATTAAAACCAATACAAAACTTACTTAGAAACTTTCCTCTTAGTGAAGAAATTGGTTATTATTTGTACGCAGCAAACATGCGTTATTCCCCAAACCAATACTTAGCAATAACAAGCGCTGGTGCAACAGTAATTGGTTTGATAGCATTTATTGCAATGCTGTTTATTGGACTGGCTTTACAAAATATAATAATAATGAGTATTGGAGCAATATCTATTGGCTTGATAGCTGGAGCAATTGGGGCAATAATAATATTATTTATACCAAAACAAAAGGCAGTATCAAGAGGAAATGCAGTGTCATTAGAATTACCTTTTGCTTTAAGACACATGTCAACTGAATTAAAAGCAGGAATTGGTTTGTACAAAACAATACAAGCAATTGCTTCCAATGACTACGGTGTTTTAAGCGAAGAATTTGCAAGAGCAATTAATGAAATAGAAGAAGGAGCAGACACAACAATTGCTTTGAAACACACTGCACTACGAACACAAAGTAGACCATTAAAAACAGCAATAAACCATATTCTAAGAGCAATGAGAATAGGAGGAAACTTATCAAACGTAATGAACGATATTGCAGAAGATGTTTCTGATGACCTAAAAACGCGGATTAGTACTTTCTCACAAAGAATGAATTTTTTTGCAGTAATATTTATTTTTCTTGGAATTGTTTTACCAGTAGCAGTAATGATTCTTGGAGCAATACGAAATTCTCCACTCGCAGCAACTGGTCAGGACTTATTTAGAAATATTCCTTTGACCCCTGCAATAATGTTCATGATATATTTTATTGGAATGCCAATTCTTTTTGCAATGATGACTTATGTTGTATGGAGTACTCAACCAAAGATGTGATTTTTATGGAAGTAGGTTTGTTAAAAAAATATGAAGATTGGGTTTCTTTTTCAAGAATGAAATTCAACGCAATAACCTGGATAATTATTAGTATTGTTATTTCTGTTGTTATTGGTTTAGGGGCATTCACTTTTTCATTATTTTTATTACAAGGAGTAACTCTTCTTCCTTTTGCTTTTACCTTTGCTTCACTAGTATTATTCTTAGGTTATCCTTATTTGAAAACAGAATCAATAATTGATTCTATAGAAAATAATTTTAGTGATGCATTAAAACAAATGGCCGACACACTAAAAGCAGGAGACACATACGAAAGTGCTTTGAGAGAAGTTGTTAATGCTGAATATGGTCGCTTGTCTGAAGAAATGGCAATTGCTCTGCGAAGATTAGAAGAAGGAGAAAATATTGACACTGCCCTGCGTGGTTTTTCTGAAAGAATTAATTCAAGATTAATAAGAAGAACAATAGTAATCATTCTTGATTCAATAAAAACCGGGTCTAGTTTGGCAGAAATATTAGATAATATTTCTGACGATGTAAGAGATATTTACAAATTAAAAGAAGAAAGAAAATCAAGCACTACAATGCAATTCATGTTCATGGTTGCCGCTGGAGGATTTATCGCACCACTCATCTTCGGAGAAGTGACAGCAATAATGGGATTATTCTCAGACATTACTCTATCCGCATTGACAAAGGGACAAATAATTGCGTCTGACGAATTAAGTAATTATATATTCATTCTAATCCAAGGATACTTGATAATTGAAGTAATTGCATCAGGAGTAATGATGGGAATTATTAGAGAAGGAAAAATTAACAAAAGCATTATATACATCCCAGCGTTACTATTAATTGCGTTCATTATGTATTATGCTGCAACAATAGGCATAGGAATGATGCTAAGCGGGGCATTTTAAATGGAAGAAAAAGCACAGGTAAATGTAGAATATTTGTTAGTAATAGTTGCTGGAGTAGTAGTGGTAACAATAGTCTCACTCTTTATCAAAAACATAGCAAATTCTACTGCAGATGCTGCTGTTGAAGCAGCTGACATAAATGCTTAGGTTTAAAAATAAGAAAAACTATATTAGGATAATTATAATTGTAAACGGAGGTTTAATTATGGATAGAGAAGGACAAGGAGCAATCGAATACTTGCTTATCATAGGTGCAGCTATCTTGGTTGTTGCTGTAGTAGTAATCGCTTTGGTAACCGTTACACAAGCAGGAACAGATAGTATTGGAGCAGAAAATATTACAGGGACATATGATGAATTAAAATGTCTTGATGGATGTAACGCTGTTGGTGGAACATATGCTGCTGGAGATTGTACAGGTCGCACTGACATTGAATTCTGTTTGAGCTATGCTAGATAATGGCTAACAAATTAATTATTAATAGAAAAGGCAGCAATGCCTTTTCTACCTAATTTTATGCGAAGATTTAAATACAAATAATTCTTTACTAATACTATGAACAAAAAAGCACAGGGAGCTATTGAATACTTATTATTACTTGCAGCCGCAATAATCGTTGTTGGAATTGTAGTTACATTCATGATTGGGGCAATCGACCCAATCGAAGATTCTGGAAGCAGAGAAACTTACGAGTACATTTGTAACACTCTAGATTCAAACACTGAATCTTGTGGTTGTTATTTAGGTTATGGCGACGAAAAGGGTTATTTCCCAGATGAGACAACTGGAACAACAACATGTTGTGCAAAAACTGATTCTTTGTTAAAAGAACAGTGGACTTGTACACCTTAATTTTATTGTGATAAAAAATGTTTTTTGAAGAAAGAGCACAAGTATCTTTTGAATACTTATTAACTGCTGTGTTTGCAATAATGCTAGCAATAGCAGCAGCAGCAGTATTAGAAACAGTTAGACAATTAGCATTACAAGCACAAGCAGACATACTAACTATTCGTGCCCGTGTGCTAGAAGACATACTGCAATAGCTTTGAATATCTAAAAGAGTTAAAATGCAATGATTTTAAAGTTCAATTAACTTTATCTTATTGATAAAAAATGTTTTTTTACATAGCAATAATTGCATCAATAATTGGTTTGACAATAGCAACATACACAGACCTAAAAGAAAGAATAGTGCCAAACAAACTAAACTTTGGAATGACAATAATTGGATTAATAATTTTTGGAACACAATCCATATTTGAAACTTCTTTTTTACCAATCGCATTTTCTATTATTGGTTTGTGTATTGGATTCTTTTTTGGATGGGTATTGTGGAAAATAGGCGTGTTTGCAGGAGGAGATGTAAAATTGTTCATGGCGCTTGGAGCATTAAACCCTTTTACGCCAGCATTACTGAAAATTTTTCCACTAACAAATTCTTCCTTGCCATTATTTCCAATAAGTTTGTTTATTTATTCACTAATTGCCTTCCTTCCATATGGAATAATCGTAATGTTATACAAGTTAAAACAAAACAAAGAAATAAGAAAAAAGATTTTTAAAGAAATGAAAGGAAATGTTATTCTTGGAATTTATTCATCAATAATAATTGCTTCATTACACTCAATAATAATATTAGTAACAAACAATTTATTGATTGAGTCAGTTAGCATAATTGTTTTGCTCTTTGTAATTGGTTTTTTTGGAAAAAAGAAACCAACAATCGCAATCGTGTTAATTTTTTTTGGAATAATATTAAATCCATTTGTTTTTGCAATTGCATTAGTTGGAGCACTAATAATAATCGTTGGATTATATGGACTAATAAAACTCATGTTGTCTTTGAGGATAGTATTAACAACAGAAATAGGCGTAAGCAAATTAGAAGAAGGAATGATTCCTTCAAAAAGCTTGGCGTGGAAAGGAAAAAAAGTAATTGAATTAGACCCATTGTCATTCAAAAAAATAATAAAAAATCTTACGAATGCAAAAAACATTTCTTTTACAAAAAAAGAAATTATTTCTGCAAACAAAGCGCGTGGTTTAGATGAAGAAGAATTAAAAGAAGTAAGATTATTGGCCAAGAAAGGTTTGATTGGAAAAACAATGAAAATAAAGGATTCAATGCCTTTTGTTCCAACAATGTTAATTGGTTATGCGATAAGTTTATTTGTTGGAGACGCAATAATATTTATTTTTATGGGTGTGTAAATGAAGAACAGAGGACAAGTAGCATTAGAATTCATTCTAATAATATTGATTATTGTAATTTATCTTTTTACAGTCACCAAACCAATTATTGAGAATAGTCAAGGCGCAATAGAAGATATAGAAAATGTTTCACGAGCAAGCAACGAAGCACAAAAAATAACTAATTCAATAAACAAAGTTGCAATGCTCGCAAATGGCTCAAAAGACAAGGTGAGTGTTTTTGTTCCAAAAAACTCAAAGATTATTTGTGATAGCGAAGTAATAAAATTTGAATCACAAATAAACGAAACTGGAGCAAACCCAACAATTAGTATTTGTAAAGAAAATATTTGTGACAAAAATTTTCCAATAAGAAATAATGTTACATTGGACTGTCAAATAACAGAATTATTGTTTGGAAGACACGTTGTCGATATTTCAAAAGTCGGAAACGAGGTCGTGATTGAAGAGGGATTAAATTGAAAGGACAAGTTGCTTTTGAAAGTCTTTTTTTAGTATTAGTAATAATGACAGTCACAATATTTATCACGATGGCCTACATGCAAACACACGACACAACAATGGCTTATGGAATAATTAGAAGTGATTTGTTAGAACAATCTAACTCAAAAGATTTTACAGTAATAATAAATTCTGTGAAATACGAAAAAAGTGATCTTGATATTTTTAGAGTTGTTATGACTCCAGATTATTTAACAAATAGCGATTTTGATTTGGAAGAAATACAAAACAAACTTGTACAAAGAACTAATTTTTCTTCACCCACAATAGAAATCAATCAATAAACAAAAACACTAATCAAAAAAAGAAAACAAAGCAAAAGACAAAGCATGAAATATTTCGGCAAACCCCGAAAAAACAATCAAACTTAAAAACCAAACAAAACACAGCACAAATATGAATGATTCACACATCATCAAAATTTGTCTCGCATTTGTAATAATTGGAGTAATTCTTTATTTTGCTTTCTATGAAGAAGAATTCAAAGAAACAAGCATTTCGGATTTGCTAGAAAAAGAAGGAAACAAAGGAATTGTTTTAGGAAGAATAGAATATATTATCAAATTTGAACCAGGGTTATTTGTTCTGGCAGGAGACGAAAAAGTCAATGTTTTTTACCCAAAAAAAATAGAAGTAAATGTCGATGACACAGTCATTATTTTTGCTGAAACAAGAAAATACAATGATAAACTAGAATTGTTTGCTTACAAAGTGATCAAAAAATGATTATTTATTGTATTGCGGGTTCATTAGTAGGCATAATGACTGGTTTGATTCCGGGATTACACACCAACAATATTACCATCACATTAACTCTCGTTCCTTTTATTGGTCCCGAAATGAGTTTGTTTGTTATAAGTATGTGTGTTTCTCAAAGTTTTGTAGATTTTATCCCATCTTTATTCTTGGGGGTGCCAGAAACAAGCACTTTTGAAGGGGTTCTTCCAGGACATAAAATGGCGCTTAAAGGAGAAGCATACAAGGCAATTTGTCTAACTGTTTTCGGCGGGCTAATAGCAATAATAACCGGATTAATGTTTCTTCCTTTTTTTATAATTTTTATTAATGCAAACAAAGAAGTCATGCCAATAATCGTTCCAGTTGTTTTATTTTTTTCAATCGGAGTATTAATATTGAGTGAAAAAAAATACAAAAAAGTTCTTGCATCATTTGTTTTGTTTGCCTCTGCAACACAAGGGTTGTTTTTTGTTGACCAAATATTTCCATTGATTATTGGTTATTTTGGTTTGCCAACAGTTATTTATTCTCTACAAAAAGAAAAATTTTATAAAAAACAAAAAAAAGAATCACAATTCGAATTCAAAATGGCAATTGAAGGAGTCATTGGAATGGCTGGCGGCGCAATAGTAGCAATCATCCCAGGAATAGGAAGTAATTTGGCAGCAGCAATAATCAAAACTTTCAGAGAAAAAATAAAAACACAAAATTATTTAACACTTGTGGGAAGTATTAATACAAGCAATTTCTTTTTTTCTATCCCTATGCTATTTTTCTTATCAAAAGCAAGAAACGGAGCAATGCTTTTTTTAAATGAAAAATTATTTTTAACAGAAAATCTATTTTATCTAAGTTTTATTGCAATAATCATCGCGGCAGGAATAGGCGGAAGCGCAACAATACTCATTTCAAAAAAAGCAATAAAAATATTCTCAAAAAAAATAATCAATATTTCAGAAATACTCAGCATTATTCTAATGGTTTTTCTTGTTTTCTTTTTCAATAATTTTATTGGGATTATTGCAATGAGCTTTTCTTGTGCACTTGGTTTATTAGCAGTGTATTGGAAAATAAAAAGAAGCACTTGTCTCGGAGCATTAATTGTCCCAGTTCTATTTTTCTATTTATTTGTTCTAATATAATGTATGTGGCAAATAAAAAAAACCATTTTAGAAGACCTAATGGTAACAGCACATAATTATCTTCCCGACGAATTTCTTTGTTTTTTAGGAGGGAATAAAAAAGAACAAACAATTGAAGAAGTTGTAATATTACCCACCTGGAATGGAAAAACTTCTTCAAGTATTAATTTACATTCTTTTCCAATGGATGATACTATTATTGGTAGTTTTCACTCACATCCTAACGGGGTAGCAATGCCAAGTCGGGCAGATCTAAAATTTTTTAGAAGATTTGACATTAATATTATTTTAAGTTTGCCAATAAGAGAATTTGCTTTTTTTGATAAGCAAGGACAAGCCAATACAATAAAAATAATTGACTAAGCACAGTATTAAAAAGAAAAGTAATAATAGTGTTTTATGCGCGGACAAATTAGTCTTGATCTATTAATTACTCTCGTAGTAGTAATAATTGCCATAGGGGGCTTCTTTTTCTTAATCCATAATTACCAAGATTCATACGAATCAATACTAACAGAAAACCAATTACACTTATTGGCAAGCAATTATACTTCAATTATAACTTCAAGCCATGTTCTAGATGACTATAATTTTACTGCACGAATCATTCCTCGCCAAGTAACATTTGGAAATACAAAAGAATATCCAAACATTAGTATTTCAGATAACAATTTAATAGTTGAAATTAATGGTTTCGAAAAAAAAGGAACCTCAAATTTTGGCACAGGGCTAGATGTTGAAATAGAAAATGGAATAGTGGTGATAAAAAATGCACCATAAAGGACAAATCTTTTCCCTAGATTTTATAATCGCAATGACAATAATAATTTTGTTTCTCGCATTAATGATTAATACTGCTGAAATAAAAACACACGAAATCAAAGAGGGGCTCTTAGACAAAGAATTACAAAACAAAGCAAATTCAGCATTGCTTGCTTTGTCAAACGGAAATTATTCTTGCAAAATGAATAATTCAAACATTGCGTTTTCTATTGATAACACGGTTCTTTCTAGCACGAGCCTCACTGAAATAAAAGAATATTTAGGATTACAAAAACACAAGGCCTCTATTTTCATTGATAACGCAGAACTTTTTTCTGAAGAAATGGGTGAAGAAATTTTTTCCGTGGAAGTTGATGTTTTAGAATGTAATAATGGGATTAGCTTTTCTGAATTACAAAATTGTTTAGAAGGAAGTTGCGGAACACAAAAAAAAGTATTAAATATACGGGTGAGTAGATGAAGGGATTTATTTTTTCTATCGAAGCATTATTTTCAATCAGTATTCTTATTGTCGCATTAGTAATCTTAGGCACACCAATCATTGGAGAAAATGAAAATAATGAATATTTAATAATTCAGAGTCAAGGAAGTGCAACAAATTCCTTTTATTTTAACGAAATTCCAACCAGTGGCGAATTAACAACACAATATTGTGTAAAAATAATTTATTATGAAAATAACGAATTAAAAGATAAAACTTTCTGCGAGGGAATTGAATGAACAAAGGGTTTGCAACAATAATCGTTTCGATAGCTGTTCTTGTAACAGCAATAGTCTTGTTGAGCATGAATTATTCTTCTAGCGAAATAAGTTACATCGAAGAATTATCCGAAACAAAAACTATTTTAAATAATTACCAAATAACACTAAATCACATTTCGCAAGATTGTAACTGGGAAAAAAGTACTATTGAAATAAAAAATTGTATTGACACAAATTCAGACTTAATAATAAATTCCTTAGAACTAAATGGAAATAGTTGGTTAGAATGCAACAATCCTTCTTTTGCTGTTTCAGGAAATATTGCCCAAGGATTTCTAATATGTCATTTTTCAAGAGACTTTTCAGCAACCCAATTCGAGCTAGACCTCAATAAAATCGTTGAAATTAGGAAAGAATAGCCCCTTATTAAACTATAAATACTTTTCCACAAGTTATTTTCTTATGAGTAAGAAAAGAATAGCAGTAATCGAATACGATAAATGCAATTTTGAAAAATGCGGTAATTACTTGTGTAGTAAGGTGTGCCCAGTAAATAGAAACGAAAAAGAATGCATAACACATAAACAAGGCGAAAAACCGATTATTTCAGAAGAACTATGCATTGGTTGCGAGATTTGTCAAAACAGATGTCCATTTCATGCAATAAGCATTGTTAATATTTCAATTGACTTAAAAGACCCCGTTCATTCATATGGACAAAATGCCTTCAGATTATTTGGTTTACCCGTACCAAAAAAAGGAACCATTGGACTCGTTGGAAGAAATGGTATTGGAAAAACAACAATCATAAAAATACTTTCAGGAGACATAATACAAAACTTCGGAGAAGACGAAGGAAAAAAAGAAAGGGTCTTGGAATATTATAAAGGAAGAGAAGAACAAGAATTTTTCAAACAATTGTATTCTGGTTTCAAAGTCGCCGTAAAACCACAACATATTGAAGGATTAAATACAAAAGGAAAAGTCGTTACTCTGTTAAAAAAAGTTGATGAAGAAAACAGATTAAAAGAAGTTACAAGCGAACTAGCCTTGGAAAATTTGTTAGATAAAGATATTTCAAAATTGTCAGGCGGAGAATTCCAAAAGATTGCTATCGCTGCCACAGGATTAAAAAAAGCAGACCTTTATTTTTTTGATGAACCAACTTCTTTTTTAGATATACGAGAAAGACTAAGAGTAGCAAAATTTATTAGAAAAATATCTGAAACAAAACCAGTACTGGTTGTTGAACACGATTTAATATTATTAGATTATTTGAGTGACTATATACACCTAATTTATGGAAAGCCGAGAGTGTATGGCTTTGTTTCGCAAATAAAAACAACAAAAGAAGGAATAAACGATTATTTAGAAGGTTATTCAAGAGAAGAAAATTATAGGTTTAGAGAAAGCACAATCGATTTCTTTTCAGGAAACAGAAATGAAACTTCAAAAGGAAAAACAATAATTAGTTGGCCACACATAGAAAAAAAACTTGGCACTTTTAAATTGAAAGTTAAAGAAAATGAAATAAAACAAAACCAGATTGTTGGAATTGTTGGACCAAACGGAATAGGAAAAACAACTTTTATGAAATTATTAGCAAAAGAAATCAAACCAGATAATTGCGAACTAGAACAAAGTGCAAAAATTTCTTACAAGCCACAATATATTAGTTATGATGGAAACAAAACAGTTGAAGAATTATTTGACGATACTCATTTGAAAGAATTCAAAAAGTCCTTTGTTAAGTCTCTTGAATTACAAGACCTAATGGGAAAGAAAGCAAAAACTCTTTCTGGAGGAGAACTACAAAGAGTAGCAATCGCGCTTTGTTTGAGTAAGAAAGCAGACATCTATCTTTTAGATGAACCATCCGCCTATCTAGACGTAGAACAACGACTCGCAATTGGAAAAGTTATTAGAAACCATATTGTGCTAAATGATTGTTCAGCAATGATAATTGACCACGATTTAACTTTTGTTGATTATGTCAGTGATAAATTAATGGTTTTTAAGGGAGACCCTTCAATCAAAGGAGAGGCATCAGGACCATTTACAGTAGAAAAAGGAATGAACGAATTATTAGAATATTTAGAAATAACTGTTAGAAGAGATCCTCAAACAAAGAGACCACGAATAAACAAATTTGATTCTGTATTAGACAAAGAACAAAAACAAAAAAAATCTTATTATAGTAATTAGAAAAAACTAGCCAAAAATAGATTTTTTTGAAATAGGAGTTAAAGCACTCTTATCAATTTTGTTCAAATCAAAAAACTTTGATTCAGTATGATCAGCACTCAATTTTAATTTCCCATCTAACTTACAATTAAAAACCATCAAAAAAAGACTTCCTTTAAAACCATTAAAGGCCTTCTCAAAAGAATACACTTTATTTATTTTCAAATCCTTGCATTTACAACCAGTTTCTTCCATTATTTCTCTCTTTATTCCATCTCTAACTTTTTCTCCAAACTCTACTTTTCCACCAGGTAATTGCCATTGACCACAAAAAAAAGTATTATTCTCGCTTCTTTTCAACAACAAGATTTGCCCTTTTTCATTGGTAACAATTGCCTCAACTATTGAAGCCATTGCATCGGCGTTTTTTTTTGACAATTCTTTTTGTGACATACAGCATAATTGGTGAGCCAAATTGATTTAAAACTCTTTGGAAAACCATTATTTCATGAAAATCATAAAAATTGATAAAAAAATTAATGAGATAATTGTTTTTCCAGAAATCCTTGATGATTTATGGCATCTTGAAAAAATAATAGAAAAAGATGACATTGTTATAGGAAAGACCGATAGAAAAATAAAACCTTCAAAAGAAGGAGAAAAAGTTATCCGAGAAACAATTTTTGTACATATCCAAGTTGAAAATGTGCATTTTCAAGAGTTTAGCGAAAATCTTAGAATTAGTGGTATTATTGTTGATGGGAAACCAAAAGACTTAGTTGAATTAAAAGCCCATCATAGTATTGACATAAAAGTTGGCGAAAAAACAAAGATACAAAAAAAAGAAATAAAAAAATGGCAAATAGAAAGATTAAGGAAGGCTGAAAAAGAAAGCGCAACAAGCAAGATGCTTGTAATAATGATGGATGATGAAAAAACAGAGCTTGCTTTTGTAAACCAATTCTCAATACAAAAAAAAGCTTCTATTAATGCACAAAAACAAGGAAAAATGTTCAAAGAAGAAAAAAGCAATTATTTTGACAAAGTACTCGAAGAAATTATTAGGTTGGCTCCAAAAAAAGTTCTTGTTGCCGGGCCTGGTTTTACAAAAGAGAATTTCAAAAAGTTTGTTGAAGACAAAAAGATTGCAGGATTTCCAAAAATAATTTTAGAATCACTAAATTCTGTTGGAGAAACCGGTTTTAGAGAATTAATTAGCCAAGGGAAACTTGATTCAATTGAAAAAGAATTACAATTAACAAAAGAATCAAAATTAATCGAAGAGGTCTTGCTATGTGTTGCAAAAGAAAAAGCAGAATATGGACAAAAAGAAATTCTTAATGCCATTAATAATGGAATGGTTTCTAAACTAATTTTAAGTGAAACTTTTTTAATGGAAAACAGAAACAAAGCAGAAGAAATAATGAATATTGCTGACAAATTTAATTGTGAAGTGCATATTATTTCTTCTAAGAATCCACAAGAAAAAACAATTCACAATTTTGGCGGAGCAATAGCACTATTACATTATAGAAAATAATTATGACCCCAAAAATAAAAATTTAGTCATTTTATTATTTTATTTTTAATTCAAACCACTCTACTTTTTTGTTTTCTATTAACTCTTTTATTTTTCTCTGGGTTTGGCTCAACCCAGAAGTGTTTGATTTAAACTCAACAAAAACAACTTTGTCATCTTCAAAACAAAGCCCATCAATTGGTTTTCCAATAAAACGAAAATTTTGGGAAGAAAAAGGAAACTTGCCACTAAAAGGAATCCATTGTTCAGTAAGTTGTCCATATTTAACGCTTTGAGATTGTTTTGAAAATAATAATGAAGAAAGATCTGATTTTAATGCAGAAATATACAAGAATGCAAGAACAAGAAGAACTACAAGAACTATTACAATTATTAACAAAACTAATTCAAACATAATAAAATTAAGAACATAACAATTAAATCTTTTTAGACACGAATGGTTCTTCTATTTTATAACCAAAGTTTTTCTTATAATATTCTCTTACCCCTAAACCAGAAATAACAACCATCTTGTTTGCGCCAAATCCTCTTGCAGTATTTTCTGCTTCCTGCATCAAGAGCTTTCCAAGCCCCCTGTGCTGTGCTGCCAAAGGATCCTTTTTGCCCAACTCTAAGGCTTGTCCATAAACATGTATTTCTCTAATTAAAGCAGTTTTGTCAGTAATTTGTTTCATGAACGGCTCGAAAGGTTTTCTCACACGAACAAAACCAAACAAATAATTTTTTGATTCAAAAGAAATAAATGTTTCCTCTCCATTTGAAGCATTATAAGAAATTTTTTCTAACCTTGGTTTTTCGCTTAATAAATCAAATTCTTTATCGCCGCGACTCTTTAAACCAATTTCTCTACAACGAATACAATTACATTTTGTTCCACTCTTCTTCATTTCTTCATGAACAAATTGTCTTAAATTGGTTTTTTGTATTCCTCCAGAAATAACATTGCTAGGAATATCTCTGTTAACGCGCATTATTCTAACCCATTTTGGAATCGTTTCTTTTATTTCAGCAAGCATCTTTACTGCTTTTTTTTCATCCAATGGAACAAACTCCCCTTTTTTCCATTCATCATACAATTTTGTTCCTTTTATTACTAAACAGGGATAAAACTTTACCATGTCGGGCATGAAATCTTGATTTGTAAAAATGCTCTTAAAGTTTTTCAGATCTTTTTTATAATCACTCCCCGGAAGGCCTGGCATTAAATGATACAAAACTTTGAACCCGGAATCTTTTAGTAATCGAGTTGAATTAACAACATCATTTATTGTGTGACCACGTTTTATTCTTGAATAAACTTCTTCATCAGGATTTTGAACACCAATTTCAACTCTTGTTCCACCCAAATAGAGCATTTGTTCAATATCTTTTTTTGAACAATAATCAGGCCTTGTTTCAAAAGTCATACCAACAATTCTTCTCTTAGAGTTTTCGGCATTTTTTTTCGCCTGCTTAAATGTTAATGACTTTTTTTCAGTAACAGCATCAATACTTTTTTTTATAATAATTTCTTGCTTTTTTTTTGGAAGACACGTAAATGAACTTCCTTGAAAAATTAATTCGATTTTTTCTGCCCTGTGCCCCATAGAATCAAACTGAGAAATCCTATTTGAAACAATTGCAAAAGGATCAAAATTCAATCTCTGTGCTCTTAAAGAAGACGGCTCAAACCCAGTGTATGACTGTGGAGACTTCTTTCCTTCAAAAGAAGAAGGACAATAAATACATTCCCCGGGACAATCAAAAGGAGGAAGCATTACTGCAACAACTTGAACTCCTGAAAGCGTTCTTGTTGGTTTTATTGAAAGAATTTCTTTCATTTTTTTTGTTGGTTTCTTTTCTTGTTTTAAAATAAAAGATCTTGACGGAATAGAACTTAAACCAATTTCTTTACACAAACTAAATTGCCTTAACTCAAAATCTCTTAGAGAATTTATTTTTTTATTATTTATTTCTTTTAAAATCTGTTCGGCAAACAAAATCTTGGCATTATCCTTACCCATATTAATTCACTATTAAGACTTAGTTAAAAAGCAATGAGAATAAACCAGTAACAAAATAACTAGGCAGTTGAGAAATCGAATAAAACGGAAGACCATTCAAAACTGAATTAAACTTTGATTTTAATGTAGGTTTAGAATCCAAATAATGCGAAAATTCTTTTGTTTCACTTGTGTTCATTATTATTTTTGAAGTAAAATATAATTCTCCGGGTGTTTTTGGAATGACAACTAATTTTTCTTTAACAACAGACTTTTTTGGAACAATAATTGTTTTGTACATTGAAGTGCTTGCTGGGTTTGATAACCAATACCAAGGCAAAGAAGTTTGAATTTTGAATTCAGCATCAGCATGAGAATTATTTATCAGCGAAAATTCATACTCTGCTTTTTCACCAACAAGAGTTTGAACAGAATAATTGTTTAATGATACATCAAGCAATCTTTTTTCAACCAAGAAATACAAATCAACTGATTCTTCAACAGTTCTTCCTTTTAGAACAACTTCAAACTCATAATCTGAAGGAATCGCTTTAATGTCAGAAGAAATAAATACTTTTATTGATTCTAAATAATCCTCAACAGAAACACTAAATTCTTTTGGAAGAGAAGAATTAAACTCAAGAGAATCAAATTTTCCAAGTTCTTTAGAAAATATTAATTCTAAAGTGCTTCCTGGAACAAAAGAACCAACAAAATTGTCCTTTGAAAGGTCCTTTGAAATAGGGTCCACTAACCTAACACTAAACACAGTTGAGCATAACAAAACCAACAAAACAACAAAACATGCTTTTTTAAACATTGTAATCCAAAAATTTTTGGAAGAAACAAAATATAAAGGTTATTTTATGAACTCAGAAGAAGCACGTTTTCAAATGACAAAAAAACACCACAAAAGCACTTTTTTGAAAGCAAAAAAACAGGGAAAAATGGATCTGGATTTTATCCCATTATGCGATTTTATAGCAGAAACAAAGGAATTCTTTACAGCTAGCTGTTGTGCAGGCAGAATAGCTCTTGTGGGGCTGGGAAAGAATGAAACAAAAAAAGAAAGTGCATTCCACAGAAAATGGCACAGAAAGGTAACTTTAAAAGAAGTGAAAGAGGGGATTGATTCTTTTAACGGAGAAGTCCTTTGGTTAAAACAAGAACCATTCATTTTTCACATAGGAACAAATTCTCTTGAAAACTCAACAAGAATTCTTGCTGCGTGTGAAAGAGCAGGAACCAAGAGAGCAGGAATAAAAGTTGCAAAAAAAGGAAAATTTCTTGTCGAAATGGTTGGAACACACAACATTAATATTCCACTAAAAGAAGGAACAGAAATAATTGACGAAAAATTCTTAAAATACTTAGTAAAAAAAGCAAATGAAAAGTTTTCTGTCAATAAAAAAGCACTAAAAAAACTTGAAAAAGAATTTAAAAAATCTTTAAAATAAAAAAATAATTTATTAATCAAATAATTTAGTTAAATAATTTTTTAATTACAAGAGAACTATTGGCCTTGTTCAATCATTGATAAAACTTTTTTTGAATCAAAATAATAACTCTGAATTATCTCAAGAACCTCTCTTGGTTTAGAAACATTATTTTGTAACATCCACTCAAGCACTAATTGTCTAATACGCATCTCTTCTTTTAACTCATTTTTTGTAATTGAATTTTGTTCAGCAAACTTTTCCACAATATAACTAGGCACATCTGTTCGAACAAGAGACATCTGGTTATTTAATTCAAAAACATTTGCTAACAAAACTTTGTTTTCCATTCTTGAAACTTCAGTTATCTGAATAACTTTTCTTTCAATACCTTTTTCTTTAGAAAAAGTTCTCTTCAAAACAACAATGAGTTCTACTAAGGGAAGCAACGCAGTTGGAACAGAGAAAGGGCGTTCTTGTAATTTTGTTATTGTTTCACGAGCATTATTAGCATGGATAGTACCCATTGTTCCTGAGTGACCATTATCCATCGCAGTAAACAAAGTAATTGCCTCATTGCCACGCACCTCTCCAACAATAATTCTATCTGGGCGCATTCTCAAAGAATTTTTTAACAAATTATTCATTGTGATTTCTTCTTCCTTGTAATGCTTTGCTTCAAGAGCAACCCAATTCTCCCTATCAAGCAACGACAATTCCAAAGTATCCTCAATAGTAATAATCCTTTCATTCAAACGAACAAAATTTGTTAATACATTTAACATAGTTGTTTTCCCGCTTGCAGTTGATCCTGTGACAAGAATATTTTTTGGGTTAACACCAAAACCATCAGTCATCATCCATAAAAAAGAAGCTGCCTCACTAGTAATCACATCTTTCTTAATCAAATCAAGAATAGTTATTGGAACAGGAGAAAATTTTCTTATTGTCAGAGAAATTGCTCGCGGAGAAACATTATCCATTGTCGCATTTATTCTACTACCGTCAGGCAAACGAGAATCTAAAAGAGGACTTTGTTGATTAAATCCTTTCCCAGTGCTGGCCGCAACCCTTTGAATAATATTTGAAAATCCTTTTTCATCCAATACAATATTTGTCTTACACATACCATATTCTTTATGAAAAACAAATATCTCTTCTAGAGAATTCACCATTAATTCTTCCAATTCGTCTTCCATAGAAAAAAAAGCTAATTTTTTTAGACCAATAGAATCATGCAAAACGGTTTCTGCAAACAATCCTTTATTAGAAATAAAATCCACCTTGCTAATTAATCTAATCAAAGACTCAAGCAGTTTTACAAATACCCCTCTCGAAGGCATCCTTTCAAGCAAACGATTAATTTCAATAACAGAAATTATTTCTTCTTGAAATATTTGTCTAAAATTTTCAGGCAAACCATCAAACTTTTCTAACTCAGAAAAAGTTGTCCTTCTTTGTATCAAAGATTCTAAAAAAGAAGCAAATTCTCTTTCTTTTTCACCCAAATGCTCTTCTTTTAAATCATAAAAATTGTAAGCAATTCCCTCTGTTATTTCCCCTAGCTGAGTAGACGCTAATTTGTTCGTTCGGAGCTCTGTAAACTTCATGCAAATGATTTATATAAAAAGTAGTATAATAAGCTTATTATGAAGACAAAAAACAACACATCAAACAAACAAAAAAAGAAAACAATTTACAAACAAGTATTAGCAAAAATAACTCCTTCAAAAAAAGAATTACTTGATGAAAAAAAATTATTCGAAGAAATACGAAAAAAAGTTGAATCGATGGAAGGGACACATTCTCACTTAGAATGGTGTGGAAGTAGTGCAAGAGGAACACATTTACATGGAGACAGAGACCTTGATCTTTTTTTAATGTTTGACAAAGAAAAGAGCGATGAGGAACTTGAAAGAGAAGGACTACGAATTGGAAAGAAAGTCTTTAAAGGAGCATTTTGGGAAAAAGCATATTCACAACACCCTTATATTCGCGGAGTGATAAGAGGATTTGATATTGAAATTGTTCCGGGTTTTATTGTTAAAAGCGGAAGAGAAAAAAAGAGTGCTGTTGACAGAACTCCTTTTCATAATAAATATTTGTTAAAAAATATGACAAACAAACAAAGAAGTGATGCTAGATTATTAAAACAATTTTTGAAAGGAATCAATGCGTATGGTGCTGATTTGAAAAATTGTTCCCTGCCAGGATATGGAGTAGAATTATTAGTTCTTTATTATGGGAGTTTTGAAAAAACGCTCATAGGAATCACTAAATGGAAGGAAAAACAAAGAATAAAATTTAATAATAAAAAAGGAAAAACCTTTGATGATCCTCTAATCTTGGTTGATCCTGTTGATGAAAATAGAAATGTTGCTTCCGCATTATCAAAAGAACAATTTGGAAGAATTATTTTTGCAAGTACTTTGTTTTTAAAAAATCCCTCTATAAAATTCTTTTTTCCAAAACAAAAAAAAGCATGGAATAAAAACAAAGTCAAAAAAATGCTATCAAAAAAAGAATTAATTGCAATCAAGACTACCTTTCCAAAAAATGTGCTGAGCGACC
Organism: uncultured archaeon; assembly: GCA_964461205.1. GTDB lineage: Archaea > Iainarchaeota > Iainarchaeia > Iainarchaeales > JAAZKV01 > JABIDZ01. The sequence goes on along the minus strand of CAYWUL010000003.1, from coordinate 746 downwards.
TAGTTTGGGGGCAACTAAGAAGAGTTGCAAAAAAAGGAACACATTATTTAGAAGAACTCGATTTTGAGGTTGAACGAGGGGATGTTTGGAGCAACGAAAAAGATGTGTGGTTTATTTTTGAATTAAAAGAAATGAAATTACAAAAAGCTCGCAAAATGATTGGACCAAGAGTTGAAGACAAAGAAAATATAGAAAAATTCTTAGCAAAAAAAAGAAAGATTCTTTCAGGACCTCGTGTAGAAGAAGGAAGAATTGTTTTAGAAACTGAAAGAAAGGTTATTAATGCCAAAGATGCCTTAACTGAGTTTATCAAAGAAAACAAAAAGACCGAAACAAAGACAGTAAAGCAAATACTAAGACAAAGTAAGGTGTTAAAAGAAAAAGATTTGTTAAGCGCATACAAGGGAGAATTTGCAGAGTTCTTTTCTGCTTACCTAGAAGGAAAAGAAATATTTGAGTGAGATGAATGAAAATAAAAGAAATTTCTCTAGAAGAAATACTACAAATAAATAAACAAATTCCTGAATTCAAAAAAGATACCATTGAAGACTTTCAAGAACGACTCAAAGGAAAAAAGAGTTATTTGTTTGGATGTTATTTAGATGGAAAAGAAGCAGGATATCTAGTTGGATATAAATTAAATAAAAACGAATTTTATATTTGGATGGCAGGAACAATACCAAGATATAGGAAAAAAGGAGTAATGAAAGCACTAATGAACAAAACTGAAAAACTAGCAAAAAAAG
>CAYWUL010000002.1:0-81894 GCA_964461205.1 uncultured archaeon | reverse complement strand
ACAATAATGAAAAAGCTTATTAATCACTTAAAACCTCTTTTAATTAATTATAAAAGTTGGTTTTAATGGCGTTAAAAAAAGGTTCTTTGGGCAATCCTTTAAACAAAGTAACTAGTAAATTAAGGGGAGCTTATTTCTTTTTTGAAGACAAATGGTATGCCCTATTAGACAAGATAAATCCAAAAATTCCAGTATACAAAGTAGTCGATCCTATTGACAAAGTTATACCAAGTTTTATTGTTTTTTTATTAGTAATTTTGTTCCTTGTAATACTTGTTGGTTACTTAATCCAATATTCGTCTCCCTATGATGTTGTGTTTAATACTTATGATTCTGTAACAAATGATTCCTTAGCTGGAGTACAATTAAGTGGAGTAATAAATGACCAGCCTTTTGAGGATAGAACTGATGCAGGAGGAATGCTCATTGTTCCCATTAATGGGCCCGCAAAGAATTTTTATGGAATGTTGTTTCAATCAATGTTTGGTGGAGAAGATGAGTTTAGTGGTTTTGTAAATGCTTCTAAAAATGGTTACCAACAATTACGAAATCAACAAATCGATAACTCTACAGAAATAGAATTATATTTAGAACCAGAAGCAGAACCCCCACCATCTTTTGCAAACTCTGCAAGAGTAAATTTAAAAAATTCAGAAAGCAAAGCAGTTATTATTGATTCTTCAAACAGAGCATATGTAAAATTCAAATGTGATAACAAAACTCTAACAGAAGGAGAGCGCGCAGTGAGAGACAATACTGACGGTTCTTTGGATGGAATTTTTACTCTTACCGAAACTAATTGTGATTTTGTTGTTACAAAAGCATGGTCTCCAGATTATGATGCTAAAAACATTTCAGAAAAAATTGTTAACCCAGAAAATATTTATTCAGTCGAATTAACAGAAAAAGAAACACCAACAACAGGAACAGCAAAAATAAGATTGTTCAAAAAAGGAACTAACAAACAAACTTCTTTGAGTGGAATAACAGTAACATTTGTTGCTAATGACGGAACCACTGATTCAGCAGTTTCAGTTACTGGAGGAAACGCTACAAAAGAATTGAGTGCTGGCCATTATGTTATTACAATAATGGATGACAACTATTATGCAATTACTCCAGATAATAATTATTCTGTTGACATTGTTGTTGATCAACAGAGTTATTTAGAAATTGAGTTGGAAGAAATTCCAGTTAATGAACAACGAAGAATTTATTTTAAATTAATGGGCGCACAAGACACAAACGTTTTGGGAAATGCTGAAGTTGCCTTGCTTTGGTTGGTTAAAGATGGAAATTCACAAAGTGGGATTGGGAGTAATGGGACTCCTTTGTTTGAGGGATCAGCACCAACACACTCTGATGAAAATGGGTTTTACAAATTGACTGGTCTTTCAGCAAGAGAAGATGGAAATTTACTTGTTATTGCAAAAGCAGTCGGATATGTATACAAAATATTTAAACCAACTTTTTTCACGTCAACAGGTGGGCCAGAAACAATTACTGTAGATAAGTCATTACCACAAACTAGCGGTTCTGCAGGAATAGAAGTTGTTGCTGGCGACAACAATAGACCTTTAGAAAATGCAACAACATATATTTATTTCTCAATTAGCGATGCTGGAAAAGAAATTGGAAAAATTCCTGTTCCAAAAGGAGGAAAACTAACTAATAACCAAGGAAAGACCCAAATTATAGACCTCCCTGCCGGGCCAGGAAATTATTATTCTGCTTCGGCTGCAAAAGGAGGAGTTTTTTCAGGAGTTACTCCAAAAAAAGGTCTGGATGTTGGACAAACAATTAACTTTAAAATAAAACTTAATTTAGAAGTTAGTCAAATTGAATTGTTATTAAAAGACATTATAACAAATCAAACAATTAATAGTATTGCACAAGCCGATGTAAATGTATATTATTCAAATGATGATAGTTTTGAGGACTTAGTTTTTGCTGAAAAAATTTCTTATGCAAGTGGCAAGTTCTTGAGTAATTCGTATGAAAAAGAATCAAAGTTATTGATAAGTATTAACGCACCAGGATATTTACCAGACATAATAGAATTGAATGGAAAAGAAACTCCTTTACAAACAGGAATTAATTCTGTTACAAAAAAATTGTACAAAATCCCAGCCAATGATTGTAATGGAATTGATGATGGTTGCACTACTGATGGAAATGTAATGGTGATGTTTAGAGAAATTTATGCACCAGGAGACAATTATTGGAGTGACGTATCAACCGCCTTTATTTTGAATGACGGAAATAGTTATTATGTTCGCTTTGATGCTTTGCTTGCAAAAGACTTGAATTATCAAACATTATTATCAATGATTAGAGTGGGCAATGCAAAAATAACAAATATCGATTTTAGAAATCAATACTTAGAAAAAGCAGATGCATTCAGTTGTAGTACTCAAAGTAAGGATACTAATTTATTACATACTGAAACATATTATTTCCCTGTTGGGACTGGTTGTGATTCAACCCCGGACATACAATCAGGATATAAATGGTCAAATAGTTCTCTGAAAAAAGGAGTTTATTCTTTTGTTGCAAGGTTTGAGGTAGATGGAGATGTTAATGAAGAAGTTGTCTTTAATTACAGAGCAAAAGACACTCATGGAAATATAAGTACGGAAACAAGATTAAAAGAAAAAAGAATCAAAATTGGAGAACCCTTTAGAAATGGTTTTAGAATGAGTATTAATTTAGAAGGACAAGTAATTGATTTCTTTGAAAGCCAAGAAATAAAAACCGCTGAATTTGAAGCTGATACAAACAATTCCCTTTCAGTTACACTATACAATAGTTCTGATTCGCCAATAAATGATCTTGATGTAAAAGTTTATTCATATATTGGGAATCCAAATACTTTTAATCCAGCAAACCCCGGTTCAGGATATATTACGTTTGATGGCGATACTTCTAAAGAAAAAGTATTAGCAAGCAATGTTTTTGTTCAAAAATATTCTTCAAAAACATATATAACTCAAGCAACAACAAATACTCCACACTCAAATAATTATATTGTTGTTGTAGCCCAATATGACGGAAATACATTTATCGCATTTATTGATGCATTCACAATGGGAATCAAATTGAATCTTTCGGCCGAATTCTTATCAAGTGTTTCTGATCAATTGTTTAGTGGAAGAATTATTCCGGCAACTGGTGGAGATACTATTGCAAATATTCAAAGTGTTTTAATGAGAACAGATATTAATTGTGATGGATTATACGAAACAGATTATTTAATTAATTTAACAAACAATCCAACACAAATAATTGGAAACTATTTTGAAAACACAATACTTGGAACTTTTAAATCACACCTTGATTGTTTAAAAGTAATTGTTACTCCCATAGAAGAACAATTTGAGCCCATAAATGAAACACTTACCGCTTCTCCGCACGGAGCGACAGATGCAAGTCTTGCTTGTTTACAAATAGAAGACAAACTTGGTAATGAAGAAGTTTTCATGAATTGGAATGAACAAAAAGAAATTGTTGTATATAATGATTGTGATAGAGCAACAAAAGTAAGGATTGACACTGAAATTGTTTGTGAAAAATCTGTTGGTGGAGGAGCATGTAATCCTACAACAGGGATAGAAATTGCTGCCGGGGCTTCAATGGATTTCAAATTAACAGGAAGAAATATTTCTTTTAATGCAAGTGAATTCCCTAATTTTACTGATATATTAGGTTTCTTCCCAATTTATTTGGCAGGAAAATTTAGTGATGCTAGTCCAGGAAAGAAATTCACTCTTGCAGATAGCATGGCTGCTCACTTAGAGAATAATTCTCAATGCTTTGAAATTTCGAGAGATTCGTTTGATTTTGTTGAAGAAGGAGATGCAGAAGACACAATCGACTTTTTTATAGAAAATTTTTGTCAATCTGAAGATTTTACTGACAACGGAATACCATTTGCAAATATGACTGCATTGGGTTATAATTTAAAAGATGATTATCCAGCTAATGCATCTGAAGATTTTAATGCTGCACTTATTGTAACAGGAAATACTTTTGAAACACAAATCGTTGACATAAACAAAGATACAGCTTGGACAGGGTATGCAATAACAGCTCGTGGGATGAATTTACCAATTGTGGACACGCCAGACAGAAATTATTCTAATTTAGAATTTGATTTTAATGTTGAACAATTTGATAATGGAATAGGACAAGTATTTTGGGAGATTAACAGAATACAAATAAGAGTCATCGATATTAACAATGAATACATTGGAATCCCTAAGAAATTTGGTGCAAAAGTTAATGGAAATATAACAGTAACATATGCTAATGGAGATACAGTACAAGTTACTCCAAATACAAATCTAAAAATTGACCCAACATTTAGTTGTGAACCAAGTGATGGAAATGAAACTTGTGAGACTGGAAGTACCTTTGGAGAAGGACATGTGGGAGATGATGAATTCACATTTGGTTTATTCTATGTTAATTTACCTGCAGGAAGAATAAGTTCAATAAAAATGAATTTTACTGGAAACCCAGACACAAATTATTTAGAATTCCACGTGAGACCTTATTTAAAATATACTCAAAGAAGAGTTGAACTAATCCCGGGAGGAGAAGAGGGAACAATCAATATTAATCTGGGCCGGTTTGTAATTCCTCCTATAAAAAACACAAAGTTTATAGTTAAAAGAGTTGATAACATCTTGAGTTATGTTGGTTCTACAGTTAGAAACCCAAGAGTTTATTTAGCATCTAGCAATCCAAAAATAGTTGTTTGGTATGAAGATGGATATATTATGGCAAGATTTGTTGGAGCTAGTTTGGAAAGTTACCAAGATGGAACAATGGAATTACGTATAGAAGATGAATCCGGAGCAGCGACAACTTATAATATAATAAACATCACTGATTATGTTGGAAAGGATGAAGCAAGTATTGCAGGAAGAAATATTAGCGGGGTAATACAATGAAAATTGGAATATTATTATTTGTGTTAGTTCTTTTCAGTGGGTTTTGCTTCGCATATGTTCCTGATGACTTAATATGGGACGGATATATAAATATTTATTTTGACAAGCCATCTTTTAGTATTGATGAAAATGTAACTGGACGAATTGTAATAACTAATGATGAGTATTATCCTATTGTTGGCCAGAGAATAGTATTGCAAGTTGGAACTGGACAATATGGTTATCCTTCACAGGACGCAGCAGATAATATTGTGCGCGAAGAACAAATAGTTGATTTGTATGCTCTGCCTAGAGAAACAAAATATGTTAATTTTGACCTGGGAAAATTAGCTTCTGGAAATTATCATTTGGATGCTTATTCTTGGATTTTAAAATCAAAGTTTATTGGTTCAAGTTCAATATTTTGGGGGCCACAAACAAAGAATTTTATTGTTGAAGGAAATAGTTCAAGAGAAGAGATTTTTATTGATCGAAGAAGAACTGTGTTTGGAGATAATGTTATTGGACCAATAGGATATCCATTAAAAGCAGGCGACAAAATTACCGGCCAAGTATTAATAAAAAATAATTCGTCTTCAACAAAGAGCAATTTAAAATTATTAGTTTCTGTTTGTGATTGGGCAACAGTTTTTTGTGAAAACCTTGAAGAAAAAGAATTCCAAGTGCCAACAATAACTAGCGCAGGAGAAACAATCGTTAATGTTTCAGTTGATTCTCCAACAATCCCTTCAGCATATGCAATTAACTTAAAATTAGTTGATGGAAAAGAAACAAAATCGATTTATAAGAGCAGAGTAATAATTGAGGGAGGAACAGCAAAAATAAGAAAAGCTTATTTAGATGGTTTAGGAGAAAACAATTATTCTGTTGGAGTATTTATTGCAGGAAGCCCAGATCATTTCAATAACCCAAATTTTGAGAACTTTGAATTAGAAATGGAAGTTTATAACAACACTTCGCAACAAAAAGAAACAAAGAGCATCCAAAAAATAGAAACTGGAGAAATCTTGTTTAATGAATTTAATATTACTAGTAACGAATTTTCAAGTATTTGTGTACGTGTAAAAAAAAGCAGTGTTGTTTATGATGAAGAATGCTTTTCAGTTCCACTGACAGAATTAAAAGAAGAATACAAAGTAAGAAACCCAAATATTATTGATGTAGAATGGAGTTACAATACAGATAAAGAAGAACTATCAGTTATTTTGAATAAGGATATTATAGATTCTCGTTTAAGAATTTTAAAAGGAAATTCTGTTTTGTACAACGAAGACATTACTGGAAACAATCAAATAACAAAGAAATATTTCTTGGCAAAAGACAATTATACATTGGTAGTAGATGATTTTGATGCAAAAAGACAAATTGTAAAATATTTGAATTTGGGTGAAGAAATTTATGCATCAGAAAATTATGATGGATTAGTAAAATGCCCACACACTGTTTGTGAAGCAGGATATGTTTGTGATTCTAATCCATACGAAACTGTTGATGGAGCATGTTGTACAACAGAATGTGTTCCTGCAGTAAACCAAACAAATGATTTATTCAAATTAATACCTTTAATTTTAATATTAGCCGCAATAATATTTGTTGCAGCAATAGTTATTTTTGGAAAAGCAATCGGGGAGTTGAAAAAATGAAAAAAATATTTTTGATATTAGCAATCTTACTAATAATACAACCATTTTACTTTGCTGATGTTGATCCATTTGCACACTGTTTCTTTTTAACAGTTGATTCAAACCCACGTGAAGAATGGATAAATGCAATAAACTTTGATGAAGAAATCGGAGGAGTCACTTATAATAAAATTGGTTTGCCCGGAGCAGAAATACGACTAAGTAATTTTGGGAACTACAACTTTACTTGTGACAATGGTATGACAAGCAGCACAAATCCATTTGTTATGCTAACTTTTGATAATGTTACTAGATGGACAAATGCTTCTGATTGGAATGACTCTGAAGCCATTACTAACGGAGACGGTTTTACATTTGCATACTGTGAAGGCGAAGACCCAAATTATACGCAAGGAGCTCCTATTGGTTATGGCCCACGTAATGACATAAATCTTTCTTTCCTAGATTGGTATGATCTCGTTGTAAATACAGGACACCCATACAAAACAGAGGTAATGCAACACCCCATTGCAAACACATTCACTGAAAATCCTCAAGAGATAGCAAGCGCGTCAGGAAATATTTATTTTACTAATCCACCAGGGACTTTAATTTTTGCAAACCCTTCTGAGAAAAAAGGTTTTTTTGATGAAAATGGCACCTATATTGAAGAAGTAATTTTCACTGTAAAAAGCAGTTCATTATTTGCGCTAACTGTTGAAAATTATGCAATAGATTGTGAAAACACGACCGCGTGTTCTGTTGACACAAGTAATATTGGCTTTGTAATGACTCCACAAAATAATACTTTAATAATAACCGGCGAAGTAAGAGTGGACAAAGGTGGTTTGCCAAAAAACATTAGTTATCAATTAGACTTTAATTATACTGTTAATGAATTAGGCTCATATCCTGACCTTGGTTATTCAGGAACACAATCAACTCATTCATATCCAACAATAATTGATCTTGGTTTGATGGACCAACAAGCATTCCAAGTACAAACAATTTCAGATTACGATTTGTTTAGTTGTGTTAGTGCAAATGGTTTAGTTGGCCACACGGGTTCAGCAGTTGCCCCAAAAATAAATATTGGTTTTGGTGGGGAATTAGATGATAGGGGTTATGCTATTGCAGTAGACGAGTGTGATACTTTCGATATTAATGGAAATGATAAAAATTGGGTTTATTGTACAGAAAGAGAATTCTTATTTGAATTAGCAAGAAAGATTGCTGAAATTGTTAGAATCAAAAACAATATTGATAATGAGTTACAAGGAACAGCAAACCCAACTACTTTAGCAAATCTTTATGCTGAATTAAATAAATACACTTCTTTCCAAGCAAATGTGCGTGGCCTAAATCTTAATGAAAGTGCAATGCAGACCTTGTTAAATGGTATGAGCGAAACATTTGAACCAGGAGTAGATTGGGGATTAGAAGGATACACAGCCCCCGTGAGTTTTGGCGGACCAGTAAAAGCAACAAACATAGCAAGAATGAAGAAATTGTTTTCTAACACAGGAGTAAAGTTTTTGAATAATGGTGGAACAATGGCTAATCCTCATCTACAACAAGGAGCATACGATATTACAATTGACTTAAATAAAGCCCCTGGCGGAGTGTCAAACTTGTTTGACGGAGAAAATTTAAATCCAAAACTAAACATCGAAGTAAATTTTGTTTTCAAGAACAGTCCAAGTTTTAATTGGTTCTTTTATGAAGAAGGAGTAGACGAATTATTCCCAGACGAAGTTAATGCGACTATACCAAGTATTAATTTTTCGAATGTTACTGAAAGAGGAACAGTAATGGACTTCTTGCACACTGTGGGGAACGTCGATATTAGTAAAGTAAATTTGTATAAAACTTTTGCCTACCCAATGTATATTAAAATAAAAGATAATGATGGAAATATTTCGAACAAATTTAGTATTAGTACCGATACTGCACTTAGTTCGCTTACTGAAGAAATCTTTACTTATTGGACAGGTTTTGCTTCAAATAACGGGGGAGGTTGCGAAGACATTTCCCTAAACCCCGATACTACATTAGCATATAACGAACCCGATTCAGTAATAAACTTTGTTCCAACAAACACACAACAAAATATTGAGTTAGATAAATATAATACAATAAAAGAAAGCGGAATAGAATATTTACACACTACTTTGTACCTACCAAAAGAATTACAAACAGCCAGTGAAGAAATCACAATAAGAGGAAACAACCTAGGCATTTATTCCCCTAATGGAAATTGTGTTGGTACACCAACAACTCCATGTGTGCTATCTATTGATTCAGAAGATAGTCATTTCGTTGTAAATAGTATGCAAGAATTATTTGACAGAATTGAAGTCGGAGATGTTTGTGTTAGCCAATTAACACAAGGACTAACATCAAAATGGATTCTTTTTTGGAACGAAAATAACATTTTAAAAGAATTAAACACTAAAAAACAAAGTATTACCGATGCAACTATTTGTTCAGGCAGAGAAATTAACTAAATAATAGTAAAAACCATACTATCACACAGGACAAAAAAACTTAATTAAATCTTACTAAGAAACAACTTATTTATTAATAAAAAAGTGCTAAAAAAATTAGGAATAACGCAAGAATAATTATTATCGCTAGAAACCATTTTGTAGAAAAAAAAGATAAATCCATTGAAAAGCTTTTTTTCTTTTCTTGTGAACTTTTTGAAGAAACAACCTTGGGAATTTTTTTACTTCCCCCAACCAATAATTCTTTAGAATATCTTATCCACCCTTCTGGCCTAGATAAATCTTCAATTGTTTCTTTTGTTATTTCTAAAAATCCTTTTTCTCTTTCAGGCACTTCTTCTATTCCAATAATTTCTTTAGTTACCGCATTTATTTTTATTTCAAAAGTATTTTTTTCAATAGTAATAAATGTTTCATAAAAAGGAACAAACAATTTTCTTGCACTAGAAATAACCACATTATCTTTGGGAATTTGAAAAAATTCAGCCGTTTTAAATTTTAGTACTTCATCCTGTTCTCTTTTTTCAACAGAGGTTTCTTTTTCTTCAAACTCTATTTCCGGAGCAGTGTTTGTTATTGTTTTCAAATTATTTTTTATTAAATCAGTTATATCTTCATTAATTCTTAATTCGCTTCCATTTAATGCCAAAAAACCATCAACAGAACTTTCAATTACCTTTTCACCATTATTTTCTTTTTCTCTATAATAGTGGTAATTAAAATAAAAAAAAGGCATTAGAACTAATTTTAAGGAACCAAGCTCAAAATTGAGCCAATTCTTTTCTTTTAGAATTTTTTGGGTTTCTTCAAGAGCTTCATTAACAGGCATGTTGACAGGCAATGAAGGATTGCCTAAAAACATTTGATCACTGTCCTTTTCTCTTAATTATTTTAACTTTTGAAGGAGTAACTAGTACTCTTCCTTGAGAAATTCGAGCTATATCTCCATCAATAGCTTTTACTTCTTGTTTTACAACACCAATTAAGTCCTTTAACTTCAAAGCATTCCTTTTTGCAAGATCAGTAATATTAACTAATACAATATTACCATTTTTTGCTTCGTTCATTATAGCTGCAACATCCGCATCAACAACCAAGTCCATTGGTTTCACGAAAGCATCTGCATCATCATAGGTCTCTTCTTCAACATCATCAAGATTATTCAAAAAAGACTCTAAATCTACTTCTTCTTCTTTTGCCATTACTTTATTAAAAAAACTCAAAATACCACCTCTGCGTAAAACATTATTAAAATATTCTTCCTATAAAAAATATATAAACCCATCTGTTAAAATTGCCAAAAATCGGCAAAAAATAATGCTAAGTTTGCTTTTCGAACTGGAAAAGTATTAATTTTCTAACAGAATACTATTAGTGGAATTAAATTACCGGAAGGCTGGGTTCCGAAAGGGGTGTTGGGAATGGAAACTGTTAGAGAGAATATTTTTGAAAGGCAATTAACGAGAAATACTGTTTTTTTAGACAAAGATATCATCTCCCCACATTATGTTCCAAAAACATTGCCTTTTAGAGAAACCCAAATCGAAGAAATAACACAAGGGTTAAGCCCAGTTTTGAACAATTCTAAACCAAACAATCTTTTTATTTATGGAAAAACCGGAACAGGAAAAACTTCGACAGTAAAACATGTAATTGAACAGTTAAATAGTTTTGTTGACAAGCACGAAAACAATGTTTTTTCTTGTTATGTTAATTGTAGAAGCCACCCGTCAAAATATAAGGTATTATTAAAATCATTAAGAAACTTTTTTCCAGGAAAAGATTTTCTAGGATATAGTTCTTCTTTTGTTTATGAAAAAATATTATCTTTTTCTAATGAAAACAAAGCACACTTGATTCTTATATTGGATGAGATTGACAAAGTAAAAGATGTTGATGAATTAATGTATTCTTTGTCAAGAGGAAATGATGAAATTGAAGGGGGGAGTCTAACAGTAATAGGCATATCAAACAATCTAACTTTCAAAGAAAAATTAGATCCAAGAACAAAGAGTTCTTTATGTGAAAGAGAAATGGTTTTTGACCCATACAATGCAACCGAATTAAAAAAAATTCTTTTTGATAGAAGCAAAAAAGCATTCAAAGAAAATTCTGTCACCGAGCCTGCGATTTCTTTAGCAGCAGCATTAGCAGCGCAAGAAAGCGGGGATGCAAGAACAGCAGTAATGTTATTACAAAGAGCAGGAGAGATAGCAGATTTTGAAAAATTGAATATTGTTGATGATTCTCTTGTAGAGAAAGCAAAGGTTAGTGTTGAAGAAGAAATTATTATATCGATGATTTCTACTCTACCCCAACAACAACAATTAGTCCTGTATGCAATAGCACAATTATCAATGCACGAACCAAGATTTACAAAAATTAACGGAGAAGAAGAAAAAGGAGTAATGTTTTCTGGAGAAATATTTGAAACTTATTTACAATTAGCAAAACAATTTGATACAAGAACAATTACAAGCAGATGGTATCGACAATATATTAATGAGTTAGAAATGTATGGTTTAATCTTGGTAACTAATTCTGGAAAAGGAATCAAGGGACAAACTAGATTAATCAAACTTGGTTTTGACGCAGCAAAAATAAAGAGCGCACTTGAAAAAGAATTATTTAAAACACTCTAAACAAAGTGTTCCTTAATAAATCCAAAGCCTTCTTTAATTAATCAAATAAAGTGTGTTAAACAAAGTCAAATAATCCTTTTTGTTCAACTCGATCATTCTTGAATACAGAATCAATTTCTTTTTCTATCATGTCAAGTCGTTGTATTAAATAATCTGACAAATGTTCTTGCTTTGCCATGTTTTGAGCAATTTTTAAATATTTTTTTACCGACCCTTGATGAATAGTCAATATTATCGATTCTTTTCCGCATTTATAACATCTACCACTTAATGGAATTCTTCTATATTTTTCATTACAACTTGTGCATCTAAATGTTTGTCTTGAAAATGCTCTTGCGTTACCAATAATGTCTGGTAAAAAGTGAGAACTCATTACTCTTTCTAAACAATCTTTCGCATCCACTGCTTTGATTCTTTTTTGTAAAATATTTTGTCTTTGTATTTTGTCTTCCATTGTTTTTAGTTGAATATATTGTGAAGTTTTTGGGCCCTCATCAAAAGTTTTTGTATTATGTGTAAACCCAACGTCTGAATATTGTCCTTCCTTGTCTAATTTATTATTAACAATTTCAATTATGTTAAGGAAGGGCTCTTTTACTACTAAAGTAGTTTCATAAAATTCTAAAGGGTATTCAAAACATGTTTCCATTTGGTATACTTCATTATCAACTTCGCTTGGATTAATTATCGTTGTAAATACAATTGCCGCGTCCATTTTTCCACCGTTTCTATTTGCCAAGTATTTTTGTGAAAAATTCAATAATCCATCCATAAGCAACATTACTGAATCTTGATCACCATCAACATTTCTTCTCTTTGCACAAACCCAAAAAGGATGACCAAAACCAAGACGTGCTTTTGTATACCCGATTACTCTTGAAGTTACTGCTGCTGAAGTGTGCGGAGCCAAACCAAGTAATAATGTTCCAATTAAATCTTCTTTTGTTCTTGCATTATAGAATGGTTTTTCTTTGAAAAACAAGTTTAATTCTTCATCAATAAATTGACTTACTTCAAGCATCCAATCCCCGCACGATTCATTAACAATTATGTCTTGCGGAAATATTTCGATTAATTGTTCAGGATCAGTTATTTCTTTTCCTAAATAATCTTTTTCATAACCTAGTTCGATTATTTTTTCAACACTCAAATTGATTTCTCTTGGTTTAAAATGAGTTATTGTGGCGTTTAATAATTCAAATCTCGATGTTCCGTCACGAAAAATGTGAACCTTGTGTCTTGCCCGCAGTACTCCTTTTTCAATTGGTTCAACTTCTTTTGAATCCGAAATCATTCCTTGAACTCCTTTTATTAAATCAGGAATTGATACTCTCAAACCTTCTCTAACATTTTCCACCATTTCTCTCAAGTTCACATCGTGTTTTCCTGAAGGAACTAAATCGTTTCCACACTTAGTACATTTTTCCCCAGCAAAACTCGCGTTACAGTTTCTGCAATATTTTAACAAAACATTTCTTGTGTTTGTTTTTTTGTTATAAGGATAGAATGTTTTTGATTTTGTTTGAGGATCAAAATATTGGGCAATTTCAACTTCGACTTTTCCAGATTCATTGTTTTGCATATCAATTGCTTTATTGATACTTCGAATATTTCCGCCTTTCAAACCAATTGGAAATAAAATGTGTGGATTTCCTTTCATTTGTCTTCTTTTTGCTTGTTCAGGTCGACCCATTCTTGCGCCAATAAATGAACCTGCTTTGTCTCTTATTTTAAGTCCCGATATCTCAGATAAATATTCTAACACATTTTCTTTCTTGCTTTTTTTCTTTTCTTTTAATGAAAATGTTGCCGAAATAGTCTTTGCAAAATCACTAATTACTATTTCACCATTGTTTATTTCATGAGGCAAACCAATATCTTCTAATAATTCTTTTATTTCTTCTTTATTTTCTAAAAATAACCACCCTTCTTTTTCTTTTGCAGACAACAAACTATTATGTAGAAGACCAAGGTCTTCTTTCTTTAACGCAGTATAATAATGAATAAACCTTGGGTGCAGTGGGACACCAAATTCTTTTGAAATTAATAATGCTTCTTCTTCATTTATTTCAAGTGGATCCTTAATAAATTTTTGAGGATCAATCTTGCTTGTTTTGTCTTTGTTGTCTTTTGTTTTGATTGCTTTTTTTAATTCAAGTCTCCACCATTCTTCAACATACCCTGCGGGAACTAATGGATGCGCACTTTTTCTAAAATCCCCATAGGTTACAAGCAAATCCCCAATAAATAAAATCTTTTTTAGCATAGGCAATATTTCTTGGGCTTTTTCTACAGAACTTATTTTCACAACAGAACCATCTTTTAACAAGACAATTGGCCCATCAATAGTATCACATGGAAAAAACTGTGTTGCTTTTCCAGGTCTCTCAATTTTTCCGTGTGTCCCAACAGCAATAAATTCATCAAAGATATACATCGAAGATGGATTAATTGCTTTTGCCATTATTCCCGTGTTTCTCCCTCTACCATATCTTAATCTAAATCCACCATATCGACTAGGGTATGCAAGTATTGGTCTCCCTGCTGCTAAACCGTCAAGTATTTTTTTGTTTGGTTTTATTTCTATTGTTGTTTGTGTTTTTTCAACTTTAACAATTTGTTCTAAAAAACTCCAATCAAGATTAGCATATTTCTTTGCCTTGTCCATTACCCAAAGTGCTTTAAGTGCAAGTCCTTCTGAAATAACTAACCCAACTCCGCCCCTAACTTTATTTGTTGGTATTCTTGGAAGATCGCGATGCACTGAAACTTCAACTTCTTCTGTTGGTGTTCCATTTACACACACAGGACAATTTTCAACAATTATTCTTATTTCATAATCTGGGATTTTGTATTGTCTTTGAGATACTTCTGTTTGATAAATTTCGATTTCTTCAACATATCTTTCTACTTCATCCTTAGTTGGTTTGTATTTATCAAGACCAAGTAATGTCCTACCATAATCTCCAAGAATAAGAGGAATAACTGTTGATGATCCTCCTGCTGCTCTTATAGGCCCTGCAAAATAAATATCCACATATTTTGATCCGTCAGGATTTTTGTTTATTTCAACCCTTGGTAGACCATCAAGTGGAGCAACAACTACTCCTTCTGTTTCAATTAACAAACATGCTTTGATTGCAATCTCAAGTCTTTTTTGATCTTCTGGAATTGAACACCATTTTTGTTCAATTATTTCTTTAAATAAAACAAAATAAGTTGTCATTCTGTCTCCGTTACATTCAGGAAGAACTTCACGATATCTTCTAGCAAGTCCTGGCAAATTAATAAGTGTTTCAGCACGATCTGCCAAATCCACTGCAGGAGTCATTTCTACTTTATCACTCGTATCAAAACCCTTGGCTTTTACTCTTCTTGCTAATTCATATTGTGCCAAGGCTTCTTTTTGAATATTTTCTAAATATTTTTTTATAATAGGTGTCGCTTTTATTTCAATTTTATTTTGCATTGTCTTCACCCGCCAAATCAATTTCTTTTTGTTCAGCTTTTCTAGCAAAATAAACTTCTGTTATTTGTCTGTTTTTCAAATTTATCATCGGAAATACTCCTGGAGTTGGATGGTGTCCTATCTTTTTTTGAAAATCAGTTTGAGCTTCCCAACATCCACCATTAATAACTGTTGTTCCACGATAAGTTGCATAACCATTATGATGCATGTCCCCTATCCACACTAAGTCAGGAACTTCTTTGATAACCATATAATCCTTTTTTTCAGGAACATACGGATTTCTCCCACCATATTTTGGCATCAAATCTCTTTTCTTTAATAATTCAACCATTCCGTCTTGTGGTTTGTCCATTTCTAAAAAAGAAACACTACTAATTAAATCGTGAATACTTGGGCCATGATAAACCAAATTTTTTAATCCTTCAATTTCTACCCATGATGGAGAAGAAATAAAATGGAAATTTCTTAAATTGTGCAAGCGTGGACAAAATTCTTTTGCGATTCCCGGTTGGGGTTCAGCTCTTCTCACAGCATCGTGCTGCCCTGGACAAATAAAAACTTGTATATATTCTGGCAACTGTAACATTATGTCCTCAAATGCTTCATATTGCTTATAGATATCCTTGATAATCAATTCATCAAATTGTCCCGGAAATACCCCCACCCCTGAAACATTGTCTCCAACAACAAACAAGTACTGCATCTTTCCAACTTTATCTAATTGTTTTGCATTTAGATTTTTTCCATTTAAATAGTCTAACCATTTCTGAACAGGTTTTTCCATAAACAAATTACTTCCAATATGAAAATCAGATGTGCATCCAACATAGATATCTTCATTTAATAATTTTGCACTTCGTATTGGCATATCGGGCCAGTACACTTCTTTTATTATAATAAAATCATCCCCAATTTTTGCTCCCTTTATACCTAATACATTATCTTCTAGAATTCTTTCTCCTTTTTGCATTAGTTCTCTGTCCCTCTCCATTATCAACACAATGCATTTTCCAGTCATATCTTCTACTTCATACGCAAGGTGATTATTTTTTGTAGTCCATTTTTTATTTACAATTCCAATTATGTCAACGTTTTCATTTTTCCTAATTGCTTTTAGATTTTTTATTTCTATTGGAAAAAGATTGTGTCTTTCTTTTAACATTTCTGATAATAATTTGTATTTACTTCTAAATAATCTCAAAAAGTCATCAACTGTCCCTTCAGAATTACTTTGCCCAGTAACATCATATTCTTTCATCACTCTAAAATTAGGTGCACGTTCTCTTGCTTGTGCATTAAAATTTGTTTTTCGAACTTCAACTTCAAGCGGTTTCATTTGAGATAATTTTGTTCTTGATAATTTTTTTTCAAGCAATGCTGGTTCAATAAACGCTTGCCCTTCTTTTGCAAAATCTTCAAGAACACTCTTCCAATCTTTATTATTTCTTAAAAGTTCAACTGATTCTTTTGACATGATTAGTCCTTTTTCTTCAGCAAAAGATATTATGTCTTCCAATCAAAACCATCTACTGGTTACTTCATCTTTTCTTTCTTGCCTTCAACCAGTGAAATTATGTGCCAAATGTCTGTTCGTGTATGATCAGGCATGTTAATATCCTTGCTAATATCATCAAGCAAATAAATTGCTTCACTCAAAGTAGTAGCATTGTTTTGTCTTACTTTAGAAATAGCTTCTTCTATTTTTGCACGAATATTCCTTGGAACACTTCTGTCCTCAATAATTTCTTCCATTATTTCTATGGTTTCATCCATAATAACACCTGGTTTCAGACAAATAAATTAAGATCTGTAACCAAGAAGAGTTTAGTACGAAAACGTTTTTAAATCAACTTAATCCACAATCTCTTTTTTTAAGTTATTTAACCCTTCACCCTCTAATAAAACAAAGTAATCCTTGAATTCTTCTTTAATATTTCTTACCTTTTCTTCATCAACCAAATCAGTCTTGTTTATTACAACAATAAAACCTTTGTCAGTAAAGAGTTTCTTTAATTCTTTTAATAAATTTGTTTGTGGTTCGATTCCTTGTAATGGGTCAACAACAAAAATAATTGTTCCTTTTAAATGTTGAAAAGCACTAATTGCTTTTAATTCAATTCTGTTTCTTTCAGAAAGTGGTCGGTCAAGCAAACCCGGCGTATCAATTACTTGTACATTTAAATGTTTTTTAACAAATTTTCCAACATTCAGCCCTTTTGTTGTGAAAGGGTATGAAGCAATTTTTGGAGTTGAAGTAGTAACTTTTCCAAGCAGTGTTGATTTGCCCACATTTGGCAAACCAGCTAACAAATAAACATCATCCCTCGTATTTATTGAAGGAAGTTCCTTGAGTTTTATTGTAGCACTATTATAAACTTCTATTGAATTCTTCAGTTCTTTTATTAATGAAGAAACTCTCCCAAAATATCCTCTTGAAATATTTTTTGCTTTGTCCATTGATCTTTCTTCTTTTATATATGGGAGCTCTTTAAGAGCAACTATTGTTTTTCTTCTCAGATTTTTTATTATTTTCGCAACAGCAGTCATTTGGCCCAATGCTTTTTTTGTCTCATTCAAATCAATAACAAATTCAAATAAATCTTTGTAAAACGGATCAAGAGTATTAACGCTTGGAAAAGCTATTACTACTTGTTTTAATCTTTCTTCTAAATAAGTTGCCGATTCATCAACTTTCGCAATTTCTTTTCCTTTAATAGTATAAAAAATAGTTTTTTGTTTTTTATAATGTGAAGCTTTTTTTCTTGCTCTTGAAAAAGCAATATCAAGTAACTTGTCTGGTCTTTCAATTAATTTTAGATTCATAAAAACTCATTCCAATTAATTCAAATAATTTAATAATCTTTTTTTATTCTAAAAAAACTATTGTTTTTGAGCCTCTTCTATTTCTCTAAGATATTTTTCGTATTTCCTTATTGCAGTAGCAAATAATATTGGACGTTCTTCCTTAATCTCAGCCATTATTGCTGGTTGTTCTTTCAACAATCTCTCAATCGAATATCTTCTACCAATAGCATTATATTCCGCAACCCCTTTAAGAACATGTAATGCTGCTTGTTTTATTTTAGCGGGGCTTGGTTGTACCAGTCTGGCTTTTTGAGGCGGCCTATTTTCTCTTTTTCTCGTTCCCATAACATATTTAAGGTTAAGCAGTTTTTTAATTTATACTAATAACAATTATATTACTCTTAAGGGAAAGTGAATAAGAATGGATGATTTTTTCGGGCAAAGATACAAGAAATACATGATAATCCCAATAATCCTGCTTATACCAATGTTATTCCTAATTCTGGTTTTCCCGGGCATTACACCAGGAATTGATCTTACAGGCGGAAATGTTATTATTATTAGATCAGCAATAGAATTAGACAAAGAGCAAATCACAAGTGTTTTGACAGAAAGCTTTGACTTAGTGGATTTAAAAGTTTCAACAATTGCTTCTCCAACAGGATACGGAGCATGGATTGAATATAGTAAGGACCCATTAACATCACAAGCAGAAGAATTATTAGACAAAGCAAGTGCTAGTCTAGATAATGATACAGAATCAATTGCTTTTTCAAACGAGTTAATTGTCTTGCTTGGTGGAGAAGCAAAAGAATTTTCTAATGCAAAACTAGCTTTGTTAGATGCACAAGATGCATTACTATTATATAAAGAAGAATTTTATTTAAAATTACAAAATGCTCTTAGTGAAAAACTTGCCCTTGGACAAAATGTTGAATTCCAAAGAAAAGAAATTTCTCCAACAATTGGAGGAGCGTCTTTCCAAGGAATAATACAAATATCAATAATTGGTTTTATTTTAATAGCAATAGTTGTATTTGTTGCTTTTAGACAACTTGTTCCAAGCGCAGCAATAATACAAGCAATGATATTTGACATTATCGCTGGTTTAGCAGGAATGGCCTTGTTGAATATTCCTCTTTCATTAACAACAATGCCCGCATTATTATTATTGGTTGGTTATTCTGTTGACACAGACATAATGTTAACATCAAGAGTTTTAAAAGAAAAATCTGGAACGGCAGGAGAAAGAGCAACTACTTCAATGAAGACTGGTTTAACAATGACAGGAACAACCATTGCTGCATTAACAGCAATGCTAATTATTTCTTATTTCTACCAAATCGAAATTATTTATCATATTTCAGCAATATTATTATTTGGTTTGGTTGGGGATGTTATAGCAACTTGGTTCATGAATGCACCAATATTACTTTGGTTTAAAGAGGGAAGAAAATGAAATTATTAACAAACTGGAGAATTTTACTCTTAGTAATCGCTTTATTGTTAGCATTCGGAATAATATTTGTTAATACAGGACATGATGAAAATGGTTATCTAGGAAATACTAATGTAAAACTTGGACTTGATTTCGAAGGAGGAACATTACTTCAAATAGAATTGCAAAAAGAAGTTGAAGTCGATGAACTAACAAGAATCGCAAGTATTATTTCTCAAAGAATTGATCCATCAGGATTAAGAGACTTCACTGTTACCCCTGTAGGAAAACAATTCATAATTATACAAGTATCAGAAACAGATGCTGTTGAATTAGAAAAAATTGAGTCAAGAATAAGACAACAAGGAAAATTTGAAGCAAACTTAAACGGAGAAACCGTTTTCACAGGGGACGAAATCAAAAAAGTCCTTAGAGGAGACAATAGTTTTGGAGTTTACCAAGCTGGCCCAGGTGCTTATGAGTGGAGTCTTCCGTTTGTTTTAAATGAACAAGCAACAATTAGTTTCACAGAAAAAACTTTCCACCAATGTTCAGCAACAAGCTTTACTCCGGAAGGAAAACCAATTTATGATTGTGAAAAAACAATATTTTTCTTAGACAAACCAAATGCCTTGATTGTTATTGATGAAGACCAATATTATGAAGATAGTGAAGCAATATTTGTTGGAGACACCTTATTGAATATTCCTCAACAATCAGATATTGAAGAAATAATTCAAGACTCTCAATTAAATTTTATTGTTTATGATGGTAATTTAGATCCAACAATTTTAGCAGGAGCCTTACTTAAAACACAACAAGCTATTGTTTCTCCAGGAATAGGAAACGATGTCATACTCGCTTTGCAAGAAAAAGGATTTGAAGTAACAAAATACCCAAAAAATGATGCACCTTGGACATGGGATGTACTAAACGCACAACAAATAATTAGTTTAACTGAAGGAATAACAAACGAAGATGTTGCAGATATTAGCCAAGCAAAACAATTCTCTAATTTAAGGATTAGCGGAAGAAGAGAAAGTGCTGACATCGCATTTAGTGAGCTAGATGAATTAGCAATTTTATTAGAATCTGGTTCTTTACCAACACCAGTAAAGAGTATTTCAAAAGAAACTATTTCACCCTCACTTGGAGAATCATTCAAATCAATTGTAATAATGATGGCAATTATTGCTTTCATTGTTGTTGGAATAGTAATAACTATTAGATACCGAAATTTCAAATTAGCAATTCCAATATTCATTATTGGCGGAAGCGAAGTATTATTGAACCTAGGTTTTATTGTATTAACACAAAGACCATTGGACCTAGCTGCTTTCGCAGGATTGATTGCTGCAATTGGAACAGGAGTGGACTCAGAAATAGTTATTACTGATGAGATAATGGCAAAATCAAAAAAAATAAAAGAATCTTTATTGAGTAGAGCAAAAGCAGCTTTATTTATTATTATGACTTCTGCCTTCACAATGATCGCAGTAATGTTACCAATAACAATGTTTGCAAGATCTTATCCTGGAATTGATAAGTTATATGGTTTTGCAATAGTAGCAATAGTAGGAGCTTTAATTGGAGTATTTATTACTAGACCTGCATTCACAAAGATACTAGAAAAGATCGCTGAAGGAATCGAAAAAAAAGAAGATAAAGAAAAATAAGAATTCTTCAAAAACAAATCTCATTCAAACTAAGTATGTTACTGTCAAACACAATGCTTTCTGTTCACATTAATTTATTTATAACAAATTAGAAATATCTTTTTCTTTAGAAACTATTCGAGAAACATAATACCAAATAACTAATATTATTGCACTCATTACAAACCAAGTTATTGAGTGTATTAATTCAATATCGATCCCTATCCAAGCTCTTGCAAAAAGTAATACCAACATTACCCTTGGAACATTTATAACAAGCAATAATAGGGCACCAAATAAGAATATTTTGAACTTTTTGAACAGATTTGGCCTTCGCAAAGCAAATATTATTGATGCCAATATGATTGCACTCATAAAACCAGTACAATAATTAGTTACAACAAATGTTTGTGTGCCAACAAAAACCGTGTTTTCAAAAAAATTGAGTCCTAAAAAACTACTACTAACAAAGGCAATAAAATTATTCAAAAAAGATAAATCAATTATTGACAATATGAATCCAAGAATTGAAAAGATTATTATAAACTTTATTAAAAATAAAAGCAACTTCATATTATTGCCTATTTTTATATTTAATTTATTTTTTTTATTTTTAACTAACTTATTCTTCATTTTACCACGGAACTTTTTTTAGCTTTAATTTGAAAGCAATAAAATTAGTGATTATGTGAATAAAAATTGTTGCAATTAACAAAACAACGATAACCTCGAGTTCGGGAATCCTTATTATCAAACTTAATATTAAACCGCCAATAACAAAATCTAATTGATCACAGAGAATTAGTTGTGCTCCTCTTTTCAGGCCCATTCTTCTCTTAAAAAAGCTTTCAACAATGTCCCCAAGGATTGCACCAAACGCAAGCAAGAAAGCTAAGAATAAATAATTTGGAATTGTTACGAGTAATGGCGGATAAGAAAAAGAAAATATTATTGCTGCCAAAAAACCAACAATTACCCCGGCAACACTACCAACAATTGATTTTCCATCTCCAAGAATTCTTTTTCCCTTCCAGTTTTTTCCAAAATCAAGTGGCTTTTTTCCATGAATAATTATTGGAGTTGCATTTGCTAAGTATAGTGGGATTACATACGCAATAATTAGAATTATTATTTCAAGAATTTCCATTTTACTCACTCATATTAATAGGCCAACCAAGAAAGCGAATAATGCTCCGGCTAAACCACATACTAAATTAACGTGAGTGTTGTTTAAAACTTTTTTTGTTTCAAAAACTGCCCCAAATAATGAATCAATATTTGTTCCTATGAAACCCGCAATAATTATTGCGAAAAAAATAATCAAACTTGGGTTTATCAAAAAATATACTATTGCGATAAGTATTCCTCCAATTAAACCAGCTATTTCTCCAAGCAAAGTTATTCCTCCATCTGTGCCTCGTGGAACTTTTTCAAGAGTAGTTATCATTATTGGTTTGCTCTTTGAATAATATCCTACTTCTGAAGATAATGTATCGGCTAGCGCAGCAGCAATTGCTCCAAAGAAACCAATTTCAAAAACCAATGCATGTTCAGGATAAATAACAACCAGTGATAGAATTGCTAATGCGGACAAGGAGTTTCCGACAACATTCCATATTCCTCTTTCACTATGTTTCTTTTTTGGATAATTGCTTGCAATTTCTCCAACAACAAAGAATAATACTACTGCCAAAAAATCGATTAAAGGAGTTGGGCCATAAGTGATTGCTGCCAAACCAACAGCATTCGCGATTAAAACTCCTTCAAGGTTTAATAACTTTTTTTTATAAGAAAGAACAGAAAATATTAGCAGAAAAAGCAATACAATAACTAACTCAAAAATATACATGG
The DNA here is from genome assembly GCA_964461205.1 of uncultured archaeon. Classification (GTDB taxonomy): domain Archaea; phylum Iainarchaeota; class Iainarchaeia; order Iainarchaeales; family JAAZKV01; genus JABIDZ01. The sequence goes on along the minus strand of CAYWUL010000002.1, from coordinate 58,950 downwards.
GTTACTTTGCCTCGGTAAAAGTTGCTTTAGCAACTACTGCTTTTTTTACCAAACAAATTTTCCCAGCTTTTCTGTGTAAATCACTTGAAAACTTTCCAATCAATAAGTCACTTACAACATCTTCAAAGTCTTTGTCCTTAAATTGTGCCATTTCTTTCTTCATTAAAGCTCTTAGTCCGGTTTTTTGCTTTTGAGTTGCTTTATTAACAGTAATAATAACAGTAGTAACTCTTGCATCTCCGCCTTTAACTGGAATTTTTTCTATCAATGCAACCTTGCTATTTCTTCTTCTTAAAGCTCTCCCATAAGATGCCTTGTTTGTTTCAAATTGTGAAATAGTAGTTGTAATTTTTTGTCCTTGAACATCATTTGTTTTGAAAGAAATTTTTATATCTCGCCTAGTTCTTTGTCCTGTTAAAACATCCATTGTGACTTTTATTGTTCTTCCAACCAAATTAATTGGTTTTTCAGCAGGAGTCTCTCCTAATGACTTTCCATCAAACATTTTTGAAGCAGTAATGGTGAACCATTTTTTCTTTTTCCACTTGTCAACTGTTCTTCTTGTTCCTTTTTTTTCAACCATAAAAATCACTTCAATAAATCATCAATACTCTTTAATCCTTCTAAACCTCTTCCTTCAAAAACAATTTTTTTATTATCAATCAACTTTGATTCTATCTCCATTATTTCACCAGTAATGCTGCTGACTCTGGACTATATCTCCAGTTTGCGTCAATTCTTCCTTTTTTAGAATAATATCTTCCAAGTTTTCTTATCTTAGAGACAGTTAATTCATACCCATGTTTTGCAGAAAAATCCTTTCTGTTCTTATTTAAGTGATTATTTAACATAACACTCTTTCTAATTAAATTTAATAAGTCTTCAGGCATTTCACCCAACAAATCGTTTTTTGCAAGAGTATCTTGGATTGTTTTTCCAGTTAATTCCTTAAAATTTTTTATACCATGTTCATCTCTTAAAATAAGTCCTATCTTACTAGGAGAATGACCTGCATTTGCTAATGAAACAACCGTCTCTTCAACGTCCTTCACATTAACTTTTGACTCTTTGCTCACCATTTAAATCACTTTAACCTTTCCTCCCTCTTGGTAAGGAAAAGAACATTAAAACTATACTTACTTTCTTGAAAAGAAGGTTTATAAAGCTAATTTACGGTGCCTCTTAGAGTCGAGTGTAAATATTAATGATATCTCGCTCTTTTCTCAATAGCACTCATTCTTTCTTGCAAAGCCCTGCTTGGATTATAGCCTTGGAGAACTAAATCCCAACCATTTTTTAGAGAAGAATGTGTAGCGTTAAAAGTTTTTTTGAATACAATCAAGTCTGTCGCCACATCCTCTATTTTTTTTGAGAAAAAACCTAACCCAAAATCAATAAACCATAATTCACCCACACCATTATTATTAATTTTATTATTTGTCTTGCTTTTTTCATTTACTTTGTAAATAATATTTGATGTTGTTAGATCGCCATGAATAATTCCTGCTTGATGAATCTTCTTTATTTCTTGCCCAGCAAGAATAGCAAGTTCTTTTTTCTTTTCAATTATCTCTTTTAACACTTTTCCTTCAACAAACTCCATTATTATTTCACACTCATGCTCATTAACACTTAATATTTGTGGAACATTTATTATTGATGCTAAACTCGAAATTATTTTTGCTTCGCTCTTGGTTCTTTTTTTTCTTATAGAATCGTCAAGTAACTTATTCCTATATCCTTTTGAAACTCTCTTTTTCGAAATTGTCTTTCTTCCTTGGAAAGTAATCTCTTTTACAATTGCTTCTGCACAAGTTTTTTCGAATGACATAAAGACAACTAGATATGAAAGCAATATTAATTTATCTAAATTAACGACTAGCATAAATCGAGTAAGGAATCTTTCATTTCTTTCGAAAAACTATTATAACTAGAAACTATTTCGGCTTGGTTTTCTCTTAACAAATATGCTTCTGTTGGACTAACAACGGTTAATGCAGAAGATGCTTTGTTTGCGTAACTAATTGCCAAGTCTAAATAATCAAGAACATTTTTGTATTCTAAAGAATTACAAATGCTCCCAGTATATTGCATTGCACTCGATTCATCAAGCGCTTTTGTAAAATAATAAAAGGATTGTGCCGAATTCATTTCAGCATCTATTACACTTGATAAAGGAAAATTACTCTTTGAGCGAAGCAATGCTAACTCACTAATATAGGAATTCATTATATCTAAGTTTGGAGAAAACGCTTCTTCCACAGAGTATTGTTGTTTTAATTTTATTAAATCATTTGTAGTAGTTGGGCTTTCTGCCGTACAACCAAATAACACAAACAAAGAAGCTATGAATATCACTAAGAGTATTATTTGTTTCATTTTATCTTAAATAAGAAGCAATTACTTGTATTAAATTGTTTTGTATGCCAATTGTTCTATCAAAAAAGTTAAAACTTTCCAAGTATTTTCTTAAAAAAATTCTTTCTCTTTTTTGATAACTCGCTTTCTTTTTCTAGCTTTTGTAATAATTCTTTTTCTTTCTTATTCAATTTTTTGGGTGTTTCTACAATAACCTTTATGTATTCATCACCGTGGCCAGAACTATCTATTTTTTTTATCCCCTTTCCACTTAATCTAAATATTGTTCCTGTCTGTGTTCCTGCTGGAACTTTTAGGTCAGCTCTTCCTTTTAGAGTTGGAACTTCAATTGTTGCTCCAAGAGAAGACTCTGTAAAAGAAATTGGTATTTCTGCATACACATCTGATTCGTCTCTTTTAAATATTTCGTGTTTTTCAACAAATATTACAACATATAAATCTCCAGAACCATGTTGACCTTCATGTCCTTTTTCTTGTAACCTTAAATGATTTCCAGTATTTATTCCTTCAGGAATTTTTATTTTTAATTTGTGTTTTTTTGTTATGAACGCATTCCCATTACATTCTTTACAAATGCTTTCTGCGATCCTTCCTTTTCCTCTACATTTTCTACAAGTAGTTTGTGTTTGGAATATTCCAAAAGGAGTCCTTTGTTGTCTTATTTCTACCCCTCTTCCAGAACAACTATCACATGTTTTTTGTTTCCCTTCTTCTGCACCAGTACCTTTACAACTAGAACATTTTCCGATTATATCATAAGAAATTTCTTTTTCTGTTCCAAAAACAGCTTCTTCAAATGTCAATGTCAAATTTACTTTCACATTTTGACCATAATCCTTTGTTTCTCTTCTTTGTCTTCTTCCAAATAAATCCCCCAAATCAAAATTCATTCCAGTAAATTGATTGAATATATCTTCAAAATCAAAATCCATTCCTGTTCCAAATCCTTGGCCTTGGTAACCAGAATAACCTTGGAAGTTTTTGTATGCATCTCCATAATTATCATAGTTTTGTTTTTTTTCTGGATCTGACAAAACAGAATACGCGTCAGATACTTCTTTGAATTTTTTTTCTGCTTCTGGTTCTTTTGAAACATCAGGATGATATTTTTTTGCCATTACTTTGTATGCTTTTTTTATTTCTTCTACAGAAGCTCCTTTCTTCAAACCCAAAACGGCATAATAATTAGTCATTTTATTCACTTTTAAAAAATTTATTTCTGTTCTTCTCTCATTCTTCGTTGTCTTTCTCTAATCTTTTTTCTTTCTTTTATTAATTGCGCTCTAATTTTATTAGATCTAACATTAGCTGCAATTGCTTTGTCAATATTTAGTTCTATTAATGCTACGCCCTTAGAACGTCTTTCTTCAAGACGCGAATGTTTTAGATTTCCAGCACGAATCTTTCGTCTTAATCCTTGAATCCAAGTATTTGCTCGCATAGTAATCATTAAGTCAAATAAGTATAAAAGGTTCAGCTCGCAAGCCAAACCTTTTTTTCAATAACTTTTGCTCGAGGTTGATCAGCATCATTATTTTTTGTCTTTATCTTCGTCTTTTTCTTCAAACTCTGCATCAACAACTTTCTCATCTCCTTTTTTTTCATCTTTTCCTTCTTCTTTTGTTTGTTCTCCGGTTTGAGATTGTTGTTTTTGGCTTTCAGCCTGTGCTTGTTGATAAACTTCGGTTCCAATTTTTTGTAAAAGAGTGTTCAACTCATCCATTTTTGTTTTTAACTTATCAACTTCTTTTGTTTCTTTTTTCATTTCTTCTTTTAATGCATCTAGTTTTTCTTGGACTTGTTTCTTTTTGTCTTCATCAAGTTTGTCTTTTAGTTCTTCTAACATTTTTTCTGTTGAATAAATTGTTGCATCTGCCTGGTTAACTGTTTCTATTTCACTCTTTATTTTTTCATCTTCTTTTGCATGTTCTTCTGCTTCTTTCTTCATTCTTTCTATTTCTTCATCATTCAGTTTTTCTGAAGCAACGATTTTGATTGATTGTTCTTTTCCTGTCCCGTTATCTTTTGCAGAAACATTTACTATCCCGTTTGCATCAATATCAAATGTTACTTCGATTTGTGGAACCCCCCTTTGTGCAGGAAGTATACCTGTTAATTGGAATCTTCCAAGTGTTTTATTGTCTTTTGAAAGAGGTCTTTCACCTTGTAATACATGTATATCGACAGTGGTTTGGTTATCTGCTGCTGTTGAAAATATTTGTGATTTTTTTGCAGGTATTGTGGTATTTCTTTCTATAAGTTTTGTTGATACTCCTCCAAGAGTTTCTATTCCTAAACTTAATGGAGTAACATCAAGTAATAGAACATCCTTTACTTCTCCACTTAGAACTCCTCCTTGAACTGCTGCCCCCATCGCAACACATTCCATTGGATCGATTCCTCTTTCTGGTTCTATTCCTGTTACTTTTTTTACGAATTCTTGTACAATTGGCATTCTTGTTGGTCCTCCGACAAGAATTACTTTTGATAAATCTGAAGCAGTTAATTTTGCATCTGCTAATGCTTGGCTAACTGGTTTTTCACACCTATCTACAAGCGGCCTTACAAGTTCTTCTAATTTTGCTCTATTTATTTTCATTGTTAAGTGTTTTGGTCCTGTTGAGTCTGCAGTAACATATGGCAAGTTGATATCAGTTTCAAGTGTTGTCGATAATTCTATTTTTGCTTTTTCTGCTGCTTCAATTACACGTTGTATTGCCATTGAATCCTTTGTTATATCAACACCTTCTTTTTCTTTGAAAGTATTTGTAATATAATTTACTATGGCTTCATCCATATCTGTTCCACCTAATTCGGTGTCTCCGCTTGTGGATTTAACTTCAAACACTCCTTCCCCTAATTCCATTATTGTAACATCGAGTGTTCCTCCGCCAAAATCAAATACTAATATTTTTGAGTCTCCTTTTTTGTCTAGACCATATGCCAGTGCTGCCGCGGTTGGTTCATTAACAATTCTTTCTACTTCTAAACCAGCTATTTTTCCTGCGTCCTTTGTTGCTTGCCTTTGGTTGTCATCAAAATATGCCGGCACAGTAATAACTGCTTTTTCTACTTTGTCACCTAAGAATGCTTCAGCATCTTTTTTTATTTTTTGTAAAATAAATGCAGAGATTTGTTGGGGAGTAAATTCTTTGTCATTGATTTTGTATTTGTGGTTTGTTCCAATTTTTCTTTTTGCTTTTGTTATTGTGTTTTCTGGATTACTAACTGCTTGTCTTCTTGCTGGTTCTCCAACCAACATTTTTCCTTCTTTTGTAAATGCAACTACGCTTGGAAATGCTTTTCCATAAACTGTGTTTCCTTCCGCTGAAGGAATTATTCTTGGTTTTCCACCTTCGAGCACTGCCGCTGCACTATTACTTGTTCCCAAATCAATTCCAATTATTTTACCCATTTAAATCACTCCTATAATTTATTTACTCTTACTTTTGCAAAACGCAAAACTTTATCATTGATAAAATATCCTTTTTGTATTACTTCTAAGACTTCCCCATCTTTTTTCTTTTCATCTTTTCCTTGTACAATGCATTCCATTTCATCATGGTCAAACAGATCTCCTTCTTTCTTAGTCATTTTTTGTACTCCATTGTCATGCAAGAATTTTACAAAAACTTCTCTTACTTTTTTTAATCCTTCATTTTTTTCTTCATGTTTTATTCCTTCATTCAGAGCATCTAAAACCACGAGATTTTGACACAATAGATTTGCTCTTGTTCTTTCATCTCTTACAATAAATTCTTTCTCTACTCGTTTTTGATAATTCTCAAATTCTGCTTGAACTCTTTTTAGGTCATTTGTTAACTCATCTAGTTTTGTATTTTCTTCCATTTCTTGGTTTTCACTTTTTTTTGTTTTTTCAAAATCACAAGCGCATTCATCCTTACAATTATATTCTTTCTTTTTTTCTTTCTTAGACATAATATTAAGAGCAACCTATCTTTTTTTAAATTTGCCCCACTTTTGTCTAAACTGTTTAGACATGTTCAACTCTGTTTGGACAAAGCTTAAAAATTGTTTTAAATAAGATAATACTATGAACAAAAAGAATATGAATCTCCCAGTGGTAAAAAGGCCCCTTCAACAGGTAAATCCTAGAAGAAATAAGCCAAAAATAACAATTAGGGGGGTTTCATTGCCAGAAAACGATAATTTTGATGAAAAATTCGCTTGGATTTGCTCGTGCCTAGGGTTTTTCGAAACTATTGACAAAGGAAAAACCGCAGCAATTATATTCAAAGAACTCTATTTAGCAGGAAGACAAGGAATCGTTCTAACAAGCACCTCAATAGCCGAAAGAATTGGCATGTCAAGAGGAAGCGTAATAAACCATTTAAATAATTTGAAAAACGCAGGACTTATTGAAAAAAGTGGGAAATACTATTACACAAGACATAAAACACTCGAAGGAATTATTACAGAAATAGAAGATGATGCAATACATATTTTTTCTCGAATGAAAAGAATAGGAAAAGAAATCGATGAAAAAATAGATGATGTTATCAAAATGAAATAAAAAAAAAAACCAAAATAAAAAGAACTAATTTAAAGACAAAGTGACAAAAATATATTTATGCAAAGAAAAAGTACAACAAAAACACAACCAAACAAATTTAGGATGGTTGAATTTGGAGCAGGCAGTGCCACAACACTTGAAAGAAAAGCAATGCGTGATTATAACAGGCATTATATTGCAGTTGACCCAATTTATAGACAAGCAAAAGTTCCATTAACAATTCCAAAAAGCACAAGAACCATGCGCTCTTTTATAAAAGAAATGAAGCGAAGAAAAATTCATTCGGAAAGGCTTGTTTTAAACACGCCAACCCCTGATGACATCATACAAAAAAAATTGCGAATAGATATCTTATTCAAAGAAGCAAAAAATGTTTTAACAAAAAAAGGGAAGATTGTTATAACAAGCGAGCACCCAGATTTAATTGATCTTGTAGAATTTTTAGCAAAGAAAAATGGAATGCAAGTTAGAGCTAAACGAACTTTGAAAGTTCCTTCAACAGACGTTCAAAGACAACTTATGGAAATGGGTAAACCCATCCAAATGGTAGTGTTCAGCTTTTAAAAAAATTAACAAATTTTTCTTCAGTTTCTTTAATTGTTTTTGACAAAGCAAATTTGTTTCTTAGTTTTTTTGCACCAACAAAACCATTTGCTAAACCAATAAAATACCCCCTAACATCATTTACTTCAAGAGAAAATTCTTTTGCTAATTCTAAGTATTTTTTTCCTTCTTTCAAAATTTCTTTCTTATTTCTTTCGCTAACTTTTTTTCCTTCTTCAAATTGTTTTATCTGTTTGAACAAAAAAGCATTCCCAATACTTCCCCGCCCAACCATTACAAAATCACAACCAGTTTCTTCCTTCATTTTTTCATAATCTTTTACAGAATTAACAACACCGTTTCCAATTAATGGAACTTTTATTTCTTTTTTTAATTTCTTTATTGCACCCCAATTTACTTTTCCACCATACCCATCTTTACCTAAACGCGCATGTAAACAAATTGCGTCAGCACCATTTTTTTCAGCTTCTCTTGCAACATCTAAAAAAGTTTCTTTTTCTAAACCTAGACGCATTTTCAAAGTAATTGGTTTCTTGCTTTTAGAAACTGCTTTCTTCATTGAGACAATAATATTTCCAACTAATTCTGGATAATCCATTAAATAACAACCATATTTCCCTTTCAATGCTTTTGGAACACTGCAACCACAATTAAGATCATAACCCACAAATCTCTTTGGAAAATTTTTTTCAACAACCCATATTGCTTTTTCGAAGTCTTTTGGATCATTACCAAATAATTGAAGAAACACTGGTTTTTCTTTTTCTGAAACTTCCAACATCTTCAAAGTTTTTTTGTTTTTAAAAATAATTGACTTTACAGAAATTAATTCGGTGTACTGTAAAGAAGAACCATATTCTTTACACAATGTACGAAAAGCAATATTTGTGTAATCCGCCATGGGTGCAAGAAATGCCCCTTTTCCAATATTTAATTTTCCTATTTTTTGCATATTATTATTGTGCAAACTAAACCTTATAATTATTACAAATTACAAACAAATTTAAATTTGGAGGACCATTGTTAATTATGCCAATATATAAAAAAGGAAGATCTGTTGGAGTAAGACTAGCAGAAGAAAAACAAAAAGGAAAAAAAGACTTTTCGGTTAATGACTTAGACAATAGCAGAATAGAATTAGTCTGGAAAAAAATTAAAGGGAAATATATTCGTTTTAGAAAATATGTTCCAAGTTCTGCAAAATGGACCAGTGAAGAAATTAGTTTATTTGGAGCAGAACAAGGGCTGCGTTTTCCAATAACAAAAACTGCCCGCTTAATGGTTTTGTTAGAAAAAAAACAAGGAAGAAAGCCACTGATTGTTGATTGGGGTTGTGGAAAAGAAATAGCAACAGAACAATTAGGAAAAACGCTTGGTGACGAAGCAAGAGTAATTGGATTTGGAGACATAATGAAGAAAGAATGGATACAAAAAGAATCAGTCGAATTTATTCATGGAGAATCAAGTTCTTTCTTTCGTTATTTCAAAGACAACTCAATAAATATTCTTTATTCACATTATGGGATTATGCATTTAACAGGAGCCGAAATTTATATTAAGAATATGATAAAAAAAATAGCGCCCGCTGGCTTTTTAGTAACCCACTTAGAAAATAAAGAACTAAGAAACTTTTTAACTGAAAATGTAAAAAATTATAGCCCCGCAATACAAAATGGTTTGTTTGTTCCTGGAGAAAGAGAAGCAGTAATTAATGGAATAAGATGCCACGTTAAATGGCTTCCTGCCCCTGACGGTCTATATAACGCTTTACAAATTAGAAGATTAGAATAATTATTTTATCATTATTGCATCAATAGCATAAGCGCCATTTTCATTCACAATAATTGGATTCATCTCTATCTCTTTTAACTCAGGATATGTTTGAGCCAGTATCGCAACAGATTTAATTATTTTTTTCAAAGAATCAACATTGTATTTCTTCTTCGTCCGTGCTCCTTTCAAAACAGCAAACCCCCTCACTTCGTTAAACATATCTTCAATATCAGCATCATTTATTGGAGCAATTTTTTGTGAAATATCCTTCATTATTTCAACAAATATCCCCCCCAAACCAAAGGTAATTATTTTTCCAAAATCATTTGTAATACTAGAAACAATTACTTCTTCCCCAACAACCATTTCTTGTACAGCAATTTGTAATGGCTTCTTCATTTTTGATAATACTTCTTGCATTTTTAAAAACTCTTTTTTAGCATTTTCCTTGTCAATGTTCCATCTTACTAAACCAAGATCGGTTTTGTGAGGAATTCCGCTAGAAGCTTTCATTGCTATTGGAAAAACAAACTTTTCAATAATTGTGTCAAATTCTTTTTCATTAGAAACAAACTCTGTCTTACACATTTGTATATTAAACTCTTTTAAAACAGAAAATGCTTGTTGCATTGAAACAATATTTGATTTTGTTATCATTTCGGTTGTCTCTTTTATAGATTTTGTTTCCAAATCAAACTTTTCAATTACACTCTTTCTTTCCATATACTCTTTCATTCTTGACAAAGCCTTTATTCCTCTTTCAGGAGTACTAAATTCTACTACCCCGTGCTCTCTTAAATATCTACGCGCATGACTAACCCCAATTCCGCCTAAAAAAGAACAAAGAATTGGAACATTCTTATTTAATTCAACAATAATATCGGCAACCCTGTCTGGATCAGTCATACTTTGAGGAGTAAGTAGAGTGTAAACCAAATCAATTTTTGGGTCATTTTGCAAAACTGACAAAGCGTTTCTATAATCGATTGGAACAGCATCTCCAATAAGGTCTAATGGATTAGAAGCATGAGGATTAATTTTTTGAACAATATCCAATGTTTTCTTGCTAAAAGTTGGTAGAGGAAAAGAATGGTTTGAAGCAGAGTCTGCTGCAATTACTCCTGGGCCACCAGCATTTGTTACAACAGCTAAATTAAAACCTTTAAGATTTTTTATTCTCGATAACAATTTTGCCATATCAAAAAACGCTTCTATTGAATTTATTCTCAAAACATTTGCTTTCTTACAAGCAATAGAAAAAATATTATCATCAACACTCAATGCTCCTGTGTGAGAAGAAGCTGCTTTTTGTCCTTCTGGAGACCTACCTGACTTTAACAAAACAACTGGTTTCTTTTTTGCAAGAGAATACGCTGCTCTCAAAAAAGCATCCTTATCTTTTACTGATTCCATATAGACAAAAACTGCCTTTGTTCTTGAATCATTTTCCAAATAATCAAAATATTTGGCTTCATCTAAAAAAGATTTGTTTCCTGTTGAAATAAATTTACTAAAACCAATTTTTTCTTGTCTCGCCCAATCAAGTATTGCAGTACATAATGCCCCACTCTGAGAAACCAATGCAATATTTCCCTGGTTTGGGAATGTTGCAGAAAAAGAAGCATTCAAACCATTCTCCGTGTTAAGTATCCCTAATGTGTTAGGACCAACAACATTCATTTTGTTTTCTTCAACTATTTTTCTTAATTCTTCTTCTAATTTTTGTCCATCTTTTCCTGTTTCAGAAAAGCCAGCAGTAATTATTACCACATTTTTAATTCCTTTTTTTGCACACTCATTCATCACAGACGGAACGAATTGTGCAGGAATAACTATTATTGCTAAATCAACACTTTTTTTTATTTTAAGAACGCTTGGAAAACACTCTATTCCCTGAACTTCTTTTTCTTTTAAATTAACAGGAAAAATTTCTCCAGAAAAATCTGCATCTACCAGATTTTTTATTATTGAATAACCCACTTTTCCGGGCGTATTAGAAGCACCAATAATTGCAACTCTCTTTGGATAAAACAAGCCATCAAGCATGTTAGAAATAGCCCGTTTACAAATAAATACTTAACTGTGTGTTTTAGGAAACCACCTAATGATTCCAGAAAGGTTAAATACTAATTTACCCCAATATACTAGGTGATTCAATTGATCAAAAATATAATTTTAGTATTAAGTATTTTGTTATTATCAACAATGGTTTTTGCAGCTGGCGAACAAATAAATAACCAACTACAACAAAGTAATCAGGGACAAGCAACAAATGTAATGCAACAAACAAATTCAACAATTCAAGTAAGACATTCAATGCCATTAATGTATCCACAAATGACTGATCAAAATTGTGATTCAAGTAATCCTTGTGAAGAAGGATTAGAATGTTATAGTTTTCCAGGTTTTGGCCCAAGATGTGCAAAAGCAAATCCTTGTTCATATTATAACTGCCCAGAAACAACTGAATGTACATTAACAACAACTTATCCTGCTTCAGTAGTATGTACATGTACATCAGATGAATGCAATAATAGCTCGGGAACAAACGCAACATATGAAATGTCTAATTCAGGAATGATAACTACCAACAATAGCACACAAGAACAAAATATTATTATTTGGAAAAAAGAAAGTTCTAGTTCAGATGGGTCAGCCACACAAATAGTAAACACTGAATTAATAGCGAACATTGTCGAAATAAATGGAGTTTCTGTTCCATCTACAAGCCCGGTTGAAATAAAGAATGAAAGATTTGTAATGCAGACAAAAAAAGGGGAACAAAATATTGATATTATGCCGAATCAGGCAATGGTCTCAACGAGCAATAGTGTGGGAGCAAATTCTCCGATAGAAAAAGTTGTTCTTTCAGAACAAGATGGAATTCCAACTTACAATGTAACTGCAACAAAACAAGCAAATGTTTTGTTTGTCTTTCCTGTTCAAATGCAAATTGAAACAAGAGTAAGTGCACAAAATGGACAAATTGTTTCCATTAACAAGCCCTGGTGGAGTTTTCTAGCGGGCGAATAAAAAAAATAGTGTCTCGCTGAAGAAAAATCTCCAGCGATTTAAATTTTTTGTAAAAACTAATTTATTCTTCTTCAGCAAATGCTTTAATTGCATCCATATTTTCAACAATCAACCTTGCTTTTCCTTTTCCAAATTGGAATGGAAAAGTATCCTCTTCAGTCCTCTTTAAAATAATCATTTTGTTTCCCTTAAATTCTCCATATTCAACTGGCATTAAAACCACCTCTAAAATAATACAAATTCAGAAACTTTAAAAAGTTACTTAAACTATTATGCCACTAATCTTGTTATGGAACAAAAAGAAAAAATAGCCATTGCTTATTCAAAAATTGATCCTGCTGCACAAAACATTGCTGGAAGATTAAAAGAAATTGGGGCAGTAGAATGGGCAACAATTTATGAATTTGAAGAAGACAGTACTCATTTACCCTTAGATAAATGTGCTGAAAAAAAAGTAATTGTTCTTTCAAAACATGCTTCTAGTGCAGGAACTAAATCTCTTACAGTTCATTCAATAGGAAATTTTGACAAAGCAGAATTTGGTGGAAGAGAAAAAACCCTGTGCACAACAACCCCAAAAACCATTACAAACTTACTAAGAGGATTAAAAGAAAAAAACAAAAACGAAGAATATGTTGTTTGTTATGAAGTTACTCACCACGGCCCATATTGTGAAAAAGAAGTTTGTTTTATTGAATTAGGAAGTTCGCAAAAAGAATGGGACAACAAAGAGGAAGCAGAAATAATTGCAAAAACACTTATTGAAGATACAATGAAAGAAAATAATGACAAAATAGTTATTGGAATTGGTGGGAGGCATTATGCTCCAGATTTTACAAAACTAGCTCTTCGAAAAAATTATTCTTTTGGACATATTTGTCCACAATATGCTCTTGAATCACTTGATTCTGATTTACTCGCACAAATGATTTCAAAAACTGGTGCTGAAGAAATTGTTATTGATTGGAAAGGACTAAAAACATGGAAACAAAAAGTCTTGGACCTTTGTGAACAATCCGGATTAAAATTTGAAAGAGTGCAAAGATTATTAAAAAACTAAAAACAAAAAAAAATCATTACAATATAATTTAATTACAGAATTATCCAAAAAAAATAACTAATTATGTATAAGATTGAATTGTTTTTTAACTAGTTATTTATCCAATACTTATAAATGAAAGATGAATGTGGAATTTGTGGCTTTGTTGGAGAAAACGCTGAAAAAAAAATCTTCAAAATGCTAATTCAATTACAACACAGAGGACAATTATCTGCAGGAATGACTACTTTTCAACCAAACAATGATTATTTGTTAAAAACTTACAAAGGATTGGGTTTAGCAAACGTTGCTTTCAAAGCATATGATGAAAACAAATTCAAACAAATAATGGAAAAAATGCATTCCACACGCGGAATTGGACACGTGCGATATGCTACTTGTGGAAAAGATGATGTTGAATACGCACAACCCTTTGAAAGAAGACATGGGAAAAAAACCAAATGGTTTTCTATTTGTTTTAATGGAAACATTGCAAATTACAAAGAACTAAAACAAGGTTTAGAAGAAAGTGGTTATCATTTAATTAAAGAAACAGACACTGAAATAATCGAACACTTGATTTCAAAAGAACTCAAAAAGAATTCAAAAGATTTAGAAAAAGTTTTTTCTGGTTTAGCAGAAAAATTGGACGGAGCATATTGTATTGCTTTTATTAATGCAGAAGGAACGATTGTTGTTTTACGAGACCCCAATGGAATCAAACCACTTTGTTATGCTGAAGAAAAAGAAAGAATTGCCTTTGCTAGTGAAAGTGTTGCTCTTGCAAACCTTGGTTTTAAAGAAATAAACGATCTTCCAGCAGGACACATGTTAATCATCAAAGATAACAAAATAAAACTTGTTAATTATTCTTCAAACAAAAAAAAAGATTATTGTTTTTTTGAATGGGTTTATTTTTCACACCCCGCATCAGTACTAGAAAAAAAACTTGTGTATAATGTGCGTTACAAACTTGGACAAGAACTTGCAAAAATCGAAACACAAAAAATTGATTCTAATTGTGTGGTTGTTTCTGTCCCAGATTCAAGTAAACCTGCAGGGGACGGTTTTTCTGATTTTTTAAAAATCCCATCAAAAGAAGGTTTGATTAGAAATAGATATGTTGGAAGAACTTTTATTGAATCAAAATCTCGTGAAGAAAGGGTAAAAGAAAAATTTAGTATTGCGCGTGAAGTTTTTGAAGGAAAAAAAGTATTCTTGGTTGATGATAGTATTGTTCGCGGAACAACAATGAAAGGACTTATTGATTTTATTAAAACAAATGGGAATCCTAAAGAAATACATGTTCGTGTTTCTTGCCCCCCAATAATGTTTCCTTGTTTTTATGGAATCGACATGGGGTCAAAAAAAGAATTTATTGCAAGAGCAGAAATTGATAACAAAAAAAGGATTGAAGAAATTAGAAAAGAACTTGGTGTTAATTCAATTGTTTATCAATCTTTTGAAGGCCTCTTTAATGCAATTGGTTTTAATGAAAAAGAACTATGTTTAGCTTGTTTGAATGGAACTTATCCAACAAAAAAAGGAACAGAATTAAGTGGTTTTTGTGGTGAAGGAAGGGCTTGTGAAAAATAGTTAAAAATAAAAAAAAAATCCAATTAATCTTGAAATTAATATAAAACATCAACGATTTCTTTTCCGTCATTTTCTTCTAAGAATCTTTTCCTTTTGTTAACATATTCTTGTATTTTTTCTACTTCGCTAGGAGTAACATGTTTGAATCTTCCTTGCATCATCAAGTATTCTTCGATTGGTTTTATTTCTGGTTTTTGGTTTAATTTTAATATTCCTCTTTCTATTTCATACACTGGCCCCGCCCAAGTATCAACGGCTTTTCTAGCAATTTCGATTGTTGAAGAAGCATCTATCTTCCATCCTGGAGTACAAGGAACTAAAACATGTAAGAATGATGGCCCGTCTACTTTGAGAGCTTTTTCTACTTTGTTTTTTAGGTCAATTAAGTTTGATACACTTGCTGTTGCAACATATTCTATACCATGGGCTGCAACAATAAATGGGAGTGGTTTTTTTGGTTGTTGTTTTCCATGAATTACTTTTCCTGCTGGAGAAGTAGTTGTGCTTGCATAAGGAAAAGTTGCTCCACTTCTTTGGATTCCAGTATTATGCACTACGATTCCATTAGCAACAAAGTTGTGTTCTCCATCCACCCGTAAATCCAGTGTTTTTTCAATCCCTTTTTTTTCTATAGAAATAATTTTCTTTGTTTCAAAATGTTCATTTCCAAATAAATAATTTCTTTGTTTGTTTTGGTTAGCATATTTCAATAATGCGCCTTGTTTTCCACTAAAACACACACAACCATAGGTCGAATCTGCTAACAATTCACTGTTTACAACAAGAGTTCCTTTTTGTTTTGTTTGTTGGTGTATTTTTCCAACGTGTACATCCATTGTTTGTAATAATAATCTTAATGTTCTAAGAAGTTCATAACTTGCAGAAACATATCTGTTGCTTTTTCCAATTGTATATCCGTCAGAAAGCATTAACCCTTCAACAAACGCTTGTTTTTCATTTAATGGCAATGAAAAAACCCATTGCGGAACAATTTTGTTTTTTGCTCCTTTTCCAAATCCCAAAGAATCAAAAAATCTTGCAATATTTATGGATCTTATATGCAGTTCGTTATCTGTTTCACTCAAACAATGGCTCCAAAGCATATTTTCAATTAATTGCTTTGCTTCTTTTCTTCCCCTAACTTTTTTTGGCAAAGCAAACCCAACTTCGGCTTTATTTATTCTTGTCCAGCCATCCCCAACATAAATTCCTAATAATTTCATTAATTCGGGGGAAGAATTATTTGGCAATTCTACTTCATTTATCTTATTAACTTTGTAATCTCCTTTCTTTGATTCATTTATTTTAGAAAAATTATAGGTTTTCCCTTCAAGTCCTTTTTTAAGTGAAACAACTTCTTCCCCAACTTTTAATTCTTCAACCATTTTCCAAACAAATTGATTTTTTCCCGACTTTCCATTTCTTTGTAAAACTAAGAAAGGGTGGTTTCCTGTTGCCTTTATTGTATTTGAAGAAGTATTAATTTCAAAAACTCTTTTTTCTCCATTATCAAATACTCCACTACACTTTTTTAGAACTAATTCGTTTGTATTTTGCCCAAACGCATAAACTTCATCGCCAACATTTATGTCGGTTATTTTTTTCAATCCATCTTTTGTCATTATTAGTGAGTCCAGCGCTAAACAATTCATATATGCCTCATTATCTGTTACAACATACAAAAATTTGCTTCCACGTTCTAGTGCTCCACTTAAAGAACCAAACCCAATATCGAATGATGCTCCGTCTCCACCCATTGCAATAACGTTTGTTTCTTTGTCTCCTTTCATATTTAGTGCTGCACGAATTCCACTTGCTACTGCCGCCGCATTTTCAAATGCACAATGAACCCATGGGATTTCCCAACTTGTTTCTGGATATGGGCTTGATACAACTTCCATACACCCCGTTGCTTGTGCAACAATTGTTTTTCTTCCAGCTGCTTTTAGTATATGTCTTAATGCTAGTGCTTCTCCACACCCCGCACATGCCCTATGCCCGCTTGCAAAAAGCTCTTCTTCATTCAAACCCATTATTACCATAAATATCATCTGCCAATTTATCACACTAATTCTGTGCCTCTTGTCTTGCTTTTCTAATACTTTGTGCTTTCCTTCTTAATAATCTTGTATAAATAAACGCGGCTCCCGCCTTTATTGGATGTTCCCAAACTCTTTTTTCCAAAAACATTTTTTTACCTCTTTCACTCATCTTGTCTGGTTTTCCTCCAAGTGATTTTATTCTTGAATTTAGCATTGTTTCTTTTGTTAATTCTTCTTTTGAAGGAATTCTTCCAGAAACTTTTCTTCTAACCATAAAATTCACCCTAACCTCCCTTGATTTAATGCCCGTTCTTGCATTATCCTTGATGCTCTCCTTTTTCTGTCTCTAACAATTTCTCCTGCTTTATTTTGTCTTTCTATCGCATCTGCAACTCGTTTTGGTGTTTCAGGAGTAATTTCAGGCCTCTTTCGCATTAAAAGCCCGGCTCTAGCATAAGGGTTAGGTTTGTCTCCAAGCGCATCAAGAACTTCTTTTTTATTAGCCATGTTTCTACTCAATTTTGATTTTATTACTCTATCTTCTGCATTTGTTTGTGTTCTTCCTGAAAAAGGGATAATTTTTACTCTTCCTCTTTTTCTATTACTCCATTTTCCAACTCTAACCATAACAATCACTTAAGCCAAATTCCTTTTTCAGAACCGCCCAGCCGGTTCACGTCTGTGCTGGCTTACTTAAGCCAGATTCCGGAACCTCCTTTTTCTAAAATATCAAATGCCTTTTTTAGTCTTGTTGTATTAATGTCTCTTCCACCCAAGCCAGAAATAAATCCTTCTACTCTTACTTTTTCATCTTTTAAAACTGCTTTAATATCAAGTGTCATTGCACCTTCACTTCCTAAAGAAACGTGCCTATCAATTACTCCAAGCGCTTTCAATCCTTTGCATGCTTTAATTAATTCTTCTCTTGGGAATGGCCTGAAAGTTTTTAGTTTTATTAAACCGACTTTTTTTCCTTTTTTTCTTAATTCTTCAACAACAACGCGTGCAGTTCCAACACTTGTCCCATTTGCTATTAATGCATATTTTGCGTCTTTCATTTCTATTAATTCTATCAAACCATTACCATATTTTCTTCCAAATTCTTTTTCAAATTCTTTATGCACTAATGGAATTTCTCTTAGTGCTTCTTTCATTGCGTCATTTTCTTGTTCATGGAATTCAAAAAAACTATTTGGAAAAGCAATTGGTCCAAAAGACATTGGTTTTTTTGTGTCTAAAAATTCTCTTGGTTTGTATTCTGGTAAGAAAGAATCTACTTTTTTTTGTTCTTCAATTTGCACTGGTTCAAAAACATGGCTCAATGCAAATCCATCAATACAAACCATCACGGGTAAAGAAACTTTTTCTTTTTCTGCTATCTTGTAAGCCATTATTATTGTATCAAAAGCTTCTTGGCTTGATTCACAATACATTTGTATCCAACCTTGATCTCTTTCACTCATAGCATCACTATGATCATTCCAAATATTTATTGGACCACTAATAGTTCTGTTTGCGACCCCCATTACTGCCGGAAATCTTGCTGAAGAAATTATTGGTAATATTTCGTGCATCAAAGCAATCCCATTACTTGCTGATGCTGTGAATGCTCTTACTCCTGTTGCATATGCTCCATATAATGCGCTTGCTGCTGAATGTTCTGACTCAACATGAATCATTTCAGTATTCATTTCTCCATTATTAATAAATTCACTAATTTTTTCAGGTATTAATGTTGATGGAGTAATAGGATACATTGGGCAAACTCGCGGTTTACAAAGTTTTACCGCTTCGGCAATCGCATCTGAACCACTTATTACTACTTTTTTAGGCATTTTTATTCACCTGTTCTCCTTACTCTTTCAATTATTTGTTCAAACTTATCAAAATCTTTTCCTAATATTTGTTTTAAAGAAGCTGTTAATTTATCATCTACTTTATACTTTGCTTCGAGTCTTTGTTCATAAGACATCCTTTCTTTTTCTGCTTCAATTAAAATTGCTTCTTTGAAGTGTTGTGTTACTGCTTTTTGAACTGCTTGTCTTTTTGTTCTATCTTTAATATTTATTTCATCAAGTATTTGTTTTGTAGCATACCTTGTTCTTGCTTGTCCTTCTTTTTCTGCAGAAATTTCTTTTCTTATAATTCCTGGAACAATCAAGCTTTTTTTATGCAATCCTTTTTTTACTCTTGCTGGAAGATCTAATTTAATCATATTATTTCTCCTCCACAACATGGCTAATACATTTTACTGGGCATTCTTTTTCACAAATTAAACATCCTTTACAATAATCATAATTTATTTGAAAATTTCCATCTTTATCTTTGAAGATTGCTGCATCAGGACAATTCGCCCAACACTTACCACACTTAATACATTTTGAATGGTCAATTGATGGTTTGTATGTTCGCCATTCTCCAGTTTTGTATTTTTTTGTTGAACCTGGCTCATCAATTACTGCGCCTTTATTGAACTTTAATTTTTCTTTTTTTTCTGCCACTACTTACCACCTGCAAGCTTGTAAACTTCTTCAATTGCTTTTAAGTTTTTTTCTACCATTGGCCCTTTATTCCCCATTTGTTGTTCAACTGCTTTTTCTAATCCTTTTAAAGAAACTTCTTTTGTTATTGCCGCAAATGCTCCTAAAGCAGCAATATTTACAAACGGTTTTCCTATTACTTCTAAAGCTACTTTTGTGATATCAACACATCTTATTCTTGCTTTTGTTTCTAACTTTATTTCTTCTTCAGTTTTGTTTGAATTAATTATTATTGTGTCTGTTACTTTTTCTGTTAGACCAGATAATAATGTTGCGTCTAAAACTATTGCATAATCTGCTTCATAAACTTGCTCTCTTAAATTAATAAATTTTTTATCAATTCTTGCATAACTTCTTACTGGTGCTCCCATTCTTTCTACACCAAAATTAGGAAAGGCTTGTGAAAAATTCCCATCTTCAAATGCTGCTATCGCTAGCACTCTTGAGCTTGTTACTGCTCCTTGTCCACCTCTTCCAAGTAGTATTATTTGTTTCATAAGGCTCACTATTAATAGGCACTAAGCACAATAAAAAGCTAACTAAAAGCAATATTTAAAAACTAAGTTAGGACGATTATTTCGAGCTTTGTTTTTTGATTAAAGCATTATTTTTGTACTTTTTATTTCTTTTCCTAACAAAACATTTTCTAAATTCTTTTCAACAAATAGCGAAAATATTTCAACATTAACCCCGCCTAGATTTTTTGCTAATTTGTCTAGTTTTCCTTTCATTCCGCCAGTAACATCTACGGCTCTTGATTCTCCAACTTTTTCTAAAATACTTTCAATATTTTCTTTTGTTATTTCTTCAATTAATTCTGCTTTTTCATCATTTTTTGGGTCTGCAGTGAATATCCCATCAACATCAGCTCCAATCAAAACTTTTTCTGGAGATAAATGTTTTGCTAATTGTGCAATTACTTGGTCTCCAGACATAACGCTCCAAACTAATTCTTTATCTTCAACCATTATCCCTGTAGTAATTGGAATTATTTTTTCTTCCAGAGCTTTTTTGTATGGTCCTAAATCAAAAGAAACTACTTGTTTGTTTTTTTGTTTGCAAATATCATAACCTGAAATTAGCTTTGCTTTCAAACCAATATTTTTTAATGCTTTTACTGTTTCATTCCCAACAAAATCACAATCTTTATTTGTTTTTTCTACTCCTGCTTTGTGTCTATCTGTTGTGATTCCATTATTAATATCAAATTCTTTTACATTTGTGTGCCCAAAAGGACCAACTCCACAAACAACAATTAGTTCTAAGTCTGGATTTTGTTCTTGCGCATTTTTTATTTCTTGTGCTGAACGATTCAAAACTTCATAATTCATTTCGAATTTATTGTCTGCTTTTTTTGTAATAGCAGAACCGCCAAGTTTTAGAATTATTAAAGACATTTTATCACTCAAATTCAACTGTTCCTTCTTCACCATTAACTTTTGCTGTTTTTGATTCTTTTAATTGAGAAATATCTATTTTATCAATACATGGAATTTCAGAAATTATTGCTCCAACTGCAACAATTGTTTCACATTCAGCATTTACTAATGCAATTGGTGCGGTCCCTTGTTTTTTCATTCTGTAAAGAGCATAGCTTCCAACAGTTGACCCTTTTCCTTGTGGAAAAACAAGTATTTTTCCAGTAATGCAAACTCCTTCTAATGGGTGGCCACTTTCAGCAACTATCCCTGTATCAGGATTAACTCCTCCAAAAAAACTAATTCCTTCTTCTGTGTAAAGTACTTCGCCTTCTGCTTGTCCTTTTGCTATTGTTCTTCCTTTTAGTTTCATTCTACCACTTCCTTTGAAGACGCAGTCTGAGAAGGATTCACAAAATCTTCTTGATTTTGAGTTGCCCCGCATGCTTCTCTTACTAAATTTTCTATTGACATTATTTTTACTTTGAATTCGTTTTTTGCCGCACCATAATAACATCCTTTTGCTGAGTCTGTTGCTAGACATTTAAAACGTCCTTTTATTGGAGCCACTACACAACAAGTATCACAAGCAAATTTTGCTCCAGCTTCTTCAATTTTTTTTACATATCCTTTTTCTTCTGCTTCTTTTTTTATTGGTCTTGCACAAGTAATCCAAAATTCTTTTGTAACTTTTTTTCCATTTAACATTTCAGCTAGTTTTTCAATTTCTTTCAAACTGCAATGCGGACAACCAACACTTACAAAATCAACTTCACAATCATCATTCCAACTAGCAAGTGCGGTATCAATTTCTTCTTTTGTAACATTAATACTTTCTTCTGGCACTGGCGTTTTGTTTGGAGTAATTCCTTCTATGTGAAATATTGCGGCGCCTCCATATGTTGCAATGCTTGCACTGAACGATTTTAGTTCTTCTATTGAAGCTTCTTTTATTCCAGTAATGTATGCTGGTTTGTTCTTTATTTTTTCTCCAATAACTCTTCCAAGAGCTCCAAAATATTCTGTTCCTTTTATTTCTGTTTCAACAATAACTTTTACTTTTGCATTTCTATTTTCATCTAAATGCATTCCGTACAATGGTGTTTTTCCGGTTAATGCACTTGCTAATGCGCTTGGCCCACCTTCTCTATTTGTGTATGCACCAAGAACAGAGTTTGCATATGCTACTGCACTTGATTCACTCCATGCAATATGGTCTCCTTGGTTTGGTTTGTTTCCAATAAAATAAGGTGTACAAGTACAAGTTGTTTTTACGCCCATCTTCGCAAAAGAGTCGATTACTGCTTTTTGTTTTTCTGCAAATTCTTTTGCCATTCCAAGAGCTTCCCAATTTTCTAAATCCATTCCTGCAGGATTCAAAGTTGTTAGAACTCTTGTTTTCCCGTCAATTGCCATTTCTGCTAAGTATTCTAATCCCGCATCTCCTAAATTGTCATAACTTACTCCTGCGATTTGTACACTTGTTACATCAACTAGTTTTTCTGCACCATAAATTTCTCCGAGTGCAATAAGAATTTCCATTGATTTTTTTAAAGCATTTCCTTGTTTTCCTTCTGCCATTTCTTTTTCATCATTTGTCAAATCCATTTTATCTTCTCCTTCCAACTCTTCCTTGTCTAATCATTCTACTTATCTTTTTACTTTCTTTTTTTCTAGAGCCAGGATTTAAACTAGGAATCCCTTCTTTTTTTGCTTCTCTTCTTTGTTTTGCTGTTGAATAGCCGTATGGAACTATTACTGCTTTTGCACCCATTGATCTTGCTTTTTGTGCTTGTTTCACTGCGTCTTCAACAAGAACAATTTGGTTTACTGGCACCCTCGCCCTTTTTGATATTTCTTTTAATTGTTCATTTTTATCCTTTGAAAAATCTTTTGATAAAATATGCGATTCTGGTAAATGTATCCCATATCTTTTAAGTAACTCAACAACCGCAGTCTGGTTTTTTGTTGTCGCAATAAATCTTGCAATTCTTGGAAAACTTTTTTGTAATGCCGTCCATTCTCTTGGACTGATCTTTCGCATCTCTGCTCTGTGATGATAAAATCGTTCTAAAAATTGCTCTGCTCTTTTTACATCTTTTTTAAATTCTGCATCAAACCTTGCTTGTGACATCATTTCAAAATTTATTTCAGGGTGTTCTTTTATTAATCTCAAAATTGTGTAAAAGTGTTCTGCCTTTGTTATTAATGGTCTTCCTTCTCTAAACTTTTCTTCTAATTTTTTTGATGCATTCACTCCAATATTCAAATCTTTTGCTGCTTTTATTGATTGAACATAACATTCATAGACACTATCCCCAATTACTCCATCAAAATCAAAAGCAACTACTCCTTCTTTTATTCCTGCCATTTTATCACTCCACATAATCCTCTATTTTATAATCTGGAAAAGTTGCTTTTGTCATTTCTTTTACTTTATCTAAAGGCATTGTTAAATCAAATCCTGCTTTGCATGTTTCTCTTGTATTAGGGTCTCCGCTTGGGTCAAGAGAAGAACCTTTTTCTTTTGGAAACGTGTACAAATCTTTGTCTGCTTGGAATCTTGTAGCCATTGCCCATTCAACTTGTAATGGATTATAAATGTCAATATCCTTGTCCAAAATAAAAAAGTGTTTTGCTGAAGAATGTCCCTTCATTCCTGCAAGAATCGCATTTTTTCCATCTTCGTCCCTTTTTTTATTAATTTTTATTAGAACATGTAACCAACTTGTTCCGCCAGGATTAACACTAACATCTATTACGTCAATTCCTGCTTTTTTTACTTCTTGGAAAATTGTTGGTTCTCTTGGCATGCCCATTAATATTTTGTGTTCAAATCCTCCTGGGAGTAATGCATGATAAATGTAATTTGGTCTTGTATAAATCTTTTCTACTGTAAAAACTGGTTCTTGTCGTATTACATCGGGAGTTTCTGTTAAGTCAACAAATGGTCCCTCTGCATGTTTTTCATTTAGTGAAAGAGTTCCTTCCATTATTATTTCTGCATCCGCTGGAAGAAGAGCATCAAAAGTTTTTGCTTTTATTACTTTTATTGGTTTTATTGTATTAGCAATTGTTAATTCGTTCACCCCTATT
This sequence comes from uncultured archaeon, assembly GCA_964461205.1. Classification (GTDB taxonomy): domain Archaea; phylum Iainarchaeota; class Iainarchaeia; order Iainarchaeales; family JAAZKV01; genus JABIDZ01. Next base: position 34,936 of record CAYWUL010000002.1, on the reverse strand, counting down.
GGCGGAGCCATTGCTGCTGCTAAAAGAGTTTCTCCACCACAACCGATACAATATGCTGCTCTTACTTCGCCATTATTTTTTTTCAATATTTCCATTGTGTTTCTTTCAAGAATTCTCAAAGCCATTTTGTTTTTTTCAAATACCATTCCCCTATGAAAACAAACATTTTGTCCTAAATCTTTGTCTCTTACAATTACTAATCCACTTGAAACATATGGCCCCCCATCGGCTTTAGTGTGTGTAAGAATGGGTAATTTTTCTAAATCTATTTCTTGTTCTTCGTGATCTGTTTCTGTAACTATTTCTGGTTCGCTAGGATTTTCTAGAGCATTAATCATTCTTGGAACAAGATCTTTTATTTCACAACCTAGATAGTTTGCTACTTTTTGTTTTGAGGCGAAAACATTTACTGCAACTCTGTTGTTGCTTTCCTTTACTTTTTCAAAAAGAATCATTTCGTCTTTTGCAGAGTGAACTATTCCTGAGATTTCTAAATTCTTTGAAACCTCTTTTGTAATTTTTATTTCTGCATTATTTTCTACAAATTCTCTAAAACTCATTGTTTCCACCTCTTGTAAGAAATTAATTAGAAAAATTGAAAAGTCGAAAACTATTCTATTTGCCGTAATCAATATTTTCTATATCTCTGTATCTATTGTCTTTAACAAAAGCTTCTCTTTGTCTTTTGTTCATTTTTGGTCCTTTTTCTCCCCAAGCTTTTATTTTTGCTGCAAACTTCGGGTCAGTTACAATCAATCTTCTTACAACTAATTCTGCAACTTTAGGTCTTCCTGAGATTTCTGCAAGTGTCTTTAAACTAATTTTGTGTCTTTTCATAGCAGCTTCCCGCGCAAGCGCCCTCCCAAACGTATACCCTAGTCCAGCATTAAGTACTTTTCCAGCTCTCCCAACTTCCATTGCCGCAACGGTGGTTAAAACAGGTATATCTCTTTCTATTCCATCTAACAATTTTTTTGCTTTTTGTCTTCTTTTTACGGCCTTGGCATAAGCTCTAGGCGTTGTCAACCCTTTTCCAGTTGGTTTCATATTATCTCTTCTTCCAATTTTCATAATTACACCCCAATTACTCCCATCTCTTATAAAAATTATTATCCAAACCTATTAAATCCATTACCTTTCCCGAAATAAAGTCTTCTAACTCACTAATATTCTTTGGTTTTCCATAAAACCCTGGAGAAAGCGGAAACACTATTCCCCCATATTGTGCTATTTTTACCAATTGTTCTAATGCTGGCCCAGAAAGAGGAGTTTCTCGCAAACACACAATTAACGGTTTTTTGTAACGAAGCATTATATCAGCACAACGCGTAATCAGTGTGCCTGTGTGCGCTGTCGCTATTTCTGAACAAGTCTTTACTGAAGCAGGAATTATTATCATTCCGTCTGCAAGAAAACTTGAAGAAGAAATTAAAGCATCCATTTCTTTATTTGTATAATTCTTTGTTACGAGTTTTTTTATTTCGCTAATCTTTTTGTTTGTTTCTTTTTCAAAAACTTTTTCTGCCCACTCACTAACAATTAAATGAGTTTCAATTTTTTGTTTTTTTAATTGTTTTAATAAATTTAGAGTATAGTTTGTTCCGCTTGCCCCGCTCATACCAATAATTATTTTCATTCTATCACACCTATTTTCCAATAATTGTTTTTGTTGCTTTGTAACCTTTTTCTTCCATTGCTTTTGCTATTTCTTCTTGTGCCTCTTTATTTTCTGCAAGAGCAATCATTATTCCACCTGCACCAGCTCCAGAAATTTTTGCTCCTAAAGCACCATTTTCTAAAGAAATTTCGATTAAATCTTCTAATTCATCACAAGAAACTCCAATGTCTCTAAGAAGAACTTGGTTATTATTCATTAGTTCTCCAACCATTTTTATGTCACCACATTCAAGTGCTTGCTTTGCTTCGTTTAACAAAGTTATTTCATCTTCGAAAAATTCTTTGTATTCGTCTTCGTTTTCTTCTTTTCTTTTTCTTACTCCTGCGACAACTTCTGATGTTGATGCTTTTATTCCAGTGTCACCAATAACTAAGAGTAACGGCATTTTAATTTTGAATAATTCTATTTTGTTTTTTCCACCAGACATATTTTTTTCAAACCAAATTGGTTGTCCATATGTTGCACAAGTATTGTCTATTCCGCTTGGTGTTCCGTGAGAATATTTTTCAGACTCATAAGCCCAAAAGTTTACTTCTTCATTAGAAAGATTCAATTTAAATAATTCGTTTGCTGCTCGAATAGTTGCAACAGCATAGGCTGCTGACAACCCCATTCCTTTTCTTGCAATATTTCCACCAAAAATAATTTTTACTCCAGAAATTTTGAAGTTATCAACAAAAGGTTTTATTGTTAAAGTTTTTGGGTGCTCTGTTTCTTCTGAACATTTTATTGTTTCATTAAAGTAAACGTTGTCTTCTATAATTATGTCGTTTCCATCAATTTTTTCCATTTCTACTTCAAAATACTTATCTAAACCAGTTGCTATTCCAGGCAAACCATAAACAACAAAGTGTTCTCCGAAAAGAATGAGTTTTCCGTATCCTCTTCCAATTGCTTTTTCCATTTTATCACTAAAAAATTCAGTACGTAGATGTTCTTAAGTTATTTTCGTGACTTAGAACTCATCGAAACTATTCTGCAATACTATTTTTTCTTGTTTATTCTTCTTGATTTAGACCGGCCAACTCTTTCGTCTGAAAGTGCCTGTATATTTTTTATTTCATTTAATATATGTATTTTTCCACCTTCAACTGTTGGATCTTCTATCATTGTTACACCTTGGCTATGAAGCTCTTTCATCTTTTGAATCACTTTATTTGCCGCGCGTGGTCCCCCTTTTGCAGCAGCACGCATTTTTCTCCAAGAACCATACCTTATTGCAATACCTCTGTCTCCAATTCCAATCAGCCTATAGGTACTCATTTCTTTAACCCTTGGTTTTAATGCTGCTGAAACAATTTTTTGTCTCTTTTGTCTCAAATTCTTAATCTGCCTTGCACTTAGTTGTCTTCTAGTTACGCCCATAATATCACCAAAAATATTTGTTTTTCAAAGTATTTAAAACTTTGGAACAAATTTTGTTCCATAGTGGATTACGCCTTTTTCTCCACTTTTGTAGAATTTTCTAAATACTGCTTCTACTTCTAAACCAATTTTCAAATCTTCGTATTTGCAATCAACTACTTGTCCTGTTATTCTTGCTCCTTCTACTAAATCAATTATTGCCACGCAATAATTTCCTTGATGAGTAAATGCTTCTGGACCAGAATGTATTTGTGTAAAAGAAACTATCTTTCCTTTTCCACTAAATTCTATTTCGTTGAATTCTGTTCCGCCACAGGGACATAATCCTTTTGCTTCGAAATATTTTTTTCCGCAAGCTGTGCACTCAAAACCAATTAACATGTATCTGTCTTTGTAATTTCTCCATCTTATTATTGGACTATCTCTAAACATTATTTCACCTTCTTGAACACGTGTACACAAGCAGTTCCGCCTGAACCGCCTACATTATGTGTTACTCCGATTTTTGCGTTTTTTACTTGTCTTCCTTCTGCTTCTCCACGTAATTGCATTGTTGCTTCGATTGCTTGTTTTATTCCTGTTGCTCCAACTGGGTGCCCACATGCTTTTAGTCCACCACTAGTATTAATTGGAATCCTTCCCATAAAATAAGTGTCTTTGTTTTCATATAATTTGTATCCTTCTCCTTCTTTTGCAAAACCAAGAGCTTCTACAGCCATTATTTCTGCAATAGTAAAACAATCATGTACTTCTGCAAAGTCAACATCTTTTGCTGTTATACCTGCTTGTTTATATGCTGCCTCTGCAGCTTTTTTCCCTGCAGGAATTGCTGTTAAAGTGCTTCTTCTTGCAAGTGATAATGTGTCTGTTGCTAAGCCAGAACCTATGATTGCTACTTTTGCTCCAAGTTCTTTTGCTTTTTTTTCTGATGCAAGAATTATGCTTGCTGCGCCGTCTGTTATTGGAGAACAATCAAATAATGTTAATGGGTCTGCAACCATTGTAGATTTTTTTACTGTGTCAATATTAATTTCTTTTCTGAATTGACAATACTCGTTTCTTGCTCCGTGGAAATGATTTTTTACTGATACTTCTGCTAATAAATCTCTTGTTAGTTTTGGGTATTTTGTCATGTATGCTTTTGCTAGTAATGCATATAATCCTGGAAAAGTTAGGCCGTTGAATCCTTCTAGTTCTTCGTCTCCTGCACCCATTAGCATTGTTGTTACTTGTTCTGTACTAACATCAGTCATTTTTTCTACACCCGAAACAAGAACTATTTCTGCTTCTCCGCTTTCAATTGCTTGTATTCCTTGTCTTAATGCGAGTGAACCTGAAGCACATGCTCCTTCAACTCTTATTGATGGTTTGTCAATGTTCAAATTTTCTGTTGCCATTGCACCAATATGTAATTGTCCACTTAGTTGTCCTGCCCCCATATTTCCAGTATACAGTGCATCAATTTGTTCTACTGAAATCTTTGCATCTTTTAGTGCTTTCATTTGTGCGTCAAGTAATAATTCTCTTAATCCTTGATCCCATCTTTCTCCAAACTTTGTAATACCAATACCAAGTACGCCAATATTCATGCAATCACCTTTGCTCTATCGAGCGAAGCGAAGATAGTGCTTTCGCCGGCCTTAACAAGGCCGTCACCGAACTTGGTGATTCCTACTCCTAAAACTCCTATGTTCATAATAATCATCTCATAATTTTGATGAAACTTTTTCTAAAAGTTTCAATGTATTGTCTCCATGTGTTTTAGATATTTTGCGTATGGTAAGTATTCTTTTCTATCAATATAATCTTGTACACTTCGAGCAAGTTTTTGTTTTTCTTTTATTTTTTCTGTAACTGTTAATGCGAAAGAATCTGATCCAGAACCTGAACCATATGAAGTCATTAATATTTTGTCTCCGGGTTTTGCTACATCAAGTACTGCTGCAAGTCCTAATAATGAAGAGCCTGAATAGGTGTTTCCAATTTTTTTTACTACTAGTCCTGCTTCTAATTGTTTTTCTTTTATTACCCCAAGTATTTTTGCTGCTGCTTCTGGAAATTTTCCATTCGGCATATGTAATACTACAAAATCATAATCACTAATCTTTGTCTTTGTTTTTTCTAGTAACATTTTTGTTGCACCAATAACGTGTTTGAAGTATGCTGGTTCTCCTGTGAATCTTCCTGCGTGTGATGGGTATGGTTGCATTGCTCTTCTCCAAAAATCTGGAGTATCGCTAGTAAATGAACATGTAAAATCAATTGTTGCAAGTGCTTCTTCGTTACTTCCAATAATAAATGCTGCTCCGCCTGCTGCTGCAGAATATTCTAGAGCATTTCCTGGCTCTGCTTGTGATGTATCTGCTCCAATACTTAAACCATATTTTATCATTTTTGAATCAACTAAACCAGCATTGATTTGTATTGTTGCGCTACCAGCTTTGCAAGCAAACTCTGTGTCTACTGCTGTGTAATCATTTCCTATTCCTATTGCTTCGGCCACTATTGCACTAGATGGTTTTACTGCGTAGGGGTGTGATTCACTACCAACATAGATCGCACCAATTTCTTTTCTATTTATTTGTGCTCTTGCAAGTGCATCTCTTGCTGCGTGAGTTGCGATTGTAATTGTGTCTTCGTCTTTTCCAGGAACCGATTTTTCTGTTAAACCTAGACCGGCTTTTATTGCATTAGCATCAGCTTCTTGTACTGCTGCTATTTCTTCAGCCTTGATCCTATATTTTGGAATGTATACTCCGTAACCTATTATTCCTGCCATAAAATTAACCTTCAAAGTTTTTTTGTTCTTTTTAATTCTTGAATTTTGTTTCGTGCAGCATTGCCCCAAGTATACGGCCCGCCATCATTTGATCCCCCATATTGTTCATATTCTACCATTTCATTAAGTGTTGCCTCTGAAAGCATTGCTAAATTTTTTGGAGTAACTGGAATTTTTGCTTTTCTCATTTCTTTAATTAATTCAGCAGTTCTCTTTCTTAAAACTGTTTCAGATGCATTAAATCCTTTTAGCGTCCTAGTAACTGCTCTTTTTCCAGCTTTTACACGAGTACGTGCTGTTGAAGATGCTGTTCTAACTTTACCCACCATTATCAATCACCTAATTAAAATATTACTTTGAAATATAAAATACCTCTTTTAGCACACCAATAAAAACCTTTCTAATGACGAAATTTACTTCGTTTGTTGACGAATTACTTTCTTATTTTCCTTTTTTAGATTTTGATGAATTGCCGCCACCAGACTTAGAGACCTTTCCAATAGTAGTTAACAACCCAGTTATTTCAGCATGAGACATAGCTCCTTCATGGCCTTCTTCAAATCGAATCGCATAGTCTCTTCGTCCAAGCAAAAATCTTCGCATGTGCCATTGCGCACCCAAATGTGCAATCGTTTTACCAGAAACAGCATCCATTATTTCAAAGTGGTGCAATCCTGGCACCCAAAATGATTTGTTTGTTTCATGAATTAAAAATCTTGGTTCACCATTTTTTGACATTGTCCACTTTTTTCTATAAAGTTGGAATGGTCTTTGAATATTTTGATCCACTTCCCCAAGTTCGAGAGTATATTTTTTTCCAAGAATCTTAAAATTTGCTTTTACTAGGCCAACTTCTTTGCCGTTAATATGAATATCATATGTGACTAATCCCGCTCTTGCTAAACTTTTGCCTAACCTATACTTTGAACTACCAATTAAATTTTCTGGGATTGGCACTTCCTTATATACCCTAACACTTTTGCTACTTAAAGACCAAAATTTTTGTCGGGCAATAAAATCCGGGTCTGTGATTCGGGCCGTTCGTTGCAATCCTTTATGTGCCCCAAAAGCAATTAATGTTGCTAAAACCACTGATGTTGCTCGTTTGAATCTCTTTCCTTTGCTTTTGGTTTTATACGAACTTCCATACGCAGGAGAGCGCATAGGAACTTTTTTTCTTGAAAATCCTAAACCCATAGAAATCATTCTCTTTCAAACTATAAAAAACTTATCCCCTGATCTCTTTTAAAATCTCTTCTGCTTTTGCTTGTGAAACTTCTTTTGTTTCAATCATTTTTTGTGCAACAATATCAATTTCTTCTTTTGTTGCACCAGCTTGTACTGCAATATTTTTTGCATGTAACCCCATGTGCCCTCTTTGTATTCCTTCTGTAGATAATGCACGTAGAGCAGCCATGTTTTGTGCTAGGCCAACACACGCAATTATCCTTGCTAATTCATTTGCTGTTTTTATTCCTAGAATTTTTAAAGAAAGTTGGGCCATTGGATGAACTTTTGTTGCGCCTCCAACTAAACCAAGCGCAAGTGGAATATCTATTTCTCCAACTAAATTTCCGTTTTCATCTTTGTAATATTTTGTCAATGGAGAATATTTTTTTTCAAAGCAAGCAAAAGAATGTGCTCCGCTTTCAATTGCACGAAAATCATTTCCTGTTGCAATAACTACTGCATCAATTCCATTCATTATTCCTTTGTTATGAGTAGTTGCACGAAATTGAGTAGCTGTTGCAAAATTATAAGCATTTAATATTGCTTCCACAACTTCTTCTCCATTAATTTGTCCCTTAGTACTTGCTTCTAAACTTTCTTTTATCCAAATTGCTTTTGCTTGTGCTCTTCTATAAATTGCTAAATTAGAAATTATTCTAAGAATTACTTTTCCTTTAGTTATTTCTTCTATTTTTGGGGCTAATTTTTCTGTCATAGTATTAATTGCGTTAGCACCCATCGCGTCGCGAACATCAACTAGTAAATGTATATCTAACATTTTTCCATTTAATCCTTCAACAATCTCAATTGTAATATCTCTTGGCCCGCCACCAAACTTTACTAATACTGGATCAATTGTTGTTACAAAATCAAGCAATTCTTTTTTCTTTTCTTCGATTGCTTTTTTTGCTTCTTCTAAATTTTCTATTCCAACAACTTGTATTTGTCCAATCATTATTGGTTCATCACAAGAAGTTGTAAAACCACTAGAAAGCTTTGCAGCATTACTCGCAGCAGCAACAACGCTTGGTTCTTCTATTGCAAATGGAATAATATAATCTTTACCATCAATAACAAAGTTTGTTGCTAAACCATAAGGAAGAGGAAAAGTCCCAATAACATTTTCTATCATTCTGTCAGCAATTTCAAAAGGAAGTGAACCTTCTTTTTCTAATAGTTTTTTGTCATCTTCATTTAAAGAAAATTCTTTTGCCACAATTTCTTGTCTTTCTTTAATTGTTTTTTTGTAAAAACCACTAAATTGTTCTTTATCCATAATATCACTCCAATAAATCTTTCAACTAACAAATAATATTATTGTTCTTTTTGTTTTAAATAATCAAGCATTGCTTCTGCAGCCCTTCTTCCAGCATCAATTGCCGCAATTACTGTTTTTGGACCATGAACACAATCTCCCGCCGCAAATACATTTTTTACTTTTGTTTGATAATTTTCATTTACTTTCACACAACCATTTTCTTCATTACGTAATGGTTTTCTCAAATCATCTTTGTCGTGTTCTTGTCCAATAGCAACAATTACTTTTGTTGCTTCTAAAAAACCGTTTTCTCCATTTTTGTAATGTACTTTTGTAACTTTTTCTTCTTCATTTCCTTCAAATTTGTCCACAGTTAAACCAAACATAAATCTTACTCCTTCTTCTTCTGCATCATTATAATCTTTTTCTGAAACTGTTTTTATTGCATCTTCTCTTTTTGCAAAGGTAATACATGTAACTTTTCCTCCAAGGCGAACAGCACTTCTTGCAGCATCAATTCCAACATATCCCGCACCAACAACTACTACTTTTTCTCCTGGAGAAATCATTGGCATGTCACTTTGATTTAAGTTTACTAAGAATTTCATTGCAGAAATAATTCCTTTTAATTTTGCGCCTTCAACACCCATTTGTCTTGATGCTCCAACACCAGTTCCAACAAACACAGCATCAAATTCTTTTGCTATTTCATTAATTGATTCTTCACTAATTTTTGCGTTTGGTTCAAAATCAATCCCTAAATCGTGTAAAGCAGTTAGCTCACGCGAAACTGTTTCTTTTGGCAAACGAAATTCTGGGACACCATATTTTATTACTCCTCCAAAAGCGTGTGTGCTTTCAAACACAGTTACATTTATTCCTTTTAATGCTAAATATGCTGCAGTAGTTAGACCTGATGGACCAGAACCAATTATTGCTGCTTTTTTTCCATTTGTCTTTTCTATTTTTGGAAACATTGCATTATCTCCAATATATCTTTCTATTCCTCCAATATTTACTGCGCCTTCTGGAGTCTTTTCAAGAATACACTTTCCTTCACATTGTTTTTCATGTTGACATATTCTTCCACATATACTTGGAAAATAATTTTTTTCTCTAATGGTTTTTGCTGCTTCATCTAAGTGACCCTCTCTAAATTCTTTAATAAATTTTGGAATATTAATGTTTGCTGGACAACCAGAAACACATTTTGGATCAGCACATTGTAAACATCTATTTGCTTCTTCGATTGCTTGTTCTTTTGTGAAACCAGTTTCTACTTCGTTAAAGGTAGTCTTCCTTTCTTCAATAGGCAATTCGGGCATCTTCATCTTTCTCACCAAGATAATTAACTCTACTAAACCAGTATATAAAAACCTTTCCAAAAAACGAAAATCAGTTTGGCAATTGACGAAGTTTATTAATAAAGGGCTTATTAAAAAGAAAATAAATATTCAATATGATTGACTTATTGATTTAACCATTCTTTTAATTTTCCAAGAACAACATAATTTTGCCTATGTAATTCTTCAATGTTTTTACAACCAAGTAAGAATGATGTTATTTCCATTTCGTTTTTAAAATTAGAAAAAAAGTTTTGTAAGGATTTGTAAGATTTTTGTTGTGCTTGTAAAACCGGCATTGCTGCTCCGCTCATTGAAGCACCAAGAATAATTCCTTTCACTGCATCAAGACCATTTCTTATTCCACCCGAAGCAATAATTTGTTTTGTGAATGCATTCTTTGTTTCAATTATTGACACTGCTGTTGGTAAACCAAAGTCACGAAAAACAGAACCAAAAGAACCTTTGTGGCGTAGTGCATCTACACGAGTCCATGATGTTCCGCCTGCCCCCTGAACATCAATTGCTTGTATATTTGTTTGTTCTAATTTTGAAGCAACTTCAAAACTTATTCCATGTCCAACTTCTTTTGCATAAACAGGAACACAAACTTCTTTTGAAAACTCATCTATTTTTTCTATTAAATTTGAAAAATTAACGTCCCCTTCTGGTTGCATTGCTTCTTGAGCAGCATTTAAATGAATTGCAAGAGCATCTAAGTTTAGAGATTCAATTACAGAATTCACTTCTTGAGTAGAATAAGATCTTAATTGAGCAACACCAATATTTCCGGCAACAAAAATTTCTGGAGCAACGGATTTTACATTATAAGTATCCTTTATTTTTGGATTTTCAAGCATTGCGCGCATACTTCCTAAACCCATTCCAATACCAAATTCTTGGCAAGCTTTTGCAATATCAAAATTAATTTTTTTTGATACTTGTGCTCCGCCAGTAATAGCTGAAGCAAGAAAAGGAAAAGAAAATTCTTTTCCAAGGAGTTGAGTTGACAAATTTACTTCTTCTAGAGAAATTTCTGGAAGAGTTTTGTAATTTAATTCAACATCTTCAAGCAACGTTGTTTTTTTATCAAAAGCAACATCTTTTTCAACACACAACTTTATGTGGTCAATTTTTCTTTGTTCTGTTTTTGAAACCATAATAACACTAAAAACAAACTAGAATAAATACATTCTTATTAACTAAAATTCTTAACTCCGATTCACAGCGCGTAATTTTTACATTTTTCTATCCACTAAATATTCAGCAAATTTTTTCAAAATGTTTTTTGCATTATTTTCTTGCAAAACAGAGTTAACTTCTTTCCAAGCTGACTCTACAAGCGCTTCTGCTTTCTTTTTTGAATAAGAAATACCATCATATTTGTTAATTATTGCAAGTGCTTCTTTTATTTCTTCATTTTTTTCGGTGTGTGAATCAAGTATCTCTATTAACCTTTTTTTGTCTTCTTCTTCTGCAATTTCTAGAGTCCTAATAACAATAAGAGTTCTTTTTCCTTCATGAATATCGCCACCAATACTTCCTTTTCCTTCTTTAAAAGCATCTTCTGTTAATTCGAGAATATCATCTTGTATTTGAAAACCAACCCCAACAATTTGTCCAAATTTTCCAAGTGCTTCATATTGTTTTTCTGTCGCATTACCAATTATTGCCCCTAACTGACAAGCAAATTTTGTTAACACTCCTGTTTTTGATAAACACATATTTAGATATTGTTTTTCATTCGGAGTGAACCCCCCATGGTGCCAAGCAATATCCCATGTTTGTCCACTACACACTCTTAACAATTCTTTAATAAACAAATCATAAATCTTCATTTTCTTTTCTTCCCCAAGCAAAAAATCATCATTCATTATTCTTGCCATTGGCCAAAAATACATTATTGTTCCGGTATTAACTGCAGTGTCAACACCAAATTTGTGATGCATACATGGTTGTCCTCTCCTTGCTTGAGAATCATCCTCAACATCATCTTGGCAAAGTGTCCCATTATGAATTAATTCTACAATTGGAGCAACTTTCATTCCTTCTTCCCATTTTCCTCCAACTGCTTCTGAACAAATACATGTTAACAAAGGACGAAATCTTTTTCCCCCTCTATCAAGTAAATCCCAAACAGGCACATTAACACCAGCTGTATAAGCATCTAAATCCAATTCAAAAATAGTTTTTCCTAAAGCACTTTCAATCCATTCTTTTGTAGCCTTTCTTGGGATAAAATTTTCTATTTCTTTATCAACCAAAAGAGCATATTTTTTCAAAAAAGGTTTTATTTCCATTTGTGCTTCTTCGTCAGAAATCATACAAATAGAAAGGAAAGAATTAGTTATAAATATTACTTATTCGTCGATTTTTAGAAAAGTGGGAACTATTGACGAAGTTAATATTTATGTTAAAACATGGTTTTTATGCTTTAAGGGTTTATCTGGATAAATCACAATTCCTTTTTTATCCTTTATTTCTAACTCAACAATTATTCTTTTTATATCTTCACCACGCATTTTTAAGATTTCAAATGCTCTCCCTCGTGTTCCATTATCATAAATAACATTGTAAATTACTAATATTCCGTCCGAAAGAAAACTAACTGCTTGATCCAATCCAGAAATAACGCTTCCCAAATGGGTAGGATGAGGTGTTTCCATTATTAAAAAAGAGGTTATGTTATGTGATTCTAAATAACGAAATAACTGCTCCATATAAATCCTAAACCTGTGTTTTTCTCCACTAAATGCTGAAGAAATACTTGTTAATGAATCAACAAAAATGATATCTGGTTCAAAATCCTTTGGTATTAGTACTGGTTGAACATCAATTAGTAATTCTTTTTTTGCTTCACTCAATAACGCTTCTACACTTCTAGCAATATCTAATGCATTAAATCTTTTTATTTTTAATAACCCATCTTTTTCATATTTTTCTGCATCAAAATTAAACATTTTTAAGTGGCTTCTTAAATTGTCTTCAGGTTCTTCAAAACTCATAAACAACACTTTTTTTCCTTGTTTACAAGCATTAACACAAGATTGCAAACAAAATAAGGTTTTTCCACACCCGGGTCCCCCTTCAATTAATACTGCTGACCCCCAAGGAATTCCATGTGAAAAAAGACTTTTCAAACCAGGAACGTCGGGCATAAAATATTTTTTGACTGAAAGACCTTTTTTTTCTTCGTTTTTTTTATTCGGTTGTTTTTTTACCATAATATCACTACGCTTTCTAAATATAAAAAACTATTTCTTTTTCTTTTTGTTTGTCTTTTGTTTTCTTTTCTTTCTTTTTTTCTTTTTTGCTCTTACTTTAACTGATTTCTTTTTTTTATTAATAATTGTTTTAGGCTCACGCAAAATCTTTTCCTCCTCCAAATCCAAAACAGACTTCTTCCCAACTACCAATGATTTTTCCTTATGAATAATAACCGGTGTGGGTTCTTGTAATATTCGTTCCTCTTCTAAATCTAATTCTGATTTATCACCTCTTCTAATTTTTCGTCTATTTTCTCTCTTTAAACGAGCACTTTCTTTATTTTTTACTTTTTTTTCATTTTTCTCAATTTGTAATTGTTTTTTATCAAACTTTTTATTTTGTTTTATTATTTCTTTATGTTCTTGATTTCCTTGTGTTTTTTTAAATTTCCCGTGTTTTTTTGTTTTTTCTAACAACTCTATTAATAATGCTGTTTCTCGGTTCAACTCTCTTACTTTGTCACTATAAACTTTAATTTTAATATTATATTCTGATTCTGCTACATCGCCTTCAACAAAATATCTTCTTTGAGTATTTTTTATTTCTGTTTTAAGAACTTCTTCTTCATATTCATTCAAAGAAATTCGTCTTTTAATCAACATTCTTTTTAGCTTTCTCCTAAAAATTAAAAATAAAATAATAATTGAAATTATTGTTGTAATAATACTCTCAAGGTTTTCTTTTATAAAAAATTCGATACTCTTGCTGGCTGCATCATATGCCGCATTAGTCTTTGCTTCAATACTTTGTAATTCATTAATTTTTGTGTAAGCGCTATCTACAAGTTTTGGAACTAATTCGTATCGTTGGTCTTTAAATTCTTGATTAGCTTCTGCAAAAATTACATCTACTTCAGAAACGTCTAAACTTAGTCTTAAATTTTCTATTTCATAGTTTAAAGCAATTAATTCATCGTTTACTTGGTATGCAAGACTAATTGTTTTTTTAACAGTTTTTATTTGTTCAAAAAAACGAGAATAGTCAACAAAAATATTCTCTTTTTCCTTACTAATATTATTTTCGTAAACTTGGGTTGAAACAAAAAACTCATCACTCACCCTTGTAACTTCAAATCCTAATTCGCCCATCTCTCTTATCTGGCTTCTAACCAAATTAATTTGTTGAAGTGCAGTATTTGCTTCTATTGAAGGAAGAAATCCACCACTATTCGTGTCTGCATAATTCGTGTCCAGGTAAAGGATTTGTGCAAACACTAAATTAAAGCAAATAAAAATAAAAAAAAGAATGCTTATTTTTCTAATTACCTTTTCCATAAAAATCACTTAAATATTTTGTAGAATACTTTCCAAAAAAATCTTTTGAATCCTCTTGTTTTTCTTGTAGTCCTCATAAATTCTTTTGTTACTATTGCTTCTTCAACTTCTGACAATCTTTTTGTTAGACTTTTCACTTTTGTTTCATATATGCTTGTTTCAATTAATCCTAATTCAAAATATTGTTCTTGAGTTTTTTTTAACAAAGAAATTAATTTGCTTTTTTCTTGTCTCAACCTTTTTATACTTGAAGAAATTTTCAACACATTATTTCTTTTGGACTCATAAGTAATAATTCTTTCTGAAATAAATGCCATTCTGTTTTCATACTGTTGTAAAGCATCATAATATTCTCCAATACTCATTCTGTTTTCAACAAAACACTTTTTTTGAATTCCTTGTATTAAAATTAATAATAACTCTGCTTCTGAATTAAACTCTTTTAGCTTTCTTCCAAAAATAAATAATTTTATTCCTAAATAGAATAAATACGCTGCGATTATAAGAAGAGCAATCATCAAAATTACTCTGTCAATATTTCCCATTAAGAAAATCAAGATATTGAATTCTCCTTTTGTTTCTAAACTAAATGTTAACTCTGCTTCTTTTAATCTATCTAATGATAAAGCATAATCGCCTCTTTGGAAAGAAAGTTGTGCTAATTGTAATAAACGATTTGTATTCAACGTGCTAATTCCTTGTCTATTCGTATTAAAAATAATTTTTTCTAAATTTGTTATTTTTGCTCTTGCTTCAAAAGACATCTCAAACAATTCTTTTGCTTGAAGATAAATTATTTTTGCTTCATCAAATTCTCTCGCATTTACTAAAGCATTTGCATCAGCGATTAATTCATACAAATTGTTTGTTTTAAATGAATTTGAAACCATTTTATCAAAGAATTCTTGCATTTCGTCAATAAATAATACTGCTTGGTTTTCATTTGTATCATGAATTAATAATGTTATTAAACGAGTTTCTCCAAAAGAAACTGTTTTGTTTTTGTCATCAACAAAAATCCCACTAATAATAAATGTTATTTCATATTTTCCTGGAGAAAAATATTTTGGAGAAAGAATTTCTATTTCAGTTTTAAATGACTCGTTCCGATCCAAAAACGCAATATATTTGTCTTTTAATTGTAAATATTTAGATGCTAATCCTGAAACTTCTAAATGGATTTCTTGTAACGTTCCATCAAGAGGATTTTCAATTAGTATTGGAAATCCCGAATCTTGTCCACGCACTAATTCAAAAAATTGTGTTGTTTGGAAAAACACATCTTTTTGTTCATCAGAAAAGACCCCTGTTCCACCAGTAGTGCCTGTCCCCCCGGGATTACCCCCTGGCCCACCGCTAGGCGGGGCATCATCGTCATCATCCACGCCATCATCTCCTGACCCTGAAGAATTAACTGTAGTTATATTACTCACTAATCTAGATTTGCTTGAAATATTACAACATTGCGCCGTAAAAACAATATTTTTGTCTCCAGCTTCTGCTGAAGAATTAATCGAAAAGATAATTGAACTAGACACAGAATCACTAACAGCTAAAGTAGTTAGATTGGTCGTTTCTGTTCCAGAAGTAATTGTCCAATCATTAGGAAAATTCCAATCAAGAACAACGGCATTAGCATCACTATTTCCCAAATTTGTTACTCTTGCAGAAAAATTAACATTTGTATCCCCTTGTGTTACTGAAGAATCAGTTGTAACCCATTCAGTATACATAAATGGCCCGTCTGACAAAGAAATTATTGTTGCTGTCGAAGTATTTGTGTCTGGAGAAGCAGAAGAATTTGTCGCATCAACTGTAATTGTTAATTCATCACTTCTTTCACTTGCTTTTGTCCTTAAAGAAGTAGTTAGAATTTCTGATTTACCGATTGCTAAACTAAAAGTATACCCCGCAGCAGTTTCTGGTTCTGAATCATACCAAATCTTATATTTATCGTCCCAATTACTTTTTACTCTAAAAGACAGATTTTTATCCCCGGTATTTGTTACATTTATATCGCCAACAGTTAATATAGAATCAAGCGCACCAGACTTTGTTCCAAATGTTGAAGGCGAAATTGACCAAGTCCAATCACTATAAGAATAAATTGTGTAAATTGATGAATTAACATCTAACCCATCGACACCCAAAGCATAAACATAGTACTGATAAGAATTATCATCGCGCGCAGTAGTAAAAGAAGTCGCATAATGATAATTAGTATCTGAAAAGTTTTGATCATTTAACATAGTTATTGCATTCCAATCCGTCCAACTATTATTCTCATCACGCCCCCGCGTATATAAGATAGCAGTATTCATCCCTGTATACTCATTAATATTTGCATCAATTGTTACAATTGTTGAGGGATCTAACAAACTATTTGAATCGGGAGAATTACTTACAGCAACGATTGATGGAGGAGAACTATCAGAAACAGAAATAGTTATTGTATTAGTGTCAGAATTATTAGCCAAATCATAAGCAGTAAAAATACAATTTATGTCCCCAGCATTAATACTATTTGCATCAATAATCTGCGACATAAAAGCATTTGCATCCCTAAAAATCTCAGAATAATTTACATCCAAATTTGATCCAGACACATTTAATACAACTCGATCAATAACTGAAGTAGAATCAGACCAAGAAGAATAACAATTTAGGTCTGCCTGATCATTCATATCTTGAGGAGAATAATTAATATCTAACAAAATTGGCGCAGTAGAATCATTTGTTGTTGTTGAGCCGACAGACACGATTAATGGGTTTTGTAAACTATAAAAAATTGAGTTAATATCGTTTGTTGTTCTTAATGGATTTGAAATAACTTTTGCTTGTTTAGTAACAAAATAATCTCCGGACGCAACCGAAGTCAACCCGGAGAGATTTCTTCTTAGAGTGATATAGTTTGAAATGTCTAATTCGGTCATTGTATCGTTCATTGTTTTGTTTGAAACCTTTGAAATGAAAATCGTTCCAATTGAATTTAATGAATTCTTGTTATATAATAAGAAAAAGTTTTTGTCTGATAATGTTATAGAATTGTTTTCACCATTAACATCAATTGTTGAAATGCTTCCATTAGAAGTTGCTAATTTATTTACTTCTGAATTATTAAAATAATCATACATATCAAAATAGTTTTCCCAGATTGAAGAAGATTTTGCAAAAACATTTATATCTAATAAAAAGTATCTTGAATTTGCATAAAAAGTATAATCTAAATTGTAATCATATACCTCCGTATAACCAATATCCATGTCTCCTTTAACAGAAATCTTTTTCATTAACGGCCCATTAATAGTTTGATAGAATACTGGAGATGTGTCTCCGCTTGCTTGGTATGTTCCAGAACTATCTACTCTTGGCGCAGAAGAAATTATTGTCGAGCCATTCAAATCTACTCCTGTGCCAATATTACTTTGTAAATCTTTTATTACTCCTCCTTGATTAATATCAATAACAAAAGAATAATTATTTGTATTTAGATCATACAAAAACCCATTTTGGATTAAATTTAGGTCCCCTGAATAATTGTAATCATAATTTAATAGAGAATAACTAACTTTGTATTGTCTTAATTCATTTTTGTCTATTGAAGATAAAAAAACAATATTGGCATCAGTAACTTGTGAACCACTATAATTTGCATTATGTAATTGTGAAGGAATCTCAACATAATTTGTCCCATTATAATCCAAAACTCTTACTGAATTAATATCTGCATTATAAGAAAAATTTAGGTTTGTATCAACAGGATAGAACCATCGTTGCAGAGTATTTGGTTCTTGAACATTTAAATCATGAGTAAAAGAAAAGACATTGCTCTCACTATCAGTGTATTGATCCAACCATGTTTGACCTTGATAAAAAATATCATTAAAAACTTGGTTTTGTATTACTACTTTATACCAACCATTTTCTCCATTCAAATCAAAAGAATAATAATACGTGTTATAATCACTTATTCCAAACGTTGCCTCGTTTGAATAATTTTGCATAGTTGCCTCCGAAATTAATGTAGTATTATTTGAATCACTAATTGTTATTGTCGGAGCAATAGCTAAATTAACATCAAATAATAATTGAACTGTTTGCCCACCACCAAAAAAAGATCTTGGTTTGTTTTGATCAGAATATGTTTTTAATTCTCCATTAACACCAACCAACAAATTAAATTTTGTTGGTGTTAAAAAATTGTTTAAATCATCATTTGCGTCATAAGTAATTAAATAATTCCCATCCCCTACAACAGAAACACTAGCAGAATAAATTTGCCAATCCCCTGTATTTATTTTATAGCGAACAGAATTACAATCACTAATCGCATCAGAACACGAAAGAGAAAAAGAATTACTTCTTACCCAAGTTGAAGAATAAGTTGGAGTAACTACTGGCGCAGTATTATCAAGCGTTAACCTATTAGAAAAAGAATAAACTGGCGAAGAAGAACCATCATCTATTGCTACTTTCACATACTTGTTTCCGTCTGCTGATAATTGTGAATTAATATCCACATAACAAGTAACTTCAGAAGTCCAAGATTCACTTTCACAATAAGTTGAATCTAAATTTAAATCAACAATAACATTTGTTCCACTAGTATCTTGAACAGTATTATTATCTGCTAAATAAATATTTAGTGTTAATCTATCGTCATCAGGATCTGAAATAGTAAAACCAATATTTAGATCTCCATTGGTTGCTGATGAATAAGTCCCAAATTGTGCTGAAGAAGAAGTTCCATCAATTGTTTGCATAGAAATTGTTGGAGCTTGGTTCCCTGCAGTCGCATTAACACTAATATCTTCTAATAAAGCACCAACATGGAAGAACCCCGCATTGTAATCTGAAAAATCTGTGTAATTTGGTTTGAAGTAAGCTTCATAACCAAAATAAACAGAACTAGATAAAGAAAAAGAAGTTGTTTCATTATTATTTATGTCTGTTATATATTGTTCACTTGTTTTTGTAACACAATTTGCGTCACTACAAGAATAAACATTCAAATCTAAACGAGAAACTCCTTTTCGGTATAAATCTCTAACTTCTTCGCTAGATAACTTTTTATTCCAAATAACATATTCTTCTCCTTTTCCATCAAAAATAAACGCATTTGTTCTTGAACCAGTAGTATCTTCATAAGCACCTATTAATACTGAAGCATTAGTATTAATCATATTTGCATAAGCAACATCATCATTATCTGTACTTGGGATTAAACTTCCATTTAAATATAAATCTATTCCTGAAGGATTTTTATTTCCATTATATGTTGCTAAAATATGAATCCATTCTCCTTCATAAGAAGTTAGTACAAAATCAGCTACTGTTTCAATATAAACATTGTTTGTTTCATCCCACAATGCTAACGCAAGATGGTCTGTCCCATTTATATAAAAAAACCATTCTCTTTGTTCTACGCCAGTAGTTCTATCATCTTTTGACATTATAACGTTTGATGTAGCATCATTTAGATTTACCCAACTACTTAAAGTAAAAGGAGAATCATTTGCTCCATCACTAAATGTAAAATCAGTATGGTCTGTTACTTCTATATAATCATTTGTTCCGTCAAAATCATAAGCATTAGTATACCATAACCCAACAATGTTTTCATCCCCATCAAAGTTATTTTCTATCCCAGTATGATTATTTCCGCTTGAATCTGTTGTGTCTCCATTCAAATGCCATAAACCAACCATTGAAGGTTCGTAGAAACGAGAAGCTTGTAAATTATAAAGTTCTGCAACTTCTGTTGGAGTTAAAGTTCTATCCCATACTGCGACTTCTTCTAGATCTCCCTTAAAATAATTCGAATTTCTTCCAATATAAAAATTATTGGTACCCCCAAATGCCTGTGCTTGTGAACCTGAAACAACTTCAACCCCGTCAATATAAATTTTTGTTGAATTATCAGAAGCAAGAGTTCCAACAATATGATACCATTTTCCATTACCAAAAGTTGTTGTATAATCAGTGTGTGTAGTTCCATCTCCAATAGTCCAAGATAATTTTCCATCTTGCCAATCATACATAAACCAATAATCAGAAACATCGCCTATAATATCTTGTCTTCCAACTGAAGAATCAAATGTTTCTCCGGGTTTCATCCAAAAAGATAATGAAACTGCCCTCCCGCTTGGAGCAATTCCAGAACCAATATCAATATAATCTGTTGAACCATCAAAATTTGCTGCATTACTATTAAATAACCCTGTAGAATATGCTTCACTTCCTCCCCAAGAACCATCATTAGAATTTCCACTCGAATCAGTCGCATCATCATTCAAATGCCACAAACCAATTAAATCAGAATCAAATAAATCATTTGTTGAATCTAGTTCTTTTCCTTCTCCACCTAATTGAGAATTAAAATTAAACCCTAGGTCTTCATTTACTCTTATTGAACTCCAATTTCTTTCTGTTGATCCATCAATTATTGAATCTGGAGACGAAGTAAATTTTGCTTCTAAAAAACTATTATAATCTTCTAAAACTTCTTCTTGAGTTAATACTTTGTCATAAATCTTTACTTCATCTATTAAACCATCATAATACGCACTACTAATTTTTCCAATATTTAGCGAAAAAGCATCAACAGGGATAGCTATTGTTATTGCAATGTGTGTCCAGTCACTAGATAGAACAGAGGTTGCTCCGCCTACTCCATTAACATAATAAGTTGGAGATGTTAAATTAGAAGAAGTTAGTAAATTAGAAGCAATAGAAATATTTGTGCTTCCATTTAAATCTATTAGTTCGGCAGTAGCTTCGTCTGACTTAACCCAAGCAATAATCGTATTTACATTTCCAACATCTCCAACGGTAACATAATCATTTGTTCCATCTAAACTCAAAGCGTTTGTATCCCACATTCCATATGAACTAATTGTTGCTCCGTTTGTAAGAACCCCATCAAAACTTTGAACCAAATCATAAATGTGAGTTCCATTAGTATCATTAAAATTGTAATAAGCAATTAAATTAGAATCCCATGCGCTTGTAACTAAATTAGTAGTTGTTGCTAAGTGACCGCCAATACTACTCGCGGCACTATTATTCCCAGTATAATAGTACCAATATTCATTGCCTATTATTATTCCATCGCCGCCATATACTCTATAATCATCAATATTATCAACAGTTGGACCTTGAGGAATTATTCCCCTATAAGAAATAGTACTTGAATCGGAAGGAATAGTATTATCTATTTTTGTCCATGTTAAACCATCAGGAGAAGTCGCAATAAGTATTTGTGCAGTTGAAGATGCATCATCCCCTTCATAAATCATCACATAACCATTGTTTGTTTTAATAACCGTTGGAGCATTTGCTCCTGAAGCATCTGCTGTTCCTATTGAACCCCAACCAATTTTTCCATTCCCTTCACAAACAGCATCACATTCACTCGCGGTAGTATTATCATATTTTGTCCATGTTAAACCATCAGAAGAAGTCGCATAATATATTGCTGTTTTGCTCCCATCATACCCAGCATACCACATTTTGTAAATTCCTTCATCATACATTACAAATGGTTCTATTACCCTCACATCATCTCCGGTTCCTGTTGTTCCTTGTGGGATTCTTCCATTAGTACTTGTTGTATCTGAATCGGCAGGGGTTGAATTATCTACTTTTGTCCATGTAAACCCATCCGGAGAAGTAGCCATAAAAATCCTCATATTAGATGAATCTATCCTCCCCGTGTACCACATTTTGTAAGTGGCATCAGTGGTGTCATAAATTACATAAGGGTTTTGTGCTCGTGGATAGTCACCATGTCCGTTTGTCCCTCTTCCCACTCTACCATAATCACACGGACTACCCGAATCACATTGACCAGGTGCATCATTATTTACTTTTGTCCAAACCAAGGCATCTAGAGAAGTAGCCATAAAAAGATCATAATTACCCCCATCATACCCTTGATAGTACATTACATAATTAGAATCAAAATAATCTACTGATGACGGAAAAACGTATCCATCATCCCCTTTTCCGCCAGACCCTCTTCCAATCTTTCCATCCCCATCACACGGACTTCCAGCATCACAAATATTTGGAAGGTATGTTACATTCACTTTATTCCAAACATACTTTGTATCATAATTAGCCCTTTGATTCCAATCTAATTCGTTTGTCCATGTCCAAGCTAAGTCATTTCCAGAACTTGCTGAAATAGGTATTTGTCTTACATACCCATCAAAATCAAAGTATTGATTTAGATCAGAAGAAGAAATTCCTTTCAAATATTCTGCTGAAAAAACGGTTGGCATTACAAAAAATAAAGTTACTGCTAACGCTAGAATTATTATTGTTTTTCGCAAGTCTCAACACCCTTAATTAACTGCTAATAATAAGTAACTGGACTTTAAAAAACTAATCCTAAAGTAAAAAATATCAATATAAACTAAGGAAAACAAACTTTTTCAAAAACCAAATACTTATAAAATATTTTTTTTAATTTTTTAGTTGAAAAGCAATCTTTTCATCTAATTTTTCTAGAAACTCGGCTAGTTTTCCTACATTAACTTTACAACCCGCGGCTATCTTGTGCCCGCCTCCTTCTACCCCGTCCATTTCGAAAGAAATTTCTTTGAAAGCTAAACCTAAATTTAATCCTCTTCGAAGCAAGGTACTTGTTGCCCTTCCAGAAATTTTTACTGTGTCATCTTCGTTTTCTGCAATCGCAATAATTGGTTTGTTTTCGTCTATTACAGAACCATATAACATTCCTGCAATAATCCCAACAAGAGAATCTTGAATAACATCTTTTGCATTAAAAAAATAATAATTATTTTTTTCTTCCACCCCTTTCTTTATAACAAACTCAATCCCTTTTCTTAATTCTCTTCTGTGTTCATCAATTAAACCAAGTAAAGCACCATATTCTCCACTAGTATTTCTGTTTCCTAAACAAACAGCCAAAGCAATTTCTGGTCGTGCGTGGCGACCACAAGAATTTAATGCAGTAGCAAATTCCTTAGCGTCTCTCAAAGGAGATTTTAACATTTCTTTTTCAAGAGTATAATTTTCTCCAATAAGAGATTGTATTTTCCATTCAGGAACATTGTGTTCTGACATGTGAATAATAAGTGCTGAAGAAAGAACTTGTTTTTTTTCTTGTGGAAGATCTTCATAAGAAAGCCAATCGCTTGTAAAAGGGTCTTTCAAAGGAATATTATTATGGCGTAAAAACGCAACACAATTTTCTTCACTTGCAGTTAATTCAGGAATTATTGGAGAAGAAGAAAACATTAAATATGAAAGTAATGGGCGGGAAATACGCCCATATAAACGCAAATCTTTCTTTGCAGAAACAATTTTTTCTTTTTCAGCAAGTTCTAATACTTTTCTATTCAAACCAATTAATTCTCCAGAAAAGTCTTGCATATCTCCAACAGAACCCACAACAGCAAGATAAGAAAGATAAGAATTTTTTTTGTTCAATGCAAGAGCAAAAAAGAAAGTTGTCGAAGAACCTGATAATTCTCTTCCTCCATCAATTCCAAAAAGTAGTGGGTTAATATGAAATTTCATTTCTATAACTTGTTCATTTACTCTCACAGGAATGTGGTGATCTAAAATAAAAGTGTTTTCTTCACCCAAATCTTTTTTCAAATAATCAATTTGACCGGAACCAAAATCAACAAACAAATAATTTTCTCCCAGAGCCTTGATTTCATCAATATTTTCTTTATACAATTGTTTTAAACAAAGGGTTTTGAATTTCTTTTTTTCTCTTTTCAGAGCGATTATTGCTATTGCTCCGCTTGCTAAACCATCAGCATCATAATGATGAATTATAACAAAATTATCTCTTTTCTTTATTTCTCTCGCCAATTCACCAAGTGCAGAAAAAAAACCAGTTTCATCTCTTTCAGCCATTATAAACAATATAATGAATAGAAGTTATAAATTAACTCCGGGTCCCGTGCCGGTGAGTGGACTGCCAACGGCACCCAGATCGCCAGCGAATCTTTTCGCTGAGCCGGTGTTATTTTAATTAGTTTTGCATATTATTTTTTGTATGGGCTTCTTAGGAAAACTTTTTGGACAAAAAAATACTGAAATGGAAAAGATTGAAACAACAATTGATTTATTGCCTAGTATTATTGAAAAAAACTTCGAAGCAAAAAGAGAATCCTTGGAAATGGATGTCGCAAAGGAAATGTCTGAAATAAAATATCTTCATGAAAAAGCAATTAAACTAACAAATGACTTAAAAAGCAAAGAACTAGAAGAAAAAGAAAATATGCGTTTTAACAAAGCAGCAAAAACATCAAAAAACCAATTAGAAAAACAATTAGAAAAATTATTAGAAAAATCAAATCCAATAAAAATAGGAAACAATTTAGAAGAAGTAAGAGCGTATGTTGGAGAAAGTTATTCCCTGCTAGTAAACGAAGTAAATTCTTTCAGAAAAAATATTGTTTACACCAGCGCTTACTTAAAAGATGAAATGAAGGAATTAGGAGAAGTAGTACAAGGTTTGTTGGACAAGTTGTTTTCACTGCAAAAAAAGTTTGACGGAGAAAAAGAATTATTCCAATATAAAAAAGTTATTGATAGAATTGAAGAAATAAAAGAAAGAAAAACAAAAAAAGAAGAATATAAAAAAAATATTGAAAAAGAAAAAAAACTAATTGAAGAAATAGAAAAAAGGCTTACTAGGAGTAATACAAAAATACTGGAACTTGATAAAGGAAGCGAAATAGAAGAACTAAAAAAACTAGAAGAAGAAAAATCTTCCTTATTAAATGAAAAACAACAACTAAGGGTTGAAATTACTTCTATGATTTCTACAATCGATAGACCATTACAAAGATTCAAAGCGTTAGTTGATTCTGGACGATGGAAAATAGATAAAGAACAAGAAGAATTACTAAAACAATTTATTACAAATCCACTACTCGCATTAAAAAAAGATGTAAATGGAAAACAATTCAAAGAAATATTAAAAGAAATCGTAAAAGCCATAGATGACGAAAAAATTGATTTAAAGGAAAGAGAAAAAGAAAAAAGATTGGGCGCACTACAGGAGCTAATCAACTTTGATTTTTTCGAAAAAATATTTTGGAAGCTAAATGATATGCAAAAAAAATTATTAGAAATAGAAAAACAAATTTCTTCAAACGAAGGACAAAAAAGACTAAGCGCCGAAGAAGGAAACCGAAGTGAATTAGAAAAAGAAATCAATAATCACAAAGAAATTATTAATGATTTAGAAAAAGAAATCAATAGATTGGAAGAAAAAAATAAGAGCGAGATGGAATACATTTTTAAATTCGGAGAACGCGCATTAAACAAACAAATTATTCTAAAATAAACAACAAAAACAGCACAAAAACAAAAATAAATAATAAAACAAACACATCAACAAATCGATCCCTAAAAAAAACTTTGAAAAAACAACTTTTTTCTAATGAAAATTATAGAAAAAATAACGAAAAACTGATTTTCCTAACAAAAATCTGGGATTTTTAAGCTTTTTTGAAGGAGAATATATGACATGACTTGTGAAAACGAGGTAAAATTAAGCAATTTCCTGCTAAAAAAGTACTCTGACATAATCAATGAAAGAGAACAAAGAACTATTGGAGAAATAAAGGGACTTGTAGATGGAACAGACCTAAGTATTGGAAATTTTGTAGAAGAATTCAAAGAAAACAATTACTCTTTCAAAGACAATTACAAAGAAACACTAAAAAAACTATTTGATTTTGCCAAAAAAGAAATCAATTTTGTTGAAGTAGACCTTGGAGTAAATTACTGGATGAGTGCAAAAGAAGTTCTAGAACTAAAGATCGTTGATGATGAAGATTATGCTGTATTTCTTTGCTCATGTATGAAGGCATTAGGGGATGACAAAGCAGAAGTAATAATTGCAGAATTAGATAATCTTAGAACACACGCCTTTGTATCAAGCGTCATTGATGATAAATTCTTGATATTAGACCCCGCGCAAAAACACGAATTTGAGGAATTTTTTGGAGAAAAAACGGAAATACTAAGAAAATATTCATTCAAAAAAGAAAGACTAAAACGTTTTTTGTATCGGTTTAACTCAGACAAATATGAACAATTCTTAGAAGAATAAAATAATTTATTAAGTAGTTTATTCAAAAATTCAAAAAAAAGTTGACTTTATAAACACTATACTTAATTAATTTTGTACACGTTCGGCGATACAATCGCCAATTTTGATGAAACTTTTTGAAAAGTTTTTTGGTGAGAAAATGACAGCAGTAAACAACTCAAACAAATGCTTATATTGTGGGGCTTGTGTAGGTGTATGCCCCGTACAAGCAATAATTCTAAAAGACACAAAAATTATAATTGACAAAAAAAAATGCATTAACTGTGGAGCATGCGTTAACATTTGCCCTGTTGGAGCAATGAAAATAAAGAAGTGAATTTTATGGAATATGAAATAATAATTGTTGGGGCGGGACCCGCTGGTTTAGCAGCAGCAATCAAATTAGCAGAAGAAAAAATTCCTGTCTTAGTATTTGATAGAAAACAAGAAATTGGTTGCCCAAAAAGATGCGCGGAAGGACTTGGCGGTGGATGGTTTGAAAGATTAAAAATCAAACCAAAAAAAGAATGGGCAGTACAACCAATACACGGCGCACAATTATATGCACCTAACGGAAAAAGTGTAAAAATGAAAAATGACAAATCATTAGGATACGTTTTAGAAAGAAAAATATTTGAAAAAGATCTCGCAATAGAAGCTGTGAAAAAAGGCGCAAAAATATTATTAAAACACCAAGTTGTTGGAGCAAAAAGAACCAGCAACGGTGTTGAACTAGATGTAGAAGCAGATGATGAAATACAAAAGTATAACTGTAAACTAGTAATTGCTTGTGATGGAGTAGATTCTCTAACAGCAAAAATGCTCGGACTTAATACAAAATTAGAATTGAGTGAAACGGATTCAGGGTATCAATATGAAATGACTGGAATTAGTGGGTATGATGAAAATTTATTACATTTGTTTTTTGGAACAGAAGTTGCTCCACGAGGATATATTTGGATCTTCCCAAAAAGAGACGGAACAGCAAACGTTGGAATAGGAATAGGCGCATACGAGAAAAAAACAGCAAAATTTTATTTAGACCGATGGATACAACAACAAGAAGGATTAAAGAATGGAAGTATTATAGAAGTAAATGCAGGAGCAATACCTGTTGGTGGATTTTTAGAAAAAATGCAAGCAGACAACTTGCTTGTAGCAGGAGACGCCGGGCACATGGTTGATCCAATACATGGCGGGGGAATCGGAATTGCTATTGAAGGAGGAAGAATAGCAGCAAAACATGCTGCACGCGCAATAAGAGAAAACAAATTTACTGAAAAAGATTTAGAATCATACACAAAAGATTGGTATGGCACAAGAGGGACAGAATTAATGCGAAGATTAAAAGGAAGACACTTATTAGAAAAATTAACAGATAGTGATTTTGAGTACTTAGCAGACAGTATAACAATGGAAGAAGCACTAAAAATAGGAAATGGAACTTTAACAAAGACGGACAAAACTCTTTTGTTTACAAAAAAACTTATTACTCGACCAGGACTAATAAAATTATTAATAAAATATGGAAAAGACTCTATTAACACTGAAACTGGTGGAAAAGGAGTCAAAGTTGTGAAATAAAAACAAGAACAGGTTTTTATTCTATTACAAACTAACTCTTTCTATGGAAGAACAATTGAGCAATCTTGCGCTAAGACACTTAATACAAGAAAACCAATTCTTAGAAAATGGTTTTATTAACAAATCCCAAACAACACAAGACAATCAACTAAAATTAAAAGTACACACAAAACAAGGCGACAAAACAGTTATTGTAAACGAAAAAGGATTCTTTGTTTCCAACAATATTGTTGAAGCAAAACAAAACCCAGGGGGGTTTTCTGCTTTCTTAAAAAAGTTCTTGTTCAACCAACGAATTGTTTCAATAAAACAAAGAGGGTTTGACAGAATCGTTATTTTTGAGTTCCCTGAAAGCTTTTTGATTCTTGAGTTTTTTGCAAAAGGAAACATTGTGCTGTGTGATAAAGAAATGAAAATTTTGAAAGCAATGAGAAAAGAAAAATGGAAAGACAGAGAATTAAAGAAAAATGAACAATACAAATTCCCAAGTTCACAAGGAAAAAGTATCGAAGAAATGAATGAAAAAGAGTTCATTGAAAAAATCGAGTCAAACAATAAGACTTCTTTTGGAGCAGTTGTCGAAATATTAAATATTTCTCCAAAAATTGCCGAATTTGTTTTCAAAAAAGCGACAATACAAAAAACAACAAACGCAAAAGAACTAAAAATTGAAGAAATAAAAAAAATCTTCAAACAAATTAGAGCAATTTATCTATCAAAAGAAACAAGTGTTTTTGTAAATAACAAAGTGGTTTATTCTGTCGAAATTGGTTTAGAAAAAGAACAATCTTTTAGCTCAGTTAATAAAGCAATGGAAGAATTAAACAAAAAAACAAATGAAAATAAAGAAATTATAAAAAAATCAGATAAAAAAGAAAAAAACAAAATTGATTTTGAAGAAGAAATAAAAAAACTACTACAAGAAGAAAAAGATTCAAAAGAAAACGGTGAATTTATTTATCTAAAATATCAAGAACTAACAAAATTAACTAATGAAATAAAAAAATTACAGAAAAAGGGTTTGAAGGCAAAGGAGATAGAAAAGTATTTTTCCAAATCAGGCATAAAAAAGCTCGACTTGGAGAAAAACAAAATAAAAATAATTATTTAGTTCTTATCTGAAACTTCTTCTATTAACTCTCTTTCATCAACAATAAAAACATCACTAACTGCTGTTACTGCCGAATATGGAATTTCAATAGTCTTTCCTAGTTTTCCTGCTTTTGACAAAACTTTTGAATTTTTGTCAACTTCAACTACCAAAGTCTCAATATCTCCACCAACTTCAGAAACAATCATGTCAGAAAGTTTTCCAACCTCATCTCCTCTATTAGTAATAACTCTCTTTGATGCCAATTGTCTTGCTATTGTATATTTGTACATAATC
Source organism: uncultured archaeon (assembly GCA_964461205.1). Lineage (GTDB taxonomy): Archaea > Iainarchaeota > Iainarchaeia > Iainarchaeales > JAAZKV01 > JABIDZ01. The sequence goes on along the minus strand of CAYWUL010000002.1, from coordinate 5,683 downwards.
ATAACACCTTTACTTTGATAATAATAGAAAGTGTAACTTCTTTATAAATATTTCTACAAAAAACAACAAAAACAAGGTTATGTATAATTAGTGAAATATTATAAAAAAGCAAATACGAAGGAAATAAAACGTTATGTATAATCTTGGTTTTTTGTTATTTGAATCAAGTGACAACGTAACACAAATGTTTTTTAACAAAAACAACATTCATATTGCATGTCACTAAATGATTTAGATAGAGAAGACGACGAACTTGACGCAATCTCTCCAAAAAGCAAGAAGAGAAAGATTGGTAAGAGCTTAGGAAAAGCAAGAATTTGGTTAATTTTAATTGTGGTTGGCATAGTACTTGGAATATTAGTTGGACATTATTTTGTCGAGCCATTATTACAAACCGAAGACACAGGCATTTGTAAGAGTTGCATTGCAACAAAAGATTTATTGAGTCAAGAAAACGATTGTTTATATTCATTAGTGGATAACCCACAAGAAGCAATCAACCAATGCACTATTCAAAACACATAGACATTTGACGAAAAACAAAATAACTTTTTAAATCCCTAAAAAACAGCATCAATTATGCAGCTCAAATTTATTGTCATTTGCTTATTGGTTTTATTCTTATTTGGATGCACAGAAATGACCCCCCAAGAAAAAAATGTTTGCTATTCAATGACAAGTAGAAGTTATGATTTTATCCCCTCTTGTGAAACAGAAGAAAGTTGTTATTCAAAAATTGATCCTTTGTTTGAAACAAACCTTGGTTATGAACAAGAAACAAATTTATATGAATTAAAAAATTCTTTAGCAAGAAGTTGGTTTTATTATAACCGCGGAGTTAAAGAAATCAAATCAATCTCAAAACTATGCCAACAAGGAGATGCTTCGGCAATTGCAGGGCAAATAAATCAAGCGCGTTTTTATTTAGACCAATCCTTTATTGAACTAGACAATGTACTAAAACAAAGTTTCGAAATTGTAACAATAGAAGAACAAATTCTAACCGATCAAAAAATCGATCTCTTAAAAGAAGAAGAATTATTTTATTCATTAACAAAATTACGCCAAATATTATCAGAATTAGATAGTGGACAAACAAATAGTGAAAGCTACGTGTCATATTATTTAGCAAGAGTTGAAAGATTCAATAATAGTAATGCATTTAATTTCAAACCAATTATTGAAAAAGAACCTGTGTGGTTAAGCAATTACAAATTAATAGAAGGAACAATATTAGAAAAACTTGGAATATCAAAACAAGGACAATTCCCAATGATTTATAATGGACTAAAAAATGCTGTTAGTTATTATGAATTTTTATTTTATAAAGAACAGAGTTTGGCAGCGTTACAAAATTTTCCAACATATGAATTCATGCTTCTTTATTCTGAACTCGCAGGAAATAAAAACTCTTCAATAAATCGTTTTGCAAACTTAATAAATAATACAAGTAAGAATTTTGAAATAATAACAAAAAACAACCCAATCTTATGGAAAGATGCAGAAACGCTTGTAAATGAAACTACTACTATTCTAAACACCACTAAACGCAGTGAAGATGTAATTTTCTTAGAAAAAGAATTATTGTCTGGAAAAATTGAAACAGATAACCAAATTACCCTCTTGTTTGCACAAACCAAGGAAGATTTTTTCAATTTAAAAAATTTGAAAAGCAAGAATCAACTAAGGCTTGGGGAAGAAACAATAAAATTAAAAGAAATAATAAATAAACTAAAACAGATAAAGCAGGAATTAAACGAAAAAAGCAACACAAACATAGAAAAAATAAACTCCCTTTGTAATACCCACGCCAAAGAAATTAAAAATTCGAAATATAATATTGAAAATGCTGGTTTGGAGAAAATAAAAAACGACCTGCTTTTTTTTGCATCAAAAACGATTTCAGAAGCAGAAGACTTTTATTATTGCAGAAAAATGATTGAAACTGAAAAGGACTTTTTAGAAGGAATACAAGATTTTGAAAAACTAAAAAACAAAAAAATCGACTTAACAAAAGACTGTTTTAATTACCTAGACAAAATATTTGAATTTATTGAATTGTATGAACTAAAAATGCAATTTGAAGAACTAAAAAACAGAGAAGTAGACTCAGAAAACATAATTTATTTCCAAGAATATTGTGAAAGCATTAAGAAACAAGTTGAAATTGAGTTATCAGAAGACACAATGCTCAAACAAATCGAAACAAACTTCATAAACTTGCACAATTTGTTGGACACTTTGGAAAAAATCAACCTCATTTCAAATAATAAAGAAATAGAAAAAAAGAAAGAAGAAATAGAAAAAAAACTATCATCTTGGAAAAAATATTATTCTGGAAAAATGATTTTTGAGGCAATTTTACCAATAAAACAGGATCTACTAGAAATCACAACAACATATCTTAAAGAAACCCAAGCGTGGTTAGAAAATAAAAAGATAGAAATTATTCAAGCAACAATTACAAGCGAAATTATAAGCAACTCAATTATACGCTCGGGGGAAGATTCAAATGTGTTGTTAAGAGCAATAATACTTAATCCTTTTGAACAAATAAATGAAACAAGCTCTTTTGAAATCCCTTCTGGAGATGCTTTACTAAAAAAAGACCCGTGGGTAAGACAAATCATTCTTGATTCTCCAAAAAGAGCAATCCTTGATTTTGTCCCTAGCGGAGCAACAATAATTGACTTTGCAAAAAACATTAATACAAAATTAATTGAAAAAGACAGTGTAGTGTATGCTTCAAATGAAGAAAGTTTAATAAAAAGAAAATTATTATTAGAAGAAGATATTGAAATAAATAACTTGTTGATAACAACACGCCCACCATACAAAACACACAAAGTAATAATCACGCTAGATGGAACAGAAACGGCAAATTCTTTTGGAAAAGAAGTTAATTTTGTAGTAAAAAACTTTTCTAACAAAAACAATTTGTTCTGTTTTTTTTATTCTAATGGGCTTCTTGAAGATAATTTAAATTTAACAAAAACACAAACAAACGGGTTGGGCAAAATAATAACATATTCGTTTTTTGTGAAAAACAATTTAGAAGATGAAATACAAAACGCGACTTTAATTATTCCTTTGTATGTTGGAAATGCCACAAAGGCAAAGGTTTATGATGAATTACAAATAAACAAAAAAAGCGAAATTATTGATAATAAAATCGTATTGAAAAATCAGGCTTTTTTAGAAAAACAAGAAAGACAATTTGAAATAATTTTAACAATAGAAAATACCGAAGAGTATTATTTTTCTGTATTAGAAGAACTGAAAAATAAGATTATTATTCTTGGCGGGCACCCTATAGTTAATACAATCAACACTCTTCTCGAATCCCCTTTTTCAATTGAAAGTATAAAGGATTATGAAAAAATAATTAAAGAAGCAAGCGAAGTACTTAAAGAACTTGAAGAAAAAGCAAGCCAACAAACACAAAACGCATTATTATTAGAAGAAATAGAAAAAAAAATACACGAACTGAAAGCAAAATTAGAACAAATGAAGGTCCTTGGTTTAATAGAACAATCTGAACAAATAGAAAAATTGTTGGCTGAAATCGAATCATTAAGGGGAAGAGAAGATTTTATACAACAAGCAATGCTCTTATTAGAAAAAAACACTTTTGAAATTGATGAAGAATTGATAAAAAAACTAAATGAGTTGTGGGAAGAAATAAACAAATCAGAAATAAAAGATTCTCTAAAAGATGAAATAAAAGAATTATTTGATTTAAAAGAACAAATAGAAAAAATAATTGGTTCTGATCCACTAAATGCACAAGAGTTATACAACCAATTCAATTTGAAATTTGGATTGTTAAAAGAAAAAGAAACAATGCTATTAAAAGAGATTGAAGAAAACAAGATTAAAGCGAATGATGAATTTGGATTGTTATTAAAAGAAAGTTATTCTATTTTGGCGATTTTAAAAGCAGAGCTTAATGTTGATTCGTCGCTTTTCTTTAAAATAAATTTTGTACCACCCATAACACAAAGCAGATTAAACAAGATAGAATTTATTCTGGAGGAGATTACAGAAAAAGGGATTACTGAAAGTATTACTTTAAAAGAAATACACGCAGAATTAAAATCTGCCCTTGAAAATATTAAAAGACAAACAATAAAAGAATTCAATTCTCTTGTTGAAACACAACCATATTCACAAAATCTAAAAAAAGCAAAAGAATTCATTGACTCAAACAACTTTGTCGCGGCCATGTTTGTATTAAATGAAGAAACTCAAGATAATTTGTGGTTTTTAGGAATAATTCCTTTACTTGTTCTTGGCGGAGCATTAATAATTATTAAAAAGAATTTTAGTAAGAATCAAAAAGTAAAAAATAATCAAAAAGAAAGGGTTCTTGAACAATGGAAAGATTAATTGGGATCAAAACAAAAAATATTTTAAAAAAAAACCTTTTAAAAAAATAATTAAACTAACTTATTTATTTTTCCAAGTGAATTGTTTGTGTAGGATAAGCAAATTGTATTCTTGCTTTTTCAAATTCTTTTTTTATTTTTAAACCAACTTCGTCTTTTGCTTGAACCATATCTGCCCAAGCCCCTGTTTTTGTAAAAAACACGACTAAAATATCCAATGAATAACTATTAAATTCATCAAATGCGACTTTTGGATCGTTTTCGCATAATTTACAACTCTTTATTGCGTTTGTTATTATCTCTTTTGCTTGCTCAATTTTAGCAACCTTTGTATCATAAGTAACCCCTATTTTCCAAACAGTTTTTCTCTTAGGGGCCGAAGTAATATTTGTTATTACAGACCCAGCAATCTTACTATTTGGAATACTCACCAATCGTTTGTCTAAATTCCTTATTCTTGTGTGGCGAATACTTATTTCCTCAATCTTCCCAACAACACCGTTAGAATCAATCAGGTCCCCCAAAACAAAGGGCCTGCTTATAAGAATACTCATCCCGCCAAAAATATCCGCAATTGTTTCTTTTGCTGCAAACGCAATTGCTAATCCTCCAATCCCCAAACCAGCAACTAATGTAAAAACATCAATTCCAAAACTATCTAGGATTACTATCAAAGCAAAAACAATAATTATTACTTTTACAACTTTTGACAAAACCTGTACTATTTGGTCATCATATTTTGTCTTTGTTTTTCCTATTGCTGGTTTTAAAAATTTTTCAAGAAGAACATCTACTAAACTAATTACTACCCAAGTTATTCCAATAATACCTAACAGTTTTATAATATTCACAAAATAGAAGTCGATTTGTTGAGAAAATGTCAGGAATTGGTAGCCAATAAACAAACCAATAATAACCATAACAAATGCAACAGGTTCTTCAATCATATCCAAGAGTTTGTCATCAAGATCGCTTTTTGATTTTGCGGTTATTTTTCGCCCATGCGTCTTGGTAACAAAAATAATTGTTTTTGCGATTACAACAAACACAATAATAATTGCAAAGAACATTATCCAGCTCAAGATTGGGTTTCCAAAATAAATCCCGTTCAAAAATTCAAAAGCCATATTTCTATTTAGAACAAAAACTTTATAACAATAACAACCAAAAAAAACTGTTTTTATCCACAATAAAAATTAATTTCAAATTTTTCACTAAAAATCACTAAAAAACAACAAAACGTTATGTATATGTTGTGCTTTTTCGTACTTATCACTGTTCGGATTAGAAAAAGC
>CAYWUL010000001.1:21328-101067 GCA_964461205.1 uncultured archaeon | reverse complement strand
CCCCAATACTAAGGTTACTTTTAACAGCGAGAATTTTTGATTCCTTCCAAACATCAGGGTCAACCCTTATTGAAACGGTTTTTCTTGTCATATTGTAATAATGTAATAATAGTATATAAACCTTTCGTTATGTAATATTGTAATAATTATTACATTGTGAAAGTATGAATAAAGACACCCAAACAATTTGTCGCCGTTGCGGTTCTCAGGATTTGATAAAAAAAGGTTACGCATATTCAAACATTAGGAAAGGCACAAGAAAGCAAAAGTATCAATGTAAAGCGTGTGGTATGAAAACTACTGGCAAAGCCGTTGAAATGGTTGAGCCAATGCCTTTTGAGTATGAAAATCAGCCTTTGCCTGAAAGAGATTGGATAGCTTTAACAAAGGCACAATTAGTAGAAAAACAAATGGCTTTAGAAATGCTCGAAGAACTATTTGCACAAGTCGAGATTATAGTTGACCCTGAAAAGAAAGGTAGAAAGAACTTTAATCCAAAAGATATTCTTATTGCTTTGGCATTAAAGACTTTGAACAAATCAAGTGCGAGAAGATTATCTTCCGATTTAAACTGGGCAAAACAAGAAGGCTTTATCGAAGACAAACCATATTTTACAACAATGATGTCTTATTCAAGAAAACCAGAAATGCTCGACCTAATAACAGAACTTGTTAGATTATCGGCTTTGCCAATAAAACAATTACAAGACTCTTTCGTGTGTGCAATCGATGCCACAGGCGTCGGAACATTTCAACTTAATGGGGCATGGCTTGAATTCAAACATGGAAATCAAGAAAAGAAAAGTGTTCGTAATTGGGTAAAATTACACGGGCTAATTGACACATCAACAAACTTATTTTTATCGGCAGATGTTACAATCGGGACAGCAGGAGACTCTCCATACTTAGCACCTTTAGTTGAATCAGCTTCAAAAGATTTCAAGATAGCAACACTTACTGGAGACAAAGGATATTCTGGAAGAAAAAACTTTGAAATTGTCAAAGGAGTTGAAGCTTTACCAGTAATGGCTTTCAAATCTAATGCGACAGGAAACAAAAAAGGTTCAATGATTTGGTCAAAATGTTTTCAATATTATAAAGAGCACCCGCAAGAGTATATGCAAATTTATCACAAAAGAAGTAAAATTGAAGCAGTGTTTGGGGCATTAAAAAAACGTTTTGGAGATTCAGTTTTATCCAAATCTTTACAAGGACAAAAAACCGAAGTAATGCTCAAAGTCTTACTCCACAACCTTGCTTGCTTAACAAAACTTTATTACGAACAAGGATTAGAACTCCAATTTAATACACAGGTCTCAAAAGCCCCAATCAAACTATTTTAGGACTCAATTAAATACACAGCCGGGTTTAAAGAAACTTTATTAAAGGTCTATTCCTTATTATTAAACAGCATAAAACAGTATTTTGAAGTGAGTTAGATGTTCTTAAAATCATTAGAGAAAGCATTGAAGGGAATTATTTTTTCCCCACAAACATTGATACCCCTGCTTGTTGTAGTATTGGTTTCTTTTGTTTCTGTTCAACTAACTAGCTGGGTTTTAGAAAGACCACTAACAGATATTTTTCTTTATTATGAAACGATGGGACAAAACAATTTACTGTATTTGTTCCTAACACAATATCCATTTGAAATAGCAACTATGATTATTACTGGAATAATTATTCTCTTTGTTACTGTTGTTGCCTTAATGTCATTGGCTCATTTTGCTTCAGGAAAAAAGTTTATTAAAGCAGTAAATGATGCAGTAATGGAATGGAAAAAAAGTTTGGCACTTACAATAGTAGCAATCATTATTGGATTCTTATTATTAGTTGCTTTCTTTGTAATAAATTTTATTTTTGATTTATTATATTCATTAGGAATCGAAGCACTAAATTCTTTTTTAGCATTAATTTTAATGCCATTAATAATTGTGATTATTGGAATAATTCTTACAATAAAATTCGCTTTTGTTCTCCCAGCAATGATTAAAGAAAAACCAAAAAAAGCTCTTCAAAAAAGTTGGGATTTCACAAATAACAAATTTTGGCTTAGTTTTGTTTTTGTATTAGTATTAGGAATAATAGTATTTTTGTTATGGTCAGTGATACCCTATATTGGTTTCTTACTTGGAATTGATATAATTTTTGACTTGATCGGAGAAATACTCGCAGTTACTTTCTTTGGTTTAGCAATTTCGTATTATTATATAGATAACTAAGTGATAAAATGACTAAACTTGTCAAAATGACTCTAAAGAATTTTAAATCGTTTAAGAAAGCAGAGGTTCCAATTAGTAATGGTTTTACTGCAATTGTGGGAAGCAATGGTTCTGGAAAAAGTAATGTGTTGGATGCATTATTATTTGTGTTAGGAATAACTTCTTTGAAAACTTTGAGAGCAGCAAAACTAACTGATCTTGTTTATAATAATGCAAAAGAAAATTATGCAAAAGTTGATTTGATTATTAAGGATAATGGAAAATTATTTGAAGTAAGCAGGATGATTGACAAACAAGGAAAAAGTGTTTATCGTTTAGATGGAAAAAGAACAACTCTAAATGAAGTTAATTCATTGCTTGTAGAACTAGGAATTGATATTCACGGACACAATATTGTAACCCAAGGAGACATAACAAAGATTATTGCGATGTCACCAATAGAAAGAAGAGAAATAATTGATACTATTGCCGGTTTAAGTGAATTTGATCTTAAAAAAGAAGAAGCATTAAAAGAATTAAACAAGGTTGATTCAAGAATAAAGGAAGCAACAATTATTCTTAATGAAAGAAATTCTTTTTTGGAAGAATTAGAACAGGAAATGACAGCAGCAACCGAATTTGAAGAATTAGATAAGGAAAAAAAAAGTATTAAAGCAACAATTATTTCAAAAGAATTATACTCTATTGAAAAAAGAAATAATGAATTAGATAAAGAATTGAAAGAATTAGAAAAAGAAAGAGAAGAGATTGAAAAAAACTTAGAAAATATTAGAAAAGAAATTGGTGAGCTAAAAAACAAGTCAAACGAATTAAGTTCTAAAGCTGTAAAAGGTTCTGAAGAAATATATATGACAATTGGAAGAGAATTTGAAGAAAAGAAATCAAAACTTGGATTAGAAAAAGAAAGAGTTTCTGTAAAAGAAAGAGAAATAAAAAATTTGGAAGAAAAAATCAATTTTAATAATTCTTATTTAGAAAAATCAAAACATAAAGAAAAAGAAATGAATGAAAAAGTCCAGGAAATACATAATAAAAAGAAAAAAATAGAATCAGAACTTGAAGAAATCGCAAAAAAGAAAAAAGAGCTTGAAGAAGTTGTTAAAACAAAAAATTCTGAAATAATTCATATTGAGAGTGATCTAGACAAAGCAAATAAAGAGATTGATTCTGCTAGAAAAGAAGTTTTTGACCTAGAGGTTTTTGCAAAGCAATGGGAAAAACAAAAATCCTTCAATGAAAAAAGATTGGCAGAACTAAACGAAGAATCAAAAAAACTAGATGAAGAATTGTCAGCAATAGAGTCTAATGAAAAAGAAATTAATTTGTTTGGAGGCAAACAAGGTTTGTTAAAAAAAGAGGAAGAACTAGATAGACAAATTTCTTCAAAAATGGAAGAAAAAAGTAATATTAATAGTATAATTAAACAAGAAAGTGAAGCGATAAAAGAATTGAAGAAAGAAATTTCTAAATGCCCTATTTGTGATTCTAATTTGGAAGAAAAAAAGAAGAGAGAAATACTTGAAAAAAAGGAAAAAATTGTTTCTGAAAAAAAAGAAGAATTAATTAAAGTTGAAAGAGAATTAAATAATTTAAAGGAAAAAAATGAAGAATTGGAAGAAAAAAAAGAAAGAGTAAATGAATTGTCTGCAGAAAATAATAGAAAGAACAGAATTGAAGAAATGATGAATGAGGTAAAACAAAAAATCTCAAAAATAAAGCAGGATCTGGATGAGAAGACTTTCGAAGCTCAATTAAATAAGAGAAATAGGATGAGCTTGAAACTAAAGGAAATGATTGGCGAGAGAGATAATATAAGAAACAAACTTGACGATATACGCTCACAAAATGTTTTTGAAACTTATTCTGAGGTCTCTAAAAAATACGGGAGTCTTATACATAACAATATGTTGCTTGGAAATGAATTAAGTGAGGTAGTAATAGATCAAAACAAAATAAATACAAAAAAAGAAGAAATATTAATCGAAAATGAAGAATTAAGCAAGGAAATTAAGGAAAAACAAGGAGAAATCGAAGAAAAGAGGCCATCATTATACAAAATGGAAGAGGAAATTAAGGGGAAAGAAAATGAATTAGGCAATGCTAGAAAGAAAAATGAAGACCTAATGAAAGAAAAAGAAAAGATCGATGCAAAAATAGAGAAAACAGAAAAAGACATATATTCAGACAGTGGAAAAATTAAAAAAATAGAAGGAAGAATAAACGATTTTAATATTGAGAAAAGTAAATTAGAAGTAAGACAAACAGATCTAGAAGAAGAAGGAAAAGAATTTGAAGGATTTGAAAAAATAGGAGAAAAAACAATTGAAGAATTAAAAGAAAGAGCAGTAAAAATAGAAAAGAGACTTGAAGAGATTGGGGCAGTAAATTTGAAAGCAGTGGATAATTTCAAGGACCTAAAAACAGAAGTTGAAGAAATACAAGTTAAAGCAAATAAGTTAGAAGAAGAAAGACTGGCTGTTTTGGATATGATTGATAAAATTGACGTGAAAAGAACAAATGTTTTCATGGAGTGTTTTGGAGAAGTAAACAAGAATTTTAGTGACATGTTTTCTAAGTTTTTTAATGGAGAAGGATTATTAGATTTAACAAATCCTGATCAACCATTAGAAAGTGGTTTGTTGATTGATGCGAGACCAAAGGAAGGAAAACTACAAAATATTGATTCGATGAGCGGAGGAGAAAAAACATTAACTGCGTTAGCATTCATGTTTGCAATACAACTTTATTCTCCAGCTCCATTTTATGCTTTTGATGAAGCAGATGCTGCATTAGATAAAGAGAATTCTTTAAAGATGGGCGGGCTAATAGAAAAAATTGCTGAAAAGAGTCAATTTATTGCAATAACACATAATGATACAATAACAAAGAAAGCATCTCAAATAATTGGAGTTGCATTAAACAAAGATAATAGTTCAGTAATTGGTTTGAAATTAAAACAACAAAATAACTAATAAAGTTAATCTCTTATTAAAATGGTTTATTATCTATTTTTTAGAACTTTTTTAGCAAGATCAGAATTATTACTTTTTAGAATGTTTTTTCTTGAATTTTTTTAATAATAGTCTACGGTTTTCTTTTTCTTTTTTTTCTAATTCCATTTCTTCTATCCCTATCTCTTCTGTTCCTTTGACATCAAAATCGCTTGGCTTCTTTTTCTTTTGTTTTGTTATTGTTTTTAAAGAATTCATTTCTGAAATCTTTTTAGCACTTACCTTTCTTGTTTCCCTTAAATCTTCTTCAAATTGTTTTATATGTCCTTTAATTTCAACAATTTCAGAACCAACGTCTGACAAGTGACGTTCGTAATCTTCTGGAAGAATTAAACCGGATTTATAATGTTTCTTCAAATCTTTTAATCCTTTTTCAAGAGCTTTTTGTTTTGCTCTTGACTCATCCAAATCAAGAGTTATTTTTGATCTCTTAGAACGCGCAATATTAATCAGGTTGAATTCGTCTTCATATTTCTTTTTCAAATGGAAATATTCTTCTTGTGTAATTTTTTTATGTGCCAATGCTTTATCAAGTCTGTTTAGAACAGAATTAATTTTTTCTGCTCTATTAATGCTACCATGGAAACCCTTCTTGCTTGATCTTGATCCTATAAAAATTAGGAACAATAATAAAAATATTAACAATAACAACAAGCCAACAAGTAGTGGAGATAAAGAATCTTTTTTTACATAAGTAACTTCTATAATAGGATCATTTGAGACATAGTCTTCCATTTCTGTAAAAGCCAAGTATTCTTCTACACGCAAATTGGCTTCTTCTAATTTTCCAGCTAAAAAAGCAAGATCATAACTTGTAGAAAGGCTTGCATCTCGTGCAGAAAAACGATTTATTGATCCTTCAAAAACAGCATTCCTCAAAAAGAAAATAGAGTGGTCTAAAAATAAACTACCCCAAATAGAATCAATATTTTTGTTATCATTTATTAATGATTCAACTGCTGGTTGTAAATCATCAATACTTAATTTTCTTAAATCAGCTAGGACAAAAGATTCTGCAAAATATGCATCATAAAGAGCGGCAAAATAAAAACCATTATTGAAAGAAATTTTTGCTGCATTCAATCTTCGTGTGGATTCTTCCAAAGTTGCTTGGGACACATTCGCATCCTTCAAGAGGGTTTCTGTTGCTTTTATTTTTGAGTCAACTTGTGAAATAATATCATCAGTAAAAACAACTTGTTTTTTCACAGTGCTTTTTTTCGCTTCGTTCAGAAAGTCAGCTGTTACTTCTAACCATGATTCTGCAGAAACAAAGTCGTAAACTCTATCAAACAAAACTGTTTGTTCATCTTCTTCTGCAGAAATTGGTCGATCAAGTTTTAAATTGTTAAGAGCATTTTCAGCATAGGCTATTCTTTGTTGAGCACCAATAACCCATTCATAATTGTCAAGAGGAATAAAAACAAATTCTTTCTTTATAGAAATCAGTTCGTCTCTAAGAGAAGAAACTTTTATACCAAGAATGTTTGATTCAGAATTTAATAAAGAAGGGTTTGCCGCAATTGTCGCTATTGTACCAGCTAGGACACGAGCATTAAAAGCATAATTAGCAGCAGAGTACAAATAGTTCTGGTCTAAATAAATTTGTGATAATTCTAGGTTTCTTTCGGCAACACCTAATTGAGGATAATAAGCGCTTCTTATTGATTCATCTAAATTAGTTATTTCTAATTCTTTTTTTGCCTCGTCAATAGCATTTCTTGCTTTATCCAAGTATTCTTGAGAAATTTCTTTCATTGGAGCTAATCTTTGTTTGTAAGCAATTGCTTCTGGAACAAAACTTGTTAACTCTTGGCCAGGATCAACATTAATTTCGTTAATATTTGTGTAAGCATAATTTATTACATCATCAATTGTTGTTACTTCAACAATTTTCATTCCAAGTTTTTCAGGACCATAATTTAGTAAATTAATTGATTCAACCTTGTCATTTTCTTTTATGATTTGGTTTGCTTCTCCTCGAGGAATCATAAATAATTTTATTCCTTGTTCAGAAGCAACTTTTGCTTTCGGATATACTCCCCCAACAACTCCAACAGAACCATCTGAATTAATTGTCCCCGTTATTCCTACATCAGGAGAAACTATTTTTTCTGATAAAAGAGAATATGCTAACAATGTCATTGCTGCTCCAGCTGAAGGACCATCAACTTCGGAAGCATTTGCTTTAATATCAAAAATAAAGTTTTTTGATTGCGCAAGCACGCCCGATTTTCCTTGTGCAATTAACAATGCAATATTACCTGTTGATTGTGTGTCTTTTCCAACAAGAGAATTTGATGTTATGAAAGCCACTTCTCCTGTCCCAGGAATAGTGTACAAAATTAAGTCAGCAGCCATTCCTCTTTCGTCTTCTGTTACTGCAAAAATTTTTATTTCTCCAGAAGGAAGAATTGCGAAAGCAAATACTGAGAACATTATTAGAAGCAACAATACTAGAGAAATCTTTATTGTATTTGATTTGTTCATAGAATCAATAAAAAGAAAGCAAAAGTTGTTAATAAAGCTTACCAAGAGAAAAAAAGAACTAAAAAAAATAAGATTAAAAGAGAACTAAAAAGAAAAGAAAAAAATAAATAAAAAAAGCAAAATAGAAACACAAGAATCAGAAAAATAAAGGAACCAAAAAATAACGGAATCAGAAAAATAACGGAATTAGAAAAGGTATACAAAAAAACTTTTTTTTGTTAGGTGGGAGAACCTAAAACGAAACCGTTAAACACCTCTCTAGTTGGTGAGCACTCGTCTCCGCACCCAACGTGGAACAACTCTCACAAAGTTCCAATATTACTATGTTTAAAGTAGTATTTAAATATTAATAGAATTTTTTAACTGAAAAAGATTTAATCGACTGAAATTATGTCAATTGTCTTAAAGAATCTTTTAACTGAAAAAAATTCTAGCTAAGAACAGATAAAAATAGTTGGAGAGTGAGTTATGTAATTAGTTGCAACTCACTTCCAATTTAAGCATTTATCCGAATAATGCGCCTAGGCCTGCTGCAGCTTCTTCTTCTTTCTTAGAAGTATCTTCTTCAGCTTCTTCTTCAGCTGCTTCTGCTCCTGCTGCCGGCATTGCCGCTGCTGGTGCAACTGCTGCTTTTGCTATTGCATCATCAATATTTATGTTTTTTATTGATGCTACTAGTGCTTTTACTCTTGCAGAATCGAATTCAACGCCTGCTGATTTTAGAATTGATTCTAATCCAGCTTCATTGATTTCTTTTCCTGCTTTGTGAAGCAACATTGCTGCGTATACGTATTCCATGCTTTCCACCTCTCCATATTAAATATAATGTTCTTTTAGAACTATTCTTTTTTATCCTCTTTCTTTTCATTTTGTTCTTCAATTGCTTCTTGGGCAACTTTATCTTCTTTTGCATTTTCAGCTACTTGTTCAGAAATTTCTTCAATTTCTTCTTTTGGCGTTTCCTCTTCACTTTGATCTGTTGAAGTATCTACTTTTTCTTTTACTTCTTCTACTTTTTCTTTTACTTCTTCTACTTTTTCTTCTTTTACTTCTACTTTTTTTGCTTTTTCTTCAGTCGATTCTTCTTTTTTCTCTTCTTTCTTTTCTTCTTTTGTTTCGGAAGGGGTTGCAGAACCAACTTCATTTTCTACTGCTCTTGCTTCTCTTTCTGCTTTAATCAAGATTATTTCTGTACTATCATCATTATAATATCCAGCATTTACTGATAAATTCAATGCGTTTTGGTAAGCCATAACAAATTTATCAAACAATTCTTCTTCATCAACATCAAGTGCTTCTGCAGAGTAAAATTCATTTCCTTCTTTTTCTAGAACACCCAGAACTTTCATTCCAATCTTCATTGGTTTCATGTTTAATTTGTTTAGGACATCTGCTACTTCAGCAGTAACTTCTTCTCCTTTTTTTGTAACAATTTTGTCTTGTGTTACTGAGATAGTTGGTCCTTGTACAGCAACTTTCAAACCAACCGCTTTCAAAGAAGATAATGCAGGTCCTGGAGGCAATCCTGTGTCTCCTGCTTGAACAATTAAATCTGCTGTTGCAATGTCTCCAGTTTTTGCTGTTGCATCTCCTTTATTCTTTTTTATAAATGAAAATAATTCGAACGGATTTTTCTTTGAGAATATTATTGCAATACTTTCTTTTACAATGGGATCGATTTTTGAAGTATCAATTCCTGTTTCTTCAAATGCTCTTTGAACAACTCTTGTTTTTGCAACAATAACTTTTGCATCTCCTTTCAATCTTTTTCTAACAATTGAAACAATGTTTGCTGGAAGTGCATCTAGAGTTGCTACTGCAATTACTGGGTATTCTTTTGCAAGTTCAGTAATTTCTTTTTTCTTTGCTTCTTTCCAAGGTCTATTGTGTGAAGTCATTCTTTCTCACCAACCTTTGCTGGCGCACCCATACTCAATTTTACATAAATGTTTTTTATGTTTTGTTTCTTTTGTGGAAGCGATTCTAAAACAACATCATATATTGCTATCATGTTTGCAGAAATTTCTTCATCTTTCATACTTTCTTTTCCAACAACTGTGTGAACAACTGGCATAAATTTTCCTTTTTTATTACTAATTGTTACTTGAGTTCTTGCTTTTGAAAGCATGTCATCAAAAGAATTAATATTCATAATTGGTTTTGGCATTTTTCCTTTAGGAGCTAATTGTTGTCCTAAAAATTTTGCCACAGTTAACATTGCTGCTCCTTCAGCAAACAATGCATCATAATTAATTAATTCAGCAACTTTTTGCTTGTTTTTTGAAAAAGCCTCAATATCTTTATCTAAAATTAGTAAATCAACTCTTCCTTTTAATTGTTTTTCAAATTCTGGAGTTTTTACAAAAACACATATTTTTCCAGACCCTTTTCCTGTTGAAAAAGGTAATTCAGCTTTAACATTAACTTGGTTTTGAGGTTTCTTCATATCCAAGCCTGTAAAATTAATCATCATTTCAATACTTTGAACAAAGTTCCTTTTCTTTGAATTTTCCCGAATTTTTTGTAGTGCTCTCAAAGCATCTTTTTCAATCATTTTTACACCTTCCGCCTAAGCGGTATTTCTCCTTTCGGAGATTCGGCCCAATTCATTAAAACTAGGCTTATTGTTTGAACAAAATCAAAGATTTTGTAAATCTCGCAAAGAATTCCCTTTACTCGATAAAATAAAACCATTGTGAAAGGTTTTTAAACCTCTCACTGGATTTTAAAATTTTTACTGAAATTTGGCATCATACTTGCCTTTGTTTAATTCTTTAATAGCTTTTTTTGCTCGCATTCCTTCTACATGAACACCCATTGAATCACAAGTGCCAATTATTTCTTTTGCCATTGCTTTATCTTCTGTAGAATTTAAAGAATCTTTTTTCATTCCAACAACTTTTCTTACTTGTTCAATTGTAAGATTTCCAATAACATCTGTTTTTGGATTAGCTGCTCCTTTTTTTGCATTAATTTCTTTTTTTATTAAAGCACTTGTTGGAGGAAGACCAACTTTTATATCAAATGTTTTGTTAGCATTAATTGTTACTGTTACTGGAACTTGCATTCCATCAAAACTAGCTGTTGCTTCATTTATTTTATCTACTACTGCTCCAATATTAACTCCCATCGGAGCTAAAGCTGGACCTAACGGAGGGCCAGCATTTGCTTTTCCACCATTTACCATTATTTTTATTTCTCCCATTGTATCACTTTCTCCATATTTTTATTTTTTGTAACAGCTCTTTAATTTTTATTAAAATAATTCCTTACACTTTAACTTTTTTTACTTTGCTATTTTTTTTAACTTATTATTTTTATATTCTCAGCTTTTATTGTTACTGGAATTTTTACTGCGGCTTCTAATAATTCAACAGTAACTTCTTCTTTTTGTGCATTGACTCTTGTAATCTTTGCTTTTTCTCCTTTGAATGGACCAGTAATAATTTCTACTTTTTGTCCTTCTTCAAGGGTTTTCATTAATGGTTTTGATTCTAACAAAGAAGATAACTCATCAATATTTACTGCGCCTTTAACAATTCCACTTCCTCTTACATGAGGAGTATCGGTAATTCCTCTTCTAACTGTAATCTCGTTGTCTGCTTCTATCAAGATATATCCTTTTAATCCAGGGACAACCGCAATAGAATAAATGTTTAATTCTTCTTTCATTATTTTTGAGCCAAGAATATCAACTACTAATTGTTCTTGGTTTACTGTTGTTCGTACTGGAAAAATCATTTAATTCACCTTCTAAAAATCCTTTTACTTATAATCCTTTAACTAAAAATCCTATTCAATTAAATTTTTTTAATCAACTCTTTTATCCTGTAATCCCTGATAAAACAAATATTAATTGGATTATGAAACCTAACACTCCAATAATTATTATTCCTATTGCAATAATCAATGCCATTCTTTTGTACTCGTCCTTTGTTGGTTTTCTTGATACTACAAAAATTCTCTTGCTGTCCGCAATGAATCTTGTAACTACTTCTTTTATGTCTATTCCAAAAACCATGTTTGAACTCACCTAAAAATTGGCAATAATAAAGAATTAAACAATGAAAAGGTTTAAAAATGCTGGAGAAACCGAACAAAAAAAGTCTCAGCAGTGCTACTGAAAGTAGCACAACAACGTGTCCTAGCTCAGTGCTAGCAAAAGCTAGAGCTTTTACGCATTACGCAAAACTCGGTTTTGCTAGACCAATCGGAAGCGATTAAAGAATAGGGTATCGAGCACAAGCGAAGATAGCCTGCGCATGAACGGAGCAAGCCGTTCAGGTGAACTCAATTCCTAAGTCTATTTCGCCTGCTGAATTAGAGTCTTCTAAATAAGGAAACTTTCCTCCAGCAATTACAACCATTGCTTGTATTTGGTTTTTTGGTAAAGCGTCATCAACCATTGCTCCCCAAATTATGTGAGAACTTTGGTGTATTTTTGTTGAAACTGTTTCAACAATCATTTCTGCTTCTCTTAGAGTCATATCTCCACCACCAGTAACATTTACTAGTGCTCTTGTTGCGTTAGAGATGTCAACATCTAATAATGGAGATGTCAAAGCATTTTCTACTGCTTCTAATGCACGAGATTCTGAAGATTCCCCTCGCGAAGATTCTCCAAGACCAATCATTGCTACTCCGCCTCTTGCTAAGATAGTTCTTAGATCGGCGAAGTCTAGGTTTATTAGTCCTGGTTTTGTTACCATTTCTGTTATTCCTTTTACTGCGTTTGTTAAAACTTCGTCTGCAACTTTGAATGCTGCATTAATTGGTAGGTCTGGTGCGATTTCTAATATTTTGTCATTTGGTATTACAATTATTGTGTCTGTGTGTTCTTGTAATCTTTCAAGACCAACCATTGCGTTCTCCATTCTTTTTCTTCCTTCGACTGTGAATGGTAGAGTTACTACTGCAACAGTAAGTGCTTTTAGTCCTTTAGAAATTTCTGCTATTACTGGTGCTGAACCTGTTCCTGTTCCCCCACCAAGACCGCATGTAATGAATACTAAATCAGATTCTGATAAAGTGTCTCTTAGTTCTTCTAAAGATTCTTTTGCTGCACTTTCACCAATTTGTGGATCGCTTCCAGAACCTAGTCCTCTAGTTAATTTTTTTCCTATTAATAATTTTTTATCAGCCTTTGTTGATAATAAATCTTGTGCATCAGTGTTAATAGCAAAAGTGTTTGCACCTTTGATTCCAACTTCTTGCATTCGTTCAATGGTATTGCTTCCTCCACCACCACAACCAACAACAATTATTTGTGCCCGATTAATTTCTAACATTTCTATTAAATCATCATCAGAATGAGTTGATCCTCTCTTTGTTGTTTTTCTCTTTGTTGTTTTTCTTGTTGTTTTCTTTTTAAAACTCCTGTTTTTTAATTTTAGTTTCGGGTCTGCTTGCGCCCTAGCAATAGCACTTCTTACAATATGGTCCATCAATTTCACTCCTATATTTCTACCAATTTGTTGGGTTATATCTAATTCCCAGATAAAATTATTTTAAAAGGTATTCTTTCGTTAACGATGAATAATTAATAAGCGAGTATAAAAAGAGAGTGGACTTTAGGCATTTACATCAGGTCGCCAAACAAAAATATCCGTATTACCATTGCTTGTTAATGGAATTCCAGAAAGGGATGTGCTTGTTGTGAAATAACCCGCAATATAAACATTGTTATCATTATGGAGAGAAATCTTGTTTGCTATTTCACTATTAGTACTTCCATCCCTAAAAGCCCATAACCATTCTCCGTTAGAATTCATTTTCCCCACAAAAACATCAGTGCTTCCAACAGGATTTAGTTCTGTATCTCCAAATGAAGTAGTTTCACTAAGTGCTCCAGTAGAATAAATATTTCCTTCATCATCAGCAATTATATTCCCAACTACTCCTGATCTTGCCCATAACCATTCATTAGTATCGCCTGCAATTTGTGCGATAAATGATTCATAATAATCCCCCATAATAATTGTTTCCCCAAAAGTTATTGAACCCCAAAAATTCCCTGTGAAATAGGCTCCATCATTGTGATCATTAATTAATCCAAACCAAGTAAATTCTAAATTTGCATCCAAAACAGATGCCCACAGCCAAGCATTATTATCCCCGTCCAATTTGGCAGCAACAAAACCATAATCACTAAAATTTGGAGCATAAAAATCCCCAACCGTTAGGTCTCCATTATCATAAGAAAGACCAACAATAATATCATCACTTGAATCAACAACAACATCAAAAATCCAAGAAGAAGTTACTATACCATCGCTTGCTTTTGTTGCCCACATCCAAGAATTATCGTCGCCGTTTATTTTAGCAACAAAAGCGTCATTATCATAAATAACAGGCAAAGTAACAGAACCAAAGGTAACTTCATTATCGCCGGGAGTAAAAATCTCATCTTCAACTATAGTCCCAACCAATATAATATTATCTTCTGAATCAACAGCCAATCCTTCAGAATACTCCGCCCCCGAAACAGCACTTGATGAGATAGGAGTAATTGCCCAAAGCCACTCATTAGTATCTTTGTCTATTTTTGCAACAAATAAATCTATGACAGCATCAGACGTTAACGTTATATCCCCAAAAGTAATGGTTGAATTATATACTCCAGCAACAATTATATCCCCTTGTGAATCAACAACCACTGCGCTCATGTCATCAATTCCCGCAACTGAATTAATCCAAACAACATTCCCATCAGAATCAAATTTGGTTACTGCATAAGTCGAATTACTAGAAATAACTACAAAATTACCATCACTTAATGTGGCCATTCCTCTTGGATACTCATAAATACTTTCACCATAACTAGAAGCAAAATACGCAGGAATAGAAGCATAAGTATAACTTCTTGGGCCGTTTGTTGATGACCCTTCATTTCCATGCTGGTCAGTGCAATTTACATCCCAACTATATGTTCCTTCAGAAAATGTTTTTGAAAAAGAATTAAATGGAGAAGAAGAATCTGTCTGATCACTTATCCCATCAATTATTAATTCACAACTTGTTATTGTTGAGTCATCACTGGCTGAATATGTAAAAGTTGTTGGATTTGTCATTGTTGATGCTTCATCAGCAGGAGTTGAAAGAGAAATTACCGGAGGAATTGTTTCCACTCCGCCTGAATTTTCATCTGTATTATCAACACAATCTAAAGTCAAATTAATTTTTTCTAATTTTGCTAATCCCCCTTTAGTAGTGTAAAAAAAATAAAAATCACAAACTTTTGTTGTTTCACCTGTTCGACATTTACAACCATTTAAATCACTCAAAAAAAGTAATAAATCTTGCCCAAAATAAAATGTAGAATCAAAATTATTATCCGTCCCATTAACTCTGATTCGAGTAAGAGTAAAAGGGTCAGAACCAGTATTCTTCAAACTAATTAAACCATCTCCGTCCCCATCAACAACAGCATCAGTAACACTTATTCCAGAAGAACTAATTTTTCCACTTATTCTCCCAACAGTGTCAAAAGCACCAGTCGAATCTAAAAAAGAAACTCCCATTGTAGCAACAACCAAACCAATAACAACAATAACAGCAACAACAACCAAATACTCGATAGTCCCCTGAGCAATTGACCTTTTCGCGAACCTTTTTCTAAAAGGGTCTTCAATTGTGCCCTGCGCAAAATGCTTTTTTCCAACCATTAGAACCAATAATAAGATTGTTTTCTGAGAATAAAAATATTGTGTTTCAATTTATTATCTATATTTAAAGAAATAAAAGAAAATGAACCTTACTTAATCTTATTCTCAATTTTGTTCAATTCCCTTTGGATTATATTTATTTGTTCTCTTAGATGAGAGGTCTGATTTTTTGTTGATTGTTTTAAAACAGCTTGTTTTATTTCTAGAACATCTAATTGTAATTGTTTTATTTCACGCTCTGCTTTTCTATTAACTAAGTAATCATATTGTGATCTTTGTCTGTCAATTTCTGATTGTCTATTTTGAGACATTAAGATTATTGGTGCTTGTATTGCTGCAAGACAAGACAAAAATAAATTCAATAAAATAAATGGATATTTATCCCATGCTCCAAAAACAACTGCAACGGTATTAAGTGCTGCCCACAAGACTAAGAACAAAGCAAATAACAATAAGAATGTCCATGATCCTGCCCACTTTGCTAACCAATCCGCTGCTTTTTGTCCACGTGAGATTTTTTTCGTACGCAAAACGGGTTGCTTGTCATCAGAACAAACATTCAGCGAAACATTATTTTTTGGATTACCATTTTTTAAGCCCAAATTATTTTTAGCATTAGAATTGTTTTCCACCATGAAGAAGAAATGCTATTGCAATATATAAAATTTTTGTTCTTCTAGATTTAGCAACAACTAACTTATTTGAATTAAATAGGAGTAAGAGTTATGAAAATTAACAAATTATAAATCAAAGAAATTACTGAAATTATTATTAAAGGCAAAGCTAAGAAAAACAATTTAGGAGCCCTATTAAAAATAGAAGAAAGCCCTTTTATAAATAAGAAAAGTATTGAAAGGATAGACAACAAAAACAGCATCGTTCCATTAAACAATGATTGATCCGTTATTCCAATAAAAGTAGCTACAAAAACCGAAAAGAAAGGGGCAATAAATCCAATTAAACCCATTAAAATCATTAAGAAAAATTGATTCAAATCCTTTCTTTTTATTTGCACAGTCTCATCTCTATCTGAATTAAAAACATTCATCTCAGAAGAATCAGAACTTTTTATTTCATTATCATTAATCTCGTTTTTAACAGAATCAGAGCTAGCAAATTCACTCTTTACTTCAGCACTCTTTACTTCAGCACTCTTTACTTCAGCACTCTTTACTTCAGCACTCTTTGCTCCAATATTAGTTGTTTCTTTTGTAACAATGTCCTTGTCAACTTCAATAGCTCTATTACTTGTGTCCTTCTTTTTCAATGAAAAAATAGGTTTTTTTTCTTTTTTCTTTTTTTTATCATCATACATGTCTTGTGGATCGTACATAAAAATAATTTGTTCAAAGTTATATAAAATATGTTCTATTCAGCAAATTAAAAAGATTTTTTGAAAGTATTAAAAGAAAAAAGATTATTTTACCAACCAATAAAATGTTGTTAGAATCCCGCCAACCATTAAAACCGTTGTTAATGCAACAAGAGTATTTGCCAATAAAATAAATGCTACTGCAAGGATAACAAAACGACCAATGTTCAATGCATGTTCTCTCATAACGAAAAATTCTAGTTTATTCAAGCGCTTTGATTTTGCATAAGTTAATGATTCAAAAGGAATATCCAATAGTGGCCAAACTATTCCTCCAAAAATCCAGGCGCTCGCAGCAGCAATAGAAGTTCTTACAAAAGCACGTGCAAAAACAGAAAATGAAAATAAAATAGACCCAATTTTTATTATTTTAATTTTTTTTATTTTATCAGATTTATAACCAATAACTAATGTTAGAGAAATACAAAACAAATTAACTATTGTTGCAAGTATTCCTAAATCAAGAATTGTTGGAATTATTAGAAATAATAAAATAGGCCAAAACCATCTTATTGAAACATTCATTGCTCCGTTTCCAACAAAAGGAAAAAACAAAGTCAAATGTTTTTTTACATAAATACTTTTCAAAGAAAATTTTTGTCTTGGTTTAATGTCCTTTGAAAGTAATAATGGAATCTGACAAACTAAAATCAAGAGAACTACTACTGCAAACAAAACATGAAAACCAAGAATAGCAATTATAAGAGCTCCAATCAAAGGGCCTAATAACTCCGTCATAATTGTAATTCCTCTAAACAAACCAACTTCTCTGCCAACTTTTTTAGATTTTGATGCAAAGGAAAATTCTTCATGAAAACCTATCCAGAAAAAGGACTCAAAAAAACCATACAACAAACCAATAAATATTATTCCAATTTGTAAGGGATTAGTAAAATAAAGTAAACCAAAGAACAAGACTGCAAAAGGAGCAGAAAAAAGCATCGTGTGTGCCGCACCAATCTTTGAAGTAAGTTTTGCGGCAACCGGAAAAAAGAAAATCATTGACAAATAAGTAAAAAACAAAAGAGCAACAACATCAAATAAAGAGTTTCTTAAAGTAAAAAAATAAATAGGCAAGAAAAGATTAATCATTGCTAAACCAAAACTTCTTATTGAAAGCATTACATAGAATTCAGTTAAATGTTTATTCAAAAACAAGTAATGTCTTAATCGATAATCATGATGGTGCATTACAAAAGAAAATTAAACGCATTAATAAATGTTGGCACAAACAAAACTAAAAGGAAAAAATAACAAAGAACTAGAAAAACTCTTTTAAAAAATAAAAAATACAAAAAAATTCATTTATAAAGGCCCCTTTATAAACCTTCCGTTACCCTTTTAAAATAGAAGAGGTCCTTTTTAAAGGGTCTTGGCGAGGGGTGTTAATTTTGAAATATACTGTTGTTAATATGGTTGCTGCGGCTTCCTTGGATCAAATGTTGGATTTATATTCTTTGGCTGTTGGAATACCAAATATAGAATACGAACCAGAACAATTTCCAGGGGCAATATTGAAGATAAAAGAGCCAAAGGTGTCAATGTTATTATTTAAAAATGGAAAAATTATTTGTTCTGGGGCAAGTTCAGAAAAACAAATTGAACAAGGTATTAGAAAAGCAAACAAAATGATTCACGAAATACAAAAAGATGTTAAAGTTAGAAGGAGTGTTGAGTTTGAGATAGTTAATTTTGTTGCAACTGCCTCTTTAGACATGAACTTGGATTTATTTGAAGTTGCAATGAATTTAGACAATGTTGAATACGAACCAGAACAATTCCCAGGAGCAATATTAAGATTAGATGAACCAAAACTAACTTTTCTTTTGTTCAAAAATGGAAAAATGATTTGTGCTGGTGCAAAAAAAGAAACCCACTTAAAAAAGGGTTTGAAAATAGTCGAAGATATGGTAATAAAGAAAACTTCGGCAAAAAAAATCAAACCAAAAAAGAAAACAACAAAAAAAACAACTACAAAAAAATAAACTTATTATTAAAGCCGGAAATAATCCGGCTTATACATATTTTTTAATCAAAAAGTGACTCTTAGTAAGCTTTATAAACCCTCATATTAGAGATATATACGAGGCGACCATGCCACAAGGGTAACACCCGGACCCATTCCGAACCCGGAAGTTAAGTCTTGTCAGGAATGGTTTGGTACTGCTCTTTGTAGTGGAACCGGCCGACTGTTGCCTCACTTATTGTATTTTTCTAAAAAGTATAAATTTTTTAATAAAGAGAGCATTGTTTTGTACATGGACATAAAAGGTTTTTTTGCGCCGACCTATAAAAAACTTGGTTGGTTATTCATAGTTTTTTTTGTCGCACAATTGTATATACACATAATAATGCCTTTTGTTCCAACTGCTATTTTACAAGGATTCATAAATTTTATTTTAAATCCTGCCACAATTATTCTTAGTAGTACTACAGGAGTAGAAGCCAATTTGACAAGTGTTATTGCTTCAACAATAAATGTAATGTGGAATTATTTCTTGGCATCTATTATAGTAAAAGAAATTGGAAAAGACTAGTTCGATAATAGCATCTTAATTTTTGATTAGAATCCAATAGCTTTTTAAAAGAAACAAACGTATTTTTTTAGGTGATAATTATGGCTGTAAAAATATGTCAAAAAAAGGAAGATTGTATTGGATGCGGAGCTTGTGCTGCGCTTGACCCAACAAACTGGGAAATGAATGGAGACAAAGCAGAACTAACTGGCGCAACTGAAAAAGATGGTTTGTCTTGTAAAACTGTCGAAGAAGCTGGCTCTGTAAAAGACGCTGAAAATGCTTGCCCAGTAAAATGCATTACAGTTACTGAAGAATAAATTTCAAAGTCAAATATTATCGCACTACCAATAGTAGTGCATGTACCCCGGGCTTGATCGGAAGCGGAATTGGACAAGGATTTTGTTTTTAAGTATTGTGTTGTTTGATTTGTATAGTTTTTTGAACAGTGATTTTTTTGAATGCAAATATTAAAGAGATAAAAAAAAAAGTCTATGATAATAGAAAAATGATTCTTGTACTAATCGTATTATTTTTGTTTGCAATGTCAATAAGAAGTAACATTGTTAGATTTGAAGGAAATTATTTATTTGAGCCTGATGCTTATTATCACGCAAGGCTTGTTGAAGAACTAGCACAACAAGGTTACATAAATAATATTGACCCAAATGTTTACTATCAGCTTCCTAATGGAGCGGTTTCTGCACCGCCTTCGTTATACCACTACCTTAGTTGGTTTCTTTATGAAATAGTTGCATTGGGGGCTTTCAACAAAGAGTTGCTCGCTTTTACAGTACAGTTCTTTCCAGTTATTTTTGGAGCACTAATAAGCATTGGGATGTACTTTCTCGGAAAAGAAATTTTTGATAGTAAGAAAATTGGTTTAATTGCTGGCTTTTTAACTGCAGTTACTCCTGCTTTTGCTTACCGAACAATGGCTGGTGCACAAGGAGATAATTCTATGGGCTTTTTGTGGATGGTTATTGGTTTAGTGTTTTTTGTTAGAGCACTGAAAACAGATACAAGAACAAAAAAAGATTTGATAAATGCTGTTTTAGCAGGAATTTTCTTTTCTTTGATGGCCATCGGATGGAGTCTGCATTTACTTATTCCAGTGGTACTAATTCCTTCAATAGCAATAATCCTTCTTTACAAGACATATGATTCAAAGAAAAAGCCACTCAAGGATTCAGCAGTATTAAACATTATAATAAAGTCAGCAATTGCTCTTGGTATTTACACAATTATTTCTTTTATTTATGGTTCAGATTGGATTACTGCTGCGACAAATGTATTAGTTGAAGTGCTTAATGTTGATGGATTTTTTGCTTTATTAATTGGGGTTATAGGTGTAATTGCCTTCATTGCATTGGCTTTTTATTTACAGAGTCTTGATAAGTCAGGAAGAAAGATGGGTCTTTATCTAGCAATAGCACTTCTATATATTGGATTATTATTAGTGGCATTTATGTTTGTTATTGTGCCTGATTTCTTTTACAATAGCGGGCGGACAAGTATTATTTCTATGGTGGGAGAAGAAAGTCTTGGAATAACTTCTTTTGGAATAAAATATAATGTATTGCTTATACTCCCAATTATTGGTTTGGTTCTTTTCCCTTTTGGCTTGTTTTTATTAAAAAGAAAAGATATTCACTTGCAGGTCTTACTTTGGTTTGGAACACTTGTTACTTTATTTATGGCATATTATAAGTTGAAGTTTACTTTTGTTTTTGGACTTGGATTAGTAATGGGAGCCTTGTTAGCAGTTGACTTCTTTTTTAAGTTACTTGAGAAATACAATGCTGAAAAAGGAATTGAAGCGAAAATTATTATCGGGGCATTGTTCTTTATTATTGTTTTAGGTGTGGCAGCAGCACCAATATATTTGAATCAATTCCAACCTTTTGCAAATTCTGATACGCGGTGGATTGATGCAATGGATTGGATAAATAATAATACTACAAAAGAAGCAAAGTTCTTCAATTGGTGGGGAGAAGGCCACCAACTCGCATTTGTAACTGAAAGGAATTTTTCTTCAGACAATAGGAATTATTCTGCAGAGGCAAACTCAAATTATGCTGAGTTTATGATTACAAGTGATGTCAATAAAGCATATGATATTGCAAAGAACAAAATCGGTGCCGACTATGTAATAATACATCCAAATAATTTTTCTTCAGGGCAATCTTTTGCATTTTATGCTGCTGGAAAAATTGATTCCTCAGTTTCAAATAATTTTTCCGATTTCCAGTCTAGGTTTATAGGTTGTTCTCCCTCTGACAATGGTTTAGTGTGCAACGGACAAACAATTCCTACAGAACAATTTGAACAAATGGCAAAAGATAAATGGACCAGCGCTCCAACAGACTTTTACAATGGGCAACTTCCTTTGTTTTACTATAGAAACGACAATATTTTGATTGTTATTGGTCCTTCATACAATGAAACAAATCTTGCAAAGGTTTATTTTAATTCAGATGAAACTTCTAAATACTACGAACCGGTTTTTGACAGCGGTGGCCTGAAGATATTCAAAATAAAATAGAATTTGATAACAAAATAAATTGAAAGAATAGAATTGTACCAACCTTATTTAAAAGTCAAAGAAAGATTTTTTGTTTATGTTATTTATACTTCCTGCAATTGTTGCTTTAATAGCAGTTTTAGCCATAATGCCTAATTTTATTTCCACAATGAAAGAAAGAGGGTTTGTTGGAAAAGATATGAACAAATTCAACAAGCCAATGGTTGCCGAGTTAGGAGGAGCAGTAGTTTTTCTTGGTTTTACTTTTGGGATTTTAAGCGCAATATTTTTGAATACTTATTTGAATTTATTTAATCTTGATTTAACTTTAATTTTTGCTGGTTTTTTTACAATTTCTATTATTGTTTTTATTGGTTTGCTTGATGATATAATTGGTTGGAAAAAAGGGATTAGACAATGGCAACACGCATTGTTCCCAATTATTGCCGCACTTCCTTTAATGGCAGTGCAAATATCTAATCCCCCAATTTCTCTTCCAATAATTGGTTTATTACCAAGTGAATTCTTGTTTCCTTTTGGAGTAATTAGTTTTGGTTTAATTTATTCTTTAATATTTATTCCGATAGGAGTTACGGGGGCAAGCAATGCAACAAATATGCTTGCGGGATTAAATGGTTTGGAAGCCGGACTAGGTTTTCTAATTATTGGAACACTTGGAATAATTTCTTTTATAAATGGAAAAATGGAGGCATTAATTTTTGCTGTTGCTATTTTGGGAGCATTAATTGGTTTCTTAAAATATAATTGGTTTCCTGCCAAAATATTTGGCGGAGATTCATTAACATTAATGACCGGAGCAAGTATTGCAGTTATTTCTATTATTAGTGATATGGAAAAAATTGGAATAATGTTATTAGTTTTGTTCTTTGTTGAGTTATATTTGAAGTCAAGAACAAAATTCCAAGGAGAGAGTTTTGGAAAACCAACAAAAAATGGTTTTTTATTATCGCCAAAAAAGAAAGAAAGTTTAACGCATTATTTTATGGGAAACAAAACTGAAAAACAAGTTGTAAAACAATTATTATTTGCTCAATTTATTGTTTGTTTAATTGTAATGGTTTTGTTCTTACTCAACACGTATCAAATAATTATAATTTAAAAAATAAAAAAGTTTAAACAAAAGCGAAAAATAAAAAAACAAACAAAAAAGGAAATACCCAACAAATAAAAAAATAGAATAAATAAAGAAAATAGAATTGGTTTTTATGAAAAAGATTTGCTTGGTTTGTAGTAGTGGAGGACACTTAAAAGAAATGCTTCAATTAAAAACATTTTATAAAAAACATAGTTATTATTTTGTTACTTTTAATAGAGAAGATGGAAAAAGTTTGGCAAAAAAAGAAAAGACTTTTTTTGTTGAATGCCCTGCTAGAAATCCACTAAAATTCTTTCAAAACTTTTTTCAGAGTCTAAAAATTTTGTTAAAAGAGAAACCAGAGATAATAATTTCTACTGGCGCCGATGCTGCTTTAGCTACTTGTTATTTAGGAAAATTATTGGGAGCAAAAATAATTTATATTGAAAGTTTTTGCAGACCAATAAAACCAAGTATTACAGGAAAAATAGTTTACCCAATAGCCGATTTGTTTGTTTATCAGTGGAAAGAGTTGAAAAAATCTTATCCAAAGGGCAAATACGGAGGAAGTATTTTTTAGCTAGTCTTGGTTGTGATAACATGGTTATTTTTGTTAGCGTTGGAACACATAAACAACAATTTGATAGATTGTTGAAAGAAATTGATTCTTTAATTGAAAGAAAAATTTTGAAAGAGAAAGTTTTTGCACAAACAGGGCATTGTAAATACAAACCAAAGTCAAAAAATATTGAGTATAAAAAGTTTTTAGGAATTGAAGAGTTTGATAAAAAAGTAAAGAATTGTTCACTGTTTATTACTCATGCTGGAGAAGGAAATATTGGAACTGGTTTGCAATTTGAGAAAAAGATGATTGTTGTGGCAAGAAGAAAAATTTTTGGCGAACACACTAATGATCACCAATTAGAATTGGCAGAAGCAATAAAGAAAAGAAAACAGGCAATTGTTTGTGAAGTTGAAGAAATTGAAAGTGCTTTAAAAAATGTGAAAACATTAAGATTAGAAAAAACAGAGCATGCAAAAGGAATAATTAATATTTTGAATAAATTTGTAAGTGAACAGGAGAAGAATTAAAATGGCACAGTTTGATATTACTTTTATTATTGCTACAAAAAATCAAGGAAAAACTATTCAGGATAATATTCAAAGGATTTTGAATCAAAAATACAAAGGAAAAATAGAAATTTTGATAGTTGATGATAAAAGCGATGATGATTCTGAAGATTTTATTAAGAGTTTAGCAGATGGAAAACAAATAATCTTTATGAGTACTCTTGGAAAAGGAAGAGTTAAAGGATTAAATAAAGCGATAAAAAAAGCAAGAGGAGAATATATTTGTTTATCGGCTGGAGACATCTTTTACAAAAACAATTTTGTTTCAACTATTCTAAAATATTTCACTGAAAAGAGTATTGCTTTTGTTTCTCCTTTTTCTGAAACCGGAGGAAATGCAACTGTTTGGAAAACAAACATATTGAAAGAATTAAATGGTTTTGACGAGGGTTTTAATGAAAAAGGAACTGGTTTTAGAGATGATACTGATTTGGCATTTAGGGCATTTGACAAAGGATACACAGGAGTTTTTACTTATAAAACCGCAAATTTTGAGCACGAACATTCAATTGCAAAAAAAAATATTAAATCAGTGTTGAAGTACGGTTGGTCAAGAATGAAGATACATAGATTTGATCCATTATTATTCAAGAAGCACCCAAAAAGAGGAAAAGAATTTTTTGATGTAAAATTAGGTTTTATTAGAAATCCAAAACTAGATTTTTTTACTGCAACAGGTATGTGGAAAGGAAAATTTGATTTTAGTTCTCCACAAGGCGTTGTATTAGTTAGAGGTAACAAGGGTTGGAAAAAGATAGTAATTATTTTGCTGGGAATACTTTATGTAATTGGAATAAAATGTGTTAGGTTTTATGGAAGCATAAAGTATGGTAAATTGCTTATTTGAATAGGAATTATTTGTTTTCGCTCGGATGTACCAAGAAGGTTTAATAATAGAAGCAATTTAATTTTTAGAGAAAATAAAACAAAAAATAGTGAATGAACAAGATGTGAGAAAGATGAAAGTATTGATGTTGAATCCTCCTTTTATGAAAAAATTTTCTAGGACATCTAGAAGTCCAGGAGTAAGTAAGGGTGGCTGTGTGTATTATCCTATTTGGTTGGCTTATGCAACAGGTGCATTGAAAAAAGGTAAGAATGATGTTTTGTTATTGGATGCTTCTGGAGAAAACATTACTTTAAATCAGACAATGAAAAGAATAAAAGAATTTGAACCAGAAATGATTGTTATTGATACGGTAACTCCTTCATTTGATAATGACAAAAAAATTGTTGCAAGAATAAAAAAAGAATTTCCAAACACAACGCTTGTCTTAGTAGGAGACCATGTTAGTGTGTTGCCAGAAAGAAGTTTGAAAGAAACTAAGGCAGACCTTGTTGCAATAAGAGAATATGATTTTATTTTGCCAGAAATTGTTAAGGTGTTGGAAGAAAAAAAAAGTTTGAGTAATGTAAAAGGAATTGCTTACAAAAAAGGAAAAAAAATTATTAAAACACTTGAAAGAGATCCGCCAAGCGAAAAAGAATTAGATTGGTTGCCCTTTGTTTCAGAGATTTACAAAGAATACCTTGGAATTGAAAATTATTTTTATCCATCTGTTCAATATCCAGAAGTTACTATTCTTACTGGAAGAGGGTGCCCAAATAGATGTGCTTTTTGTAAATGGCCACAAACATTTTCAGGAAGATTGTATAGAAAGAGAAGTGTGAAGAGTGTTGTTGATGAGTTTGCATGGATAGAAAAAAATTTGCCAGAAGTAAAAGAAGTTATGGTTGAAGATGATACTTTAACACAAGACAAAGAAAGAACCATTGAGCTTTGCAAAGAAATAATAAAACGTAAAATAAAGTTAACTTGGAGTTGTAATGCAAGAGCTGATGTTTCTTTGGAAGTACTAAAGTGGATGAAAAAAGCTCATTGTAGATTAATGTGCGTTGGAATTGAAAGTGCAAATCAAGAAATATTAAATAATATTCATAAGGGGACTACCCCAAATGGCATAAGGCAGTTTATGAAGGATTCAAAAAAAGCAAGAATACTGGTCCATGGTTGTTTTATGTTTGGAAATCAAGGAGAGACAAAAGAAACAATAAGAGAAACAGCAAAGTTTGCGAGAGAATTAAATCCGGACACAGCACAATTTTTTCCAGTAATGGTTTATCCGGGAACAGAGACTTATAATTGGGCAAAGAAAAAAGGTTATTTGAAAGCAAAAAAGTGGAGTGATTGGTTGAACAAAGATGGAACACACAGAACTTTGTTGTCTAGGCCAGGGTTAAGTTCAAAAGAATTAAACGAATTAACAGATGAGTCAAGAAGAGCTTTTTATGTTAGGCCAAGGTATGTTTTATCAAAAGTAACACAAGCAGTTACTAATCCTCGAGAAATACCACGGCTAGCAAAGGGCGGTTTTACTTTATTAAAATATTTAGTGAGAAAATAATGTTTTATTCAATAATAATTCCGTGTTACAATTGCGAAAAAACTATTTCAAATACTCTTAATTCTTTATTAGAACAAAAAACAAAGAAACAATTTGAGATTATTTGTGTTGATGATGGAAGCATAGATAACACAAAAAAAGAAATTCAAAAAATTAAATCAAAAAAAGTTGGCTATTTTTATCAAAAAAACAAAGGGCCAGCAAAAGCAAGGAATATTGGGGCAAAAAAAGCCAAGGGAGAAATAATTTTATTTATTGATTCGGATTGTGTTGCTGAAAAAAATTGGTTAGAGGAAATGATAAAACCTTTTGATGATAAGAAAGTTGTTGCTGTTCAAGGAGCATATAAAACTAAACAAAAAGAACTAACGGCCAGGTTTTCTCAAATAGAAATTGAAGAGAGATATGAAAAAATGAAAAAATCGAAGAGCATTGATTGGGTTGGTAGTTATAGTGCGGCTTACAATAAAAAAGAATATTTTTCTGTTGGCGGTTTTGATGAGAGTTTTCCGATTGCTAGCGGAGAAGACCCTGAATTGAGTTATAAATTGCATGAAAAAGGAGGAAGAATTGTTTTTAACCCAAGAGCAATTGTTTATCATTTTCATCCTAAAAAATTGTCAAAATATTTGAAAATAAAATTCTTTCGTGCGTTTTATAGACCAAGAATGTATTCAAAGCACAAGAAAAAGATGTTGAAGGATTCATATACTCCACAAACATTGAAATTACAAATCATTTGTTTTTATTTAGTTATCCTCGCATTAATTTTTTCCTTGTTAGCAATTAGTCTTGTGTTTGTTGCTTTATTTTTCTTAATAATACATTTGTTGCTTGGAGCAAAATTGTTTTCTCTTTCTTGGAAAAAAGATAAAGCAGTTGCATTAGCAAGTCCAATAATTTTGTTTTTAAGAAGTGTTGTTTTTGGAATTGGATTAATTTGGGGGAAAATAAATGGTTGATAAAGAATTATCAAAGCAAGGAATTGCAAAGTATTATTCAACAAAGGTCACTAGACAATTAGGACGGGTCGCGGTAAAAGGGTTGTTCAGAAATAAAATTGTTTTCGAAAAAAAAGAAGTAGGAGCAATTTTGTTTATTCAATTATATGGCATAGGAGATTATTTAATGTCAACCCCGGCAATAAAAGAAATTGCCAAACAATTTCCCAGAGCAACAACAACTTTGCTTTGCAAAGGAGCAACAAAACAAATCGCTGAATTAAATCCAACAATTGACAAAGTTATTGTTGATAAAGGAAAAGTTGAAACAGGGTTTGATCTTGTTGTTTCAATGAATGATTCTTTAGAGAGTACAATTATTGCGTGGAAATCAAAACCAAAATATGTAATTGGTTTTTTGAAAGGAAGCAAGTTAGAAGCAAATTTTGAGATTGGAAAATGGCAAGGGGCAAAAGAAAACTACAATATTATTGACAATTATTTATTGATTGCAAAGGCATTGGGAAACAAAAAAATAAAGGAAAAAGAGTATGTAATAGAGGTTGAAAAGTGTGCAAAAGTAGAAAAAATGCTTAAAAAAGAAGGCTTAAAGGACTTTATAATAATCAATCCAAATACTAGAGATGGAGCGGAAGCAAAGGGTTGGGGAGAAAAGAATTATGCTTTGCTTTCAGATAAAATCATTGAGAATGGACAAAAAATAGTGTTTTGTGGTGCAAAAGGAGAAGAAGGAAGTAAAAAAACCATTCAACTTATACATAACAAAAGGGGGGTTTTTGATTTCACAGGAAGGTTAAATTTGAAAGAAGTTACATACTTATTTTCAAAATCAAATGGATACATTGGAAATGATACTGGATTAATGCATATTGCAATTGCTGTAAAAATCCCAACTATTGGAATATTTGGGCCAACTGATTCAAAAAGAATTTTTTTAGAAGGAAAAAAAAGATTTGCTTTCCAAGTAAAAAACAAAAAATGGCCTTGTTATGTGAAAGGAACCTTTGATATTAAACAAAAACAGAAATTTATGGACTCAATTAAGGTGGAAAAAGTCTGGAAAAAGTCAACTAACTTCTAAGCACTAAGAGAAAAAATATTTGAACCAGTTAACTTTAAATAAAGGAATAAGTACTTTTTAATTCATGGGAATTGGAGTTACAAAAATATTTTTCACAATACTAGTGTCAAATCTCATTCGTATTTTTAGATTTATTCCAAATAATGACCCCATAATGAGTTTTATGCTACCCTTTTCAAAACAAGAAAAACTCTCTGTGGCTGTTTTTTTCCCAATTATTACAATGGTCTCTTTTGATTTAATAACTGGTTTTGTTGGCATTTGGACAATTGTTACTGCCCTAACATATGGTTTTCTTGGAGCATTTTTCTTTTTTACTTATAAAAAATTTAAAAAGATAAAAATGAAACATTATCTGGCTTCGGGCGTTGTGGGGGTACTAATATTTGATTTTGTTACAGGAGTAATGATGATGCCGTTACTATTTGGATACAGCTTTGAAATTGCATTGATAGGACAAATTCCTTTCACAATATTACACCTTGCAACAGTAAGTGGTTTTGTATTAGTGTTCACTCCACTTGTTGAAAAATTCATACTTGATAATAAAAATCTTGAAGACTCAAAAGTAAAAGCATTTTTTATTAACGTCGCAAGAGCATAAAAAATTAAACTTTTAAAGAAGGTAAATTCAATGAGGATATTATACATTGCAGAAGACATTGAATTGCCAGGGTTTCATGGAGGAAGCACCCATGTACAAGAAACAATTAATTCCTTAAACGAGCTTGGGCACAATGTTTTTGTGATTAACAAAAAAGGAAAAAATCAAAAGAACATTGAAACAAAAAAACAAGGAAAAAAAAGAATAACATATTATCATATTAAACTACCAAAAAGTGGCTTGTTAAAAAACATTTTTTTGTTTGTAAACCTTGGCAGGATAAGTAGGAAGATTATAAAAGATAAAAAAATTGATTTTGTTTGGCAGAGAAACAGAATTTTTGGTAACCAAGGAGTAATCGAAGGACGAAAAGCTGGAATAAAAACTATAATCGAATTAAATGAACCAATTGAAACATCAGAAGATAATTTATTATTTTTTATAATAAAAAAATGGTTTATCCATTGCACAAAATATGCTGACAAAGTTTTTGGACAGCACGAATGTGAATTAAGATGGATTAAACCAAAAAAGAAAAGAGAAATCTTTACAAATGGATCCAACCCAAAAAATTTTTATCCAACAAAGAAAAAAAGAGGACTTGCAAAAAAACTTGGATTAAAAGGCAGAACTTTTTTTTATAGCGGGAGTTTTCAAGATTGGCATTGTCTAAAAAACACAATAAAAGCCTTTAAAAAAGTAAACCAAACTGATACGACAACTAGATTTTTATTAGCAGGAGAAGGCCCCAAAAA
Organism: uncultured archaeon; assembly: GCA_964461205.1. Lineage (GTDB taxonomy): Archaea > Iainarchaeota > Iainarchaeia > Iainarchaeales > JAAZKV01 > JABIDZ01. The sequence goes on along the minus strand of CAYWUL010000001.1, from coordinate 71,234 downwards.
AAAGGGCTTAGAAGAATTTATTAAAAGAGAAAAAATCAAAGGAGTGACTTTCCTCGGGAATATTCCATTAGAAGAGCTTGCATTTTACATAAATATATCAGATGTTTGTATTGCTTTATTTGACAGAAGTTTCTCAACAATAAAGAAATATGATTATTTTTATTCACCAGTAAAAGTTTTTGACTATAAGGCGTGTGCAAAACCAATAATTGCTAGTTCAATAGGGAATCTTAAAACCCTTGTTAAAAACAATATTCACGGTTTTTTAGTGGATGAATCAAATGAAAATGAAATAGAAAAGGCAATGAAATACCTCATTAATAACAAGAAAAAAGCAAAAGACATGGGCAATAAAAACTTGAAAGAAGTAATAGAAAAATACAATTGGAAAAAAATAACAGAACAAATAATAAAGATTACTTTAGATAAATAATACAGGGATTACAATGATTCGCGGAATTTCAAGACTCACAAAAAGCATTTTTGAACACCCATCAAACATTTACTACTTACCCTTGCTTGCCAAGAATTGGGGCAAAGACATTTTATCAACAGAAAATACTTTTATGACTTATCAAGCAGAAACATTTTTAGAAGAATTATTAAATAAAAAAATGACAATTTTGGAATTTGGGTCAGGAGCATCAACTAAATTTTTCTCGAAAAGAGTAAAAAAAGTTTACACAGTTGAGACAGACAAAGAATGGGCAAAAAAGATAAAAAAACTAGAACTAAAAAATGTTGATTTACTTTTTTCTAAAGGAAATAAAAGATTTATTGAAATAGGAAAAAAATATGGTCCAAAAGCAGATTTGGTTTTAATTGATTCTTATAAGCTAAGAGAAGATGCTGCAAGAGCAATTATGCCATTCATAAAAGAAAAATGCATCGTAATTTTAGATGACACAAATTTTGAAAGATACAAAAGTGCAAAAGAATTTGTTGAACAAAATCTTGCAGCAATAAAAATATTTCGCGGATTAAAAAATGGAACAACAATAAATAGTGAGACTAGTTTTTACATAATGAAAACAAAAGACAAAAAAATACAAAAATCAATAATAATTCCTGCATATAATGAAGAAAAAGGCATTCAAGAAGTTATTAGGCGTTGCAAAAAAGTAATCAACAAAGGCGATGAAATAATTGTTGTAGATGATGGTAGTAGAGATAAGACTGCAGAGGTTGCGAGAAAAGAAAAAATATGGGTTATTTCATACAAAAAAAATAAAGGAAAAGCAGGAGCACTAAAAGAAGGATTTAGAAAAGCAAAAAACAAGGTTATTGTAACAATTGATGCGGATTGTACTTATCCTCCAGAAAAAATTCCAGATTTAGCTGACGAAATCAGAAGAGCAGATCTTGTTGTTGGAACTAGGTTTAGAGGAATGTGGCCAGAGGACATGCCTTGGCATAGAGTAATGGCAAACAAATTAGGTGCTCTTGCTACAAGCGTAATTCTAAAAAAGAAAGTTACTGATGTAACAACTGGTTTAAGAGCATTCAAAAAAGATCTTATTAATGGAATGAATATTAAAGCAAAAGGGCTTGATTTTGAAGCAGAATTCACTGCAAAAGCAATAAGCAAAGGATTTATTTACAAAGAAATAAAAATAGAAGCAGAAGAAAGAGAAGGAAAATCATCACTGAATTTCTTCAAAGACATGTGGAGATTTTTTAAAGCAGTGTTGCGTGGAAAATATTCTAACTGAAAAAAGTTAACAAAATTACAAAACACCATAGTTAAAATAAAATCAATCAGAATCAAGAGCATATTTTAAAGTCCACGAAAAACATTTAAACCAAACTTTTTTCTAAACCCAACTAATGCAATGTACCCAAGAATTATTGGTAAAAGACTTAATATTCTTAAAAAAACAGCCACTGAGAGAACAACATCCTTTTGCAAACCAAGGAATACAAATAATGCAATTATTGTTATCTCTCTTGATCCAATACCGCCTGGAATTTGACTTATTCCGCCAACCAAAACAGACACAGCACCAACAGCTATTACCCACAGTACAGGAACATAAATACCATATGCTAAAAATATTAATTCAGAAGCCATTGCTGTAATTATTATGCCGGCAACAGAAAGAATAAGTATTGGTATCTGAGACCAATCAAGCAATAACCTCGGCCAAACCGTTCGTACTTTTAAAATTGTTTTTGTTATAAGAAAAAATATTTTTTTAACAAAAGCGTTTTTTATTTTTGAAACCGACTTAACAATTCTTTCAAAAAAACTAGAAGGAACTAAAAAAAATAATATTGCTAATAAAATAATAACTACCAGAGTAATAAAAAGATTAAACAAAGTAATTTGATAAAATAATTTTTGGAAAAATATTGAGAACAAAATAAATCCAAGCACAAACATTATGCCCAAATCAATAGCATATTCAAGAGCAGTTATTGCAATTGAGTCACCTTTTGATACACCAAATGCTTTGCTAATTAACAATGCCTTTATTGGAACATTAATTCGCGCAGGCAAAATATAGTAAGCTAGTTTATTAATTAATTCCACAGAAAAAAAGTCTTTTGTATTTTTTAAAGAAAAATCAAGGTTTCTTTTGTTTGTAATTTTAATAAAAAATCCTGCTCTTAAAGATGCGATAAAAATACCAATTAAATAAACAACTGCAGCAAGAATTATAAAAATTGGGTTCTTTACTCTAAACATTACTGAAAAGTCAATGTTAAAAGAGAAAAGAACAAGTAAAAAAATTGCTATGCCAATAACAAACAATAAATTACGCAAGTGCATAAATAGAATTTGACACAATTATTTAAAAGGGTGTTTATAAACTTGTTTTAGTAGACACATGGATTCTAATATTCTTTACATAGCTTCAAATTACCCCCCAAGAATCGGCGGACCAGCAACAACAGTACCACAATTAGCTACAGAAGCATCAAAAGAAAACAACTTAACTATTATTGCCTTTCGCGAAAAAGAAAAATACATTGATAAGACCAAAAATTTTTCCATAAAAAGAAGCCCCTCTTGTTATTGGCCAAGTTTTAGTAATCCATTCGCAGTTTTTGCAAGAACTATTTTTATGTCTATTTATTCTAGGATCGTCTGTAATTCTATAAAACCAAGAATAATACATGCTCATGATTCTCACATAAGTGCAATTGCTGCTCTTTTTTGTAAATTAACTTCACTATCAACACCCACGGTTATTATCAAGTATGCGGGTGATTTGGCAGTAGAATTTTCTGGATTAAAAAGTAATAATGGAAAGAGCATTGAAGATTTAATGAAGAAAAAAAGATTATTTGAAAAAATTTTGTTTCGAATGCAAAAAATAATTTTTAATGCAAGTGATTATATTCATGTTCAAAATGAATACCAAAAAAAAGTGTTGAAAAAATTATACTCAATATCAGATAAAAAAATATTCATTCTACCAAATCCCCTAGATACTTCAATATTTAAATACAAAAACAAAACAAAAAAAGAAAAAAAGATTATTTTAACAGTTTCTCGGCTTGTACCGTGGAAAGGGATTGAAACAATGATTAAAGCCATGCCAAACATAATTACAAAAAATCAAAAAGCAGAGTTACATGTTTATGGAGAAGGAAGCCAAGAATATACAAAAAAGCTCTTATTGCTTACAAAGGAACTCGGGATAAATGACAAAGTTTATTTTTTTGGAAAAATCGAGCATGACAAGCTCCCCGCAGTTTATTATACTTGTGATGTTTTTGTACAACCATCTAAATATGAACCATTTGGAATAAGTGTTATTGAAGCGGCATCTTGCGGAAAACCATTAATTGCTTCAAGAACTGGGGGTCTAGTTGAAATTGTTAAGGGAATTAACAATGGATATTTATTTGAAAGCGAAAACGAAAAAGAATTAGCAAAAAAGGTCAATTTAGTTCTCAAAAAAAGATCAGTACAAAAAAAATCAAAAAAAACAGAAGAATTCCTTAAACAGTTTAGTTTGTATGAGATTGGAAAAAGGCTTAATGATTTTTACAAACAAGTGTGAATTTAAAATGATAGGCTTTTAATAAAAAGTGCACTAAAGATAATTGCTTTCTTTAAAAGAAATAATGATTATCATGAAAAAAAATATTTTGGATGTTGGTTGTGGAAATAGAAAAATTCCTAATGCAATAGGAATGGATTTAAAGAATGCAGACATAAATCATGACTTAGAAAAATTTCCTTATCCAATAAAAGCAAATTCTTTTGATAAAGTTTATTCACGACATTGCCTTGAACACCTGGAACATTTTGAAAAAACTATCGAGGAATTTTATAGAATTACAAAACCAAAAGGAAGAATAGAAATAATCGTACCTTTTTATGCTGCACCCGGAGCATATTATCCCTGCCATAAAAAATTCTTTAATTATAATTCTTTTAATCTATTCACTAAATCAAAAAAAGAACTTGGTTGGGAGTATTCAAAAGTACGCTTACGTGTTATTGAAATTAATTTTAATTTTTATGCAAAGGCAATTGATGGGCCATATAATTGGCTAAAAAAAATAGGCTTTTTCATTCCAGAAGCATTTGCTAATAATTTTCCAAATATTTATCAACGTTTTTTTGGAAATATCTTTCCAGCATACGAGTTACGTTTTGTTCTTCAGCCAATAAAATAAACAAATAAATTGTTTTAACAATTGTTTTTTTTAAAATTAAAATTTAAAACTTAAAGAGATTTATAAAAATCGATTGTTTTTTTTGCTGATTCTTTCCAAGAAAAATTTTTCACTATTTCCTCTCGTGCTTTTTTTCCAAAAGAATTTAATATTTTCTTGTTCTGTGACAACTCAGTTGCAATAATAGCTGCACGGCACATATTATTAGAACCAAGAATTATCCCATTTTGTTTATTTGAAATGATTTCTGGCACTGCACCCGTATTTAGAGCAATTACAGGTGTTTCACAAAGCATCGATTCCAGCATAACTAATCCAAATCCTTCATCCATTGAAAAAAATAATAATGCTGTGGCTTTTGAAAAATGCAAAGCTAAATCTTTTCTTTGAACCCTTCCAACAATTTCAATGTTGCTAATTAGTGATAATTCTTTTTGTGCTGGCCCTTGTCCAAAAACCCTTATTTTTGCTTCGGAATTAATTTGCTTAAGATTTTGTGCGAATTCTTTAAGATAAATAATGCCTTTTCTTTTTACTAAACGCCCCACAAAAACAAACAAGGGTATTTTTTCACGTGTTGATTTTTTTGAGAAAATTTTTGAATTTACCCCAGGATAAATTACTGCCGACTTTTTCATAGAGTCTTTTTTTGGAAAGGTCTTTTTTGACAAAAATTTGCTAACAAAAAGAACTCCATCAGATTTTGAAATACAAATTTTTTCAAAACAAGATGCAATAAAAAAATATATTTTCCAAATAAATGAGTCTGCATAATGCGCTTCTTCTTTGAGAGAAGTGTGAATTGTTAAAACTTTTTTAAAATTTCCTCTTGATAAAAGTAAAAAAAGCCCACCATATAATGTTGAATTAATATTAAAAACATCGAAGTGAATTTTTTTTCCGAGAGAACGTGCCTTTTTGTATGCTGCAATATTGTAAAAAAAATTAAAAAGCAAACCAGAAGAGAATCTCGGATGCTCAATAAAGTGATATTTTACTTTTCCACACATTAATTCAACAGGCATTTTATTTGAAGCGTTTTCAGAGTACTTGCTAACTATAACATGCACTTCATGACCCAAACCAGAAAGGTTTTGAGATAAATCATAAACAAATTCTCCTATCCCCCCAACCCCATATTTTGGGTGGTTTCTTGCAAACAAACAAATTTTCATAATTATCACAATATTTTTTTCAAAGCTATCGCAGACCCAAAGTCTTCTCTCATCAGTTTTACAGTTGACAGTATTTTTAAATGTGAAACCCCTCTAGCATAATCTTTAATTAAATGTTTTATCATTTTTTGTCTTGCAATTTTTTCTATTCTTTCCTTTGCTTTGTTAATGTCTTCTTCTTTTAGGTGTTTTAATCGCAAAGGCATTGAGTCAAAACTCCGATAATAATACTTGTTTGCACCGGGAATAAGAATATCCATTTTTTCATAAATAGAATATAAGTCTGTGTGGGGAAGGGGATTTGTGACTGACAAATAAATATTAAAGGGGTTTATTTTTTCTAGTAGAGAAATTGTTTTTTCTATGTCTTCTTTTGTTTCTGTTGGATTGCCAAGCATAATATACGCTGTTGCCCTTATGCCAACTTTTTCTGCCAAATTAAATGCCATTATTACTTGTTCAGTTTTTATTCCTTTATGAAGTATTTCATCGAGAATTCTTTGCGAACCCGATTCAACACCAAATGAAATAAGTGAACAACCTGCTTTTTTGAGTTTAATTAATTTTTCTTCATCAATAGTATTTACACGAGAATTTATTCTAAAAGGAATTTTTCCGTTAAATTTTTTTTTCATTAAGTCACAAACCTCAGAAAGCCATTCTTTATTCCAAGTAAATGTATCATCTTGAAATGCAATTGATTTAGCACCAAATTTTTTTACATCCATTTCGATTTCATCCACAACATTTTTTGGTGATCGCATTCGTACTTTTTCCCCAAATATCTTTTTTAGTGTGGGTTGACAATAGCTACAACGAAATATACATCCTCTACTAGCAATAATTGAAAGTCTGCCCCCTGATGCATTCAGATATTTTTCTCGAGTAGGCAATAATTCCCACGCAGGAAAGGGAATTACATCCAAATCCTCTATTTTTTCAGCAGGAATAAAATCGTGGTTTTTTGATAAAACCCCTTTAACTAACCCAACTTGAGACAACTCTTTTCCATTACTTTTCACCGATTCAAAGGCTGCTACTAATTCTTTGAAAGGAATTTCGCCTTCTTCAGGAATAACAAAATCAATATTTTTGTTTTTTATACACTCTTCACGAAAAAGTGTGGAATGAACACCTCCAAGAACAACCATTGAACCAATTCTTTTTGCGATTTCTGCTGTTTTAAATGCCCCCTCAGCCATTGCTGAAGAACTTGATATACCCACTACTTCCGGCGTAAAATCAATTAATTCTTTTTTTATGAATTCGATTGATTTAGAAAAAGTAGAATCAATTATTTTTATGTCATGATCTTTTTTTAGAACAGAAGCAATATAAAGAAGTCCAAGTGGAGCAGAAATTGATTGGCCTGAAAGTAAGAATGGATAAACTAAAGCAACCTTCAAGAAAACACCAAATAACTTTTGATTAATTTATTTTATAAATCCTGGTTTTTCCTGATTCAAAAATAAGAGGGGCATTTATGCTTAAACAAGTTGTGTAAAAATAATTAATATTGCTCATTGTTGGATTTATTTCATTACCAATTAAAACTAACTCTTTACTAGTAGAATCAAAAATCCTAAACCGCCCATCAATAAAATCGTGTGTTGCATAGGATGGCCGAAAAGCACGGGTTATTTCTGTTTGCCTGCAAATATTTTCTCCACTTGGATCAGGATTATCAAAAAGCGATTTATAAATAAAAGGGTTCGGAACATAATCTAGTTTTAGTGCGCATGAATCCACACCAATTATTGATCCTTCTGGCAAAGATTCAACAAATTCTGAAGTGGAATAAAAACCAATTACTTCAGAATCTTTTGCAAATAAGACAGTTGAGTAACCAAAAAAATAAACAACACCAAATAATAGTACTGCAATTAAGATAAATTTTATTTTTCCTTTTGTAAATTTAGAAAACAATAATTCAAAACCGATTCCTGAAAAAATACTTGCAATTATTAACGCAAAATAAAAAAATTTAACTGCTTGGTACAATGAATGAATTTGTTTTACATCAACTATTGTAAGTAATAAATTTATAATAAAATAAAATACCACCGCCCCGCTCATTAGTAACCCAGCAACCAACATAGCAAAACAAGGCCTAAGACCAATAGAGAATTTTTTCTTCCTAAAAATAAAAAGATATAATACAAGAAGAACAGGGACAAAAATTAACAAACCAAACGGATTTGGTGAGAAAATTCCGCCCCTTATTAACAAGGCCCCTTTCCAAAATTTCTCAACGGTTGTATATTGTATTAGTAAACCAAAGAATTCTGGAAACACAACAAAAAAAGATATAATTGCTAGAATAAAATATTTCATCCATTCAAAAAAGTTTTTCTGTATTTTTTTAAAAGAAAAATTAGATTTTAATAAAAAATCAATAATCAAGAACAAAAATAAAACGGCTATTAGTGGAGGATAAGAGATTAAACCAATAGATGAAATAAAAAATAATACTTTGTTTTTTTGTATGTAAGCTAAAAGTATTACCAAAAGAAAAAAAGATCCAAGAATCTGTGGTATAAAACCAGACTCGATTATCCACAAAGTGGTTATTGAAGAAAAAAATATTAGTGTTGCTAAAATCGCAGAGTTTTCATTTGAAATTTTTTTAGTAATAATAAAGATACCAATTGCTGAGAAAAAAGTTAAAATAATTGCAAGAACTGAATTTACCAAATATGCATTTGGAAAAAGAGTATAAATCTGAGCTGAAATAGCATAAAATCCTTGAGGATATACATGCACATAAGTTAATGGAATTCCCGAAAAAAAAGCATCTGATTCAGAATTCGGAATAAATCCTGTTTGCCCAATTATTCTGGTTGCAAGAGAATGATTCATTATGTCCGAACAAGTAACTGGAAAAACCCCTTCCGGAAAAACAAGAAAAGCAAAAAAAAATAAGAAAATTAAAAAAACAAGTACTGTTAATTTTTTCTTTTTGGACTTAAAATTTTTATCCGCTTCTTTATTTTGTTTTACAACAATGAATAAAGAAATAACCGCAGAAATTATTATTGTAATAAGAGTTACTTGAAAAGAAATAAGCCCAGAATACCCTAGATAAATCCCAAGAATCATTAGCGATACTAAGAAGATACTTATAAAGTAAAAAGTTTTTTCTAGCATAAATCAACAAAAATACACTCTTATTTTAAACTAACTAGTACAATGTTTGGTTGCTTTAAGAACAATATAACTGTACTAATACGTATATAAAGCAGTTCTTGGATTTTTAAAATATGAGCAACGCAAAATACTTGTTTGTTAAAAATAGTTCTTTTTCTTTTGCAGAAAAATTACTCCCTGTTCTTTTTTCATTTACTTACACAATTCTTTTAACTGCTGCACTAAGCTCTGCCGAGTATGGTTTGTTTAACTATATAATCGCATTTGCTTTAGGATTTGCAAATTTGTTTGGAAGCACAACACTTAACAACTTACTAACGAATTTTACTGCCCAAAAGAGTTCAAAAAGTCTTTTCAAAAAAGTATTTATTGCAGAATTTCTAATCGCGGGAGCAATATTTCTGGGATTAATGTTATTTAATAACATAATAATTACGAGTGTGGGGGGCACAACACTTAGCATCATTATTATGGCTGGAGCAATATTGTTCCTAAACCCATTAACCACTATTTTTGCATCACTCAACAAAGGAATGGAAAATTTTAATCGAGTCTTTGTTGCATCAATGCTTGAAAATCTAATTAATTTAATTTTTATTGCTTTATTTGTTGTTATTTTGGGGTATGGCATTGAAGGTGCCTTTTATTCTAAGTATTTGTCTTTAATTGGATCTGCTTTAATTTATATTTTTTATTTGAAAAAAACTTCTTTCAAAAACAAACCAATAAATAAAAAAGAAGTAATCACTTACGGAAAATTTTCTGTTATAGTAGAGGTCATAAAAGAAGGAGGATCAATGATTCAAGTAATTATAATGGGTTTGTTCATCGGGCCAGCAATACTTGGAGTATACTATGTTGCAAGAAAAGTCACTTCTCTAGCACTCAACGCACCAAGTGAAGCAATTGGAGATGTATTATTTCCATTAAACTCAAAAAACTTTAATAACAAAAAAAATATTGAAAACTATAGTTCAATTTGTATTAAAGGTGCAATAATTTTACTAGTAATTATGTCTATAGCCCTAATTATTTGTGCCCCCCTAATAATCGGCATTTTTTTTCCAAAATATACTGCTGCACTAGAATTAATTCCATTACTAGCATTGCTATTTATCTTTGAAGGATATAGAAAAATTGACACTATTTTCAAGTCCATTAATAAGGTCCAATTCAATTTGTTACAAGCAATAATTACTTTTACCATCGAGATTATTGTTTTGCTTATCTTTGTCCCATGGTTAGGAGTAAAAGGACTCATTATTGCCCAAATAATTTGGTCAGCAATTAATGGTTTTACTGGATACTTATTACTCAGAAAAGTCGGGGGAATAAAACTCTCTTTAATACCAATGCCAAGAGACCTAAAATATTTTTATAAGGAGATTAGACACCTTATTCCAATATTATTTAAGGAAGTAAAAAATAAGTTTTAAAAAAAATAATATAAAATTGAATAATTTTAAAAAAACAAAAAGGTAAATGATTTTATGAAAATAGAAAAACACAAAGAAAGGTACAAATACAAAAAAGTCTTGTTTGTTGAGATGAAATATCCAAAGAAAATAAAAGTTCCTAAGGAAATTGAAAAAGACAATTCTTTTTTTATCCATTTTCGAAAGCAACTCCCACTAGACTTACTTTTCCCAGCAACAATACTAGAAAAAAAAGGAATAAAAGTTTCAATTATTGATCTTAATGTTGATTCTTATGGGACATTATTAGAAAAAGCAAAATATTTCAAACCAGACCTTGTGCTTCTTTCCACCAGTTACATTGGCAGTTGGCAATGTCCATTGCCACCAGCATTGCTTGAAAAAAACTCAAAAAAAATAAGAGAAGCATTCAAATGCAAGTTTGGAGTTTTTGGACCGCACCCAACTTCTCTTCCAGAATTTATTCTTGAAAAAAGCCACGCCGATTTTTTGATAATTGGTGAGCCAGAAAATCCAATAACCAATATTTGCAAAAACGGATTTAAAAAAACTAACAATGTTGCTTATTTCGACAAGAAGAAAAGGATTCAAATGAAAAAAATGTTTGATCCTTTTAACATGGAAAAAATGCCCGTCCCCGATTATGGATTAATTGACCTGAAAAAATACGAAGCAGCAATAATACAATCAAGTAGGGGCTGCCCCGGAGCGTGTTTGTTTTGTAATAAAACAATGTACGGCCCCGGGTTCAGACAACGAAAAATCGATGATGTGATCAAAGAAATTGAAATATTAAAAGATTTTGGTTTTAAATCATTTTACTTTCAGGATCTTGAATTTCTTTTTAATGAAAAACGGGTTGAAGAGTTCTGTAAAAAAGTAATCAAAAAAAGACTTAATATCAAATGGAGTTGTACGGCAAGGGTTAACTCTGTTAAAAGTCTGAAAGTTTATAAACTAATGAAAAACGCTGGTTGTGATACAATAAATTTTGGACTTGAAAGTGCCGCTAATTCAATACTTGCCACATCTGGAAAAGGGATAACTATGCAAGACGTTGAAGAATCCATGACTCTTTGTTCTAGGTCCGGAGTGAAAGGAGCATACAATATAATTTTTGGTCTGCCTGGAGAAAACAAAAAAACAATGAAGGAAACAAGAAAGTTTATCGAAAAAAATTATAATAAAGAAAATATTTTTATTGACCGGGGATTCAGAATAATTTATTTCCCCGGAACAAAATTATTTGATATTGCTTTAAAACAGGGCAAAATAAAAATGAAAACAATTTTTGATGACATTTACCTAAAAAGTGGCACAATTAACACTTCTTTTAAGAGTAAAAAAGAATTTGATAATGCATTTCAATTTATGAGAATAAAATTATTTGCATTCAAAAAAGTTAAGAAAATAAAATCAAGAATCGGAGCACTCTTAGATAAAGGTAAAATTAAAAAAGAAAATTAGTTTATTATAAGGGGTGAAAACAAATGATTGAAAAAAAAGAAAACATTAGAAAAACGGTTATAGGAATTACAAGTTTGCTTTTCCTATTAGCAGTATTATTTTTGCTTGGTTGCACCCAAACAGATACTGCAAGCAATTCTTCGGAGATGGTAACAATTGATTTTTCATATACTGATGCAAATGGAAATATAATTGTCCAAAAATCAATCGATGTCGAAAGCGGAACAAACGCTCTTGAGGTAATGAAAAATAATTTCGAGGTTGATTATGACGAATTTGAATTTGGGGTGATGGTCAATTCTATTGATGGTGTTCAGCCACCTGAAGGTTATTACCTTGGTTTGTATGTTGATGGCTCTTTTGCACAAGCAGGAATCTCTTCATATACTATCAGCAAAGACACCACAATTGAATGGAAGACAAATTCATTGAGTGACTTTGGAAGCTAAAGTTATAATTGGCCGGACCAATACAAATAAGGAGACTTCTTTTGTACTGGAGCCATTATAAAGTTTTGGAGTACTTTGATTATTATGGATGTTCTGTTTGTAGAATTAAATGGAAGTGGGCAAATGAGAATTGGAATTGCTACTCTGGCAGCAATACTGAAAAAAAATGGCTTCTCTGTTGCGATCGCAGACGTTTTTGCTAACGCGACGGACCCACCATATATGCGTTCAAAAAAATATCTTTTTGACCAGCTTAAGAAAAATCCAAGGGTTGTTGCATTTACAGCAACAACTCCATCATTTTATTATACTCTATCAGCAATAAAAGAAGCACGTAAATATTGTGACAAAATAATTATTGGAGGCCCACATGCAACAATCTTCAGAGAAAAAATAATAGAAAAAGTCCCAGATATTGATGTTGTTGCTATTGGAGAAGCAGAAGAAATAATTACTGATTTAATAGATGCTTTGATTAATGAAAAAAATCTGAGTAATATAAGAGGGATAGCTTACCGAGATAGTAATGGCCGAGCACGAATGACCCCTCCAGCCCCACTCATATCAGATTTAGATTCTTTGCCTTTTCCAGCAAGAGAATTATTGGACATTGATAGTTATCATGCCCCATTTAATGTTATGACTAGCAGAGGATGCCCATACAATTGTGTTTATTGTTCTAAGCCAGTTACTAATACTAATTGGCGTTCCCGTTCACCTGAAAATGTTGCTGATGAACTAGAACAAGCATTTGAAAGATATCCTCATGCAGCAAAAAAGGTTAAAAGAGTAGTTGGGATATCTGATGATAATTTTACAATTCAAAAAGATAGAGCAATTGGTATTTGTGACGAAATAATTAATAGAGATTTAAACATTAACATGACTTGTGCTACGGGAATACATGTAAATACTGTTTCAAGAGAATTGTTAGAAAAAATGAGGGATGCTGGGTGTAGTGAATTATGGTTTGGAATGGAAACAGGAAATGCTGAGTTATTAGCAGCAATAGGAAAAGCAACAACTATTGAAAAAATAAAACACGCAGTGAAACTTTCTAAAGAAGTTGGAATTCCCGCCGTTGGCGGCCATTTTATTATTGGCTTGCCAAACGAAACACTCGAAAAGGCAAGAGAAACCGTAGCTTTCATGAAGAACCTCAATTTAGATATTGCCGGAGTAAATCAAGCAGTTCCTTTTCCCAGCACTCGATTGTGGGAGTATGTTAAAGCACATGGAAAATTACTAGTTGACTATGAAGATGTTGTAGATTACAGAAGCTTCATGAGTTACGGAAAAGACAAACCAGTATTTGAAACGCCAGAATTTCCTGCAAGAGACCGGGAGATTGCATATATGGAAGCAGTTGATGTTATTGATGGAATGATGAAAAAAAGTATTACCTCGCCAAAAAACATGCTTCATTTTTTGACTACAGTGCGTTCTCCAAATGATCTTATCTGGGGAGTTAAAAGATTTGTTGAAGTAAAAACCAAAAAAGATTTACGTAGGTTAGCACCAAGGATAAAAAAATAATGAAGAGTTTAGTATGAAAAAAGTAACAATAATTTTTGGGGTGGACGATTTCAATCCAGGAGTTATTTCAGAAAACTCTGAGGAAATAAACCTCCTCAAAAGTTTATTTAAAAATTTTCCAAGACTCAAAGTAACTGCATTTTGCACACCAATTTATAGTTATTCTAACTCAATAATAAAAAAACATCTCTATATGGTTTTTGGCAAAACAATAAAAGAAAAAATTAATTTACAAAATGCATTATCAAACAATCGCTTTTGGCTGAGTAAAATTCAAAAAATGAAAGAAAATATAAAACTTGAAATGCATGGATATACTCATTTCAATAAAAATACTCATACTGGAGAAGAATTTAAGGATCTTGGAAAAAAAGAAACTGTTGAGCGAATAGAAAAAGGATTAATGGAGTTTAAAAAATTAAAAATAAAAATAAGTGTTTTTGCCCCCCCCGGTTGGTCAATAAACAAATATATAAAACCCTGTTTAAAAGAAAATAAATTGTGCATAGCAGACTCATTTTATAATATGAAAACAAAATCTTTTGCTGGAGAAAAAACAAATTATTTGAAACCGGTAGCTTCTGACGGAATTGTTATCATACCAAGGAATATTGACATTAATTCTGGAGACAAGGAAATGCTAAAAGAAATAATCAAAAAAAATGGAATTATTGCATTTCATGGGCATGCAAAAAATATTGGCGTAAAAAACGGAATTACAAAAGAAAATATAAATAATTTAATGGAAATGTTAAAGTGGCTTGAAAAAAATTTTTCAGTAAGATACAATTTTTTTCACGAATTAAAAAAAGGAGCGAAATAGATGGAAACAATCAAACTCTGTCGTTTTATTGGAGAAACATTTCCAGATGGAAAAGACATCTATGGAGGCCTTATTCCAAATTATTATAATTTGTCAACAGAACTAGCAAAATTTGGTGTTGAAACAACAATCCTTTGTCCTTATAAGGAAGGGCAAAAATTACATGAAGATAAAAATGGATTTACTGTTGAACGATTCAGATTAAATAATTCAAAACTTTCTTCAATTGCATTTAATTTTGGAATGAATAAAAAAGCATACAAACAAAGTCTAAAAATAGAAAAAGACATTGTTCAATTGCACAACTTTTATGGGTATTGGTTTCAAAAGAAAGTCCAGGTTCCAAACGTGTTAACTGTACATGGGTGTGACATTGAGTTATTTAATGCAAACGCAAAATTCCCAACCAAATTAGATTACCGTTCAATAAAAAATAAGTTGGACTCAAGGAAAACTCTGTTTTTGTCAAAGAGAATGTCAAAGAATGCCGATTTGGTCGTAGGGGTTTCAAAAGGAGTCAGTAATGAAATAAAAGAATACTGGAAAGTTAATCCAAAAAAAACAATCAGTATTTATAATGGAATTAATTACAACTCTTTTAAAAGAAAAAAATCAGATGTAATGACTAAGTATTCAGACACATTCAACATCTTGTATGTTGGTAGAATAACTCCATTAAAAGGAATTAATTATCTGTTTGACGCAATAAACAATATCAAGAATGTTTGTTTATTTGTTATTGGTGCATCAACAGTTCATGAAGAATACTTCCAGCAAATACTCCAAAAAGTCAAAGATAAAAAAAAGATTATTCTAATTGGAAAAATACCGCACAATGAACTAGCAAAATATTATTCTGCTGCAGACTGTATGGTTCTGCCAAGCCTTGGAGAGGGTTTCCCAAAAGTAATTTTGGAAGCAATGGCAGCAGAATGCCCAGTAATTTCAAGTAATATTCCAGGAAGCAATGAAATTGTAAATGAAAAAACTGGGTGGCTTTTTAAAAGAGAAAACCCAAAGGACCTTGAAAGCAAGATAAGATTTGTTATTGATAATTATGGTGAAGCAAAAAAACGTGCAAGAAATGCAAGAGAATTAGTCAAAACATATTTTACTTGGGAAATCGCGGCTAAAAAATATGCAAAGGCATATAAGAAACTTGTTTGAAAAAAAACTATTTTTTCTCACAAAGAAAAGTGAAGCCGGTTGCAAGCATTGAAGGAAAGAGACTTTTTCCAGTAAAAGACTCTGAAACTATCCTCAAATCATTCTTGTCAATCATGGATCTTATTTGAAAATAATTAAAGAGACGAATGTGTGCGGCAGGACTAGATAATATGTCCGGAAGAGAACCAAACAACATTTTTAGTCTAATACGCCAATACAAGTGGTTTGGAACATTAATTAGAACATATTTTTTTGAAACTCGTTTCATTTCAGAAATAATAAATGATGGATTAAAAACATGCATTAAAACTTGATTACAAATAACAAGATCAAAAGAATTACTACTAAACTCTAATCCTTCATCCAAATCAACTTTTTTAACATTTAATCCTCTTTTTTTGGCAACAGACAATGCCTTTGAAGAAATATCTACCCCCCTAATTTTTGCTCCTTTCTTTTTCAAAAAAAGCATTAATTCACCAGTACCACACCCAACATCCAATGCACAAGAAAAACTTGGTAAAATAGAAATAATTGATGCATTTGAATCGTTTATTTTCAGAGAAATATCCTTTTTTGACCAATTTTTATCATGTATCTTCTGCTTTTCTGTAACCATATAACAAGAGAAGTAAAAAGAGATTAATAAGCCTTATTGTGAAAAAAAGATTATATTTGAATCAAAACGCTTTTATATGCTTAAAACCAGCTGTTTAATATGAAAGTATTAAGTAAAAATTACCGAAAAAGAAAGGCATATTTTTATCATTTAATTGACTCAAAAGAACTACAAAAAGAACTAAACAAAGAAAAAAATATTGAAGAAAAAGAAAAAAGATTTGAGAAAGAATTTGCAAAAGTAATTGGAGTAAAAAAATCTCTTTTGTTTGGATCAGGAAACCACGCACTAATGACCAGCCTAAATTCACTGAATATTGAAAAGAAAAAAGAGGTACTTGTACAAGCTTATACTTGCAAACAAGTTCATGAAATAATTAATAAAAGATACAAAACATTGCCAGTAGATATTGATGAGACTTATAATATTGATCTAAAAAAAGCAAAACAAAAAATAGGAAAAGACACTAAAATACTACAAGCAATTTATTCTTATGGAAAAGCAATTGATTCAAAAAAACTAACTGATTTTTGCAAGGATAACAATCTAACCTTGATTGAAGACTGTGCACACTCTTTAGGAGCAAAGAATGGGAAAAAAGCCGGTTCTTTTGGAGAAATAAGTATTTTTAGTTTAAGAAAAAATGTGCCTGTTGGAAACGGGGGAGTATTGTGCACGAATAACAAAGAAATTTATGAAAGATGCATGGCGGAGAGAAATGCAGATAAAAGAAACAACGCTTTTGGGAAAAAACTTCTTGAGACAAAAATTTCATTCTGGAAAAATTTTTTTCCAGATGTTGACTTTCCTTATATATTATTGAGCAAACTAGGTTATGGTGGAAAAGAAGTTAACAAGGAAAGGCTTGACCTGTTTGAGATTTCTCTCGCATTAGTATCAATAAAAATGCTCCCTAAAATAATTAACCAAACAAGAAAGAACACTGAATTGTTAAAGGAAGAATTGGGAGAAGAAAAGTTTGTTTTTACTGAAGATGGTAAAAAAGAAATAAATGTTGCTACTCGCGTCCCTGTTTATTTCAAAAAGCCAAGAGAGAATATTGAAAGTATTTGGTTTAGGTTACAAGAGGAAGGGTGGGAGACAGGATTGTTTTATACTAAAGATTTTAGTAAAAATATTGGAAAAAATTATACACAGTTTCCGGTGTCAAAGAAAGTTTCTGAATACATGGTTCCAATAGGAGTACAAGGACTAAAAAAAGAACAAGTAATTGAACTAGCAGAAAGGATTAAATCTTTTTCAAAATAAATGTAAAAAAAGAATATTTTTTGGGCTATTATTTTTTTAGTTTTGAAAGTATTTTTGCAGCACCCACTTTTTTCTTATATGCATTGTAAGAAACAACTTCTCCAAACTTTTTCTTAAACCTGTTAACTCCGTGTTGTTTTGAACCTTCTTCCACATCAACTGCAATATTACTTAAATCAAATTGTTCAAAACCATTCTCTTTAGCCCATTTTATAGTATGCCATTTTAACACATCATTTGGAAACAAATCTCTTTTCTCCCAATTACTAGAAATACTCAATTCATAAACACTTTTTCCAAACATGCCAACTATTAAACCCGCAGCAAAAACATTATCTGAGTCACGAAGCACAAAAAACTTTCCCAATCCTTTTTCAACAACCTCTAAAAATAATAAATCAAAGAATTTTTTTGGATAAACTTCTAAACCAATTGCTTCATGATGTGCCTTATAATTATTATAATAATCGTCCAAATCTTCTTTTGTTCCTTCTTTTACATTTTCTAATTGTTCCGGCACTTTTTTCAAATTCTTTTTAGCAGCACTATCTAAACTTTCAAATAATTCTTCTTCTGTTTTATTCAATATAGTAACAACATTTTGCATTTCAACTTTTTCATATCCAAAAAAATATTTATCTGTATTTTTGTTCCAAAGAGTTGAACTCCAAAAAGTGATTGAAACAATTTTTCTTTTCTTACATTCTTCTTCCACTGCTTTTCTTAATGCTGAAAATTCTTCTTCTTTTCCAACTGGTGGAGCAAATGCAACAAATCCTTTTCCTAACTTGCTGGCAATACCGCTTAATTCTTGTTCAAAGCCAAGCAAAAAAGCTAAATTGTTTACTGTTTTGAAAAAAATAGGTTTGTGATTAAATGATTGTTTCATTACTTCTGCATAATTAGAAGTATTATAGATGTGTGCTGTTTTGTATTTTGAAATATTTTCATTCCAATTTTTTGGTGCTTCTTCACTTGCTTCTATCATATAAAAAAAATTGTTTAAAGCATTAATAAGTGTTATGGAACAAACAGTAGAATAAAACTACTTGGTAAAATGCACCAATACCTTTAAAACTAAGAGAAAAATATTATTCAATATGAAGTATAAATTGTCAGTTATTTTAAATGCTTATAATGAAGAAAGAGATTTGCCAGATTGTATTGAATCACTAAAAAAAATGAGTGTAAAACCATTTGAAATACTTGTTGTTGATAATGGGAGCACGGATAAGACAGCAAAAGTTGCAAAAAAAGCGGGTGCAAAAGTACACACAATCAAACCAAGGTCGCGCGGATTAGCAAGAGACTATGGATGGAGAAAAGCAAGAGGAGATGTTGTTGCTTACTTAGATAGTGACATGGTAGTGAATAAAGATTGGGCAAAAGAAATATTAAAAAAATTTGATGAAGGCGCAGACGGAGTAATTGATCGAATCCATGTGTGGAAACCTGATAATGCTTACACAAAGAGCTTAGATGCGTTTTATTCTTTTAGATTTGAAAATAATTATGAACCTTTTTTAGCATGGGCATACAAAAAAAGCGTGTTAGAAAAAGTTGGTGGTTTCAAAGATGTTTGGCTTGAAGATGGAGAATTAGGAAAACGAGTTTTGAAAGCAGGTTACAAAATTTTGTTAGCAGATAAAGCTATAAGGTATCATAAAGGTCCGCCAAGAACTTTTTGGAGCACTGTTAAGAGAAATTATTTTTTTGGAAAGCATGATGCAAAGAGTATTTACAAAAATCATCCAGAATCTTATCCAAAAAAGAGAATGGCTTTTTATTATTTATTTTGGTTGAGTGAAATTGTTGCAGTAATGGGGACTTTAGTTAATCCATTAATTGGTTTTTGGATTCCTGCTTCTTTTTTTCTTCTTTATTTAGTATTAATTATAAAGTTTTTATTTATCAACAAGGCAATAGGAAAAGTCTCTTTTTGGAATTGTTTGCTTATTGGTTTGGCATCTTGGATAAGGGCTTTAATATGGCCTTTTGGGATTATTATCGGAATGATAAAAAATTAAGAAAGTCTTTTTAAATAAGACCTTGTTGTTTATTATCATGGAAATAAATCTAGTACAACATGTTCAAGATGGAATTACCGGTATTAATAAGTTTAAAAAAATAAAAAAACACATCTCTATGTCTAAAAAAGTAAAAGTTTTAGATATTGGAGGAACAGTTCTCAGCGCAGACATAATAAAGAGCATCCTCCCAAAATCTAAAATTACCATTGCTAATAATAACAAAAATGATTTGAATAATTCAAAAGATTATAAAACTATTTTGATTGACTGTTATGAAATAGATAAGTTAAACACAAAATTTGATTATGTTTTTGCAAATGATTTAATTGAACATCTTTTTGATCCTGATCTTTTTATTGAAAAAGTAGAAAAAATATGTAAAGGCACCTTGATTATAACAACCCCAAACATTGCAGTTTGGTATAACCGGATTTCTCTTCTTTTTGGAAAAGATTTACCAAATTATAGTTCAAGCAGAGTCAGAACTGGAACATTCTTGTCTGAAGTCGGGGCCCCTGGGCATAAAAGCGTGTTCTCAATTAAGAGTCTTTCTCGGCTCGTCGAAAGACACGGATTTAATGTAACAAAAATTGATTCGTTTAGCTATCAAGCAAGTAATCAAAAGGATGGGCGTGGCGGAACCATAAGAAAGAATATTAATAATCTTCTTCCAAAGAGTTTTCAAGAAGGAATTATTATTTATGCATCAAAAAAACAAGCGTAACTCAGAATTTTTTTATTGGAGCATCTTCTTCTTCAAATTCTTTGTTATATTCTTTGAACCATGCTATAGTTTTCTTTAGTCCTTCATCAAAAGAAATCTTTGGTTCCCAGCCAAGAAGCTTTTTTGCTTTCTCTGAATTAGAATACATTCTCCAAATTTCATTAGGTCTATATTCTATATCTCCAATACCAAGTTCTGATTTTGATTCAGAATATTTAGCAATCTTTTTTACTAAGTCAGCAATAGAAACTTCGCAACTTTCTCCGCCACCAATATTAATTACTTGGCCAATAGCTTCTTTCTTTTCTGCCATTAACAAAAAACCGTCAACTGTGTTTTCAACAAAATTAAATTCTCTTGTTTGTTTTCCTTTTGTGGTAGAAATTCTTTCTCCTTTTAATGCTTTAACAATCAAGTCAGGAATTACTGCAGAAGGGCTTTGATATGGTCCAAAAACATTAAACGGCCTTATTACAGCAATTGGCAAATTTGTTTGTCTTTGTTTCATTAAGGCATATAATTCTCCAGCATATTTTGTAACTGAATATGGGCTTTGTGGTTGAGGAATCATTGTTTCAACGAAAGGAACTTTATCTTGTAAACCATAAACTTCGCTGGTTGAAGTATAAACAAATCTTTCATAACCATCATAAGATTCTAATAAATTAGCTGTTGCCCAAGCGTTAACATCAAAACATTCTTGCACATTTGAAAAACTTCTTCCAACGTGATTGAAAGCAGCTAAGTGAAAAATTATTTCTGGAGCTAATTCATTTAATTTTTTTGAAATATCACTATTCCTAATATCTGTTTCCATTAAATTTATTTTTTCCCAAATTGGACTTACCCTAATATTATCTAATCTTTCTTGGTAACGAACTAATACAGTAACATCTGCTCCTTCATTAACAAGTTTTTTTACTAAGTGTGAACCAATAAAACCCGATCCGCCGGTTACTAAAACTTTTTTTCCTTCCCAATTCATAAAAACACCTTATGCTGCCAATACTATTCATAAACGTGTGTGAAAACACTTATCTTCTTTTCGGCTTCTGCTTTTTCATGCTCTGTATTAAAGGTTAAATGCTCTCCCTCATGCTTCATTGCCGAGATATTACCCTTGCTTGCATTTTCTTCTAAAAATTTTACCCAATCCTTGCCTTTTGCTCCAATCAAAATTTTTTTTTCAAAAGCAAAAAAACCAATATTAAACCAAAAAGGAAGAACTGGTTTTTCTTTAAAAGCAGTTACTTTATTTCCTTCTGTTTCTATTAAACCAAATGGACTCTGCATTTGATATAATGACATAGTGATTAAAGTATTATTTTTGGCATTAAAATTAAGAAGCTCCCTGAAATTAATGTCTGCTATTGCATCCCCATAACAAACAGCAAATTTCTCTCCACAATATTCACTCGCATCAATTATTCTATCAAGGATACTTGCTTTTTCTCCAGAATTAACAAACTTAACATTCCAATCTTTGCTTACAAATTCTTTAACCGTTTTTTCAACTAACCCCGCTTTATACCCCGTACAAATAATAAAATCAGTATATCCTTGTTTTGCACATAAATTCATTAAATATTCTAGAATTGGCTTTCCATTTAGTGGAACAAGTGGTTTTGGAACTTTTTTTGTTAATGGTCTCAAACGAGTTCCTTTTCCACCACACAAAATAACTATTTTTTCCATTTATTTCCCTTCTATTTTAGTTAAAATACTTAGAAAAAATAAACAAAAAGCCCTTTATAATAGATTTGGTACAGATTGCTGTTTTTCACTTAAAATAAAACATATAAATAAATGTTACTAATATTAGTGTGATGTTTAAGAAAGAAAAAACTTTTTTTGAAAAAATTCAAAAACTTTTTAACATGAAAAGAATACTGATTATTTTTATAATACTCTCTGTGACACTTGTTTTACTGCAAACAAATTCATTTATTCGTGCTGACGAATTTTGGTATTTTGACGCGGCAAAAAGTGTCCTAACTGCAGGACAACCTTTAATCAAGTTTTGTGATAATTCTACACCTCAACTATTTGTTGGGCACCCAACAACTTACATTTATTATCTGGCAGGATTCTTGTTGATTTTTCCAGAGCAATTAATTAAACTATCAGGATTACCATTTTTCTTACTAAATATTTTGCTGATTTTTTTTATTGGCAAACAAATATTTAAGAAAAAAGAAACTGCAATGCTTGCTTCAGCACTATACACAATAAGCCCTCTGGCAATACAAGGCACCTTATTGCTAGATATTGACAATACAATTCTTTCAACCGCATTACTAGTTTTTTGCCTGGCAAGCGTGTATTCATTTAAAGAAAAAGGATTAGAAAAAATTAGTATCATACTTAGTTTTGCTTTGGTATTAGGGATGAAATTCACTGTGTTTTTTATCCTGATTGCTGGAGTAATTATTAGTAAGATTTTAGAAAAGAAAAAAGTCATCGAGAGTATTTTATTACTAGTTTCAGGATTTATTATTTTTCTTTTAAGTTGGTTTGTTGTAAGCTTGCTCGTTAATTATCCACCCTTCTCGATTTTTGATTATATTTTGCAACAGTTTTCAACCTCGGGTGGAATTGATTTATATGGAAAAATTGTAACAATTATTTATTCTGGATTAAAAACAAACCTTCTTTGGTTTACTCTCCCTTTGACAGCACTTTTTGTGTTAGGATTAAAAAACAAGAAAACAAGATTTCTTGCCATTTTGAGCATAATTGCTTTCCTACAATACTTGTTTTCTGTTCCTTCCGCATACAGATTTCCAAAGTACATGGCTGCATTTTTCCCATTAATAATAATTGTTGCAACAGGAATCTTTGATATTGAAGAAATAAAATTTAAAACAAAACATTTGTTATGGATTTTTTTTCCAGGAATTATTTTTGCGCTATTTCAAAAAGATCCCCTCGCACACGCAAAAGATTTCTTTTCAGCAGGATATATTGCAATAATAAATTGTGTAACTTTATTGCCTTGGATTATTTTGAAACACAAAAAAGAAATTCTTCTTACACTTTATATTGGTTCTTGTTTTTACATTAATTTATTTCAATTAATAACACCAACATCAACTCTTTATAATTATGGAGAGAATGGATTACAAGAAACAATTGAATTTGTTGGAACAAATTTTGATGGTTTTGTTTTTATGCCCGGAAGAGAAATAGGATATTACACAAATACAAAACAATACTGCTTTTTTGAGATAACAAAAATAATTGAAGAAACAAAACAAAATTGTGTGAATGGGTTTGTTCTAAAAAAAGGATGGGACGACAAAATACATCCACCAGTATTTGAAACAATAACAACCAATTATGAATTAATTGGAGAATTTGGAGATTATTTAGTTTATGATTCTAATGCATGCCAAGGTGAATAAATGTTATTTAACTCAATAGAATATTTTTTATTTCTTCCAATTCTCTTAGTGCTTTTATTCGTTCTAAAAAAGTGGAATAGAGGATGGGTTGTTGTTCTACTCGCGAGTTATTATTTTTATATGTCACTAAAGGCAGAATATGTTCTGTTAATTATTTTTGCAACAATTGTGAATTATTTTGCTGCAATACTAATTGAAAAATATACAAAACAAAAATCAAAAAAACAAAGCAAAAAAGACAAGAAAAACATAGCAAAATGGTTCTGTTAATCGCGATTATTTACAATATTGGAATGTTATTTGCTTTCAAATATTTTAATTTGTTCAACAATGTTACTCGGGATTTGTTAGCAGGAATTGGAATTCCATTCAGTCCAATTATTTTACAAATTATTTTACCAATAGGAATTTCTTTTTACACCTTCCAATCTCTTGGTTATGTAATAGATGTTTATAGGGGCAGAAAAGCTGAGAGACATCTTGGAATACTTGCAACTTTTGTTGCGTTCTTTCCAACTGTGCTTGCAGGACCAATTGAAAGAGCAGATAACTTGATTCCTCAATTAAAAAAAAGGATTGTAATAAAAAAAGAAAATTTGAGGATTGGAATTGGGTTATTTGTTTGGGGCCTATTTTTGAAAGTGGTTATTGCTGATAGATTAGCAATAGTTGTTAACACTATTTATGGTTCTCCGTTAGAATATACTGGAATTCCCTTGTTGTTAGCAACATTCTTTTTCACTTTTCAAATCTACATTGATTTTGCTGCTTATTCATTAATGGCAATTGGTTCAGCAAAAATGTTAGGAATAAAAATAATGGACAATTTTAGGAGACCATACTTGTCAAAATCAATTACGGAGTTCTGGCACAGATGGCACATTTCTTTGTCAACTTGGTTTAGGGATTATTTGTATATTCCATTAGGGGGGAGTAGGGTTTCTGTGCCAAGATGGTATTTTAATTTATTAATTGTGTTTGTTGTTAGTGGTTTGTGGCACGGCGCAGGAATTACATTTGCCATTTGGGGTTTTATCCACGGAATAATAATTGTTTTTGAAAAAATTCCAAAAGGAAGAATGCAAAAATTATGGAGGATTCCAAATTATTTTAAAATAATAATTACTTTTGTTGTTGTTTCTTTTGCATGGATATTTTTCAGGGCAAATAATTTCGGAGAAGCAGTATATATTATTGGAAATTTATTTGTTGGGATTGGAAAGGATTTAAGTTTTGTAAATTTAGGAGGCATTGGAGGAATATTTGGGGTTTTGTTGGCTTTAGTATTGATACTTGGTTTGCTTATTGTTGAGATTCTGAGAGAAAAGAAATTGATTGAATTTGAGAAATTTTCTTGGAAAACAAAGTTTTTGTTATTCTTAATTGCGATTGAAGCAATATTATTTTTAGGAGTGAATAGTGGAACACAATTCATATATTTTAGTTTTTGATATTGGTAGAATAGAGGGGTTTTTTGTTATGAAAAAAATTGTATTGATATTGGTTTTATTCATATTTTTATTTTTTATTTTAGCGCTAGCACTCGAATTTGTAAACGAAAATTACTTTGGTAGCTTTGAAGAAATGAAGCAAGTTGAAGATGCACTTGGAAATGGAACAAGAATAATTTACTTTGGGGATTCAGTAATAAAATCTTCTGGCAATGGATTGGATTTGTTTATGGAAGAAAACCTCGGAGAAAAAATTGAGGTAGTTGCACACGAAGCATATCACTTAGGAGTGTATGAAGCTTTTGCAAATTATATTTTAACATTAGATAAAAGACCTGAAATTGTTGTAATACCCATTAATTTGAGATCTTTTAGTCCAGAGTGGGATACAAGACCATTATACCAATTTAGAAGTGAAATATTAAAATTAAATACAAAGGAGAATTTGTTTGAAGGGTTGTATGTTAGAGGGCATGATTTGTTTGGAGAAAGTGGAGAAAAAATAATGATGGATAATATGAAATGGAAACAACAAGAAGTATTTTTTGGAGATGAAAAAGTTGGTCTTGTGAAAGATTTTGTTTATGAAATAAAGGGAAATGAAGAAAACTTAACTGAACTTGTAAAAAACAAATTTATTTTTCAATATTTATACAAGTTGAATGGAAATGAAAGAAAAATTACTTCTTTGAAAAATTTGATTAACAAATATTCTGCTAATGGAATAAAAGTTATTGTTTATATTACCCCGATTGATTATGAAAATGGAGAAAAATATGTTGGAATAGAATTTAGAAAAATTGTTGAAGAAAATATTGAAATAATTAAAAATAATATTGATGAGTCAAAAGCAGATTTTATTGATATGGGTTTTGATTTAGAAAGTGTGAATTTTAATTATATTTTTGTTCCGAACGAACACTTAAAAGAAGAAGGCATCCAATATGTTGCAGATAAAATATCCGAGAAAATATTAGAAAATAAAGGAAAGAATAATTAAAAATTACTGAAAAAAGCGAGTGAAGATAATAAGACAAGTAGAATTGGTGAAAAAGATGGTTAGTTCTTCAATTAAAAAATTATTTCAAAAAGAATTTATTCGATATTGTTTTTGTGGTGGAGTTGCCGCAATAGTTGATTTAGGAATATTCTTTTTATTAAATGAGACTTTCGGAGTGCATTATTTGATTGCGTTAACAATTTCTTTCCCAATCGCAGTAGCAGTAAATTATGCTTTGCAAAGAAGAATAACATTCAAGAGTAAGGGAAAGAAGCACATACAATTTCCAATTTTTTTTGGCATACAAGTTGGGGGCTGGGTATTAAACGCAGTAATAACTGCTTTGTTAGTTGAGATGCTCTTTTTTTGGCCAACCTTTGCAAGAATAATTGCAGTAGCACTTGTTACAGTATATACTTATAGTTCAAATAAAAAACTTACTTTTCGGAGAGGATAATATGAAGGACTACAAAAATATTGAAGGAGATTATTATGAGGGGGCGCACAAAGGAAATAGTGCACAAGCATTCATGTATAACTCGCGTGAAGAATATTTTATTGATTTCATGAAATTAAAAGGAAATGAAAAAATACTTGATATTGGTTGTGGTTCAGGAACATTTACAATAAAACTAGCAAAAAAGTATCCAAAGTCAAGAATTATTGGAGCAGATATTTCAGAAAAAGTAATTGGTTTTGCAAAAAAAGAAATAAAAAAGAGGAAAATCAAAAATGTTTCTTTTATTGTTAGCGGAGCAAACAAAATAAAAACAAATGAAAAATTTGATGTTGTAATAATCTCTCATTTAATAGAGCACTTAGAAAATCCTCTAGGGGCTTTGAAAGAAATCAAGAGTAGGCTCAAAAAAGGAGGAAAGTTATTTTTGACTACTCCCAATTATTCTTCTCTCTGGCCAATAGCAGAATTTGTTTTTGACAAAACAATGGCAAAACAAGGTTATAGTTTAGATGAACAACATATATCTAGATTTAATTGTGGTTCAATAAAAAAAATTGTTAAAAAAGCTGGTTTTAGTGTTAATGGATTGAAAACTTTGTATGTGTTTTCTTTAGAAGCAAGCATTCTTTCAAAAAAATTAGGAGAAGCATTATTTGTTATTGATAAGGTACTTGACAGAGTGCCTGTTGGAATGATTATTTATTTAGAAGCTTCAACTAATTAAAACGTAAACGGAGCAATGTAAAAGGGAATTTTGCAATCTCCATTTTTCTTAATTTTGATTTTCCACTCACCCGATCTTTGAAAAAAATTGGTACTTCAGAAATCTTTGCTTTTTCCTTATGACAATAATAAATCATTTCTTCCAAAAAAGAATAACTTGTAGAAATAAATTCATTTTTCAATGCTTTTTTTAGTATGCTGGCTTTGTAACAACGATAACCCGAAGTGAGATCTTTTGCAGGAACACCAAGAATTGTTCTAGCCAATAAATTGGCACCGCCACTAATTATTTTTCTTGAAGTGGGCCAATTTGTGCCACCACCTTTAACATAACGCGAACCAATAACTACGTCTGCTCCTTCATTAATTTTTTCAATAAAGTCTTTTGCATAATCAAAATTGTGTGA
Organism: uncultured archaeon; assembly: GCA_964461205.1. GTDB lineage: Archaea > Iainarchaeota > Iainarchaeia > Iainarchaeales > JAAZKV01 > JABIDZ01. Next base: position 43,312 of record CAYWUL010000001.1, on the reverse strand, counting down.
TAAGTCAGCATCCATCGAAAAAATTGTGTCTGCCCCTTTTTTGATTGCCTCTCCAAAACCCATTACATATGCTGAACCAAGACCAAGTTTTGCCGGACGAGAAATAACGCTCACATTTTTGAAGCGTCTTGCTTCATTTGCAGTCCCATCAGGAGAATTGTCATCAACTATAATTATTTCAAACTTAGTGTTTGGAATCTTTTGTGAAAGAATTTTTGGAATTAATTTTTTTATGTTTGTTTTTTCATTATAAGTAGGAATTACTACAATTGTTTTCATCATAAACAAACAAAGCACCGTTTAGAATAAAAAGAATTACGCCCAGTTTTATTTCATATGGAATCAATAAAAAATAAGATTCGAACAATACCTAATTTTCCAAAACAAGGAATAATGTTCAGAGATATTACAACATTGTTACAAGATGCCGATGGATTAAAAGAAATTATAGAAGCGCTTGCAAAAAGATATGTTAATGAAAAGGCAAATTTTGTTGTTGGAATTGAGAGTAGAGGATTTATTGTTGGAGGAGCATTAGCAAAAGAACTTGGAATTGGATTTGTTCCTATTCGAAAAAAAGGAAAACTTCCATCTGAAGTAATACAAGAAGAATATGATTTAGAATATGGAAAAGATATTATTGAGATGCACAAGGATTCTTTGAAAAACGGAAACCGTGTTATATTAGTTGATGATTTGATTGCTACAGGTGGAACAGCAAGAGCAGCTTGTAAATTAATTGAAAGTGTTGGTGCAGAAATTGTTGAATGCGCATTTATTGTTGATTTACCAGAGTTAAAAGGAAAAGAAAAACTTGCTCCGCGAAAAGTTTTTGCATTAGTTGAATTTGAAGGTGAATAAATGATTGGAATTATTGGAGGAAGTGGTTTAGAAGACCCACAAATGCTACATAACGCAGAAGAGGTTATTATTGAAACAAAATATGGAAAACATTCTCCAATAAAAAAAGGAGAAATTAATGGAGTAAAAGTTGCAATACTCTCAAGACATGGATACAAACATGAGTATCCCCCAACAACTCTTCCTTACAAAGCAAACATTTTTACATTAAAAGAATTAGGATGTAAGGCAATAATTGCTACTAGTGCTTGTGGTTCGCTTAGAGAAGAAATTGTCCCGGGAAGTATTTCTTTTCCATCACAATTTATTGACAGAACAACAAAACGCGACACTAGCTTTACTGAAAAAGGAAAGGTAATCCATGAATCAATGGCAGACCCATTTGATAAAAAATTAAGAAGAATACTTGAAAACAAAAATAAAGAAATTGGTTTTGAGTATAGTGCAGAAACAACACTTATAACAATTGAAGGTCCAAGGTTTTCAACACGCGCAGAAAGCAAACTCTTTCAATCTTGGAAATGTGATTTAATAAATATGACAACAGTACCCGAAGTTTGTCTTGCAAAAGAAATGAAGATCCCATACCAAGTAATTAATTTAGTAACAGATTATGATTGTTTTTTAGAAAATGAAGAAGCAGTTACTTTTGAAAAAGTAATGGAAATAATGAAAAAAAATGCTGAAAAAGTAAAAGAATTAATTATTAATTCATTACAAGAAATAGAAAAAGAATTTTGTTAGTACTTATTACAAACGCATTGTTGATTTTATGAAATACAATTTAAATGAAGAAACTTTTTTTGTAAAAGAATTATTCAAACCAGAATTGAAAAGCAAAGGAAGATACTATTATTATATATTGGAAAAAAAAGGAATATCACACAAACAAATTCTGAAAAGATTACCAAGAGATTCTTTGTTTTGCGGGATAAAAGACAAAAATGCAACAACAGAACAATGGTTTTGTTCAAAACAACCAATAGAAGAAATAAATGAAGAAAAAATAAGAGTTATTTTCAAAGGAAGAAGTGGTGAAAAATTATTTATTGGAAAACACAAAGGAAATCGGTTTAAAATTTTGGTTGAACTTAATGAAAAAGAAGAAAAGGAAATAAAGAAAGTAAATTGGAAGAAAGAATTTGTAGCAAATTATTTTGGAAAACAACGGTTTGACGAACGTGTTGATGAATTTTGTGAAAAACTGGAAAAACCGGATTACGAAAGTGCGTTGAAGATGTTTTTGTGCACAAGTAGTAAATTTGATACGGAAAAAAGCAGTGAAATAAAAAAAGAGATTTTTGAGAAATGGAATAAATGGAAATTGCTTGAAGAAAGTGAAATTATCCCTGAATCAAAAAAACCAATTTTTGTTTTTTTGGAAAAAGAAAAGAATTTTGAAAAAGCATTTGATTTTGTTGAACAAAGAAGTCTGAAACAAATGTTGAAAGCTTGCCAAGCAAAAAGATGGAACAAAATACTATTTGGAAAAGTTAGTGAAGTGAAAAATAATAACAATAATACTCGTGCAACAAGAGCTATTAAAAAAAATATTTCTATTAAAGCAACAACTTTTGAGAAAAAATTTGGACTAAGAAACTTGAAAAGAGATAGTTATTTTGTTGCAAGAAAACTGAAGTTAAAAAAAAGTATTGGGAATAAATACTGGATTATTTTTGAATTACGAAAAGGAATTTATGCAACAACTTTTCTGAAATATTTAGAGGAAAAGTTAGATCTTGTGTTTAAACAAGATTAGGACAGAAACAAAATTAAGTATTAATCAAAAAACTAATTAAATTCAATAATATACCAATGCACTTTTAAACTAAAAAAACACTTTCTTAATATGAATATTCTTGTTACTGGGTCAGCAGGATTTATTGGTTTTAATTTATGCAAAAAATTGCTTGAAGAAAAACACACGATTATGGGAGTAGATAATTATTCAGAATACTATGATGTTTCTCTAAAAAAAGCCCGTGGAGAAATTTTAAAAAAAGACGAAAACTTTTCTGAAGTAATATGTGATACCACAAATTATGATGAAATTGAAAAAGTTTTCAAGAATAATACATTTGATAAGGTAGTTAATTTAGCGGCAATTGCAGGAGTGAGACATTCCTTAGAAAACCCATTTATTTATGAAAAAAGTAATGGACTTGGTTTTTTAAATATTCTAGAGTGTTGCCGACACAACAATGTAAAAGATATTGTGTATGCTAGTTCATCAAGCGTTTATGGAAATAATAATAAAATTCCTGCAAGCGAGACAGACAATGTTGACAACCCAATTTCATTGTATGCTGCAACAAAAAAATACAATGAATTGTTAGCTCACACTTATTCTCACTTATTTGGAATTAATTGTACGGGGTTAAGATTTTTTACAGTTTATGGCCCCTATGGAAGACCAGACATGGCATTATTTTTATTTACAAAAGCAATCCTTAATGGACAACCCATCAATGTCTTCAATAATGGAGAGATGGAAAGAGACTTTACCTATGTAGCAGACATTGTAAACGGTATTAACTTAGCAATAAAAAAACCATTCAAAAATGAGGTATTTAATCTAGGAAGAGGAGAGATGGTAAAACTTACTTATTTCATTGAATTAATTGAAAAAGAGTTGGGAAAAAAAGCACAAACAAATCTTATGCCAATGCAATTAGGAGATGTTCCAAAATCATTGGCTGATGTTTCAAAAGCAAAAAAGATGCTTGGATATGAACCAAAAATCAGTGTAGAAGAAGGAATACATAATTTTGTTAACTGGTACAAAGAATATTATAATATAAGTTAAGAAAATAGCACAACATTAATTAAACAAACTAATAACAAAATTGAAATACAAAAAATCAAACCATTAGACCAAAAAAAGAAAAGGCACCAACAAAAAACAAAGTAACAATTGTTCCTGCAATTATTACTCCAATTGTATTAGCAACAAAAAATTTTTTGTAACCAATACCAAGAAGTTTTGCTATCAATGCGCCAGTCCAAGAACCAGAACCTGGAAGAGGCACAGCAACAAATAATGCTATTCCCAGCAAACCATATTTATCAATGATTTTTTGAGAACGCCTCTGTGTTCTGAAAACAATTTTTTCATAATAATTATTTATGAAATTTATTTTTAAGAACAAAAAAATTACTTTGTCTAAAAAAAAGTAAGCAATTAAACCAAGCAATATATTTGCAATAACACAAGTCACAAAAACAATTAATATGGGCAAGGCAAAACCTTGAAAAGTTCCAATAAGAGGAACTGTTATTTCGCCCGAAAACAAGCCAATTGGAATACTCCAACGCAACTCAAAAACAGGAACTAAAGTAAGCAATACAAGCCAAAGAATCTTATCAATCATTATTAATAGAAAGAAATTGAAGGTTAAAAAGGTATTCTGGTGCGAAATTCCTCGAAAGCCAGAAGAACAAAAGCAACAAAAAAAGTATAAAAACCCTTCCCACAGGAAAATATTAAAAAATGCAAGGGGTTGAAAACAAATGTACAAAGGATTGGTGTTAATTAGTCTAGTTTTATTATTTATTTTAGGAGGAGTTTTAGGAGCCGCGGTAAACTTAACTGACGTCTCAATTGATGCTGGGGCAACATATGCTACAAGCACAACAGTTAGTGTTTCATACACTGTAACTCCAACTGACTCGAATGTTTGTATTAGCGAAACCCTTGGAGGATGTGTTCCAACACAAAACTTGAGTTCACCACAATCTTTTATATTATCTGCCGGCGATGGCACAAAAACTGTTTATGTGCGTGCAAATTATGATGGAAATATTATTGATGCAAATGACACAATAATTTTGGATACAACTGCGCCAACATTATCAAATAATCCTGCAATACCAGCAGGTTGGCAAGATGGAAACGTATTACTTACAAGTATCTCTTGTAATGACATAAATAGTAGAATTTATATTAATGAAACTAATACTGATGTGAATAGTTTAACTAATTATAATTTTGAAGACGATGCTAATTATTATATTTATTGTCAAGACCCAGCAGGAAATAAAAGCACACCAAAATCTGTTTTAATTGACGATGTAAACGGAGTAATTGATTCTATTACACCAAGCGATGGTAGTTGGACAAACGCGGATATTAGTGTTGTTATAACTGCTTCAAATGCAGGTTCAGGAATTGATTCTTGTTATTACAAGTTAGGGGATGCAGCTTGGCAAACAGGCACAAGTTTTCCTCTAACTGCAACAACAACAGTACAAATATATTGTACAGACAACATGGATAGAAACACAGCAACACAAACAAAAAATTATAATATTGATAAAACAAATCCAGGAATACCCGGAAACCTAACTGTTTCTGATGTTGGAGATGGTTATGTAACTCTTTCATGGGATGCAACAACTGACACTGGGGGAAGCGGATTGTATAGGTATGATGTTTTTATGAACGGGTCTCACAAAGCATACTCATCAGGAACAGCAACAAATGTAACTGTTAGTGGTTTAACTAATGGAACAAGTTATAATTTCAAAGTAAAAGCAGTTGACAATGCAAGTAATGAAAGTAGTTTCACAAGCGAATTAAATGCTACCCCCCAATCAACTTCTTCAAGTGTAACTGTTAGAAGAAGCGGAACAGAAGTTACTTATGTGAAAGACGGTGACGAACTAGAAGTTACTTGTAGTTGGGGAGAAGAAACAGACAATGCAAGAATAAGGTATAGGTATTATGATACTAGTTGGGGAACAACAACAACTCTTGGAACAGAAACAGACAACACAACATTGTTAATTGAAACAATTAATGTTGCTAGTGGATATACCCGAATAAACTTTTGGTGTGAATCTAATGGAACAGCAACATCAACAGAAAAAACAATTTACATTGATAATGAACTGCCAACAGTAGAATGGAAAGACACAAATACTAATATGAAAGGAATACAAAGAATCAAAGTAACAGCAGAAGATAATAAAGGAATAGACCTGGTTGAATTCGAGTTTAACGGAGTAAAATATGGTTCAACAAAGAGCGGAAACGATTATTACTACGATTTAGACACAAAAGATTCTAGCAATGGAAACCAAACACTAAAAGCAATAGTAAAAGATTTAGCTGGAAACGAAAAAACAATTACAAAAACAGTTACAATACAAAATGAATTAAACGAAGAACAAGAAGCACAAGAAGCAATCAGCACTGCAGAAGCAAAAAAAGTTTTAGTTGAAGATTTAATCCATTACTATAATAATAATGGATTACAATTTGATTCTGTTCTTTTAGCAGACAAAAATAATGCAGATGCTTTATTAGCAGAAGCAAAAAACTTACTAACACAAAATGATTATAATAATGCAAAAGCAAAGGCAGACCAAGCAAAGACACTTTATACAACAGTTAATGAAGATGCTGTTTTGCTAACAACTAACTCACAAGAATATGTTTATAGTGCAGACAATCTAGAAGCACAATTACAATCACTTGGATTTAGTGAAGAACAAATTGCTTTAGCAACACAAAAAATAATTGACGGAGAAGCAACAAGAAAATTATCAATAATAAAAGTTGGAAATGAATACCAAGTACAAATAGAACTAACTTTTACATTAGACACAAATAAAAACAACTATAAAATTGTTGAAATAATTCCAAAAGAATTAATTGAAAGCGCATCAATGCTCTACTCTAACTTGGATTTTAGTATAGTACAAGACGATCCAATAGTTGAGTTTGTTGTTCCAAACGACACAACAAAAATATTTTATAGCTTTAAAGTTAGCGAAGAAAGAGCAAATGAAATAATTGACAATAATGTTATCTCTAACTTTTCAGTGCCACCAGTAATACTAGAAGAAGATGACAAAATAGTGCTAGCACCAATAAACATTGATTTGAATGTTTTAGGAATAATAACAATCATTATAGTAGTAGTAGTAATATTGGGACTGATTGGAGCAGCTGTTTTCATGCAAAAGAAAACAGGCGGTTCAGGACGAAAAGGATTCTCTCACTCAGAAAAAGATAATGCCATGAGCAAATTAAAGAGTGCATTTAAAAAGGACTCAAATGGCAAAAAATGGAAGTACAAAGGATAGAGCTTATTGCTTTATCCCTAACCTTTTTTTCGTTTTTAAAGTAGAACGGCTTTTTTAGAATAATTTATTAATCTTTTAAGCCATAAATCTATCATGAATACAGTCGCAATTATAGGAGCGGGGCCAGCAGGACTAGCAACAGCAATAAGATTGAAAAAAGAAGGTTTTGATTCGATTGTTTTAGAAGAACATGAAAGAATTGGTGTTCCAGAGAATTGTGGCGGACTAATTTCTAAAAAAGGAATTGATGAATTAAAAGTTGATGTACAAGGAAGTTTACTAAATGAAATTAGGGGAGCAAAAATTTATTCTCCAAATGGAACTGAATTAAAAGTTACTAGACCAAGAACGGTTGCTTACGTTGTAGATAGAAAAACTTTTGACAATGATCTAATGAGACAAGCTAGAAACTTGAATATTCATATTGCAACAAACACAAAACTAATTGATGTGAGAAATAATACTTTGTTTGTACAAGCTAATGGACGAGGAGAAATTAGGAAGGCAGAATATGTTGTTGGAGCAGACGGAGTAAATTCTACAGTAAGACACTTAATGGGTTTGAAAACACAAAAAGAAAATTTTGTACACACAATACAAGCAACTTGTACAGGAGAATTTGAAAAAGAATACGTACAATTACACTTAGGAGATTTTGCAAAAGGTTTTTTTGCATGGGTCATTCCAATGAGCGAAACAAAAGCAAAAATTGGTTTAGGAAACATTTTAGGAGAAGACATCACACAAAATTTTAAAGATTTTTTAAGAGAAAAAATGCCCGCTGTAAAAGCGTATGCTGCTACTTCATCTCTTGTACCTTATAGTTTGCCTCTGCAAGGAATACAAAAAGAAAACATGATGCTTGTTGGAGACTCTGCTTTCCAAACAAAATCTACTAGCGGAGGAGGAATTGTGTTTGGAATGAAAGCAGGAAATGTTCTAGCACAAACAATTGCAGAAACATTAAAAAAACAAGGAAAAATAGAAGATTACGAAAGAAACTTATCTGAAATAAAAAAAGAACTTAGAGTGCATTGGAAAATTAGAAAGTATATTAATAATTTAAGCAATGAACAAATCAATAAGTTGTTCGAAAAATTGAAGAACAAAGGAATTGAAGATTTTTTAGAAAAAGAAGGAGACATGGACGAACCAAGTCAATTCATTGGCAAACTAGCAAAAAAACCTTCTTACTGGTTCATGGCAAAAACACTTTTAGGAATTGCTAGAAGTTAATTTAAAAAAAATAGCTCCGCCCAGATTCGAACTGGGGTCTTCTAGCCCAGAACCAGACATACTTGTCCCCTATACTACGGAGCTATTACAAAAATTCTCGAGCAGAACCTTTTTATTTGGATGTCTAAAACCAATAAGTGTAAGAAAAAATTAGGAGGCGATTAATACTTGCCCACTAGACGACAGGGCTATAATAAACAATCAGTTGAATAAGTCTTTTAAAAGTTGATTCACAAAATCAAGAGAACCATCATTAGTTATTAAAACATCAAAGTGTTTTTTGTATTCTTCTAAATGTTCTTCAACAAACATATTCACAAAACCAATACTCAAAACATTATCAAACTTTTCAGGCTTAATCATCTCCAAATCACTAATGGCATCTCCCAAAACTAGAACATTAATTCTATTTTCTAATGTTTTCAAAAATTCTTTATCAGTAACTTCAAAACTACTCTTATTAAAAGAAGCAATAACTGGTTCCCTAACTAAAACTGCTATGCCGTCTTTCCATTCAAACAAATTTGAAATTAAATGAACATTATCTGAAAAGAGTTTTTTGTGAAATAAAAATTCTCTAATTATGTCCCCCACTCCAGAAGAAAGAATCACAAAGGGAATTTTGTGAGAAGAAGAAAATTTTAGCAAATCTTCAAATCCCTCTCTTGGAACAACCTTTTTTCTCGCAATTTCTTCAATTATATTCTTGTTTAATTTGTAGTCAACCATTAATTGTAGATGTGCACGGAACCATTCTGTCATAACATATTTCTTTTCTTCTTTTGGAATTCTTGGATTTATTTCAATAGGATAATATTTGTTGAATAGTGCATTTGCTTTGTCTTCATATTCTTTTGGAAGAACATTACCTTCTCTTATCTGCGCAAAAGAAGTATTCGATTTTTTTCCATCAACAAACGCCTTTGTTAGAGTCCTATCAAAATCACTAACAATTTGAAAGCTGTCTACTCCACTAGATTTTATATTCTCTTTTTTGTTTTTGAAATTCTCTTCATTAACAATTATTACATTTTCCATAATAACAACCAGGGTCAAATCTTTTTTAATTCCTCTATTTTCTCTCTCAAATCACTTAATTCTTCAATTGTAATGTCCCCTTGTAGAGACTCTTTTTTTCTATTCAGAAAAACTGTTTTCATTCCTTTTTCTTTCGCAAAAAGAATATCTTTATCATAATTATCACCAACAAAAGCAACATCCCCTGCTTTCAAGGATAGTTTTTCTAATGCGATTTCAAATAGTTTACCAGAATCTTTTAGATATCCTTCTTCATAACTATTAACAATCAAATCAAAATGTTTCTTCATTGGAAAACCAAATATTTTTTCATAATCATAGTCTCCCCACGGCCATACTCCTGAAGACACAATTGCTAACTTAAAATGTTTTTTTAACTCAGTAAGAGTTTCGTCATAATTCTGGGGTAACCAAGTGTATTGTTTTCTCATTTCCAAATGTTTTGGAATAATTTTTTCTATTTGTTCTTTTGAAACATTTAATGCTAATTGCAGAAACAATAAATCAAAAAAATCAAAATCACTTTTAATTTTTCCTAACCTATAAATTTCATAAGTTTGTTGATAATATTTCTTTAGCTCTTCTAAAGGTAATTCTAGCGAGGTTTCTCTTTTTATTATTTCAATTAAAAGGGGCCATTGTTTATCCCAATCAAAATTTTGCAGAGTGTCAGTTAAATCAAAAAACAATGCTTTAACCATAAATTAAGGATTAAACAAAGTTGATTAAAAGTTATTCTTGGCCCAAAATTATTAGCCTTGATTTAGAATAATTATTTAAACTAAAGAGATCATTTACACTAAGAGAATTATTTCCCAAATCTTCTGTTTCGAGCAGTATAATCGTTAATTATTTTGTCCACATCTTTTTCTGTTATTTGTGGCCAAAATTTGTTAACAAAAGCAAATTCAGAGTATGCAGATTGGTAAGTTAAGAAACCAGAGAGTCTTTGTTCATTAGAAGTTCTAATAATTAAGTCAGGTTCTTTAAAATCTGAATAAAGGTAATGTTTAAATGATTCTGTTGAAAGCGTTTCAGGAAGAGCTTTCTTTTTTTGTACATCAAGAGCAAATTTTTGTGCAGCATCAATTATTTCTGTTTGCCCATCATAACCAAGAGCCAAATTAACTGTTCTCTCTTTGAACTGGGAAGTGTATTTTTCTGCTTCGCGCATTTTTTGTTGTATTTGTTTTGGAAATTGTTCCTTGCGCCCAATAAACTTTAATGCAATTTGATTCTCTTGCAATATTTTTTGTTCTTTTACTTTATCTAATTCTTTATTAAAGATTCTCATTAAAACTTTTAATTCCAAACTACTTCTTTGAAAGTTCTTTAAAGAAAAAGTGTAAAATGTTCCAACTTTTATTGAAGGATATTTTGTTAACCAGTCTAGTACTTGCCAAGCTTTTTGTGTTCCAACAGAATAGCTTTCTAACAAGGATACTCCCGAAAGTTTTGCATAACGTCTGTTTCCGTCTGGAATAAATGCTATTGATTCAATCATTTTATCACTTTTATAAATATTGTGCTTACGCTATGAAGAATTGAGTAATTTTTTGTTTAAAAAGGTTATTGGTGCAAAACTTGATATTTCGCGCACCTTTAGAAAAGGTGCTTCAAAAGCTTTTTAATAACAAGACAAGACTGTTTTATTAGTGATAGAAATGGATTTTGTTAAAGCACAAGAAATTTTAGATGTTATTAATCAAATGTCTCCAGATTCAAAGGAGAGTATTTTGAAAGCATTAAATTTAGCAGAGCATGTTGAGAAAACAAGTGGAGAATTTTATAAAAAAGAAGTTGAAAAAACACGCGGCACTGAGTTAGAATCTTTTTTTGTTTTTATGGAGAAAGAAGAAGAAATGCACTTAGCAAAAATTGAAGAATTGAAAGCAGAAATTGAAAGCGGAGAAGAAATACAAAAAATTGGTTTTGAAAAAAATGTTGCTCCAGAAATACATGCCATTACAGCAGGACAAGAAGAAATGACTGCGATTTTGTATGCGCTTTGGAGAGAAAAAAAAGCAGTTGATTTTTATGAAAAAGCATCTAAAAAAAGTGAAGGAAATGTAAAATCTTTTTTTGAAGAATTGGCAGAATTTGAAAGAGGGCATGTTGCTTTGTTAGAAAACTATGTTGAGTCAATGCATAATGCTGATGAATTAATAATGGGATAAAGATGGAAATTCTTTGTAAAGCTAATTCTAGAATAGAAAAGCAAATAGTGGATGCTTTGAAAGAATTCAAAAAAGTTTGGAAGGAAGGAAGTGGAGAGAGACTTTTTGAAGAGATGTGTTTTTGTTTGTTGACTCCACAGAGTTCTGCAAAACAAGCGATGAAAGCAATTGATCTCCTTAAAAAAAATAATTTGTTAGAAAAAGGAAGGGCAGAACAAAAAGAATCTTTTGTAAAAAACGTTCGTTTCTACATAACAAAGGCTAAGAGATTGGAAGAAGCACAAAAAAAATTTCCAAAAGAAAAAATAAAACAAATTTTGAAAAAAAATGGTTTGCCAAACGAACCAATAAAATGCAGAAATTTTTTATTAAAAGAAGTTAATGGTTATGGGATGAAGGAAGCATCTCATTTTTTGAGAAATATTGGTTTTTTTGAAGAAGTAGCAATACTTGATAGGCACATATTAAAAAATTTGGTGAAATGCGGAATTATTGAAAAAGTTCCTGGAAATTTAGGGGTAAAAAATTATTTAAAAATTGAAGAAAAAATGAAGGACTTTTGCAAAAAACAAGGAATTGATTTTGCTGAACTAGATCTAATTTTTTGGAGCAATGAAACAGGCTCTGTGATGAAATAATCTTTGGCGGATTATCAAAAAAATAAATAATTTGATGCTTTTTAGGGAAAGTAGAATAAGAAAGGTTTTTAATAATCAAGAACACAATATTATTATGAAACCTTTAATTCATTTAGACCATCGTTCTCCACTAGATAGATTACTTACAAAGATGGGAAGTAAGGATAGAAAGAAAAGGTCAAGGTCTCCAGAGGAAATAGCTAGAGAAATCGCAATAAGAAAAAAAATAAAACAAAACAGGGTAACAAAAAGACTGGGCATTGTTGAATTTAATATTATTGAAACACAAAAAGCAATTGAGAACATAAAATCCGGAAAAACAATTACTACTCCAGAAGAAAGACCCAGGTTTCTCAGAGCATTAAAAAATAAAGAAATGATGCTAATTAAAGAAAGAAGAATTCTTCAAAAAGAACTTGGATAGAATTAGCCATAAAAAGAGCATCTTTTTATTCTAGAACAGAATATTATTAACATGGTTACTAGCGAAGTTGATGAGTCAAAACAAGAAATGTCAAAGATTATTTCAGAGCTAAGAAAAAAGATGCGCGAAATTGATGAAATGTCAAAAGAATTAGAAACGATGAAAAAGGAATATGAGAAAGAAGGCCCACGAAAAACAGAGAAATTGTTAGAAGAAATAAAAGTGCCTGCATTAGAACTTTTAAAAGAATAATTAAATTTAAGTGAGAGTTATGCTTAAAGTTGAAAACAAGTTATTGATGAAGAAAGTTAGGATTGCAAAGACGCAATGGCAGAGAACAAAGGGCTTGATGTTTGAGGATATTAAAAAATTTGATTATGCATTGGTTTTTGAGTTTCCAAACGAAAGTAAGATAGGGAGCTCTTTGCACATGATATTTGTTTTCTTTCCAATAGATGTAATCTTTTTGAATAAGAGCAAAAAAGTTGTTGACAAGGTTACTTTGAATCCTTTCAAACCTAATTACACTCCAAAAAAAGCTGCAAAATATGTAATAGAAATGCCAGAAGGAAGAGCAAAAAAAGTAAAAATTGGGAACACAATAAGCTGGTAAGCCACAAAGATCAGTTAAAAATTATTAAAAAATGCTAAAATGGTTAATAAAAACGGAAAAATGTGCTGACAATTTTTTTAAGAAGAAAAGGAAAGCGTTGAAATCAGCTTGCTTCCTTTCCTCCTTTGCCTTCTTGCCTTTAACCCTATAGAAATCGGGGTGATAACCCGAATTTATAATATTCAAAGTAATATATAAAACTAGGGGGTTCGAAAAATTAACCTTTTTCCGAACAATGAACAAAACACTACGTTGATTGTCTAATAAATGATCGATTTTTTAAACAAAAAATTATGAAAAAATCATATGAAGGATTATGTTTTGGCACAAATAAACTACTCTAAAAAACTAAAGGATTGTTATTCTGGACAAGTTGTTACAAAAAAAGGAGAGAATTTTTTCATAATTGATTTTCCTGAAATGAATGAAAGAGAGACAAGAATCTTTGAAAATACACTAGATGATTTAAGGTATTCAAAAACCAGGATAAAGAAAAAAGCTGACATCTATTTCTTCCTAAAAAACTATTGCATAGAAAATAATATCTTATTGAGAAAGGATCAGCGAGAAAAAGTTTTGTTATTACTTGAATGGGAAACGCTTGGGGACAGCATTTTGACTTCGTTATTAGAAGAACCGGATTTTGAGGAAATAATAATTAATGGAAGAGACAAACCAATAATGCTCTACCACAATATCTTTGGTTGGCTAAAGAGTAATATTTATATCACTTCAGATCAAAAAATAAAAACAATAATCAACAAAATGGTTTCTTCGTTTGGAAAACAATTAAGTTTTCACACACCAATAATAAATGCCACACTAAAAAATGGTTCTCGTTTGAATGCGTCAATGGATCCGATTGCATTTTCTGGAATAAATGCAACAATAAGAAAATTCAAAGAAAATCCATTTCACCCAGTGGATATAATTAATACAAAGACAATTAGCAAGGAAGCGATGGCTTTTTTGTGGTTGGCAATGAAATCAAGTTGTTCAATACTTGTTTGTGGAAACACAGGGAGTGGAAAAACTACCACACTCAATTCTCTTTTTTGTTTTCTACCAAAAAATGAGAGAATTGTAGTGGTTGAAGAGACCCCCGAAATTGTTTTACCACAAGAACACAAAATAAAATTGAATACTTCAGAACAAATTGGAATAGATCTTAATATTTTAATTGAAAATACTTTTAGGATGAGACCTGACCGAGTAATTGTTGGAGAAATAAGAAGTGAAAAAGAAGCAAGAGCATTTGTAAACACCATGTTAGCTGGACAAGCACGAGGAAGTTATGCTACTTTTCACGCAGAAAGTTCTTTTGAAGCATTACAAAGAATGCAATCATTTGGAATAGAAAAAAATTCTTTAACAACAATTGATCTTATTGTTGTTCAAAAAAGAATTAATAAAATCAACAAAAATGGACAAAGAGAGGAAAGAAAAATAGTAGAAATATGTGAAATTGGAAGAGATAATTCTTTAGAAAAATTGTTTGATTACAATTATGAAGAAGAAAAATTAGTTAGAAAAGAAAAATCAAAAAGAGTGTTTGAAAAAATAAAAAGAACTTATTCTTGTAATGAAAAAGGAGTACAAAAATTATTGAAAGAAAAAGAAGGAGTATTAGAAAATCTTAAAGGAGAACTTTCTTTTAGCGAATTTTATGGCATTGCAGAAGGAGAATAAGAATGTTAAGTCAAAAATTAAAAATACAAAACAAAAAGTTTAAAATATATAGCCCGCTATATATTAATATGGCTACATTAAGTGCAGACGTAACTACTAAGATGGTAGATTGGGCTGACAAAAAAGTAAAACAAGGCTTATATAAAAGTCGAAGTGAGTTAGTCAGAGAACTATTCCGAGAAAAAATGATTTGTGATGACCCTGATTATTTATTATCTCAAAAAGCTCTGGAAGAAGTTTGGAAAGATGAAGATGATAAATACTGGGAAAGCTTATTGTGATGCATATGGAACAAGGAGAAATTATATTGGTTCGTTATCCTTTTATAGATCCAAGAGATTACAAAATACGCCCAGCAATAGTTATGTCAAATTCGGGATTCAATAAAAAGTTTAGTGCGCTTGTATGTCCAATAACCACAAAAAAACATGCCACAAATATTCAAATTAATAATAGATTGAATGAAGGACAACTTGATAAAGAAAGTTATGTTAGAACAAGCATTCTAGCAACTATTCACCCAGAACTCATATTAAAAGTAATTGGAAAAGCAAAAAAAGAAACAATAACTGAAATAAAAAGAAAAATAATCAATAATTTCTAAAAACCCCCTAGAGAAAACCTTTTATTATCTCTTAGAAAATGTTTTAATATGGCTAAGGATACTGGGGAAAAAATCTCTGTAAAAAAAGATGATGATTTCAGCGAGTGGTTTACACAATTAATGCAAAAAGCCGAATTGGCAGACACCCGATATAATATTAAGGGATTTCCTGTTTATAGACCATGGGCAGTTAGAAGCATAAAAAAGATTAGAGATTTGTGGGAAGAAGAATTAGAAAAAAGAGGACACGAACCCGTGTTATTCCCATTACTAATACCTGAAGAGAATTTTCATAAAGAAGCTGAACATGTAGAAGGATTTACTCCTTCGGTTTTTTGGGTAACTCATGGTGGAGACAAAAAATTCGAGACCAGGTATGCCTTGAGACCAACTTCAGAAACAGCAATGTATGAAATGTTTGGAAACTGGATACAAAGTTATAATGATCTTCCAATGAAAACCTATCAAACAGTAAATGTTTTTAGATATGAAACCAAAATGACACGACCATTTTTAAGAACACGAGAACTACATTGGACAGAAGCACATAATGTTTTTGCAACAGAACAAGAAGCAGACAAAGATGCAATGGAAAATTTAGAAATTACAGAAAAATTATTATTTGGAAAGCTTGCTATCCCCCACATTTTTTTCAAGAGACCACAATGGGATAAATTCCCAGGAGCAAAAAATACTTTCGCAGCAGATGTGTTATTACCAAATGGAAAGGTTTTACAGTTACCATCATCACATGTAATTAGCCAGGCATTTAGTAAGGCGTTTGGCGTAAAATTTTTTGATGAAAATGAAAAAGAACAATTGGGGTGGATAACATGTTACGGGCCATGCCATAGTAGAAATTATGGCGCATTAATTACCTTCCACGGAGACGATAAAGGATTACGATTACCATGGGATATCGCACCAAGACAAATCGTAATAATCCCTTTATTATTCAAAGGAAAAGAAAAAGATGTTTTAAAAATCGCAAGTGAATTAAAGACAAAATTGGATAAGAATTATGAAATAGTCATGGATGCACGTGAAAATATGAGTCCAGGATTCAAATTTAACCATTGGGAAATGAAAGGGGTCCCAATAAGAATTGAAATCGGGCCAAGAGATATAGAAAAAAAAGAAGTTGTTGTTTTTAGAAGAGACACTGATAAGAAAGAAACAGTGAAATTAAGTAAATTAGAAAAATATTTGAAAGAAATAAAAGAAACTTTTACAGAAAATATGAAGGCACAGGCAAAAAAAGCGATTGCAAAAAAAACAAAGGAAGCAAGAACAAAAAAAGAAATAAAAGAATTTATTGAAGAAGGAAATATGGTTAGAACTGTTTTTTGTAGTACTGAAAAAGACGGTGAAAAATGTGCTGAAATAATTGAAAAAGAAATCGGAGCAGAAGTTAGAGGAGAAATGGCTGGCAAAAATGAAAAAGCTATCGGGAATTGCCCAATCTGTGGAAAAAAAGCAAACCATGTTGTTTACATTGCAAAGAGCCATTAATCACTTTTTCTTAAAAACTATTATTAAATAATATTGACAATTGACGAATAAAAAGTTCTTTTTTTAAACAACAATTTTTTGATTCATTCATGAAACAAAAAAAAATACAACCACTAAAATTAAACTCTTTAAAAACAAAAAAACCATTACTAAAATTAGAAAACTCTTTACTAAAATTAGACAAATCATTCATTGAAGAAAAGATAATGAAAAAAACTCAGTTAAGAAAAAAAGAATTTGAAGAAATAAAAAAGAAATCTCTAATGCGAAGTATTGTTGGAGCAATTATTTCAATGTTCTTTATCGAATTAGTTTTAAAGAATTTTGCCAACTCGCTAGCAATTTCTTTACTTGTTTTTGTGATTATTTTTGTGTTACTTGTGAGGTGGCCAATTGAAAAGAAAAAAAGAATCGTGAAAAGAGTAGAAGCCGAACTACCATTCGCCTTGTCAAATATTATTACTGATATGAAAGTTGGAAAAGATTTTTTAAGAGCTTTAAAAAATGTGAAAAAAGGCGAAGTTGGAAAAGAGATTGGTTTTGTTGTAAAAGATATTGAAAATGGTTTTCCTGTAAAAAATGCTTTTGAATTAATGAATGAAAGAATGCAGAGTAATGTGATTAGAAGGGTAACAAGTAACTTGTACAATATTTATTTGCATGGAAACAATTTTTTTGGGTTGAAGAAATTAACTGATGACTTGCTATTAAAACAGAGAATTGAAAGCAAAGAATTTGGGGGAAAAATGGTTGTTTATTCACTAGTTTTTATTGCCGTGTCTGCGATTATTCCAGCAATGTTTTCCTGCTTTATTTTAATCGGAAGTTATTTTATGAAAATACAATTTTCTGCACTTGAAATATTTGTAATTATAATAATTGTTTTTCCAATAATTGATTTGATGGTTTTAATGATGATAAATTCTAAGACTCCGTTGAGTTTGAGAAGTTGAAAAGATAAGAATTAGTATTTGGTTTTATTTTTTTGGGTGGTTTAAATAGATGCAATAATTTTGTTCAAAATGTTTTTCCAGCAAGTGTTTGGAAAGAGAAAAATAAAAGAGTTTGAAGAAAAACTTGAATTAAATAATACAAAAGTTAATTGTATTAACAAATTCATTTTATTTTCAATTATTGCTGGAATTTTTGTGATGATAATTGGGATGGTGATCGCGCAGTATTTTTTTGTTATTGAAAAAGCAATTATTGTTGGAATTGCCTTATTCTTTCTTCCATTTTTAATTAATTATTTATGGCAAGATGTGTTATTTGAAAAAAGGAAGAGACAAAGAGAAGAAAGCTTAGCCGATGTTTTGTTAGAAGCAAGTATTTTTTGTGATGAAAATTCTATGACTCAAACAATAAAAAAAATTTCTGAATTAGAATTGGGTTTTGTTTCAATGGATTTTGAAAAAGCGTATTCAGAGATTTGTAATGGAACAAGTGTAGAAAAAGCTTTGAAGAGAATAAAAAAAATAAATAAGAGTGAAACTTACTCGCGAGTAATTGATCTTTTTTTACAAGGATATTGTTCGGGAGTAGAAATGTCAGAGCTCTTTAAAGAAATGGCTGAAGATATAATGGAAAATAAAGCAATAATAAAAGAAAGACAAGCAGTAATGCTTGTAACCAAATATACTCTAATTATTTCTTCTGCTTTGATTGTCCCTAGTATTCTTGGATTAGTTATTGGTTTGGTTTCTGGATTGAATTTTTTTACTATTGATGAAATTGGTTTGGGTTTGAGTTTGCAGGAAAGAAAAGACTTGTTTTTTTCTGCCGTTACCGGAGTGAGCATTTATGTTTTTGAATATGCTTTGCTTAGCTCTTTCTTTTTAGGAATATATGAGGGTAACAAAAAACAATTCTGGGTTTATGCAATAATCCTTGTCCCAGTCGCAATTACTTGTTTTATTTTCGCACAAACTCTTTAATGAAAAAAAGCAGAACAACAAAACAGAATATTTGTTCAAGTAAGGTTTATTAATCACTTTAACTTTTATCCTAATGTGATTAAATGGCAAGTAATAAAGTAACAGATGATTTAGTTGAATTTGTTGAGACAAAAAATGTTTCATTAACTGGATATACTTTGATAGAAGGTTTTCCTGACCTTGGTTTGGCTGGAACAATTGGTTCTAGATTCTTAGTAGAAAAATTAAAGTTTGAACAAATAGGATATATTGATTCAAAATTATTCTTGCCAATAATAAGAATACAAAATGGTGTTCCAATGCACCCAGTAAGAATTTATGCAAACAAAAAACACAAAGTAGTTATTGTGTTAGCAGAACAAATAATTGCAAATAATATTGCAGGGTATGTTGCAAAGGCGCTTGTAGAATGGATAAAGAAAAAAGGAATAAAGAGAGTTATTTCTACTTCAGGAGTAAGTATTCCTAATGGAAAAAGTGTTTATGCTTTTGCAAGCGATGATAAATCAAAAAAAGCAATTAAAGAAAATAATTTAGAATTAATTAGCAACGGGATTACTTCAGGAGTTACTGCTTTGTTAATGTTGTATTTAAAGGATAATAAGATTGAAGCTTTTTGTTTGTTAGGAAACGCAAAGAACAAAGCAGATTATAATGCTGCAGCAGAAATAGTAAAAGCGTTTTGTACACTTCTTGGAATAAATTTAGATGTTAAGCCATTATTAAAAGAAGCTAAAAAAATTGAAGGCGCATTAATGGAACATTTAAAAAATTTAGAAACACAAAATAAAAAAGAAACAAAGACTGCTCTAAAAAGTGTTCCCATGGTTCCAATGTATACATAATTATTTGGAAATTAATTCTTTTTTCTCAAAAAATATAATATTTTTATTTTGTTATTTCAAATCTTTTTCTTCTTGTTATAACAAATGCCATTGTTAAAAAAGCCATTATAAATAATACTAATCCTGACATTGTTTCAGGTAGAGAAGGAATATTGAATCCGCCTTGTGCGCCTTGTCCAATATTGAATGTCATTGGGTTCCCTGGTGTTCCAGTAACATTTCCATTACCATCTACTTTGTAAGAAGATCCTTGGTCTTTGAATGCTTGGTTTAGAGGAATTTGCATTCCGTTTTCTGGGTACCATCGTCCTGTGTTTGGATCATACCAGAATGAACCGTTTGGTCCTTGGGCTGTTCTAAGTGTTTCTGCTGGACCTCCATTATAACTTAATTTTGGAACACCATTTTCTGCATCAAAGTCAAGAGTGTGTGTTTTTCCATCAGCTGTCTTGAAAGTTAGAGTTCCATCAGCATCTTGTGTTATCCCACCAACAATTTCTGAATCTGTTAAAACTTTTCCTGTTTCTTTATCAATAACTCTAAAGAAGTCCTTACATTCTCCTGTTGCAGGATCTCTTACTGAATAGAATTCATATATTTTTCCATCAGTAGTAAATTGAGTAAAAGGACCTAAATGTTTCATTGAAGTATTGAAATTGTCCACTCTTTGTTGTCCAAGTTCATCATTTGCAAATGCACTGGCTTCTAATTCTATTGCGGGTTGTTCACAACCAGAATCTGGGTCTGTTACACTAGATAATTTTGCTTTCAATCCAGAAACTTCTTTGTTGCTTAAAACAGATTCTTTGTGTTGTCTTAACCAAACAACTATTTCTCCAGTTTCTTCATTTAGTACTATTGAACCGTATTCAAAACTCATTCCAATAAATAATCCTGAATCAATACTTTGAGTATCATCAATATTTAATCTTGATTTCCAATAACCATCAATAACAAATGTTGAAGTTGCTCCTCCTTGGTAACGAGGACCTGTTCCTTCTAAGAAAATCTTGTTGTCTTGAGCTGTTACTTGTTGATAAATTTCTGTATTAATATTATTTAGTTTTCCAAATACTTGTGTTAATTCGTTCCCTGAAAAAGTTATTCCAACTTGTGCTTTTACTGCTTCTTGTATACATGAAAGAACTTGTGATTCTAAAACAGTTACATTACCAGTAGCACTTAATTCAAAAACAATTTCATCTGTTTGAGGGGCACCAATATTTGTTACTTTTACAGGAACAACTTCTGCCGGAATCCTATTATCTTGAATAATGTTTCCAACAATTTCTTTTTTATTATTGATAACTTCTTTTCCATCAATAAGTAAGTCGCCGTTCGCATAATCTTTTACAACTGTATGATTACCATCTTTTGTAACAGACATTCCTTCAGTTTTTAGACCCGAAGGCATCATTGTTTCTTTAAACCAAATATAGAATATTTCATTTCCAATAATTGTTCCCTTGCTTGGAGGAAGCATTTCAAGGGAAGCTTGTAATAAATCATTTTGTTTTGCTTGGCCAGCAAAATTATCAAACTCATCTTTTATATTTCCAAGTGATTCTGCAATTGGTCCTTCTTGAGAAGTTAATTTATCAACTTGTTCTGAAATTCCCGCTAATGCGTCTGTTACTGTTTCGTTTGAAAGAGTTTCTTTTGATTTTGTTTTCTTTTGTTCTGGTTCAGGAGGAGCATAAAAATGAACATAATAACCTTCTTTATCATCAACACAATCTTGTAGTGCAGGAGTAAGAACAACTTGTTGTATTCCTGACGCAATCAAACCAAACCCAGGATTAGCAAAGTAAGCAAGGTTTTCTAATCCAGCCGATATTCCGCCAGAAGCACTTCCCGCCCAACCTACATGATATTCTCTTAATTTCTGGTCACAAGTTAAACCATCTCTTCTTCCTTCAACCAAATTCATTTCTTCGCCTTCAATATCTGGTGTTTTTCCATCTAAGTTAGAGTGGTGAGTGTAAGCAATTAATGTTGTTCCTTCTTCTGCTTTTGTTACTGAGTCTGCAGCTTCAACAATAAATGATTTCAAACTCACAGGCGCAGAAATTGTTGCTCCTAAATATTCTCCATCCGAAACAAAATTTGTTTGACAACCAGAACAATTTTCATTATGAGAATAGAACGCAATATCTTTTACTTCATCTCTCATTAGGGATTTGCTTCCAACTCCTCCTTCTCCAGTGAATTGTCGCAATTTATCTTCAACTGAAGGAGCAACTTTTGAAATAATTTCTTTAGCAACATAATTTGGAGTGAAAACAATACTATTAATCATTTTTCCAAATAGGTCTCCTTGGTC
>CAYWUL010000001.1:19663-21228 GCA_964461205.1 uncultured archaeon | reverse complement strand
CTTGGTTGAGTAATTATCCCAGCAAACTCAACAGGATTAAGTTCTTTATCAAAAGCCCAATCTGCTTCAAAAACTTTTACATTTGGCAATACAGCAGGATTACTCTTTATCACACCAACACTTGAACTATTCAATGGCATTAATCCTCTTCCAGGTATATCCACACTATAAAAGTTTTCTCCAAACTTTGCTAGGTATTCTTCTAAGTCAGCAACAGCCACATTGGACGCGACTTGTTTTGAAGGTTTCAACCGGTATAACTTTAGTCCTTGGGTACCAATATCATAATTATAAGAACTTGATCCAAGAGAGCCACTAGCATATCTTGACCAATCCCCAGATTCTTGAAAAGGTTTCAATACACCCTTTGTAAAATAATGTGTTTCTCCTGTCGACAATTCAACAAATGCATTTGATCCAGAAATCTGGTTCCTTTTAACAGCATAACCTGAAAGAGCACTCATATCCTGGTTGTTTTTTATCCAAGCTGGGAAATCCAAAAATACAGCATCATCCCAATCAGTTATTTGAGCAGAAACACGTTTTGCATGAGCAAGCAGTGCTTGATCTCTTTGAGCTTGTGTTACTGCGACAGCAAGAGCATCATCAAAGTCCTTAACACTTCTCTTCATAGCATCCGCGCTAGCATTTGAATAAGCCTTCATGTGTTGTAAAGATTCAAAGAAAGCTTCTCTTTTTTGCGGAGAAAGTTTCATCAAATCAGAACCTTCTTTTAAAATTTCATCTGTGTAACCTCCAGCTCCAGAAGAGAATGCTTTTGATTCAATTGTAAGTTTTTTCCACAAATCACCAAAACCATTTTCTTTCACCAGGGTTTGATAAGAATCAACCCTTCTTTTTCCAACTAATGCACTTGGTAAAGCAGAAATATTACTACGCAGACCTTCAACCTTCTTGTTTAAATTTTTGAGTAATTTTGATCCTCCACTCGGACCATGACCAAACAAACCAAGTTTTTTTGCTGCACCATTAAGCAAGGTTGGACCAAAAACAGAAATGACCATATCTGATGAAAACCATTCGTTAAAAAATTTATCAAACGCAGAGTAAGTTGAAACCATACAAGCATTGTTATTACAAGTTGTTGCGTTTCGTGCAGTGTATTGTTCTGTTAAAAAAGAATTTTTTATTTGATCTCCCTCAGATAATTGTACTAGTTTTACTTTTGCATCATTAACATCGACTAATTGGTTTTGCATTGCTTGTAATTCTTCTTCTGTTGTTCCAGTAATACCACGAGTAGCTAAATCTTTCAATGTTCCAGAAGCATCCACTAAAACAGAACCAAAGTTAGTTGTCCCGCTTGTCCTATAATTCAAACCATTACCATTTATTCTACATTGTTCTTGGGAAAGATCTTCACATCTTCCAACTCTTAAAGTATCATCCAAAATCATTCCTATTCCTATTGGGCCAGGAATATTTCTATTATTAAAATAAGCAAATCTATCGGCATCTGCTGCCTTTGATGGAGGAGTTTGTTTTACGGCGGTTTTTCCATCATTATCTTTTCCAACTAACTCAACACCAGTAATATCTGTTCC
>CAYWUL010000001.1:12338-19563 GCA_964461205.1 uncultured archaeon | reverse complement strand
CAGAATAAGCAAAGCCAGGATTACTCAATAAGAGAGTAAGGAAAATTACTCCAACTATCAATCCCTTTTCAAAACTATTCATCATATCCCAACTATTATCTTTACTTCCTTTTTCTTTTTTCACATTCTTACTTCTAAATATAATAATATTAAACCCACAAAATGTATTAAATAATTACTAATAAAGGCAAAGAGCTTACTCCCCCATAGAAAATATAAATGAACAATCCTAGCGCTACCCAATTGAAAACAAACAAGAACAAAATCAAAAAGATTGCACAAGCAACTAATACTCCGATAAACTCTTTTATTGTTTTAGAATACTTTTTTTTGTCTTGGTAACTAATTGTTATAGATGCAACGAACTCAAAAAACAATAATACTAGAGAAAGGATTATTGTTGCGACAATAATTCTTACAGTCCCGATTAGAACAAGCAGTATGTTTTCCCATAAATCAAAATCAAGTCCTTCTCCTTGCGGAACTGCTAAAGCAACACCAACAAAAATGAAATATAAATAGAAAATAAAGAGAACAACAAATATTGAAATAAAATTCATTGCAAGAGAAGATTTTATCCAATTAAGAGAAAATCTTTTTACAAGTTTGTCTTTTAAAGGAGTCAAGAACTTATATAAAACAAATGAAACTATTGTCAAAAGGACTAGAAATTTGACAAAATCAAAAACTCCAAAAAACAAACCTAAAAAATCCATTCTTACCAATAAAACAAATGCATTTCCAATATATTAATGTTATTCTATCCAAAATAAGCGGGAAATAAACTAAAAGTTTATTTTATTTGATTTTATCTATTTACTATCATTCGTCATAAAATAATGAAAGGACATCTGTAACTTCTTCTTCTGTTGAGAGACCAAACTTTTCAAACACATTTCCAACATTTTCTCTAACAATTATTGAATAAATTGCCCCATAAACAGCATCTTTATTATCAGAATAATACATTCCTTCATTAAACAATTGAGAGTAATTAGAATCCCAATTTCTAATCATTTCAGCACTTGGTTTTATTCCAGGATATTTTTCATCCATATAAAGCATTAATGTTTGAACTGCTTCTATTTCATCAAAACAAACTTGTTCATCTTTCATGCGTGCAAAAGACATAGGATAATTTGCTTGCATATAATTTCCAACTTCTTCTTTAACTGCTTTAGAAGAACTAATTGCTAAATACGATGCTTTTGATTCTTCATTATAAGCAGGCCAACTCAATGGTTCATTCAAAGTAAAAGGATGACCTAACTCATGAGTAATTAAAAACCAACATTCATAATTTTCTACTTCACAATCAGTAGCAACCAATGGCCACATTATTGGAGCCCAAGCTCTATCCGCTCCATCAACAGCAGTCCTGAAAGGAATTTTTTCGCTTGTTTTTACCCCAATTAGTTTATACATTTCACCATAAAATAATTCAAAATTGTTTTTCCAATTATTTTCTAAAAAATTAATTTCTTTCGGCATGATAAACTCTATATTTTCTGATTCAAAATAAGTTAACTCCATTCTATGATCTGCTAATGCTTCTTCAACAATATTTACTTCACCAAAATCACCAAAAGATTCACTGAAAGAAATTATATATTCATTCATATCTTCAAAATAATAATCTGTGGCCCTTGAATCGATATGAATAGATTCTGGTTCTCCAATAAGATTTTGATCATAAACAATTTCACTACCTTGTCTTACTATTACTCGTGGCATAATAGGGTCATTTGTAGAATAACCATCTACTAAATTTCCATAAGCATCCTTTATTACAAACCAAAAATAATTTTTGGAAGCACTTCTTTCAAAGTTATGCGTAGCAACTTTCATGTCTCCATTAAATGGCCCCCCAAAATTAAAGATTCTTTTTTCTTTTTTATTCAAACGTATTATTCCTTCTCCGCCCTTCTTCAAACTGAACTTAAAGTTTTTATCTTCTATTGAATAGAGCAATTGAATATTGGTTGGATCAACATAAACTCTCGCACTAGGATAAACATCAAAATTAATTACCGCTCGCTGAACAGCAAATTCTGGAAAAGTAATTTTTATTCCCCCAAGCATATTTTTGTTAAAAGAGTTAGTTCCATCAAAAACATTAAAAATTAAATAAGCCATATCATTTTTGTTTCTTCTAACGACATAAGAATTACTCTTTATTAGTTTTGGAGAAATATCTTCAAAAACAATCATTCCTTCTTTACTATAATTCAAAGGATTTGAGAGCATTAATGAAAAATCAGTCATATTATTTGTCGCAATAATAACATTTTTATCAACTTTGCCAAAATCAAAAAAAGAAAAGCCTGGTTTTTGTTCAGTAAGAGTAATACGCAAATCATAACTTTCAACACGCGAAGTACTTACTGAAGAAAAAATTTCAAAACTTGTTTCAATTTCTCTTGTAGATTTAATTGTTATTTGTTGTGGAGAACTCAAAAACATTTTTTCTTGCAAAAAGAGCACTTTTTCCATTCCATTCTGATTCTCTCTAGAAGGCTCTTTTGTAACTAACACAACATAATTTCCACGATTGATTTCAATAGAAACAAAACCGTTTGTGTCAGTTACTGCAAAGAAAGATCCATTATTAAATGCTCTATCACAGCTTTTTTCAAAATCAAATTCTTTTTGTATTGGAAAATAAATTTCATTATCTTGATTAACCAAACGAACCTTCGCATTTTCAACAGGATTATTATGCATATCTAAAACTTGCACTCTTACTTCAAAAAATTCTAAATCATTTGCATCTGCAAAAGGAAGAGGACTTTCAGCATTGCCTTCTATTAATTCAAACTCTTGGTCTAAAAAAGGAAGAAAGATTTCCTTGACTTCTTTTCTGTACCCAATAGCCTTAGCAGTTAATACAATTTTTTCACAAAAATCAGGGATTTGAATTCGGTAACCATTTTCGCCTTGAGGAGGGTTTGGAACACTCAAACTTAAAGCTTCCTCTCCTTCAAAACATAGGGCCTCAACAAATGCCTGTTTAATTATTGTTCTTTCTAAACCTTCATTAAAAACTTTCACAACAATACTGTTGCTATCAACTATCCCACAGTCTTCAGGACAATTTTGTGAATCTTCATTTACTTGGCATATTCCATCTCCACAATAGGTTGGAGAAATACAGGCACTCAATAGAAAAATAGCAAGTATCAACAAAGCAAATATTATTTTCTTCATTATGGTCAATAATAATAGCAATTCTAGTATTATTAATTCTTTTGTCATAGCAATAAATAAATACTCAAAAACAGTTTATTGTAGTAAGGATAATAGAAAGAAATAGGTTTTTCTTATGGAAGTACTACTATACGTTTTGTCATTGCTTGGAAGTTGTTCTATTGGGTACTCCTTATTAAGAACTGGTTTTCCTGAAAAACAGGACACAAACATTGTAGAAAAACTTGGCTATGGATATGCCCTGGGTTTGATTGTCTTTATTCCTGGAATAATTGCAATGTTTTTGTATTCTGAAAAAAGTTTTTTTATAATGGCTGGAATATTTTATGCTTTGATGATTGCAATAATGCTTGTTGTGAGAAAGAGTAATAATAAGAAAGATGAAGTAGAATTGTTTGAGGAAAAGAAAACAGAAAGAATTCCAAAAAAAGCAATGACCAAGGAAGAACAGACAGCTGGAACAAAAATAGCAATAGATGATTATGACAAACCAGTGGAAGTTGTTAGTGATAAAGAGATTAAAGAACAACTTTTTAAAGTCAAAAGTTCTAATGTAATTCAGAAATTAAGAGAAAAAACAATAGGAATGGAAAAACAAAAAAAAGACAAAGAAAAAGAAGAAACTTTGAAAAAATTAAAGGGATTTGCAAAACAAATTAAAGAAAGTTCTAAAGAAGAATTAAAAGAAGTAGAAGAAGATGAATTAGAAAGAATTGGAGAAGAAGATTAAAGAAAAGAGGGTTAAGATGGCGAGAGCACCAAGAAGATTGAATAGGTTTTACAGACAACAAGAGAGAAGTAGAGAGGATTATGAAGATGATTCTCGTCCTAGCGAAAGAGGCAGAAAAAAAAGCAAAGAAGAAATGTACGATGATGTTGAAAGACTCCCGACAATGGATTATGAAGATGTAGATATTGATGACAGAAACTTGAATGAAATACAAAAAGTTGAACAATATAATCTTGAAGAAAAACTAGCCCTTTTAGAAGTCAAAAAATTTAAGAAAGAAAAAAAGAGACTTCCAAATAAAGAAGAAGCCGAAAAAATAGCTGACACTCTTTACACACAATTCAAGGAACAACCATTAATGGAAGAAAGTCTTGTTCGTGATGGAGAAGGGAAAAGCAGAGGAAGAAGAGAAAGGCCAAGCAAGGAAGAAAGAAGAGCAGAAAAAGAACAAAGACGAAATGACAGAAGGAATAGACATGGAAGAAGACGGAATAATGAAGAAGAAAATGAAATGAGTAATATTCCTGGAGAAAGAGAAGAAGGGTTTGGAAAAGAAGACCTGAAAAAAGATGATATTAAAGATTTGTTTGGAGGAATTGGAGCTAGCAATGGAAACAAAAAAGAAAAAATTGGAATCGATAAAGATGCTTTCAACCTTAACATTGGTTTGGGAGACGAAAAAATTGATGGAAAAGATGAATTTGAAGAATTACAAAATTTAGACGAAGAAAAAGAAGTTTGTTCTAGTTGCGGAGAAGAAACAGAAAAAATACTTTACTGTCCAAAATGTGGACAAGCATATTGTAAAAAATGCGCAAAAAAAGAAAAAGGAATTACTTCTTGTCCTAAATGTGGAACAAAGAGTTCTTTATAAAAATACACAAAGCACACAAATATTATTCTAAAAATAAGTTAAAACAAAATTCTAAAAATAAACTAAACTACTACAAAAAAAAGTTCAAGAAAAATCTATCTCTGAACAATTAAAATCAGGAGATGTTTCTAAATTTTGGGTTGAAAGTTCAGGAACAGATTTTGTAATCCAAACATTCAAAGCAATTACAAATGGTCTTCCTGGAGAATCCCTCTCTGCCGAATCTGACAAAGTCACTTTTCCATGAGCAGAATCAACCTGTCCAACTCTTGGAAAAACAAGTTTTTCCAAAACAGTATTATCAATAGGAGTACAATAAAAATATTTTCTCTTAACATCCTTTGAGTTTCCGGTTGCACTCAAACAATCCGTCCCTTCACACTCATGAGTGGCTAGCAACAAAAACAAGAAATCATTTTCACTTTCGCTTGTAATAAAAAAAGAATAATCAATTGAATTATCAAAAGGTTTAAGGACCGCGCCAAGAGTATTAGCAATTGCCTTTGTTGTTTCTTCACTCATCTTTTTTTTGTCAGCATAATCTTCTTTTATTAAAGCCAACAAATAATCACTCTGAACTGGTTCAAGAGGATCTAACTCAGAAATTGATTTTCCGTCTCTCAAAACATTTATATACGAAATCACTTTTAGTGAATCAGCAGCAAAATCACTTGAATAAAAAGAATCTATTTGGGCACTTGTTTGCAAACCATAATTAATCGCAAAGAAAAATAAGCTAGTGCAAATAGTTGCAACAATTGTAAGAAAAAAAATCGAGTCCATTAATGCCGCTTGGCCTCTACAATTGAGATCTTTTTTAATGAATTTTTTGGAAAAAAATTCTTGTCCTTTTTTATTCATCTCCAAACCACCATATACATTATTGAAGGAGAAATCAATTCATAATCTTCCCCATTAATCTTTTGTGTTATTTGAACAGCAAGGGGATACGCACGAGTAATATAATTTATTTTTCTTGAAAATTCTGTCCCGCCAACTTTTTTATAATAACAAAAAAAAGATTGCTCTTCATCCTCAAAATCTTTTTTTGTCAAAAAGTTTTCTGAAGGATCATCAAGAGAACTATTTTGAAAATCAACTATTGGGTCAAAATTAGGGTCAAGAAACACATCTGACTCTGAAGAATACACCGCAATCATAAAATTATACTCATATTTTTTTAATTTTACAGATTCACATCTATCAAGGAATTGATCAACACTTAAAAGAATTGACTCTCCTTTCATCCCCCTCGAAATAGAAAGCAAACTTAACTCTTGCCTTATTTCAAGATTTTTTGAATTATAAGAATTAAGAGTTATTGCAAAAATTGAGAAAAAAAGTAAAAGAGAAACAACAATCGGGATTAAAGAAGGAAGATCGTCCCCAATAGCACCAATAAATCCTTTAGAACTAAATCTTTTCAAAGCAAACAATTTAGAACTAAATTTATTTAAAAAAAACAATTTAGAATTAAATCTATCCAAAGCAGACAATTTAGAATTAAAAAATTCAAAATTCAATATTTTTTTCATCCAAACAAAATACATTTTTCTATAATAAAATACTATTGTTCCAAATAATTCTGAAAAAATACTTATTAACTAATTCAAATAATTTTGTTAGTTTATAATTTCTTATTTTAGGTTTGTTTAGCTTGTTTTATAATAACCCATGTCCACACATTGCTTCCATGTTAGACCAGAAACCAATCCTTGACCTTCCAAAACTTCTCTAGCCACATCAAAACAATCACTAACAACATCTGTATCACTAGGACTGCCCTCATCCAATTTCAACTTATAACAACCAACTTTCAAAATATTTACAATACAATTATTTGGAATATTTGGGTCTGATTCTATGTATGTAGAACAAGGAATAATGTAAATTGTTTGGTTACCAAGAATAACTTCTTTTAATGCGACAAAGGAATTTGCAGGAGCCTTGTTATTTGTTATTGCTGCCCTAGGATACAAAACAATTTCATCTTCATCATAAAACGGAGCAATAGGATCATCAGAAGCAATAAAACCAGGATCAACAAGAACAACACCCCCCTTGGCAATAACACTTCTCGCAACAATTATTTCATCTTTATTATGTTCTTTTATAGAAAGAATCAATTGCGTATTTCCACCAACATCTTCTTTTGAAAAAACTAAATCATAAAATAATCTTGAAGAACCACCAAGACCAAAATTAAAACTTTCAGGAATAGCAATTGATTTGAAAGAACAAAGAGAATCATTATTAATTTGTTCTTCAATAACTTTTGCATCTACTTCTAGGTTTGAGATAGTTACTGTTTTGAGTTCGATTCCAGAAACAAAACCATAAAACATCAAAGCAACAATAAATATTCCTGTAGCAAAAATCAGCATTTGCATCTTACTCATAATGAATCCTAACAT
>CAYWUL010000001.1:10545-12238 GCA_964461205.1 uncultured archaeon | reverse complement strand
TATGTTTTTGCAGCAGGAGCAACATTTTGCAAAACATAACTACCCGGCCGTATTCCACCTTCATCCATTATTGTCGGATCAATCGCAACATAACCATCCAAATCATCTGTAGGACAATCATTTGGTTCATTCACAAACGTCGTGTAAACAGGGAGGTTGAGACATTTTTGTATAAAACCATTAGCAACATCAGGGGCATTAAAAATTAATACAAAACAAGATTCTGTTGGAAGACCACACTTTGCTCCACATTGCGTAGTACTATTATATTTTTCTATTTTTATTATCGCAGTATTTTGATTAAAACAATCATCAGGACGAAACTCAAATTTGTTTGAACCCCTTCTTATTGCAGTATCCTCTAACATTAATTTGAATTCTGTTATTTCTTTTCCAACACTTGACAAACAAACTTGTTCTTGAGAAGCAGCAAGCATTTGAGAACCAATTATTACAACAAAACTCATTATTATTATTGCTACAAGTAACTCGAACGGAGAAGACATTTGTCCTTCATTACGAAGTCTAAGACGCATTACAGGAAGAGGAATTAGAAGTATATTAAGTTTTTGTAGTTACTTAAGGAGAACCTTGTGTTTTTGGAATTGCTTTTTGTGCACTCTGATACATTGGTTTAACAACAAGAATTAATGCTAGTGCAGCAATAGCAAAAACAAGAATCATGTAAACTGCTCCAAAATCACCGGCAGCATTTTCCTCTTTTAACAAACCCATATTATTATCTTAGCAAAAGAAGTATAAAAAACTATTTGAAAAAGGCGAAAAAGACATAATATACAAAACTAGAATTAGAATAAGAAAGAATAGATTAAATGGAAACAAAAAATACTAAAAAAAAGAAATTAGAGGAAAAGCTAATCGCTTTATCCTCTTTGAACTATTACCAAACAACAAGGTTGATATTCTCCATCTCCCCCACACAAATCTTCAGGGTCAACAATCATATCTATCCCATCATCAATCCCCGCAGTATCAATTATACTTTGTAAATCCGTACCTGTTTGTTGACAATAAACCCTTGCTTTTGCATTGAAATTTGTAGAACCAACGTATTTTACTCCGGCATAACCGTCTCCTTCGACGGGATCAAACTTGCCCTGGTCTATAAGACTAGATTCAATAGCAAAAACTATTGAATGTTGATCAAACCCTTTTTCAGAAAAATCCATCCCCGTAACAATATCATTCCGTTCCATTGAAAATTCACGAGTGGTCGTATTTCCTCCACCGTCAACGCTTGCTAAAGAATTACCAATCTCATCCTTTGCGTTTCCACCAAAGTTAGGTGGCTGATTTACTATTGGTAATAAAACAAAAAGAATTGCTATTGCTACTATCGCCGCAATCATTAATTCAAAAACACTAAATGCTTGTCCTCTTTGATTTAACATTAAATCACCTCTACAATAAAAAAACGAAGTAGTATTTAAACATTAGCTAATAATTTGGTTGGGCAACAAAGGGGTTAAAAGTAAGATAACAAAAAGTTAGAATTATTTGACTCTTTTTTCTAGAATTATTTAATCCTTTTTTTCTAACTAGATTGTATTGGTTTTCCAAAAGAAACAATACATTCTATTTCACAACAATCTGTATCAGGATCATCATAATCACAAACATCATTTGTTGTAGAACATTGAACATATAACTTTGCTTCGACATTTTGTTCAAA
>CAYWUL010000001.1:0-10445 GCA_964461205.1 uncultured archaeon | reverse complement strand
GAAAGAATCATTGCGAAAATAACTAATCCAATAATTGCATCAATCATTAAACGAAATACTGCTCCTGATTGAGCTTTGTTTTCTTGCAAAAAATTATTTTTAAATTTCTCTTTTTTAAATTTCATTTTTTCTCACTAGCCCCCCATCATGGAAGCAACTGCAATGCTTGAACCAAGTGCAGTCAAAACAAAAATAATAACTGCAATTGGAAGAGCACGAGCAAGAGTAACTCTGAATAACAAATTATTATCTTCTTGAACTTTTACTGTAAAATACATCATTATTATTACTATTTCTGCAACATAAATCGCGATAATTAATAAGAACATTAATGGAGAAGCAAAACTTTGGAAAGTAGCAACATCTAATTGGAACAAATTATTAATACTCATTCCTGTTCCTGCTAAATCACCAATGGAGTCTGCATTCACTACTGCAGGATCTGCTACTACTCCTGCCAGAGTCATCATAACAACTTTTTGAAGAGCAACAGTTATTCCAAGAACTATTGGTCCAATAAAAATCGCCATAGTCGACATAGTAGTTGTAACATCAGAAACAAGATTTTTTAGAGATTTGTTTACTTTGTCCATGTTCTCCATTTGTAGTGAGAGTGACATTAATGTACGAGAAGCAACTTCAACACCAAGAGAAACAGAATCAACAAGTAATTGCATTGCTGTTCTCAAAACCTTCGAAGGTATTCCCTTCATTGAACCATACACCGGATCAAAAACTGCTCCTTCTAAAGGAAGACCCATTAACTCAATGTTCTCAACAGTTTTTCCAAAAATCCTCTTACTAATTAATAATCCTGGCAAGAAATCACGCGCGTGTTTCAAAGCACTTTCAACCGGTTTGTTTTCTCCCATTCGTGAAGCAATAACATACATGGATTCTTTGAATTCGTCTTCCATTTTTATTATTCCTAATTGTGCTTTTCTCTTGTAAATATTTTTGTAATATAATACTAGTGACCCAGCTAATGCAAGAGTTATTATTGCGCCAGACCAAAATAAAAATTTTGTCGGATCATTTTTTGGGTTGCTAGTGAATTGTAAATATTCTTGCGATGCTTTTTCATATGCTAACTTTTCAGCCATTCCTTCTTCTCTAAGAGTGGTATAGAGTTTTCCTTCTTTGACATCATAGGTATCAAATACATACAAATCAACAACTTTTTTTCCAAGGTAATCAGGATCTCTTCCATTATCTTTTAATATTTGTCCGAGGTCTCTGTCTGCAGAAATAATTTGTGGAGAATCATAAAAATCGTTTCCCCCCATTAATGATTTTGGAGGAATTCCTTCAACAGAAACTATGAAAGAAGCAAACAAACCAATCGCAACAATTATTACAAAAATCAAACGAATATCAATACTTCCTTTCTTTAATTGCATATGCCATTTTTTTGGGAGACCATAAAAATCATCTTCAATAATAGGAGGCTCATAAGTTGGTGGTCTCTTATCAATAACTCTTTTTGCAAACATATAACATGCAAGAGGAATACCAATACAATAAATTCCAATTAATAATGGGGGTGTAGCAAGAGCGTTTCCTGAAAAAGCAGAACCAACAGGAAGAACAATTATCAATATTAGTGGTAATAAAACTCCTAAATAAAAAAGCATTATTGATGGTTGAGACAAACTTCTTGCATAATCTTCCATTTTTCCTTTTACACTTTCTAAGACTTCTAACATTGTCTTGTCTAATACTTGGTAGCGCTGTGATTCTGAGGGCTCCATTACACTTGCACGAATTTTCATTAATGCTTCTTTTAATTCAGAAGAATATTCTCCCCACCGGTATGCTAAATTATCAACTCCTTCTGCAATAGAAGAATATAAGCCAAGTTGGAAATCCCATATCAAACGTTTGAATTCTACTGCAATT
The DNA here is from genome assembly GCA_964461205.1 of uncultured archaeon. Classification (GTDB taxonomy): domain Archaea; phylum Iainarchaeota; class Iainarchaeia; order Iainarchaeales; family JAAZKV01; genus JABIDZ01. The sequence continues at coordinate 8,546 of CAYWUL010000001.1, read as the reverse complement.
CTTCCTCGACCATGTTTGGCCGAAAACTCAATTGCTTTTTCTAAATTTGGAACCAACTTCATTGACATTATCATATAACCAATCATTTCCGGAACATATGTAAGAGCACGATTTTTTTCATCGCTCGCTGCTCCAATCGGATAAGAATAAACCATGTATACTCCAGCACCAAGAACCCCAATTAGAATTACTGAGAGCATTGCAAACGACATCATCACCATTTGTTCATCAGAAAAAAGATTATAGAGAAGGGGCCCACCAACCAAGTCAGCGGTGTTAAATGTTCCTACTTGTAAACCAACACCAAGAAAAAAAACAATTGCAATAATTAAGACAATTGGAATTATTCCTGTTATGAAAGTTCCTTTTATTGCGGCCATGAAGTCGCCGGGAGAAAGACGCCAACCAAGAAAAGCAATTGCTTGTTTGTGTTTTTCAGAAAACACAGCGTCCTTTCTAAAAGAAGGAAATTTCTTACCCATTTTTTTACAATACTGAACAAACGCAGGATCTTTTTCTACGTGCATTACTCCAGAATCTTCTTCAGAAAAAGTTTCTCCTATAGCAGTAATATTTTTGTATAATTGCCCAGGGGTTGTGGGCCTCATTGAATTATTTTTTCTAGTCATTAATAACACTAAAATGATGTGTTAATAATAACAAAAAGAAGTATAAAAACTTGCTTTCTCGATATCTCAAAAAGAGATATCAAAATTCTCTAAATAAATTGTAAGGAATTGTTCACAAAAATACTCTAAGTTTAAAACAAAAAAAATATTCTCTGAATCCTGTCTTGGCAGAATGTGATCATATTCCAGCACGGCCAAATAAAACCAAAATGTTTTATGGCCCCCGTGACGCTTCTGCTTCACTTGGGCCGATCGGAAGGAGGTCAAATGAAAGTATTTAAACTACAAAAGAGTATTATCAACTATGATAAAAAAAAGTTTTCTTTCTTTTTTAGTAGCTTTTAGCTTTTTACTAGTCTTAAACTCTGCTATTGCAGGAAGCTTTGCAGTTGGTTATGAAGGTAATCTTTGGAGATGCACAGAAACAAATTGTGAAATTATTGTGGAAGGAAATTTTAGTACTGCTGATATTGTTTGGGATTCTAAGGATGGAATAGAAGAAGGAATGTTTGTTAGAAATCTGGATGATGGAAAATATTATCATTGCTTACAAAATGAGTGTTATTCTGTGGAAGATAGCGAAGGTCTTAACAAATGTGTTTTTATGGATGAATTTGGTGGAGGAATCTCAGGAATATTTGACCCAACAATATTTTGTTTAAAAGAAGTAGAAAGAGAAATTTGGAGTTGTAAAGGAGACTGGCAAGATAGTTCGTGTGAAAAACTTACTGACTATCCACCTTCTGCAGGAAACATTGGAAAACTTTTTCCTGTTTATGACCAAAACGTGTATTTCAATCTTGAAGATAATCTCTTTAAGTGTGGGGCGTGGGGTTGTTACAGAGCAATGCAGAATGTGGGTTATATAAAAAGTGATTTTTTGGGAGGTATTTATTACAAATATAACACATCAAATCGACTTCATTATTGTAATCAGGGTTTTTTTCCGAGCGAAAGTAAATCTTGCAATGCTTTAACAGAAAATAATCTTGCTCCAGGATATATTTCTGAAGCGCAAAACATTATTGCAGGAACAAGAGGCAACATTATTTATGCTTGCGGGCCATATACTAATTGTATAGAAGTCGGAGAAATTGCTAACTATTATGATTTTAATCCTTCTTCAGTAATTTGGGCTCCTGAAAACAATTTTTATACTTTAGAAGGCCCAGAAAGCGATAATACTGACAGAAACCTGCTTTTTTGTGATTATGATTCAAAAAATTGTAGTAGGATAATTAAGGGAAAATTTTATATGGACTCAATGAGAATTAGTTTTGATACTTTTTTTATTGTTCATTACCCAGATAAAATACTATATAGTCATTCTCCATCAACTGGTTTTAGACCAGTATTTCTAAACGGGGGACCTGTAAAAGTCGACCCATATACATTAAGAAGCATGGGCATAGAGGAACCGGATTTGTTTGCAGTTGATTTAGAAAATAAAATAATGTATTGTAATGCTACTGATTGTAATTATTTTGATACGGATAATGAAAAATTTTATCTTGAACGAGCGCCAGTTAATTATTATAATTATACAACACTTGGAGAAAATTATTTGTATACTCTTGATTCCGAGGGAGACATGTGGTTTTTTAGACCACCAATAGAAGAAGATCCTGCAATAGCAAAACAAATTTCTTCAGAGCCATTTTATTCAAAATCAATAAGGCCCACCTTACAATATTTTTCAATAAACAATAAGTGTTCCGGAGCAGTTCCAAAAAATTCTGTTATTTGTAGCGGGGATAATTCTGGTTTAACAGAATCAACAGAAAATATTTTTGTTGAAGAGTGCACTACTGAAAGAAAATGTGAGTATGTTTGTGAAAAAGGCTATCAAAAAATTGGGAGTGAATGTATAAAAGGAGAAGATGACAAAAAGTATGGGATTTATTTGCTTGACAATAATAATGATTTGTGGAGATGCACTGACAATAATTGTGTTGAAGTAAAAGAGGATATGTTTACAACGACAATGATTGTTGATAATAATAATGTTGTTTTTATAAAAAAAGGAGATGGCAATGTTGCTTGGTGTGACGAAGCTTGTTATGACATAAATAATGAGGGGAAAAAAATTAATTTTAGAGGTTTTTCTCCAAACTTTGATTTTGGAATTTATGCTCATGAAAATTATATCCACAGTTATGATGACAGAAATTTTTGGTTTTGTGATTATAATCAGTGCATAGAAATTAATATGAATCCAAAAAATGCATACTCAACAATAATGCCAATTAATCAAAAAGATTTTTTCTGGGGGACAAGAAAATTCAATAAATATATGGATGATGATATTGGTTTTTACTCAGAAGGAGAAATAAAACAATTTGCTTATGGCTCTTTCCAAGGATATTTCAAAATGTTTTATGATTTGTACAATGGAGTATATACTTTTTATCAAAAACAAGAATCATCTTCAAATTATGATATCTTTTTTTGTGATAGAAGAGATTGTTATACTATGCATGACGGAGCATACTATCCTTTTGGCGTAAGAACAAATACTTTTATCAGTCCTAAGGGAAATTTTTTGGTTACAGAAGCATTCACTGGAAAACTACTATCTTGTTCTATTAATGGTTGTTTTGAAGTTGAAAAAGGAATTCCTAAAATTGACTTTAGTGGCGGAGCAAGAGACAAGTATGGAAATGTTTACACTTTAGACAGAAATGACATATCAAGCAACTGGGGTTTATGGTATTGTACTTCAAAAAAATGCAGTGAAATAATGAACGACGCAGAAACAGAAATTCAAAGAGGCTTTTTTTATAGATATGGAGCGACTATTGGAGATATAACTTCTATTACTTATGACTGGAACGAAGGAATATTTGCATTCAATGATGTTGAAGACAAGATTATTCATTGTACAAAAGAAAAATGCAAGAGTGTTTATTCAGGCATTTTAAAACCAGAAAGTTTTGTTGCAGATGGGAACACTGGGATGTTTGCACTTGACCAAGAAAAAAAGATGTGGCACTGTAACTTAGAAAGGTGTGAAAAAATAAGCGAAGAAGTAATGTATTTTGATGATAACATTAAATATCAAACAATGATAAGCGATTTGAATGGAGGAATATATTCTTTTGGAGAAGGAACAGATTATTATCCTTTGTTTCACTGCGATAGTAATTCATGCAAACAACTTACCGGAGAATTATTTAATAATACAAAAATACTCTCGGTTTTCCAAAAAGAAGTTCCTTATTCAGAAGAAGAAAACGGAGATGGACAACACTTAGAATGCCACAACGATAATTGTGTTTTTGTTGAAGGAGAAGGAGAAGATGAGTGTGTAAGAGAATTAGTTGATGATCCTTATTGTATTGCAAGACACAGAGAATGTGACATATCAGAAAATTGTAATCTTGTATTGGGAGAAGACATAGATTCATGTAGCACAGCATTAGATTGTATTCTTCAAGAAGAACACTTAGAATGTCATAATGACGCGTGTGTAATAGTAAATGGTTTTGGAGAAGATGAATGTGAAGAAGGACCAGCAGGAGATGCTTTTTGTGCAACACAACACAGAGAATGTAATGCTTTTGGAAATTGTGAATTATTAAATGGAGAAGGAAATGATTTATGTTATTTTAATTCAGAGTGTGGTTTTGGAGGAAACAATAGCATTACATTATTTACAGGAACAAGTGACAGAAACATATTACTAAACATAAAATGTTTAAGAGATGTAAATGATGATGGAATATTAACAATGAACGGAGAAGAAGAAATATTTTCTATTGACGCAAATTGTTTTGCAACAGGAAACCAAGTAAGGATAGATGGAAAAGATTTGAATGAAGGGCAAGTATATTCTATCTCTTTAGAAATCCCAGAGCCTTGTGCGGTTTGTACAAAAACAATTTATGTTGCATTCACTGGAACCGGAGCAGGAAAAGGAAACATAAATATTCCAGACAACAATATTGCAAGTGTGTTTGTTATTTTGATAGCCTTAATGAGCATATTTATTTTGAACAAAAAAGAAACACAAAAACTTAAGAAAAAATAGACTAATTAAATTAAACAAAAAAAATATTTAGAACAAAAAAAGTTTTGGAAAAAATTATTGCTCTTCTTCAACTTTTGTTCTTGGTTTTGATTGCACACGCGGAACTAATTCTTTTAAAACCCAATTCTTGTATTGACCAAGTAATTGATCATAATTTACTTTACCTTCTTCTTCAATCATTTTTTCTTTTAACAACAGTAATTTGTTATTTGCAAAAGAAGTATTTTCGGATTCAATTAAATGTGGAATATTTAATTCATTCTTTTTTTCTACCAAGAAGAGTTTTGCATTTCCCCTCAAACGAATATCTGCCCAAATATCATTAACACTTAGCCCAGAAGTTTTCTGAATTTTTTTTAGCAAATCCGATTCTTTCAAATTATCTTCTTGTAATTCAAGAGTATCTTTTGCAGCATCATACTTCATTAAATCTAACAGACCCCCTTCTCGCAAAGGATCTTTATCCCAATATTTTTTTACCTCAGTAATTTCAACAACTCTCCTGTGTCTTGTAAGAGAACCCTTAAAACGAATTGGACGAGCAACTATTACTATGTCTGTTGCTTTGAAAGAAGTTGTTGGAACACCAAGATCATTTACTACTCTGTCCCAAACAGAGTAAGCAGAGTCCGCGTGGATGGTTCCCATTACAACATTTCCTGCTGCACCAACACGCATTGCTTCGTACAGTACTTTTGCTTCGGTACTTCTTACTTCTCCTAAAATTAATGCAGAATCACCAAGACGAAGAGCAGTACGCAAAGCTTCTTCCGGAGCAACTTCTGTTTCTGTTTTTGAAACTGAGATAGCTGATTTTGTCTTCATTCTTTGTATGTTAAAACCAATTTCTTTTAGGTAATCAACTGGTAGTTCCATTGTGTTGTGTGCCAAAATATTTTCACAAACAAAATTTTCTTTTCCAGGAACTGAAAAATCATAAACATAAATTGGTTCTTCTGAAACTATATTAATCTCCTTTATTTCGTCCCAATAAATATCAGCAAAAGCCAATGAATAAAGTTTTTCATAGAAAGCAGTGTCAGAGAATTGCTCTTGTTGAAGAATTTGTTTTAGTTTTTCTCTTCCAACAGAATTTCCTCGAACAATATAATCACTATTATTAAATGTCTTAAATCCCGACAATTTTTCTTTATAGAAAGATGAGAACGGAATAGTGTCTCTAATGTCTTGGCTTGGTTTGTGATTCAATAATTGCACAAGACGTTTTTGTTTATGTTCTTGTAAAAAACCAATGTTATCAAAAAATGGTTTTATATTTTTATTATGCCCAATATAACAAGGAATTGTTTTATCAGTTATCTTTCTTTTTCCAATAGTAAGGGTAATATCAAAAAATAACATTAAAGATTGTAATTGTTTTACTAATCCTTCTGAACAAAGAGAAATCATTACTTCTTTTTTAGATGCATGTCCATCGCCAGTAAATAATCCTCTCAAAAAAGAACCTAATTGTTCTTTTGAAGAAGAAAAAATCATTTGCGGAATTTTTTTTGTATACGAATTACCATTAAATTCCAATTTTTTCATTAAAGCAACAAGTGTAGTGTTTGAAATAATGCTTGAAAACCCATCGCTGTGTAATCGTGTTTCTAACCCAAGTTTGTTACTAAAGAGATGTATTAGTTTTAAACATTCTTGCTCTCCGGCAGAAACAATAACCCCATATTTTCCATCATAACAACCATCAGCTAACCACAAACCAAAAAATTCCAAAACACAAGTATCTATTTCAATAATTGAAGGAATCGCCTTTGAACATTTATCAATTTTAAAATCAAATTTGCCTGGTTTAAACTTAGAATTTTTTAACAATGCCTTGTACAAGTTTAATTCTAAATGTCCTTTTTCACAAGATTGAATAAAACTCTTTGTTCTCGATGATCTTCCAAGAAGATCTTCGATTTGTTTTTTATTAGTTTTTACAAATTTTGAAATTTCTTCTCCACTAACATAACCCTTAGTAAAATAATCAAGTAAATTAATTTTTTCTAGTTGTTGTTGTGGCCATTCAAACTTTTTTGGAACAACAATCTTATTTCCAACCATTAACTCACATGATTTAACTGGTTCAAACAATTTGTCTTCACTCCAACCAAAAAGCGAATGATCTTCAGTTACTTTCAATTTTCTTCCTGTCCGAGTAATAATTTCAAATATTTTTTTATTTACCTTATGTCTTGAAAACTGTGATACCTTTGATAAAGATACTTTTCCATTATTTCCAATTGAAAAAACTTTTATATTTTCTTTATTTGAATCAAGAACTTCTACTCCATTAACATCATAATAATCATTAGAATTCATTTGATAATCAATTAGTTCTCCAACAGTAGTATATTCAAGAGAACCTTTTCTTTCAACTAATATATTTGAATCGCCTGTAACACTATCTTCTTGAATTAAAATCCTAGAATTTTGTGGTATTTCTTGTATAACCGCTCCCAAGAGAGAAGTTTTTCCAGAACCCCTGCTACCTGCAATCAATGTAGTTGCTTGCATATCAACAAAGAAAGAAATTAATCCTGCTGCTAAAGGATTAAGGAAATCAACATCAATAAATTGTTCTAGAGTCCAAGGTGTTAGTTTGTGCAGACGGAAAGCAAATGCTATTCCGCCAGGAGAAAGCGGAGGACCAATAACAGCAACACGTGTTTCTAGGTCTTGTAAATCAAAGTCTAACACGGGGTGGGCTTCATCAAAAGGACGAGCACTCATCGCACGTAATTTTGATACCAATGAATTTGCTTCGTTTTCTGTGAAGGTCACATTTGTTTGGCATTGACCATAATCACTATGAACAAGATAAATTGGTTTTCCTCCAATTGGAGCATCCAAATAAATATCTGTTACTTTTCTATCATTCAACAAAATTTCTAAGATACCATAACCAACAGTGTAACGTGCTACCACCTTACTTAAATCACCCATTTCTCTTGGCGACACAGCAACTTTGTGGAAACGCGCAACTTCTTTAATTGTGGATTCGTACATTCTCTCAAAATATCTTCTTGAATTTGCTACTGTACTAAGAGAAGTTTTTCCTGGTTGATATGTTGCAACAATTTCTCTTGTTTTGCTCAAAATAAAATATTGGTCTGGCGCAAGAGAATATTCTGGCGGATTAATAAAATAAATTTTTTCTACTTTATCGGGATCAGAAAAAATTTGTACACTTGATTCTCTTACATTATACTCATCAAGCAATTCTAAATTTTCCATTCCTTGGAAAGAAAGTTTTGATCCAATAAACGAAGGTTTTATTTCTGCTTCAAACAATGCCTTGTAAATTACTTTTGTATCTGGAACTTCTTGTAATTCTGTCAAAAGTTTTTTTGCACGAATAATCATTGTTGTCGCATCAAAACGATTCTTCAAATCAATCATTGTTGCAATAAAAGGTTCTGTGCACTCAGCATAACGAGCATCTGCTTGTTTCATTTTTTCTTGTTGCTTTCTTAACTCATTAATTAAAGTAAGGTATGCAAGTAAGGGATCATAATTGATTAGGTCATTAGCAACTTTAACCATTAGTTGGTGGCGTTCAGGAAAAAATTGTTCACATTCTTTCACTGGTTTTCCTAAATGATTATAACTCCAAACACTTTCAACAACAAGCTTTTGTGCGAGGTTAGCCATCTCCATTATCATTGCTGTTTGTTCTTTTTCATACACTCTTTCATATACTTCTGCTAAAACAACTTTTTCTGCTTCAACTTGTTGAAGAATTTTTGTCACGTGGAAACGACAATGGTGATCCTCAGAAAGAGAAGCTGAATAAACACAATGCTTACAATCAAAAATAACGCTTCTCTTACCGCCAATGTCTTTGACAACAAAATCTCCAACTTTGAAACCACCAATACGCA